>CAZYXB010000009.1:18331-105258 GCA_964651155.1 uncultured Acidobacteriota bacterium | reverse complement strand
ATTCCATGCGCTACGGGATTACCCTGCCGCTGTCGGGGGCCGGGAGCCTCGGGACCCGAACCGGGCGGCCCGTGCGCAAAGGATGCAAAAACATCGGAATACAATGCCGTCGTTATGGTACAATTGTTTCTTATAGGAAACTGCAGCTATTATGCGGGATCACGCATGGCGCGGGGCAACCAATGGTGCACGGTTGGACCCGCCCGAGAAAGCCGTGAATGCCCATGGTAGGGGGACGATAACAATGCAGGCGGACAGTCGGGGCGTGCCGGAGGCCAAGGACAACAGGGAGAAATCAGCAGGAGCGAAGCCGGCCTATCTCGTGCCGGCCGTCGACCGTGCCTTTCGCATTCTGGATCTGCTCAAGAGCGAGGGGCGGGAGATGACGCTCATGGAGATCGCCAAGGTCACGGGGTGGCATAAAAGCAGCATCCACAAGCTGCTGATCACTCTGCGCCATCATGGCGTCCTGGAGCGCGACGCATCCACCAAGCGCTATTACCTGGGAATTTCCCTGGCGGAATACGGGCGGGTTGCGCTCGATAAACTCGATATCCGCGTCACGGCGAAGCCCTTCCTGAAGGAGCTGGTCGACTACAGCGACGAGACTGCGGTCCTGGCCATTCTCAACGGCACCAAGATGGTCATGATCGACAAGCGGGAGCCCGTCCGCCAGATACGCGTGTCCCCCTATATAGGGATGCGGTTCCCGGCCACGGCGACGTCGAACGGGAAAGCCCTTCTGGCCTGGCTTCCGGAGGAGAAGGTCCGGGCCATCCTGCAGAGCGAAGGGCTGCCCCGATCGACCAAGAAGTCCATTGTCGACGTCGACGACTACCATGCCGATCTGGCGGCGACGTGCGGCCGCGGGTACGCCATAGACCGCGGGGAGTTTTACGAAGGCGTCAGCGGCGTCGCCGCGCCCGTTTTCACCCCAGGCGGCAAGGCGGTCGCGACGCTGTCCATTGTGGGTCCGGAGTTCCGGCTGACCGAGGAGAGGATCCGGGATTTCGGCCAGAAATGCGTCGAGCTGGCGGCGAAGTTGTCCGACAGTCTGCGGTAGGGGCCCGCACGCAACCGGATGCTTCCCGGCCGCGTGCGGCATCGGCGGGGTGGAACCGAAAAGGGCACAGGAAGTCTTTTTTGTGCCCTCGATCCAGTGCGGCTCACGGTCTTCTGCCGGAGCGCCGTCTATTTTCCGGCATCGTCCAGGATGATCCTGGCGTCGACCGCCACGGCCCCTTTGCTGTAGGCGAACAGCGGGTTGATGTCCATCTCCTTTATTTCGGGATTCTCCTGGACGAAGGCGGACAGCTTCATCAGCATGTCCTCGAGGCATCCGATGTCCACGGAAGGCTGGCCTCGGTATCCCTGGAGAAGCCGGTAGCCCTTGATCTGCCGGATCATTTCCCTGGCGTCCTGCCTGGTGAGCGGCGTGATCCTGAACGCCACATCCCTGAGGATTTCCACCGATGTGCCGCCGAGTCCGAACATCAACATCGGGCCGAACTGCGGGTCCCGGGTCATCCCGATCACGAGTTCCAGCCCGGGCCGCGCCATTTTCTGAATCGACACGCCGTCGACCACGGCCCTGGCCGCCTTCTTCCTGACCGCCGCCATGATGTCGTCGTAGGCGGTTTCGACCATGGCCTTGTTCTGGAGCTTGAGCTTCACGCCCCCGATGTCGCTCTTGTGCGTGATCTGCGGGGAGACGATCTTCATGGCGACGGGATAGCCCATCGCCTCCGCTGCGGCGACCGCTTCCTTTTTGGATGCCGCCAGCACCGGCAGGGTCACCTTGATGCCGGCGCTCTTCAGGACCTTTTTGCACTGGATTTCATCCAGGACCGGCGTCGGGCTCCTGCGCGCGATGCCGAGGAAGAGTTTCCTGGTTTTGGATCCGGGAACCGGTGCCGGGATTTTCTTGTCGGCCGCATTTCCAGCGCTGTTTCTCGCCCTGTACCTGGACAGATGGGAAAGGGCCGTGAAGGTTCGCTGTTCGGACATGAACACGGGAATGCCGTTGGCGAAGAAGAAGTCGCGGATCTTCCTCCGTTCCTCCTCGAGATAGATCGATTCGGCGCCTGTCATGTCGTCGGGGAGGATGATGATGATGGGCTTCTTGTACTTCTTCATGACACGGACCGGAACTTCGAGCAGCGCCTTCTGGTCCTTCTCCGAGGGGGCGGAGGACCCGCTGAATATCTGGCTCATCTTGACGGAGAACAGGATCCTCCTGATGACGATGAGGTCGACGTTCTTGTCGGCCGACATGGCCTCGAGCAGGGCCTGGAGGAGTTCCTTCGGCGGGTGCGGGTTGCCGACGTCGACCGGGTTTTTGAAGGACAGGCCGACTCCGGGGAGCAGTTCGGCCAGTTTCTTTTCCGTCTGTTTCGTGAAAGCGGGCATCAGCATGCCGGCGTTGTCGCAGGCGTCGGCGCCCAGCACCGTTCCGGCTCCGCCTCCGCTGATGTATCCGACTTTGAGCCCGCACCCCTTCGGCAGGTGGTTGAAGGCGACGGTGGTGTCGGTCAGTTCATCGAGGCTCGAGACCTGGATGGCCCCGGTCTGGCGGAAAAATGCATCCCAGGCGGCGCCGGTCCCGGCCAGGGACCCGGTGTGGGACGAAGACGCGGTCGCTCCCATCTGCGTCAGGCCGACCTTCCAGATGATGTGGGGTTTCTTGCCTGAATTTCTGCGGGCGATGTCGAAAAAGCGGCGGCCGTCCCGGACCCCTTCGAGATACTGCGTGATCAGCCTGGTGTCCTTGTCGGCCATCAGGAAATCGATCAGGTCCGCTTCGTTCACGTCGATCGCGTTGCCGTAGCTGGCGAATTTCGAGTACCGGATGCCTTCCCCCTGCGCCCGCGCGATGATGCATTCGGAAAGCTGGCCGCTTTGGGCGATCAGCGCGACCGGTCCCGGATCCTTCGCGAATCCGCCGCCGGTGACGACCGTTATCCCCCCGCTCGGGCAGTAGGGGCCGAAGCAGTTCGGCCCGATCAGCCGCAGCTTGCCTTCGATGGTCTTCAGGACCTCGCGTTCCAGGACGCGCCCCTCTGCCCCGGTTTCGCTGAACCCTGCCGTAAAGGCGACCGCGGCCCGGACATCCTTGGCGATGCATTGTTTGAGGGTATCGACGATAAAGCGCGCGGGGATGGTGATGAATGCCAGGTCGATCGGGCCCTTGATCTCATCGATGCTCCGGTAGATCTTCAGCCCCAGGGTCGTGTCGCCCTTGTGGTTGATGGCATAGATTTTCCCCTTGTACCCGAAATCGAGCTGGGCCTGGAGGAAGCGGGTCCCGTAGGAATAGATGCTTTCGGAGGCGCCGAAGATGGCGATGGATTTCGGGTGAAAGAAAAGGTCGAGTGTTTTGTCTGGCATAGGTTCCCCTCTTAGAATTTGGAACGACTGGGTTGTGGTACGCCTATCGCATGTCCTTTAATCTGTATACGTGCGCCCCGGAACCCGGTCAGTATAACGGATACCCGATTTCCCCGCAAGTGAGGGGCGGTCCCCCGGCCGTTTTTACGGACACGGCCCCCGGAGGCCCGCCGCGACCCGGATGCAAATTTTCTAAGCAGGGAGACCCCGTGCAGACGGCGGGTGAACGCAGTATCGCCGACGGTGTCGAACTGTCTGGGATAGGCGGATTCAGGCCGGGGCCCTTGCCGCCGTGGCGTTCTCCCCGGATGCCCGGATTGCGTCCCCGCCTCCCGGGATGGGCGCCTTTGCGGGGGGGTGGGGGATCCTTCCCGCGGGGATCCCCGCAGAGCCTCGGTGCCCGGGCGCGGAAGTTCCCGCCGATACGGTCGGGGACGGGTCAGGAGTGCAACCTTTCCACCAGGTCCAGCACTTCCGGGTTCATCCGGATTTTCCCTTCTTCCTCCAGTTTTTCGCTGTAGGAGCGGAAATACGCCTCCAGATAGGTTTCCTGCAGGTTCCGGAACATCCGTTCGCGGAGCGCCTCTTTCTCGGCCTCGAAAGCGGTTTCATCGAACGGGGTGCGGGCCAGCACTTCGAGGACGGCCGCGGAGTCCGCCATCAGCACCGGCTCGCTCACATTGCCGGGATCGAGCCCGAAGGCGGCCGCGTTGAAGGCATCCCTGCGCGTGATTTCCGGCCCCGGCGACTCGTCTATCTTGAAGTCCGGGCTCGTCTGCACTTTGTAGCCCATGGATCCGGCAGCTTTTAGGAGACTTCCCAGCCTCCTGGACTCCGCGGAAAGCTTCCTTGCCTCGGCCTCCATCAGATCCCCGGCCTTCTTTTCGATGAAATCCTTCGTCACCTGCTCACGGGATTCCTCGAACTGCCCGGGCCTTGCCTGCTGGATTTCCAGGAGCTTGGCGAAGGCGTATCCCATGGTGTGTTCGACAACCTTTCCGGTCGAACCGATCTCCTCGATCTGGAAGATGGCGTCCCGGAGGGCCTGGGACAGGCCGAGCGAGTAGGGGTTGTCCTCCAGGCCGAACAGGGCGGTTTCCCTGACTTCCGTTTCCAGGTTCAACTCCGCGCCTATCGAGCCCAGATCGCCTTTGGTCAGCGCGATGTTCGCGGCTTCCTGCGCTTTCTGCCTGGCGGCTTCCTTGGCCTTGCTGAGCCGGACGCTGTTCATGAGCTCGTTCCGGTTCGACTCTAGAGACGGTGTGTCGTGGCGGAAGACCTTGATGATGTGGTACCCGTAATCGGGGGTGCGGACCAGATCGGAAACGGCGCCCGGCTCCAGCGAAAAGACGGCGTCTTCAAACTCCTCGACCATCCGTCCCCGCGGAAACGCACCCAGGTATCCTCCCTGGTCGGCGCTGCCGGTATCCTGGGAGTGCTTCTGCGCCAGGGCGGCGAAATCGCCTCCGGCTTTGATCTGTTCGAGCACCGATGCAGCTCTGGCGCGCACGGCCTCCTCCTCGTCCGGGCTCTGGACCAAAAACAGTATGTGCGCCGCCTCGACCGTTTCCGGTGCCGGGTTTTTCTCCCACTCGTCCCTGATTTCCTGCTCGCTGACCTCGATGCCGGGCAGGAGTTTGGAGGTCGGCACCAGCAGATATTCGGCGCGCCGCTTCTCCTTGACGCGGTAGGCATCCTTGTGCTCTTCGAAGTACGCCTCCAGATCCCCGTCGGCGGGCTGCACCCGTTTCTTGAATCCCTCCTCCCTTAGCAGGACATAGGACACCGTGGCCGTTTGATGCAGCCGGGAGTACTCCTCGCGCAGCTCCCTGTCGCTGACTTCCAGGGAATCGGTCAGCACGCGCGTCAGCTTTTCGCTGAGCAGGCTGTAGCGGATGTCCTCCTCGAACGCTTCAACCGGTATCCGGTTGCTCGACAGGCGCAGCTTGTACTGCTCCATGCCGATGAATTTCCCGTCCACCTGCATCCCCGGGAGGTTCAGGATGGCCTGGCGGACTTCACCCGGGGAGACCGAGATGCCGAGCCTTTCGGCCAGGATCTCGACGATCCGGCCGCGGATCAGGCGCTGGAGGACCTGTTGCGACAACCCGAGCGATTTCAGCAGTTCCGGATCCAGCTCTTCCCGGCTGTTTTCCCTGAGGTAGCGGGTGCTCTGTTCGTAGGTGTCGAGGAACTCCTGGGTGGAAATGGTGCGGTCGCCGACGATTGCGGCGTAGGATCCGCGCCCCGAGCGGTCGGAGCCTCCGCCCAAATTGAGGGCAACCCCCCAAACGACCATGGATAATCCGACCGCGATAATGACGACCCAGAGAACAATCGCCTTCATCCGTTTTTGCTGACGCATGATATCGAGCATGGGAAGAACTTCCTCCGTCCAGAATGAATAAAAACACCAACTATACCACAGAGGCGCCCGGGAACACGAAGGTTCCGGGCACAATCCTGTTTCCGCCTCCGTCCGATCCGGGGCCGCTTTCGACGCGGATGCGCCCGGGCCCATCCGCCCGCAGCCCGCTGGAAGGATTTCGCGCAGGATTCCTTAATAATACGCCAATCCTTATCCGATGAGGATAGGGAGGCCGCATGCATCTGGGCGTTCTGAAAAGGTACACTCGAGAAGGATCTGAATGTTGGAACAGCCGAAGGTCGCAGTTGTTTACAGGAATCATCCTCCGCAAATTCTTTCCGATGGGGACATCCGGGAAATCCCGTGTACCTTCGACTATTTTCGGGAAGGGGATCTCGGGTCCGGCCCCAGACCGGCTCTAGAGGGCTACCTGGCCGTTCTTTTCCCTGCGCATGGCGAGGATGCGGAGATGCGGCGGTGTCTGTCCACCACGTTTCCCGGCGCCGATCCGGTCGGGTACCGGGATCTTCCGGAGAATCAGGCCGAGGCGATTTCGAGGACCGCGGCCGGTCTCGAGGTCCTGCAGCTGCCGATGCCCCTCTGCCTGGCCCGGCATTTTCTGGAAAGCAAGGCGGTTGTCAAAAGCCAGCGGGGGGAAATTTCCCTGGCCCGGCAGCATTCGGACCTGGTCCGGGAATTTTTCGAAGCGTTCGTAACGACCGTGGAGTCCTCTTCGGAAGCGGAGGACCGGAAGCTGGGCATGCGCCTGCTGATACACAGGCTGCTGTCGAGCATCCAAGCGGAAGAGTGCGTCCTCTACCGGTGCCGCGACGGGGGCGCGTCCCTGGAGCGATTCTACAGCACGGGGAACATCAGGGACCTGGATCTTTTCGAGGCCCGCGCAAACAGCTCCATAGTGGACAACGTGCTGCGAAGCGGGAAACCCTACCGGAACAATCATTATTCGTTTGAACTGAGGGGGCCTTTCAGTAAAGATGGTACGGTCATTCGCTCGATCCTTTGCCATCCCCTGCAGTTTCACGGGGAGCGTTTCGGCGTCATCGAACTGATCAACAAGGTCTCCGGCGTCTTTACCGAGCAGGACCAGCCGCTGTTGGAGATGCTGGCGCACCCGCTGGCGATCGCCATCGAGACGCTCGACCGGTTCGAAGAGGCCGAAAGGCAGACCATAACGGACGATCTGACGAAGCTGTACAATTATCGCTATCTGATGCAATATCTTGAAGCGGATGTAAAACGTTGCCTGCGCTACAAGAAAACAGTATCCTTGCTCTTTATTGATATTGATGGGTTCAAACGCATCAACGATACTTTCGGGCACCTGGTGGGGAGTCAGGCCCTGGCGGAAATGGGGAAGGTTCTCCGGGGGATTGTTCGGGAAATGGATGTTGTAGGAAGATACGGAGGAGACGAATTTGTGATTGTTCTCCCGGAAACTCCCTTGAACGGAGCGATGGTCGTCGCCGAGCGGATTCGGAAAAGGGTGGAGGAGTGCGAGTTCATCGCGCAGAATCTGAGAATCCGCCTGACCGTAAGCCTTGGGGTCGCCAATTGCCCGAAGCACACGATTACGGCCCAAGGGCTGATCAAAAAAGCGGATGTGGCCATGTACAAGGCGAAGGAGCTTTCCAAGAACAGCATCAAAGTCGCAGTCTAAATTCATATGAATTTCAGGTCCCTGTTCAGTTTTTTTTCCAACGATCTGGCCATCGATCTTGGAACCGCCAACACGCTCGTTTATGCCAAAGGCCGCGGCATCGTGGTCAACGAGCCCTCGATCGTGGCGCTGCATACGGCGACGAAGAAGGTGGTCGCCGTGGGGCACCAGGCAAAGGAGATGCTCGGGCGGACCCCGTCGGACATCGTGGCCGTCAAGCCCATGAAGGACGGGGTCATCGCGGACTTCGACGTCACGGAAGTCATGCTGAAGTATTTCATCAAGCGGGCGCACAGCCGCAACCACCTTCTCAGCCCCAGGATCGTCATCGGGATCCCGTCGGAAATCACCCAGGTGGAGAAGCGGGCGGTGCAGGAATCCGCGCTGCGCGCGAAGGCGAGCGAAGTCTTTTTGATCGAGCAGGCCATGGCCGCGGCCATCGGCGCCGGGATGCCGATCACCGAAGCGTGCGGGAACATGATCATCGACATCGGCGGCGGGACGACGGACATCGCGGTGATTTCGCTGTCCGGGATCGTCTACTGCCGCTCGGTGCGGGTGGCCGGAAATGAAATGGATGAAGCGATCATCCAGTACATCAAGCGCAAGCACAATCTGCTGATCGGCGAACGGACGGCTGAAGCCATAAAAATCCAGGTGGGATCCGCGGGGCCCCTGGACCGGCCCGTCAGCATGGAGATCAAGGGCCGGAACCTCATTGAGGGGGTGCCCAAGACCATCACCGTTACCGACGATGAAATCCGCGAGGCGCTGGCCGACAGCGTTGCGATCATCGTCAACGCCATCAAGGTTGCGCTCGAGCGAACACCCCCGGAACTCTCCGCCGACATCATGGATCGCGGCATCGTGCTGACCGGAGGGGGGGCTCTCCTGAAGCGGTTCGACAAGAGGATCGCCTCGGAAACAGGGCTGCCCGTGTTCGTAGGCGAGGATCCCCTGTCCTCGGTGGTTCTGGGAACCAGCAAGATGCTGACGGATTTGAATCTGTTCCGGAGAATCTGTGCCGTCTAACCTTTCCTCGAAGCCGAACAGGGATCGGTCGGCAACGGTCGTCATTCCGCTGCTGCTGTTGCAGCTGGCTCTTCTTTCCTTCCAGATACAAAATCCTTCCGGCATGACCCCGATACGGACGATGGTGCTCGCGGTGCAGGCGCCCATTGTCGGCGTCACGTCCGGGATCTCCTCCGGTCTTCGGGGTGCGTGGGCGCGGTATGTCTGGCTCGTCGGCGCCCGCCGGGAGAACGAACAGCTCCGGGAGAGCGTGCGCCGCCTCGCGCAGCTGAACAGGTCCTACGAGGAGATCCGCCAGGAGAACAACCGGCTGCGCCGGCTTCTTTCCGTGAGGGGGGTGGCCGAGTTCCGGTCCGTCGGGGCCCGCGTTATCGCGCGCACTCCGGGTTTTTTGTCCAACGTGATCTACATTGACTGCGGCTACGCCGACGGTGTGCGGATCGATTGCCCCGTGGTTTCCGGCGACGGCATCATCGGCCGGATCGTTTTGGTTTCCGGAAACCAGTCCCAGGTTCAGCTGATAACGAACCCGGATGCATCCACTGGGGTGCTGATCGAGGAGACGCGCACTCCGGGCGTCCTCAGGGGCACGGGGGATCGGCTGATGGATCTGCACTACATCAGCAACGAAGAGCGTGTCCGCGTCGACGACGTCATACTGAGTTCCGGCCTCGACGCGGTCTTTCCCAAAGGGTACCTGATCGGCAAGGTGGTCGATTCCCGGAAGAGCGAAGGGGTCTTTTATCACATCAAGGTTGAACCTACCGTGGACCTGTATCACATTGAGGAGGTCTCAGTTTTGCTGATGGGACCCTAGCCGGTTCCCTGCCTTCGGACCTCCAGGATGCCCCGGGGAGCTATGAAGTACCTCTTCGTCGCAGTATCGTCCTTTTTGGCCATCATCGCACAGATGATCGTGGGGAGGAATTTCTTCCTTTTCAACTTCCTCGATCTGTCGCTGATCCTCGTCGCCTACTGGGCCGTATACCGGAGCCGCACCCAGGCCCTGTTTGTAGGCTCCGTGACGGGCCTGTTGCTCGATGCCGCCATGGGATGGCCTCTCGGGTACAACGGTTTTGGCAGGACGCTGGCGGCCTTTCTCATCGGGCAGTCCTGGAAGCGGTTCAATACCAGGGAATCCTGGGTGCAGTTTGCCATCATCGCCGTTTCCTCTCTGGCCAGTTCCTTGAGCATTCTCGTCCTGTTCTGGATCATGCAGCGGGCGGCGAGCCGGATCTTCCTCGGAGCCTCGCTGGTACAGGCGATCGTGACGGCTTTTATCACAACCCTTTTCTTTTCCGTCCTGAAAAGCTACAGGGCCCATCAGGCGGATAAAGCGCACTGATGAACTGAATTGCACCAAGAGACCAATACACAAATCCTGCAGCAGCGACTGAATGCATTCCGCTATCCGGTAGCGCTGATATTGCTGATCCTGGCCGCCCGTTTGTGGCAGCTGCAGATCATTCAGGGAGCGGAATACGCTGCAAAAGCGGAGAACAACCGGGTCCGCGCGATAGAATTGACCGCTCCCAGGGGGGAGATCGCCGACCGGCTGGGCGTTCCCCTGGCAGGGAACCGTTCCTCGTTCACCGTGCTTCTGTACCGTGAATCCATCAAGAATGCCGACGCCACCACCCGTTTCCTTGCCGGGAAGCTCGCCGTGGATCCCGAAGATCTGGAGTCGAAGCTGCGCCGCAGCCGGAAAACAGGCCTGTATCGTCCCATACCCGTCAAGGAGGACGCCGGGATGGAGGATATTTCCATCATCGAGGCGCACCGGAGGGACCATCCGGAGATCCAGCTGGTGCCGGCGCCCAGGCGGCTGTACCACCACGGCGCGCTTGCCGCGCATCTTCTCGGCTACATGGGGGAAGTCACCGAGGAAGAACTGAAGCAGAAGGTCTTTCCCAGCGCGGATTCCGGTTCGCTTGTGGGCCAGAGCGGGATCGAACGGATGTACAACGAAGCCCTGGTTGGCCGCAGGGGGGAACGCCTGGTTCTGGTCGACAGCCGCGGACGCGAGGTCGGCTTTCTGGGAGAAACAAGCCCCGTTGCCGGCGGGAATATCCGGTTGACGCTGGATCTCGGGATCCAGTCCGCCGCCGAAAAGGCGCTCGAGGGCCGGGTCGGAGCGATTGTGGCCATGGACCCGCGCAACGGGGAGATTCTGGCGATGGCGAGCGCCCCTTCCTTCGATCCGAACGCCTTCTCCAGCCGCCTTTCCCACGACGACTGGCAGTCGCTGCTCGAAGATGCCGATCGTCCCCTGCAGAACCGGTGCATACAGAACAGCTATCCCCCCGGATCCATTTTCAAACTGGTCATGGCCGCGGCCGGATTGGAGGAGGGGCTGATCGACGACACGACGTCCGTCTTCTGCAGCGGCTCGGAGGTGTACTACGGCAGGAGGTTCCACTGCGGCAGCAGCGGCGGGCACGGCCGCGTGTATCTGGAAAACGCCATTGCGAAATCGTGCAACATCTTTTTCTACGATTTGGGCCGGAGACTGGGTATCTCCAGGATTGCAAAACATGCTTCGCGTTTGGGACTGGGGGAGAAGACCGGGATCGATCTGCCCGGGGAACGCAGCGGCATCGTCCCCGGCCCCGAGTGGAAGAAGGCAACCAGCGGGGAACCCTGGTATCCCGGAGAAACCATCCCGGTATCTATCGGACAGGGGGCGGTCAGCACGACGCCGTTGCAGATGCTGCGCGCCGTCTGCGCCCTGGCCAATGGAGGCTACGTCGTCACACCGCACCTGCTGCTGGAGGCCGATCGGGGGGGGGCGGACCCGGAGTGGCCCGTCCGGCGCGTTGCCATCGACGAAGGCGCTCTCGGCAGGATCCGGGAGGGGATGTGGCGCGGGGTCAACCAAGGTGGAACGGGGCGAAACGCCGCCGTGCCCGGCAGGGATATATGCGGGAAGACGGGGACGGTGCAGACCGTGAGCAAGGAGACCCAGAAGCGGTTTCCCGGGGCAGCGGTCAATCACGCATGGTTTGCAGGATTCGGCAGCAAGGAGAACCCGGAGATTGCCGTTGTTGTTTTTCTCGAAAACGGGGGTTCGGGCGGGGGCGCCGCCGCGCCGCTGGCCAGAGGGATCTTC
The DNA here is from genome assembly GCA_964651155.1 of uncultured Acidobacteriota bacterium. Lineage (GTDB taxonomy): Bacteria > Acidobacteriota > UBA6911 > UBA6911 > UBA6911 > UBA6911. The sequence goes on along the minus strand of CAZYXB010000009.1, from coordinate 93,684 downwards.
GAGGTTTTCTACAGCAATAAGGAATAGGCCGCATGGACCGAAGGACGCTTTTGGGCTTCGACTGGATCTGGTTTTTGACCCTCCTGGTGCTGTCGGCGGCGGGGATTGTCGCCATCTGGAGCACGACGGACGGGACCAGCCTGAACTCCTATTTCGGCAGGCAGCTGATCTATCTGTGCATCGCACTGGTCGTATTCTTTGCCCTCCTGTATTTCGACTACCATGTTTTTTCCGACTTCATCGTTTTCATTTACGCGGCCGGGATGGCCCTGCTGGGGCTCGTGCTCGTCGTCGGAGTCTCCATCCACGGCAACAAGAGCTGGATCAGCCTCGGAATATTTTCATTCCAACCCTCGGAAGTGATGAAGATCATCGTCATCATCGCCCTGGCGAAGTACTATTCCAGGATCGAGGGGGAACACCTCGAATGGAGGGAACTTCTGATCGGGGCGGCAATCGTCCTCGTTCCCACGGCCATGGTCGTTCTGCAGAAGGATCTCGGCACGGCCGTGACCTTCCTGCCTATTTACGGCGTGCTTTCCTGTTTGGCCGGAATCCGGAGAAAACACGCGCTCCTGCTGCTCGTCGTCCTTCTCGTCGCAGCGCCCGCGGCATGGCTGAGCCTAGAGGATTACCACCGGGGGCGGATCATCAACGCGTTCCATCCCTCGAGCGACCCCCACGGAATGGGTTACCAATCGCGCCAGTCGGAGATCGCCATCGGTTCCGGCCGCCTGCTGGGCAAGGGGTTCAAGCAGGGGACGCAGGGCAACCTCGGCTTTTTACCGGCGCGGCACACCGATTACGTGTTCGCGGTGCTGGCCGAAGAACGGGGCTTTGTGGGCAGCGTCTCCATTCTGGGCCTGTTCCTTCTACTGGCGTACCGGATGTTCCAGGCCGCCCGGGAGGCCAAGGACCGGATAGGGGCGTTGACCGTGGCCGGGGTCCTGGCCCTCCTGCTGTTCCACATAGCGTACAACATCGGGATGGTGGAGGCCCTGTTGCCGATTGTGGGAATCCCGCTCCCGTTTGTCAGCGCCGGCGGCTCGGCCCTGATCACCTATTATGCCGCCATGAGCCTCTGCATGAACGTCTGGGTGCGACGCTACGTCAACTAGAGGCGGCCGGGAGCCCGCGCGGCGCCGGGAGGATACTCTTGCAATCGGGCCGGAATGAAATTATCATTATCCGTTGAGACCGGTTCGGTGCACGCCTGTTTGAGTGGGATTGTCTTTATTATAGAAAAAAATTACTTGGATTACCGGTCGCGAATCAACGGTGGAATTCGGATTCGCCTTGAGAAAGACGGATTGTATTTCGGGACGTTGCATCGCTCGGATGCACGACATCCGGCGGGCATTTCAATACAATGGTTTGTAGAGCGTAGGGATGCCGATTTCCCTGAGAATTTCGGCCTGTGGACACCCGTGTTCCCTCTGTGAAGGAAGAGGATCCGGCGGAGGTCGAACAGCAATGTCGCCGGCATGAAGCCATAATTGTCAGACACGAGCGTCGTTCCGCCGCGTCCCTTTTCTCCCCCGATGCCCCACCCTGATAGCGCCGCTTCAAATCGGAGCTTTCGAATGATAAAAGAGATGATCGTCGCCAGCATGGTCCTGGAGACCAAAGTGGCGATTCTGGAAGATGACCAGTTGGCCGAGCTCTACGTCGAGCGCAACCGCAATCGGAACATTTACGCCAATATCTACAAGGGGAAGGTCACGAAAGTGCTTCCCGGCATGCAGTCGGCGTTTGTAAACATCGGCCTGGACAAGGACGCGTTCCTCTACGTATCGGACCTGGTCGAATATACGGAAGAATACGACCAGCTGCTGCCGGCCGACGAGGACAAGACAGACGTCTGTTCCGGCGCGCCGGAAGCGCAGGAGCGTTCCCAGCGCAGGGAAAAGAGGCCCGACAGGGGCCGTTCCCGCGACAGGCGGGAGAGGCCAGAACACTTCCGGCCCGGAGGCGGGCGCCCGCAATCGCCGGAAGCGGCTCCGGCCCTTCCCCCGGAACGGTGGGACCTGAGCGCCGAAACGGAACGTGCGCTCGAGGCCCGTCTCGAGGCCGACATCCTGACTGCGCCTTCGGAGATCCCGGGGACGCCGACGCCCGATCCGGCTATGCCGGATGCGTTCCCGTCCGACCCGCCGCCCGCCCCCGAATCGGAGGCGGATCCGGCAGCCGACGGCCCTTCAGGGGATCCGGAGCAGCCCTCGCTCGGTTCGGCCGCCATGAGGGATGACGGGGAAAGCATGCCTTTTTCCACGGAGCAGGACAAGCCCAGGCCGGCCTTCCCCAGGCGCCGTGGCGTGGCCACGCGTCGCAAACACTATGTTCCGGCCCGCAACTCCAATAAAAACGAGCACCAGTCCATTGACGCCATGCTGCACGAGGGCCAGGAGATACTCGTGCAGATCTCCAAGGAACCCATCGCCAAGAAAGGCGCACGCGTCACCAGTCACATCGCGCTCCCCGGCCGCTATCTCGTCTACATGCCGACGGTAACGCATGTTGGCGTATCGCGCAAGATCAGCACGGATGCCGAGCGCCTGCGCCTGAAGGACATCATTCTGAAGCACCGGGACAAGTTCCCGGGCGGGATCATCGTCCGTACCGCCGCCGGGGAGCACAGCGAGGAGGATCTCGTCGATGACCTGAATTTTCTGGTCCGGCTCTGGGACGACATCCGGACCCGGGCGGACAAGGTATCGGCCCCGTCCTTGGTCCATGCCGAAATGAATCTGGTCCAGAGAATTCTCCGGGATCATTTTTCCCAGGAATTCGCGGCCGTCCGGGTCGATGACGAAGATGAGTACCAGAGGATTGTGGAGTTTGTGGACAAGATCTACCCGAACCTGGTTCACCGGGTCAAGCTCTACACCAAAGACGCGTACATTTTCGACGAATACGGGATCACGCCCGAGATTGACAAGCTCCTGCACCCGAAAATCTGGCTCAAATCGGGCGGGTACATCGTCATCAACCAGACCGAGGCGCTCGTCAGCATCGATGTCAATACCGGAAAATTCGTCGGCCGCAGCAACAGCCTGGAGGAAACGATCACCCGGACGAACATGGAGGCGGTGCACGAGATCGCGCGGCAGCTCCGGTTACGCGACCTCGGGGGCATCATCGTCGTCGACTTCATCGATATGGACGAACGCAAGAACCGCAAACGGGTCATGGAAGAGCTGTCCGAGGCGATATCGAGGGATAAATCTCCAACCAAGATACTTGAATTCAACGAGTTCGGCCTGGTGGCGATTACGCGCAAGAGGGTGAAGCAGTCCCTGGAACGGTCGCTGTGCCAGCAATGCCCGTACTGTTCGGGATCGGGCATGGTGAAATCGGTTGCGACGACGTGCTATGCCATCTATCACGAAGTCGAGAAGATGGCCGGCCATCTGGACGATCGTTCGGACCTGATGATCCGCGTTCATCCGGATGTCGCCCGGGCGTTGCGCGAAACCGAATCGGACGTTGTGGAAGAAATACGCCACCTGCTGAAGACCATGGACGTGGTCATCAAGGCCGATCCGACGCTGCACATCGAGCATTTCAACCTGGTGAACTGAGGGGCGCGCCGGGGTTTTCGCGGCCCCGGCAAACCCGCGGCCGCGCCTGCCCCCCCCCCCCGGGGAAGGGGTTGCCCGGCCCGTTCCCTAGAGATTCCGGGCGGTTTTCGCCTCGTCCCAGAGCGCATCCATCTCCGCAAGCGATGCGTCTTTGAGTGAACGCCCCTGCCGCTTCACCGAGGATTCGACGTAGCGGAAACGGCGGTCGAACTTATCGTTGCTGCGCCGGAGGGCTGTCTCGGGATCCACCCCCAGGAAACGTGCCGCGTTGACCGCGACGAAAAGCAGGTCGCCGATTTCGTCGGCGATCCTGTCGGGATCGCTCCCGCGCACGGCCTCCACGAGTTCGGATGCCTCCTCCTGCAGTTTGGCGAGGATGTCCTCGAGCCGGTTCCAGTCGAACCCGACCCGCGAGGCCTTGGCCGTCATCTGGTAGGCGCAGTGCAGGGCGGGAAGCCTGCGGGGGATCCCGTCCAGGAGGGAACGCCCCGATTCCGGCAGCTGGGCGGATGGGAGGCCCTTTTCAGCGGCCTTGATTTCTTCCCAGTTTTTCAGGATTTCCCCGGATGTTTTCAGGTCCGCATCGCCGAATACGTGGGGGTGACGCCCGACCATTTTTTCGTGGCAGCGGTCGATGACGTCGGCAAGGTCGAATGCGCCCGATTCGCGGGCAATCTGCGCGTGGAAAACAATCTGGAAGAGCAGGTCGCCCAGTTCTTCCTTGAGCTCCCCCGGATCGTCCGCGTCGAGCGCATCGAGCACCTCGAAGGCCTCCTCGATCAGCATCGGCTTCAGAGTCTCCGGGGTCTGTTCCCGGTCCCAGGGGCACCCGTTCTCCCCCCTCAGGCGCCCTACCAGCGCAACCAGCTTCTCAATATCCGTCTTCCTTGTGTTCATGGATCCTCTCCTCCGGGCTACCCGATGACATCCTTCAACGCGTTGAGAACCTGGTCGGCGTCGGCTTCGGTCATCCCCGGGAATACGGGAAGGCAGATATGCCGGGCGCAGAGGTCTTCGGAAACGGGGAGCGGGGCCGTCGCATAGGGGGCGAACACCGGCTGTTTGTGCAGCGGTTCTTCGTACACTTCCCCGGCGAGAGATACGCCGTAGCGTTCCCGCAGCGCGGACTTCAGGCCCTTGCGGTCCACTCGTTCCTTCAGGACGGCGATGTACTTGTAGTAATTGCACACCCCCCCCTCGGGAACCTTCAGGGGAACGAGGTTACGGAATGCGCGCAATCCCCTGTCGTACAGGGCGGCGACGGCCTGCCGGTCCGCTATCATCGACGGCAGGCGCTCGAGGTGTTTCAGCCCGATAATCGCGTGCGGTTCGGACATGCGCCAGTTGTACCCGAGGCGCACGTGCGCGTTGACCGTGAAACTCGCCTTCCCCTGGTCCCTGTAGATCCGCGCTTCCTCGGCGATCCGGTCGTCGTTGGTCACGATCATGCCGCCTTCGCCCGATGTCATGACCTTGGTCGGGTAGAAACTGAAGGACCCTGCCGTCCCGAATGACCCCGCGCCGGTTGATTGGTAGGAGGAGCCGTGGGCGTGCGCGGCATCCTCGACGAGCCAGAGCCCTTTCTCCCGCAACCAGTCCGCCAGGTCCGGCATCTGGGACGAGACGATGCCCCCGATGTGGACCACGACGATGCCGGCCGTTTTGGGCGTCAGCACCTTTTCGACGTCCTCCTTCCGGACCCCGAAGGATGCGGGATCCAGATCGATGAAAACGGGGTTTCCCCCCGCATGGATGACCGCCGCCGCGGTCGCGAAGAAGGTGTTGGTCGGGACCAGCACATCCCTGCCTTCAACCCCGAGACAGCGGAGAATGATTTCGAGAGAACTGGTGCCGCTGTTGACGGCCACGGCGTGGCGCATCCGGCAGAAACGGGCGAAGGTTTCTTCAAATGCGGCGCCGTATTTGCCCAGGGTCAGCTGGCCGCTGGCGAGAACTTCCTGGATCCGATCCGCAATCCAGGCTCTGTCCTCGGGCAGGAATTGAATTTTTGCAGCAGGAACCGTACGCATCTCATAGTCCTTTCCTTAATGGGTGTGCCGTCATCCGATGTCCCTGAAACCTATCCTCGGTACCCCGGCATCCCGGATCGCCGCCAGCAGCCGGTCGCTGGTCAGGGCGCGCAGTTCATCCTCGTGCCTGTATCCGGGCATGGCGGCGTCGATTTCGCCGCAGCGCCGCGTGGCCGGGTGAAAGTGCATTTCGGTGATCCCGGGCGGCAGGTTCTGGACGAATCGAAGCGCCGGCTCCAGCGTCATCGCGCCGCTGTCGGCCATGCCGAAAAGAGAATCGTTGGAGCGGATCCCCGCACGGCGGAGGATGCGCCTCATCAGGGCCAGCCACGGGAGGAGGCCGATCCAGGAGGCCGTCCTCGACGCGAGGCCTTTCCCGGAGGCCCTCCAGGACCGGATCGGGGGCTCGTTGGGCCATCGCACCGCCTGGAGGCCGAATTCTTTGCCTACCCGCACCATCAACCGCAACACGGTCGGGTGCAGGTGAAAGTGGTTATGGGCATTGGCGTGATCCAGGATGAGCCCGGTGTCGCAAAATGCACGGAATTGTGCCCGCACCTCGGCTTCGAGCTGTTCGGTCACGCCCGGGCGGAAAAAGTACCGGAAGCCCGTTCGCACCAGATCCCCGGAGAACGCCCCTGTAGCGTCGACCAGGTCCGGGATCGTCCCGGGCGGAAGAACAGGCCGCCCCTCGACAAGCACCAGATGCAACCCCACCTTCAGCGATGGGTTCTGCCGGGCCCGTTCGACCGCATCGTGGGTGTGCGCGGACCCCATCATGAGGCTTGCGGTGGTAAGTACCCCCTCCCGGTGGGCCTGGATGATGGCTTCGTTCACCGGCACCGCAAGCCCGAAATCGTCCCCCGTTATGATGATGGCTTTCAATTCAGGACCGCGCCTCCCGTGCGACGAGCCTGCCGTCCCGCGTGAGGGTGAAGCTCGCCCCGCGCCAGATCGTCGTTCTCTTGGTGAATGCAAGCAGCCAGGTTATCAGCGAGGCAATGTCCCTGAAGGGCAGAAGCCAGAGGCTGCCGAGGCCTTCCCGGTCCCCCAGGCCCCACCCCAGGACTGCGGCGCCCGACAGGAGCCTCAGCAGGATGGCGCCGGCCAAAACCCCCAGCCCGAGCGGGCTCCCCATCTGTGCCGCCGCATAGAAAAGGGAGAAGGGTACGGACCGGACGAGCAAGGTGGCGAAGAAGGCGAAGGGCCGTGCGGCCCGGGTGTTCTGATCCCAGTAAACCTGGTGGCTCCACCACTGGGAGGGATCTTTCAGGTCCACCACGGTGTCGACGAAATAGGGGATGATGGCCACTCTCTTCCCCAGCCCCCATATCCGCCGGCCCATCTCGTAATCCTCGACGAGGTAGTCGGCAAGGGCTTCGAATCCACCGATCCGCTCCAGCGTGGAGCGATGGAGCGCCGCGGAGGCGCCGAGGCAGAACCTGGACGCTCCGGTGACATGGGCGAAGAGCACGTTGGCCATAAAATCCGCATTCAGGCTCAGCAACTCCATTTTTTCATACCAGGTGCCGGCTTCGGCGGCTTTGTAGAGGGTGCAGGCGCAGCCGACCCCGGGGTCGGCCAGGGGCGCAACGATCTTTTTAAGATACCCGGGCTTCAGATGGACATCGCTGTCGCTGATGACCAGGGTTTCGTAGCGCGCGTGCTTGAGACCCCCGATCATGTTGTTGATCTTGCCGTTGGTGCCCGCTTTGCAGTCTTCGATGGCGACCGTGACGCGCTCGGCGCCGAATTCCTGCCGGATTTCCTCCAGCAGCGGTATCGCGGGATCCGATGCGTCCTGCACCGAAAACACCACCTGGTACTCCGGGTAATCCTGCCGGCAGGCGCTAGAGAGGTTCCTTCGCTGATGTTTTTCCAGACCGTGAACCGGCTTGAGGATCGTAAGGGGCGGGTAGGCGGGCGATGCGCGATGCGTTTCTCTGCCGGCGCCGGTGCGGAAGCGGATGACGGCGAGGACGCACAGGAGGGCGTAGACGGAACCGCCGAGGGCGGGGACTGCAAAGATCCACGCCAGGACGTGGAGCACTGTCTGCACGGTTTCCTGAGTTCCCATTCCTGTTGCCGCCTTTCGCCGCCAATTTTCCCGGGGCCGCCCGGGGTCCGACCCGCAAACGCGCCCGCAGGCGCACCGTCGCCCGAACCGGGTCTCCCTATAGTACTGCTCCTTGCCGGACTTGAAAACCCAGGGCCTTGAAAATGGTGGATAACCGCAGGTGCTCTCCGTCGAGAACGACCGTGAAATGAGGGAATTCCGCGCGGAATGGATAGGTGCGGCGCACCTGCTCGAAGCCTGCTCCGGACGCCGGGGCCGGAGCCGCTGATCCCAGCTTCCTGAGGTTCGCGTCATCGTCGAGAATATTGTACGCCTTCAGGATGACCGACAGGATGGCGTCCCGGCCGGTCCTCTCGGGTTCCGGCCGCAGGATCTTCGGAGCGGAGATGACGGAACCGCCCTTCCAGGGCGACGGGATACGGAAGAAATCATGGAGGGCTCCGCAGACCATTTCGGTAGCCCGGATCTTCCCGTCCAGCGAGCTTCCCGCTATGTGCGGCGTGCCGATATCGATGTGGCCGAGCAGGGAATAGTCTATCCGGGGCTCATCCTCCCAGACATCCAGGACTGCCCCCCCGATTCTGTGCTCCAGAAGGGCCGTTCGCAGCGCCCTGTTGTCGAAGACGGCGCCCCGGGATGTGTTCAGGACGATCTGGCCGGGGGAAAGGCGGCCTAGGACCTCGCGGTTGAGCATGTGGTAGGTCGGGTGCGCTCCGTCCGGGACAAGGGGAACATGGAAGGTCAGGAAATCGGCCCCGAGAACATCGTCGAAGTCCCTGTACCGGGGATCTCCGGTCTGCTCGCGCAGCGGCGGATCGCACAGCAGGACCTCCATCCCGAAGGCCCGCGCTTTCTCTGCCACCCTGCCGCCGACATTGCCGACCCCTACGATGGCGATGGATCTGTCCCGGAGGGCCCATCCCCTCCGCCCGGCGACAACGCACAGCGCTGCGGTGATGTATTCCGATACCGAATTTGCGTTGCAGCCGGGCGCGTACCCGTACCCGATCCCCGACCTGTAGAGGTACGGGAGGTCGACGTGGTCGATCCCGGCACTTGCCGCGGCGACAAACCCGACGGCGCTCCCCTCGAGAAGCGCCGCATTGACCGGCGTCACGGACCGCACGATCAGGGCATCGGCGTCGATGAGGGCGTTCCTTCCGGGCTTGTTCCCGGAATAGGGGCGGAGTTCGCCAAGACCCGCAAAGGCCTCTTTCCAGTATGGGATCGCATCGTCTATGGTAATGATCATGGAACATCCCCGGACAAGACATATTGAATGCATTTGCCGGGAAAATCAAACCGGGAAAGCTCTTTTCCCCAGGATTCGAAACCCATGGCATGGACCGGCAGGAGAAAGCGCCTGGCGCCGGGGTCCCGGAGGAGTGCGCGACCGGGCCCGGCGCCCGATGCGGGCCCTTCCGGTCCGGAGGCGTCCACGCGGCTTCGATGATCGAGGACGGTGCGGGGTGCGGGGTTCCCGCCTCCGGCCGGAGACGGGCCCTAACGGCGCCGCCGGCGGAGTCCGGGGGCCCGGTTGCGGCCGGAGCGTCATTCGCGTCCGGCGGGGAGGGGGGGCGTGTTCTGGCCGGTCCCTGGGTTGATCAGATCTTCCAGTTCCTCCTCGGTGATGATTCGGATGCCGAGTTCCCTGGCTTTCGCCAGCTTGCTGCCAGGATTGCTGCCGGCTACCACGAAGTCGGTTTTTTTCGAGACGCTCGCCGTGGCGTTCCCCCCCAGATCCCGGATGCGTTCCTCCAGCTCGGCCCGGGTGTGCTTGTCCAGGGTCCCCGTCAAGACGAAGGTTTTCCCGACGATTGCGGCGGCATCGGCGGGCGGGCGGCCTGCGATGTCCGATGTCATGCGTACGTTCCGCAACTCCAGTTCTTCGATAATTCTGCGGCCGGCGTCGCTGTGAAAAAACGCGTAGGCGCTTCCGGCCACGATCGGGCCGATGCCCGGGATCCCGGCCAGATCCTGTTCGGATGCGCGCATCATGGCGCGGATATGCCCGAATTCCCCGGCGCAGAGCCGTGCATTATGTTCCCCGATATGCCGGATGCCCAGGGCCGTCAAGACCCTCTCCAGCCCGCGGTTCTTGCTCGCGTCGATGGCTTTCACAAGGTTTTCCGCCGACCTGGCGCCCATGCGCTCGAGCCCGGCGAGCTCCCGAACCGTCAGGTCGTACAGGTCCGGCAGGGACCGGACGATGCCCCGGTCGACGAGCTGGTCTATCAATGCCGGCCCCAGGCCTTCGATATCCATAGCCTGGCGCGCCGCGAAAAAGCGCAGGCGCTCCTTCAGCTGTGCCGGGCAGGAGGGATTGATGCAGCGGATATAGACTCCCCCCTCGTCCCGGGCCACATCGCCGCCGCAGACCGGGCATCTGGCCGGAAAATTGAAAGGCCTTTCCATGCCGCTTCGTTTTTCCAGTTCGACCCGGACGACATGGGGAATGATTTTGCCCGCTTTCTCGACGACGACGCTGTCACCGATGCGGATATCCTTGCGGGCGATTTCATCGGCATTGTGCAGACTGGCCCTCGATACTTTCGTTCCGGCAATCTCGACGGTCTCGAGTTCCGCGACGGGTGTCAGCGTGCCCGTCTTGCCGACCTGCACGGCTATATCGCGGATCCGGGTGTTCGACTGCCAGAGTTCCACCTTGTAGGCGATAACCCAGCGGGGGGATTTGCTCGTGTGCCCCAGGATGTTCCGCTGGGAGAAATCGTTGACCTTGATGACGATGCCGTCGGTTTCGTAGTCGAAGGTGTCGCGCAGCTCGAGCAGTTCCCGGCAATAGTGGAGCGCTTCGTCGATGCTGCCCACCACGCCGCTGTGACGCACGGCCGGCAGGCCGAGTTTCTCCACGAGGTGAAGAAATGCGTCGTGGGAGGCTAGGTCCACCCCGACGATTTCCCCTTCCCCGTGTGCAAAAAAGCGCAGCCTCCTGCCGGCACACTGTTTCGGGTCGAGCAGTTTCAGGCTTCCGGCCGTGGCGTTCCTGCAGTTGGCGAAAATCCGCTCCCCGCGTTCCGCCTGCAGTTTGTTCAACCGGGAAAGCTCCGTGTTCGTCATGTAGACCTCCCCGCGGACCTCGAGAACCTCCGGGGCGGGGATGCCCGTGGCGTCGAGCCTGAGGGGGATATCCCGCACCGTGCGCAGGTTGTGCGTGATGTCGTCCCCCCGGACGCCGTCGCCGCGGCTGAGACCGAGCGCGAACCGGCCCCGTTCATATCGAAGGGACGCGCTGACGCCGTCTATCTTCTGTTCGACGACGTAGCGGGGGGGCGATGATCCGAGCGCCCGGCGGACGCGGGCGTCAAATTCCCGGACCTCCTCCTCGCTGTAGGTGTTGGCGATCGAGAGCATGGGGAGGGTGTGGGCCGATTGACGGAATTCCGCCACCGGCTTCCCCCCGACCCTCTGGGTTGGACTTTCCGGCGTGACGAGGTCCGGATGCCGGCGCTCGAGGCCTTCGAGCTCACTCATCAGACGGTCGTATTCGAGATCGCTGATTTCAGGGTTGTCCTCGATGTAGTATTTTCGGTCGTGGTGTTCGATTCTGGCGCGCAGCTGCGCGATTTTCGACTTGACGCTGTCCATGGTCACCCTGCGGGACGCTGCCCGGGTCCGATCCCTGCAATAGTACGGGAATTCGCCCCTTGTTAGAAGCGGGAAAAATACGGAAGTGCGCCGGGAAAGGTGGGGTATAATTGCGGGTGTCCGGGGATGCGCCGGGATCCTTCCGGGATTTCCCCTGAAGCCTGCTGCGGGGAGGGTGCGATGAATGGAGCTGCGGCCAAGCAGCCGGAGCCGTCCGGGGAACACGGCCCTACGGCCTGCGGGGAACAGGATTCCGGATCCGGGTCTTTCGATGCAGGGGTGGATGCCGAAGGCCTGTACACGGAGATCGAGCGTTTTTCCAGCCTCAGTTCCGCTCTCAAGGACTGCCTTCTGGGCATCACACTCAAAATCAACGACGTATTGAACGACTGCAACGCCGTGCAGCGGTCCGTGCAGCGGAAACGGGCGGAACTGGAGCAGATGTACGGTATCGAAGCGTCCGCGGCCGCCCTGGACAAGCTGGCAAAACAGCACAGGGTACAAAAGGAAAGCTTCGAAAGCTTCATGCAGGAACAGCGCCGGCTTTGGGAAGAGGAGGTGCAACGGCGGGACAGGGAGGATGCCATGCGCCGGGAAGCGCTCAATCTCAGCCTCGGGCAGCAGGAGCAGGAAGACGCCAGGAAAAGGGCGGAGGAGCAGGCGGTATTCCGGGAAAAGCTGGAGGAGGAACGCGTCGCCCTGATGCGGGAAAGCCTCGAGAGATACGCGGAGAGGGAGCGTGTGTTGGATGCCCGGGAGAGGGCGCTCGGGGAAAAAGAGGGGCAGCTGGCCTGCCTGATCGAGGAGTTGGACCGGCTCATGGCACGGCTGGCCGCCCGAACCCGCAGCGGCGTCCTAGACGCGCAAGCCCCGGGTGTGCGTCCGGCCGAGGGGCCCGCCCGACCGGAACCCCCCGACAGAATGCAGGCGAGCGCGATGGGGTCGGACACCGCGGCCCGGAAGATGCTTTGGCCCCAAAGTGGGGAAGCTGAAAATCAGCAGGCCGGCCATTAAACGGCCCGGAGGGCGCTGCCCATAGGCCGCCCGCGCCCCGTTTCATCATCGAGCCCTCAGCCGCGGTTGCCTTCGGTCCCGGCCCCTTCCGAACGGTCCGCTGCGGGCTGAAGCCTCCCCGGGACCGTTTTCCGGCACATTTTCCTGAGCCGGCATAGAGCGGCCATTCCCAGAAGGCCTCCCACGGTGTCAATGACGATGTCGGCCGGGGACGGATGCCTCTCCGGGGTGAAGCTCTGGTGCCACTCGTCCGAAGCGGCATAGAAAATCAGCAGCACCGCGGCCGCCGCAACCCCGGATGGTGTCACGCGTCCCCCCTGGCTGATCCCGTGGAGGAACGCCGCGCCAAGCAGCGCGTACACCAGAAGGTGCGCTCCTTTGGTGACGACGTAGTCCACAATCCCGAATTCGGGAATGTCGTCCCCGGAAGTGGATGAAGCGATAAAGATCAGTCCCATCATGAGGATCGCCGGGCCCCAGCGAAATAGCCATTGCTTCATGCGTGCCGCCTTCCTTGATTCCGTACGGGAAAACCATCATTGTAATCCAAGCGGTCGTCTAAGCCGAAGGATTTGTCCGGGCCTCTTCGAAAAAGGACAGCCACCGGTAAAGTGTTCCGCCTTGACATGTTCGAAGAGGGGCGATTAAGATTGCGAATGGTTCCATGGAGGTTTGTATCGCAAGCGATGACCAATCCCAGTGATGCCGCCGAATGAAAACAACAGCCAATGAGATTGAAGTCAGCATCAGCAGCCTTTTGGAGAACCTAGATCTGATCCAGATCCTGACGGACTGCCTCACGGATTTCATGCAATTCGACGAGGATTCCGCCCACTGGATCGGGATGTCCGTCCGGGAGTCGGTGACCAACGCGATTCAGCACGGAAACAGGCTGGACGTCGGCAAAAAGGTGGATATCTGTTTCCAGGTTCTGCCGGATCGCATTTCGATCTCCGTAAGGGATCAGGGCACCGGATTCCGGGTGAGTGATATTCCGAATCCACTCGATGCCGACAACCTCCTGAAGCCCAGCGGGCGCGGGATATTCTACATCCGTACCTTCATGGATGAGGTGGAGTTCAGAACTCTTTCCCAGGGCGGAACGGAAGTGTACATGATGAAAAAGACAACTTCGTAAACTTAAGGAGGAGAACCGACATGAAGATCGAAACACGCACCGCAGGCGATGTGAAAATTCTCGACTGCAGCGGCAGGATCACTCTGGGCGAAGGAACCATGGTTGTTCGCAACACGGTGCGCGACCTTCTCAACAGCGACCACATGAAGATCGTCCTGAACCTTGGAGACGTGAACTATATCGACAGTTCCGGGATCGGGGAACTCGTCAGCACCTACACGACCGTTACCAGCAAGGGAGGGCAGCTGAAACTGCTGAATCTGACCAAGAAGATACAGGAACTGCTGGCCATCACGAAACTGCTGACGGTGTTTCAAGTCTACGATGACGAACAGTCGGCGCTTGCCAGCTTTTGAAGAGTCATCCGAAAATCCGTTCGAAGTTGAATATCTTGGAGAGGTCGTTGAAAACGGCGAATCCCATCAGGAGGATGAGGAACACAAACCCCACCTGAACGATTTTCTCTTTCAACCCGAGGCTTAAATCCCTCCGAATGATGCCTTCGACCAGCAGGAGCGCGATCACGCCCCCGTCCAGTATCGGTATCGGCAGAAGGTTGAAAATCCCCAGCTGCAGACTTATCAGGCCGATGAATCTTATAAACACGCCGAAATCACGGGTGCGGGCGGCGTCTCCGGATATCTGCGCGATGCCGATCGGCCCGGACAGGGTGCGGACCGAAGCCGAGCCTTTCAGCATCCTGCCGATGATGCGGAAAGTCAGCGTGGCATTCTCGTAGTTGAAACGGGCCGATCGAACCAGCGCCTCTCCCAGGCTGAACTTCTGCAAATCACCGGGTATGGAGTAGTTGAATCCGATCAGGACCTGCCCATCCCGGTTGGCCGGGGTGATGGTCAGGTGGACCACTTCTCCGGGCGTCCGGTTCGCGTCGTTGTCCCATGGGTTCGATTCCAGGTCCTGCTGGGGACGGAACACTTCGAAAAGCAGCGGGACCCCTTCGCTTTCCGAAATGATGTTCAGTATCTGGCTGTAGGTGTCGCCGTATTTCCCCGGGCCCCTGACGGAAAGTATCTGGTCTCCCGGCCGTAGGCCTGCATCGTCGGCGGGGGAATCGGCCAGGACATTGTTGACGATTGTCTTCGCGAGCGGGGGCTTGAATCCCAGGGCCGCCGATTCCACGGGATCGATTTCCTGGGCGTCGAAATGAAGCGTCAGAGTCCGGCCGTCGCGCAGCACCTCCATCTCTATTGAATTTTTCGACGCCGTCGCCAGGGCGATTTCCATTTCCTCCCACGTGTCGACCCGGTTCCCCGACACCGCGAGCACCCGGTCTCCGGTTCGAAGCCCCGCCTGGCCGGCGGCGGAATTGCTCGTTATCGGGCCGGCGACCGGGGCCTCCTTGAGGTATTTGGGCTCGTACACCCCCTGGGCGAAGAAGATGAATGTGAAAATGACGATGGCCAGCAGGATATTCATGAAAGGCCCGGACAGGGCGACCAGGAACCGGTGCCTTTTGGGGTGGGACAGGAATTCGTCGGGCGCCCCCTCGTTGTCGGCGTCATAGGTTTCGCCGGCCATTTTGACGTACCCGCCCAGGGGAATGGGGCTGAGGCGGTATTCGGTTCCGCCGCGGGTGAATCCGACGAGCTTGGGCCCGAACCCGAGCGAGAATACCAGCACGCGTATCTTCAGGAGCTTGGCCATCGCAAAATGGCCGAATTCGTGGATGGTGATCGTAATCCCGAGTACGACAACAAAGGCCAGGATGGAAAGTATCAATGTCTTCGCTCCCTGCCATCGGTCACGGACTGTCCCGCCTGCCGGCCGATTACAAACCGTGCAGAATGCACGTATGTATGATGCCTGAAAGGCGGAATCGGCTCAACCCTTGCATGCATTTCTCCCGGCCGCCCGAGGCCGCCGGCGTTTACCCCCGCACGGCAATCCGGGTCGTTGCCCTTCCGAGCCTCCCGGCTTCTTCCCGGGCCCATCGGTCGGCTTCGAGAACGGCGTCGAGGCTGTCGATTGTTCGGATGGTATGCGCATCGAGCACTGTCTCGATCACCTGCGCGATTTCATGGAATGCAAGCTCGTTGCTGAGGAACGCCTCGACGGCCACCTCGTTGGCCGCGTTCATGACGGCCGGCGCGGTCCCGCCGGCCGTCAGGGCCCGGTAGGCCAGGCCGAGGCAGGGGAATTTCTCCCGGTCCGGTTTCGCGAACTCCAATCTGGAAAGGTTGTGGATGTCCAGGGGCGCAAGGGGGGAGTCCCACCGGTCGGGGTAGGTCAGGGCGTACTGGATGGCGATGCGCATGTCGGTCTGCCCCAACTGCGCCAGTATGGAACCATCGACGAATTCGACCATGGAATGGACGACGCTTTGAGGATGGATGACCACGTCGATTTCCTCCGGCGCCGTGCCGAAAAGCCAGGACGCCTCGATGACTTCCAGCCCCTTGTTCATCAGCGTTGCCGAATCGATCGTTATCTTCCGCCCCATGTTCCAGGTAGGATGGCTCAAGGCCTGTTCGGGGGTTATCGCGGCGAAATGTTCCGCCGCCGTCTCCCGGAAAGGCCCGCCGGACGCGGTCAGGATCAGCCGTCGCACTTCCCGCATGCGGCCTCCCCTGAGGCACTGGTGGATCGCGTTGTGCTCACTGTCGACGGGGATGATCTTCAGCTGCTTCTCCTCGGACAGCCGCATGATCAGCTCTCCGGCCATCACCAGGGTTTCCTTGTTGGCCAGCGCGATGGATTTGCCATTTTCCATCGCCCTGTAGGTGGGCAGCAGTCCGGCAGCCCCGGAAATCGCCGAAAGAACCGTGGAGGCGTCGGGGTGACATGCCACCGCGATGTGCCCTTCGGTCCCGTGCACGAATTTCGTGCGCGCCATCGGGTACCCGCGCTGCCGGAGGAGGCTCTGCAGTTCCCTGGATCCGCTCGGGTCGTTGCAGGAGACGATTTCGGGGGACACGGCTTCTATCTGTTCGGCCAGAAGGGGGATGTTGCGCCCGCCGCTGAGGCCCGCGATCCTGAATTCCTGCGGAAAATTCGAGGTGACGCGGAGAGTGTTTGTGCCGATGGATCCGGTGGACCCCAGGATGGAGATGGTTTTCATCGATGCCTAGCTCATGTGTAAAGGATTCATTCTAGCATTACGCCCCGAGCGGGGCGATCCAAATTTTCGGTCCGTCCCATCAGCGATACACGAGCAGCAGGTAGGCGTAGAGCACCGGAAGGGAAAAAAGGAGGCTGTCGATGCGATCGAGGACTCCCCCATGCCCCGGGATGAGATGCGAGCTGTCCTTGATGCCGGCGGCCCGCTTGATCATGGATTCGGCCAGATCTCCCAGCTGGCCGAAAACGCCCAGAAGGACCGATACGGCGATCACATGGACCAGGGGCAGGTCCGGGAACAGAAACCTATGAGCGGCGAGGGCGATTGCCGCCCCGGCCAGCAATCCCGCCACGGCCCCCTCGCGCGTCTTTTTGGGGCTCAGTACGGGTGCCAGCGGCCTTGTGCCGATTTTTTTGCCGACGGCCAGGGCGAAGGTGTCCCCCCCCCAGAGGGTCAAAAGCATCAGAAGAGTCCAGTGCAGCCCCGTATCGCCGCCGAAATCATACCGGATCGGGAGGGCAGGGTACAGACACAGTGCCATGTACAGAATCCCGAACAGTTCCGCCATCATGGCGCCTACGCGGTCCCGCACGGGGCAGCGCGTCCGCCACAGGCTCGAGACGAAGGCGACGAGGACCGTCATCGCCACAATCGCAATCACGGGACCCCTGCCGGTGGACAGCCCGAGCAGTAGGATCCAGAAAACACCGTAGAGGAACCATGCGCGGACGCGCAGGCCCATCGACCGCATCATCTTGCCGTACTCGTACAGACAGACCGTCCCCATCAGGCCGATCCCGGCCAGATAGACCGGGGGGGTCGCCAGGAAGACGATCCCCAGGGCGAACAGAATCAACACGATTGCCGACAGCGTTCTCGTCATAACGGATCAGCAGCCTTTTCCGACGGCAGACGGCGCGGGATTCCCCGTCGGGTACCGCCTACTGTTTTTTTATTGCGCCGTAGCGCCGGTCTCGTTGCTGGTATTCCAGAATGGCCTCGAGCAGATGCCTGCGCCTGAAGTCGGGCCAGTAGGTTGATGTGATGTACATTTCCGAATAGGCGATCTGCCAGAGCAGAAAATTACTGATGCGCATTTCACCGCTGGTCCGGATCAGCAGGTCGGGGTCGGGAAGGCCCGACGTGTAGAGAAACCGGGCGATGACCTCCTCGTCTACCGGCGCGACGTGCCCGTTTTGCTTGTGTTCATTCAGGATCCGGTTGAAGGTGTCCACGATTTCGGCGCGGCCGCTGTAGTTGAGCGCGACGTTCAGAAGCATTCCTGTGTTGCCGCTGGTCTCCAGCATGGCACGCTCCAGTTCTCCGCGCACCGATGCTTCGAGCTCCCCCGTGCGCCCGATGGTTTGGAATCGGATGTTGTTGTTTTTGACATGGTCCAATTCGGCCCGGAGATATTTTTTGAGCAGCGTCATCAGGGTGTTGACCTCCTGTTCGGGACGCTTCCAGTTCTCAGTGGAGAAGGCGTACAGGGTCAGCACTCCCACCCCCAGCCGGGCGGCACTTTCCGTGACCTCGCGCACGGCATCGAGGCCCGCCTGGTGCCCCGCCACCCGGGGGAGTTTGCGCATCCCGGCCCAGCGGCCGTTTCCGTCCATGATGATGGCGATATGTCTCGGTATCCGGCTCTTGTCGATGCGCTTGAGCAATTCGGCTTCCGGGGTGCCCGGTTGCGCTAAATCCGCTAGCTCCATGTCCGTACTCTCCGGTAGGCTATGATACCAGAATTCCGTGTGCACTCAGTATTTTACTTTGAGCAGGATCAGGCCGCAGGCCGGCGCCGTGAAGCCGCCGAGCGTTCGGTCCCGCCCGGTGAAAAGCCCCTCGAATTGCGGCATGCTCATGGACCCCCTGCCGATTTCCAGAAGCGTGCCCGCCATGGTGCGCACCATGTGATGCAGAAATCCGTTCCCTTCGACGGTCAGCAGCATCCGCCTCCCCTCTTGTTTCAGGTTGCAGCGATCGATTCTGCGGACCGTGTTGGGGGGATGGGGCGTTTTGGCGAAGCTGGCGAAATCGTGTTCCCCCACGAACCGCCTTGCCGCCTCCTCCATCGCCGTCGCATCCACCGGGAATGGGAAATGGAAGAACTCCCGCCTGATATGCGGCGGCAGGATGGGGCCGAGGTATGTCTGGTAGCGGTATATTTTGGCGCGGGCGTCCCGGCGGGCGTGAAACGCAATCGGTGCACGCCTTGCGGCCAGAACGCGGATATCGCGGGGGAGCACGCTGTTCAATGCGGGAACAAGGCGCCCGGGGCCGATCCGGGAACGCGTCAGGAAATTCGCGACCAGGCCGCGTGCGTGAGTTCCGGCGTCGGTGCGCCCGCTGCCCGTCAGACGGATTGTTTCCCCCGTTATACGGGAGATCGCTTCCGACACGGTTCCCTGTATTGTGGGCTGATGTTTCTGCTGCTGCCAGCCGCAGTACGCGGTGCCGTCGAAAGCCAGGAGGATGCGGATGTTCCGTTCTGGCATCATCGGCTTCCGGGCTTGACCGCGCGGCTTCCGGTTCTGCACAGCGGGCAGTCTTCGGCAGGATAGGCCGGGATGTCGAGCACGGCCAGGGCGGCGCGCGGCACTCCGAGGTCGGACACCCCCCCGGTGCGGTCGATGAGCGATCCCGCCGCAAGGACAATCCCGCCGGCGCGCGTGACGACGTCCATGGTCTCCTTGGTGGATCCGCCGGTAGTGATGACATCCTCGACGACATACCCCCGTTCGCCGGGCTGGATGCAAAAGCCCCTGCGCAACGCGAGGGCCCCGTCCCTGCGTTCCGCGAACAGCCCCCGGACTCGGGCCGCGCGGGCGACCTCGTGGGCCACCAGGATGCCCCCCAGCGCGGGCGCGATGACAAAATCGGGATCGTCGTCGATCGCGCGCAATCGTGCCGCCAGGGCGGCTCCGAGCTTCTCGGCCACCTCGGGCCGCTGCAGGACGAGGGCGCATTGAAGATACCGGTCGCTGTGCAGGCCCGAGGAAAGAAGAAAATGTCCTTGCAACAGAGCCCCGGATTCTTTAAATAATTGGAGTACATCCTCTTGAGTCATATAATGATCACCTTGATTATCGCTATACGGCGTACGTCGAGAGGTATGATAGAATGAAACGTCCTGTTTTCAAAGGAGTTCTATGTCAGGTCATTCAAAATGGCATTCCATCAAACACAAGAAAGCGGCCACCGATAGCAAACGCGGGAGGGTTTTCACCCGTCTGATCAAAGAGATGACGGCGTCGGCGCGTATGGGGGGCGGTGACCCCGACGCCAATCCCCGGCTCCGGCTGGCCGTCGCTACGGCCAAAGCGTCCAACATGCCCGCGGAGAACATCAAGCGGGCGATCATGCGGGGGACCGGGGAACTTCCCGGGGTTTCCTACGAGGATGTGAACTACGAGGGGTACGGGCCTGGCGGCGTGGCCATATTCATGCGCGTCCTTACCGACAACCGGAACCGGACCGTTGCGGAGATACGTCATGTGTTGTCGAAAAACGGAGGGAATCTCGGTGAAACCGGTTGCGTCGGATGGATGTTCGACCGCAAGGGGTATTTCGTGATCGAAAAATCCGAAACCGACGAGGAGAAGCTTCTGGAGATCACCCTGAGCGCGGGCGCCGATGACCTGAGCGAGGACGGCGACAACTTCGAAATCCTGACGCCCCCCGAGAATTTCGAGGCGGTGCGATCGGCGCTGGAAGCGGAAAACCTGCCCACCGTCGTCGCGGAAATCTCGATGATACCTCAGAACTACGTCAAACTGGAGGGGAAGAGCGCCCAGACCATGCTGAAGCTCATGGAGGCGCTCGAAGAGCACGAGGATATCCAGAACGTGTGGGCGAACTTCGACATCGATGATTCGGAGATGGGCCAGGAGTAGAGCGTGCCGTAAAACCGTACGGTGCTCCGCCCATTCCGGGGCCAGGCATCCTACTATGGCGGGTGGAACTGGTGATTCGGATATTGGGCATCGATCCCGGGATCGGGACCACGGGCTACGGCATCATCGAAACGGACGGATCGAAGCACAGGGCCGTTCTCTTCGGCATCATCCAAACACAAGCCCGGAAACCCTTCCCGCAGCGATTGCTGCAGATCCATGCCGAACTGACCCGCATTCTTGCACATGAAACAGCGGACGTGATGGCGATCGAGGACGTTTTCTATGCCACGAACGTCCAGTCCGCCCTGAAGCTGGGGCATGCCCGCGGCATCCCCCTCCTGGCGGCAGCCCAGCAGGGGCTCCCCGTGTATGAGTACTCCCCCCTGGAAATAAAAAGCGCCGTCGTCGGATACGGGCGCGCGGAAAAGAGACAGGTTCAGGCCATGGTCCGGCTGCTGCTCGGCCTGGTCGAGATCCCCTCCCCCGATGACGCCGCCGATGCCCTGGCCGTGGCGATCTGCCACGCGCACAGGCTGCGTCCGGGTGCGGGGGCGTAGCTACAGGACGACCATGCCGGCATAGGCGACCACCTGCTGGAAATCACCGCTTGTTTCGCCCGAGTTCGTGTATTCGATCAGGCGGCCGACCGAGGCGCCCAGGTCGACGCAGGCCGTCAGCACCGATAC
Organism: uncultured Acidobacteriota bacterium; assembly: GCA_964651155.1. Classification (GTDB taxonomy): domain Bacteria; phylum Acidobacteriota; class UBA6911; order UBA6911; family UBA6911; genus UBA6911. Next base: position 72,577 of record CAZYXB010000009.1, on the reverse strand, counting down.
CGCGGGCGCAAAGCCGCACATGCTGATGCCGTTTTCGATGACCGTGTCATACAAACCGGCCGGGTCGACCTCCAGAATGCGGTTGATGGCCAGCCGGTCCTTGCGCGCGGCCGAGTCGGACGATTCGTAGTGTGTCATGTCCGAGCTCGACAGAAGCAGGACCGGTTCTCCCAGAGACAGCAGGACCCGCGCCATCGCGTGCCCCAGAGATTCCAGGGCCGCGTATTCGGCGGTCCCGACGCAGATGGCCGAGATCCGGCAATCAGGCGCGAGCACCTGCAAAAACGGGACCTGAACCTCCAGGGAATGCTCCTTCAGATGCGCGGACGCATCCGCCCGCAGTTCCGGGCAGAAGCTGAGGAGTTTCCGGTTGAGCTCGGAATCGACCGGCACCGGTCCGAGCGGTGTCCTCCACGCGCCGTCGGGAAACAGCGCGAGGGCTTCCCCCCATCCGGAATGATTCGGCCCGAGCAGGATGACGCGACGGGGCAGCTTCACCGAGGACAAAACCCTGCCGGTTACCGAACCCGAATACATGTACCCGGCATGGGGCACGAGGACGGCCTTGGCCTCCAGCACGGTTTCCGGGTCCCGGATGAACGATTGAACGGTTCGGCGAAGGGACGTGGGATCTTTCGGGTAAAACTGGCCGGCATAGGCCGGTTCTCGTTCCGTATGTGTCATAGTCGGGCGCAGGCGTTATGCGACGATGCAGCGACGTTGATCAATATGTGCCGCAAATTCGTCATAGAATTTCTGAATGTAGCTCTCGATCGGCATCGCGGCAGCATCCGACAGGGGGCAGATGGTCCTGCCCTTCATGTTCGCGCAGATGTCGAGCAGGAGTTCGAGTTCGCCGATTCTGCCATTTCCATGGACGATCCGGGTCAGAATCCGGTACAGCCACTCCGTCCCCTCCCGGCATTGGGAACATTGTCCGCAGGATTCCTCCGCGTAAAACTTCGCCAGGCGCCAGGCGGCTTTCACCATGCAGGTGGAATCGTCCATGACGATGACCCCGGCGGACCCCATCATGCTCCCCGCCCGGGCGATGGAGTCGAAGTCGAGCGGGACGTCGATCTGGTCGGCGGTCAAAACGGGCACGGACGAACCTCCCGGAACGACGGCCTTGAGCCGCCGGTTTTCGCGTATGCCGCCGCAATGGCCGTAAATCAGGTCTTTCAGGGGGGTCCCCATCGGGAGTTCGTAGATGCCCCGCTTCCGCACGTGGCCGCTGACCCCGAACAGGCGCGTCCCCGTGTTGTTTTCAGTCCCGATCGAAGCGTACCAGTCGGCCCCGTTGCGGATGATGTGCGGGATGTTCGCCAGCGTTTCCACGTTGTTGACGACCGTGGGGGCCCCGTAGAGGCCTACCGCGGCCGGGAACGGGGGCTTCAGGCGCGGGTGGCCCCGTTTCCCCTCGATCGATTCCAGCAGGGCCGTCTCCTCTCCGCAGATATAGGCGCCGGCGCCGCGGTGGACGGTCAGTTCCAGGTCCATCCCGGAACGGAGGATGTTCTTGCCGAGGTATCCCTTCCCGCGGGCTTCGGCCAGGGCCCGTTCCAAAACCGCCGCGCCGAGCGCATACTCGCCGCGGATGTAGATGAAAGCCCGGTGGCACGAGAGGGCGTAAGCGGAGAGGATGATCCCCTCGATCAGCTGGTGGGGATCCTTTTCGATGATGAGTCGGTCCTTGAACGTCCCGGGCTCGCTTTCATCGGCATTGACGCATAGGTAGACCGGTTTCCCGCTGTCGCGGGGGACGAATCCCCATTTCGTCCCGGTAGGGAACCCGGCGCCGCCCCGCCCCCGGAGGCCGGACCGCTTGACCATATCGATAATCGTATCGGGGGGGTACTCGGCCAGCGCCTTGGCCAGGCTCCTGTATCCCCCCAGGGATTCGTAGACGTCGATCCGGTTGAGATTCGGGACGTCGATATTCCTGGTCAGAACCTTGATCGCCATGGGGACGCGGATCCTCAGTCGTTTTCAGCAGGATACTATCACAACTGCGCCGTTTGGAGTGGAGAAATACGGCGGCTCCGGAGGGTCATTCGTGATGCCCCACCCGCACCCGCGCGGGCCTCAGCAGCTGCCCGTTCATCGAGTAGCCTCTCTCGAGCTCATCGATCACGATCCCGTCGCGGCTCCCCTCCGACACGGAGATCTGGCTGACGGCCTCCGCCGAATTGGGATCAAACGGGCGGTTCAGCGATTCGATCGGCTCAATGCCGATCGCCTGCAGTTTCGCCAAAAACAGGTCTACGGTCATCTGCACCCCCTTGAGAAGGCCCTCGACCGTGCCGGCCTGGGATGCCGCGCCGATCGCGCGCTGGAGGTTGTCGAGGACTTCGAGAAAGGGAAGGACCATCTTCTGCTTGTCCAGTTCCAGGCGACGCTCGAAATCGGACTCCAGCCTGGCCTTGGTGCGCGCGATTTCTTCATCGATCTGCTGTTTCTTCTCCTCGAACTTTCTTTCCGTCGCAGCGGTCCGGGCCATGAGTTCCTCGACAAAGGAGGGGTACCGCGGTTTGTCTTCCACGGGCGTTCTGTCGGCGGGATCGAGATTCAGGAATTGTCTTTTGTCGACAACCTGGAACCCGGGCTTCCCGGATTCCGTTTCTGTTGGTTTCGGCTGATTGTCCATGGTTGCTTCCTGCATTGAATGAACGACACGGTTGATAAACGGGTACGCGGCGGCGCCTGCGGCCATGCGGGTTTCCACCCGGTGCCGCACACCTGCGTGTGGAAGACGCGGCGCATCCCTCGGAGCGCGCTGCGGGCGACGGGGAGGACGCCTGGCACGACGCCACCGTCCTCGAACGCCGCCGTGCGCCGTGCGCCGGCGCTAGTCGCCCGGTCCGGACGGCACGAACTGGAACTCCCCGGAGGGTCCGGCCAGGCGCATGTGGACCCTGTCGCCCGGATGGATCTCCCCGCTCAGGAGCATCAGGGCCAGCCGGTCCTGGATTTTTTTCTGGATCAAACGTTTCAGGGGCCTCGCCCCGTAGACGGGATCGTAGCCCTCCCGGGCCAGCTCCCGGACGGCATCGGGGTCTATTTCCAGCTCCAGGTCCTTCTCGGACAATAGCCGGTTGAGCTGCCCCAGCTGCAGTTGTACGATTCCCTCGATCAGATCCTCGGTGAGCTGTCGGAAAATGATGATGTCGTCGATCCGGTTCAGAAATTCGGGCCGGAAGGTGTGCCGCAGCGCGTCCATGATCTGCGGGGCGACCGAGTCCAGGTCTCCCCCGGCATCGCTGATGGTCTGGCCGCCGATATTGGACGTCAGGATGATGACGGTGTTTTTGAAATCGACCGTCCGTCCCTTGCCGTCGGTCAACCGCCCGTCGTCGAGAATCTGCAGCAGGACGTTGAACACATCCGGGTGGGCTTTTTCGATCTCGTCGAAAAGGATGACGGCATAGGGGCGCCGGCGGACGGTTTCGGTCAGGTACCCGCCCTCTTCGTAGCCGACGTATCCCGGAGGCGCTCCGATCAGCCGGGCCACGGAGTGCTTTTCCATGTACTCGGACATGTCGATGCGCACCATGGCGCGTTCGTCGTCAAAGAGAAATTCCGCCAGGGTCCGTGCCAGCTCCGTCTTCCCCACCCCCGTGGGCCCGAGAAAGATGAAGGAGCCCATCGGCCGCCTGGTGTCCTGGAGCCCGGCCCGGGCCCGCCGGATCGCGTTCGACACGGCCGCCAGGGCTTCGTCCTGGCCGAGAACCCGCTCGCGCAGCCGGCTTTCCATGTGGACCAGTTTCTGCAACTCCCCCTCGAGCATCTTGCTGACAGGGATGCCGGTCCATTTCGCAACCACTTCGGCGATATCCTCCTCGTCGACTTCCTCTTTCAGGAATTTCCGGTCGGACTGCAGCGTTTCCAGGCGGCTGTTGAGCGCGCCGAGCTTCTTTTCCTCCTCGACGAGGGTTCCGTAGCGCAGCTCGGCGGCTTTGCCGAGGTCTCCGGCGCGTTCGGCGGCCTGTTCCTCCGACTTGAGCTTCTCGATTGTCTCCTTCACGGCCTGAATCGAACCGATGATTTCGCGCTCCTGCTGCCAGTGCAGCTTCATGCCGGAGTTTTTCTCCTTCAGATCGGCGAGCTCGCTTTCGAGGATCTCCAGGCGTTCGAGCGTCGTCCTGTCGGTTTCCTTCGACAGAGCCTGCTTTTCGATCTCGAGCTGCATGATGCGCCGCTGCACCTCGTCAATCTCCATCGGCATGCTGTCGATCTCGATGCGCAGGCGGGACGCCGCCTCGTCCATCAGGTCCACCGCCTTGTCGGGAAGGAACCGGTCGGTGATATACCGGTTCGACAGAACCGCTGCGGCGACCAGGGCGGAGTCCATGATGCGCACGCCGTGGTGCACTTCGTATTTTTCCTTCAGGCCGCGCAAGATGGCGATCGTGTCCTCGACGGAAGGTTCGCCGACGAAGACGGGCTGGAAACGCCGCTCGAGCGCGGCGTCCTTTTCGATGTATTTCTTGTATTCTCCCAGTGTCGTGGCGCCGATGCAGCGCAGTTCCCCGCGCGCGAGGGCGGGCTTGAGCATGTTGGAGGCGTCGATGGCGCCCTCGGCGGCTCCCGCGCCCACAAGCGTGTGGATCTCATCGATGAACAGCACCACGGACCCCGAGGCGTCCTCGATCTCTTTGAGGACCGCTTTCAGGCGATCTTCGAATTCGCCCCGGTATTTGGCCCCGGCAAGCATGCTCCCCAGATCGAGCGCCACCATCTGCTTTCTTTTCAAGGTTTCCGGAACGTCCCCGGCCACGATGCGCTGGGCAAGGCCCTCGACAATGGCCGTTTTCCCCACGCCGGGCTCCCCGATCAGCACCGGGTTGTTCTTCGTGCGGCGGGAAAGGACCTGGATGATGCGGCGGATTTCATCGTCGCGGCCGATGACGGGGTCCATTTTCCCCCTGCGCGCCAGTTCCGTGAGGTCCTTGGCATACCGTTTGAGCGCCTGGTATTTTTCCTCCGCATTCGGATCGGTCACCCTCTGGCTCCCGCGCACGGTCGCGAGCGCCTTGAGGATATCGCTCCGGTTGGCGCCGGACTTCTTCAGAATTTCGCCCGCGAAACTGTCCGATGCAGAGAGCGCCAGCAGAAGATGCTCGGAGGAAACGTACTCGTCGCGGAACTGCTCGGACTCCCGGACCGCCTGCTTGAGGACTTCGTCGAGCTTCGGAGACAGGGCGATCTGGGCGCCTTCGACCTTGGGCCGCGACGACAGATGCCGTTGCAGTTCATTCCGCAGAGATTCCACGGAAACACCGAGTTTCTTCAGCAGCGGGGAGATGATCCCGTCCTCTTGCGCAAGGAGTGCCTCCAGGAGATGTTCCGGCTCAAGCAGAGGGCTGCCCAAAGCCTCTGCGCGGCTTTGGGCAGCCTGCAGTGCCTGCTGCCCTTTCAGGGTGAATTTGTCCAAACTCATGTAGAAACCTCTAAAGGTGCTCTGTTTCGATACGGCCCGATCCTAGGCATGTTCCATGGTAACGCCGGTTCCTGCAAGCGAATTAGGAGGCGTTGACGGTAATTTCCCGGGGGCGCACCTCGGGCTTCTGCGGTATGGTGACGGTCAGAACGCCGTTTTTGTAGTCGGCGTTGATCTTGTCGGCATCCACGGTGTCCGGCAGCCGGAACGAACGGGTGAAGGATCCGTAGAAGCTTTCCACACGGTGGAAGGTGCCCTTTTTGTCTTCGTTTTCCATTTTCCTTTCGCCCTTGAGGGTCAGGGTGTTCCCCTCGAGCTTCAGGTCGATGTCTGTTTCGCTCAATCCCGGGAGTTCGGCACGCAGTACCAGGTTCCCGTCCTTCTCCATGATGTCGACCGACGGGCTAAAGCGGCTCCGTGCCTCAAGCAGGGATTCCGAAAAGGGAAAATCGTCGAAAAACTCTTCAAAGAATCGGGTCGGCGTCAGAACATCAGACCTTCGTACAAACGGAACCAGTTTCATGATGTCCTCCTTTCATTGCTTTTGTTACAATCTATACGTAAGATTTGAGTGTAACATTGTCAAACATTGGCGATGAGTGAATGCGCCATCGCGTTGCCTTTTTAGGCATGGACCTTGATTGTCCTCGGTTTGACTTCCGGCTTCTGTGGAATTGTGACGGTCAGAATGCCGTTTTTGTATTCCGCGCTGATAGCGTTCGGGTCGGCCGAATCCGGAAGGGTGAACGACCGGGAGAAATTGCCGAAACAGCTCTCCCTGCGATGGTAGGTGCAGGCATCCGGTTCCGGGGCTTTCCTTTCGCCGTGAACGGTCAGCACCTGTCCTTCAACTTTCAGATCTATCTCCTTTTCGCCGAGGCCCGGCAGGGAAACCATCAGATGGAGGTTCCCGTCCCTTTCGAAAATATCCGTGGGAGGGGCCCATGTGCCGGTGTCTCGGTCTTCCATGGACTGCAGGGCCCAGTCGTTGAACAAATCTTCAAAAAGGCGGAACGGGGATACCGGGTACTTCGGTTCCGGTTTCCTGCTGTTTCCGTAGCGTTGTATTCCGAGTGCCATGATCTCCTCCTGTTTGTTTGTAACGGTTCTTGCCGCTGCAAGCTGTCCGATTCATCTCAGGTAACTAATAAAATCAGAGTGCGTTGTTGTCAACTATCGGAGGCCCTAATCGTGAAGGCACAGGCGGAATCCTTGAGGGGTTTCCCGAAGTTCCCCCGGGCGGTGCTTTCCAAGCCACGCGTATATCCGTATACCTGTTCGCGTATGGTCTATGATATAATGACCCCTTTTTTCAGGAGAGAATCGCCCGGTGACACTCGAAATAAAGAACACGATCAATCTGCCCAGAACGTCCTTCAGCATGAAAGCCAATCTTCCGCAGCGGGAACCGGAGATGCTGCGGCACTGGGAACGCATCGATATTTACCGGAGGATTCGGGCGGCGCGCGCCGGCTGCCCGGGCTATGTCCTGCATGACGGCCCCCCCTACGCCAACGGGGCCATTCACATGGGGCACGCCCTGAACAAGATCGTCAAGGACATCATTGTCAAATCGCGCTCCATGATGGGGCTCGACGCCCCCTATGTCCCCGGCTGGGACTGCCACGGTCTTCCTATCGAGATCAAGGTGGAGGAGAAGCTGGGTTCCAGGCGGGCGGGTTTGAGCAGGCTCGAGATCCGGCGCGAATGCCGGCGCTATGCCGAGGAGAACATCGAGATCCAGAGGGAGGGATTCAAGAGGCTGGAAGTCTTCGGGGAATGGGCCGAGCCCTACCAGACCATGAGCTACCAGTACGAATCCGAAATCGCCAGGGCCCTGGGGCATTTTGTCGAAAAAGGGCTGGTGTACAAGGGGCTGAAGCCGGTTCACTGGTGTTCTTCCTGCCGGACGGCCCTGGCCGAAGCCGAAGTCGAGTACGAAGACCACACGAGCCCGTCGGTCTATGTCGCCTTCCCGGTTACGTCCGACCTTTCGGACATCAGCGCCGGAATGTCCGGGGAAGAATGGTCCATCGTCATCTGGACGACGACCCCCTGGACCCTCCCCGCCAACCTGGCCCTGGCCCTGCATCCGGATTATGCCTACGCAGCGGTTACGGTCCGGGGCAAAGGGTACATCGTGGCCGCCGAGCTTCTCCGTTCCGTCGCGGAGGCATGCGGCTGGACCGGAATCGAGGAGGTCGCGCGCTTTCCCGGAAAGTTGCTCGAGGGGAGGAAGGCGCGGCACCCGTTTATCGAACGCGATTCCGTGATCGTTCTCGGGGACTACGTGACGCTCGATGCTGGAACAGGATGCGTCCACACGGCGCCCGGACACGGGCATGACGACTACCTGACCGGGAAGAAGTACGGGCTGGACGTGTACTGCCCGGTCGGAGACGACGGGCGTTTTCTCGACAGCGTCGAACGGTTCGGGGGGCTCCCGGTCTTCGAGGCCAATCGGGACATTGTCGGTCATCTCGAGGCCATCGGGGCTCTCTTGCATTGTGAAGACCATCACCACTCCTACCCGCATTGCTGGCGCTGCCACAATCCCATCATTTTCCGGGCCACCTCGCAGTGGTTTATCGCGCTCGATGCCGGCGGATTCCGCCAGCAGGCGCTCGACGCGATCCGCCTCGTCCGTTGGATCCCCTCATGGGGGGAGGAGCGCATCCGCAACATGGTCAAGGAGCGGCCCGACTGGTGCATATCGCGCCAGAGAGCCTGGGGAGTGCCGATTATCGCCTTCTACTGCAAAGCCTGCGGGCATGTCCTGTTGCGCAAGGATATCATCGACCACGTCGCCTCGATTTTTTCCCGTGAGGGCGCCGACGCATGGTACGCCCATGCGCCCGGCGAACTGCTGCCTCCGGGCACCGCCTGCGAACAGTGCGGCAAGAACGATTTCAGGCAGGAGTTCGACATTCTCGACGTCTGGTTCGATTCCGGCAGCAGTCACCTGGCCGCCCTCGGGAAGAGGACGGACCTCCCCTGGCCGTCGGATCTGTATATCGAGGGGGGCGACCAGTACCGCGGCTGGTTCCAGAGCTCCCTTCTGATCGCCGTGGCGCTTCGCGGCAAGGCCCCCTACCGGACGGCGATCACGCACGGCTGGACCCTGGACGAGCTGGGGCGGACCATGTCGAAGTCCAGGGGGATAGGGATCGATCCCAACGACCTGGTCAAGGCCCGGGGGGCCGATATCGCGCGGCTCCTGGTCAGCTCGGTGAATTACGTCGAGGATGTCCGCATTTTCGATGAGCTGCTCGACCGTCTGGGAGAGGCCTATCGGAAGATCCGGAATACCTGCCGCTTCATGCTCGGCAATCTCGGCAACCAGCAGGACCCCGGGCATCCCCGGTTCCGACCGGGGACCGATGCCGTCCCTTTCGAGCAGATGCTCGAAATCGACCGCTGGGCCCTCGCCCAGAAAGAGCGGCTGGTCAAGAAATGCCTCAAGGGCTACGAAGACTACCAGTTTCACCAGGTCTACAGCGCCCTCTACCATTTCTGTACCGTCGACATGTCTTCGTTCTATCTCGACATTCTGAAGGACCGGCTCTACACGCACGGGACGCATGCGCCATCCCGCCGCTCTGCACAGACGGCGCTCTGGGAAATCCTGGATGCGTTCACGCGCCTGATCGCACCGATTCTGCCTTTTACGGCCGAGGAGGTCTACGGCGCCATGGTCGAGGGGCTCCCGCCGCAGCAACGGGCCGATTCCGTGCACGTGCTGCTCTTCCCGCACTACACCGGCAAGGGTGTCGATGCCGCCCTGATTGCGGAGTACGAAAGGCTTCGGGAGGTCCGGGAATCGGTGTTGAAATCGCTCGAGGGAGTCCGGCAGGCCGGGGGCATCGGCAATGCGCTCGAAGCCAGGGTCCGGCTGCGGTGCTCGGGCGATATGGCTTCCCTGCTTATGCGGCACAGGGATGAATTGCGGTACATTTTCATCGTTTCCCGGGTGGATGTAGAGGCGGTGGCCGACGGGGATCTGCAGGTCGAAGTGCTCAGGGCGGAAGGAAAGAAATGCGAGCGCTGCTGGAATTACTCCCCGGAGGTCGGTACAAGTGCCGATTACCCGACCCTGTGCGAGCGGTGCGTCCCGGTTGTCCAGGGGATGAACCGCTAGCCCGTCCAAAGGATTGTTGCCGACATGGGCGGTCGGGAGCCCTGCGTCCGACCGTATTCGATGGAGGCTGCCCGCAACTACGGAGGCCTATGCAAGTATTCGTCCCTGAAATACGGACGGCTCGTGTCCCGGCCGCTTTCCGCCGGCGGGCCGCCGCCTGCTGCCTGCTTCTGTTGCTGCTGGCCGCCTCGGCCGGGAGCGCATCCGAAGCGGAGACGATTCTTTCGGGCATGCAGCAGCGCTATGCCGCCGCCGGTACGATATCCGGTTCCTTCCGGCTGACCTACAGGGATTTCGGCATCGAACAGGCCGAGTGGGGCGTCTTCCGGCTCGCAAAGCCCGCCCGCATGCGATGGGAGTATGCGCATCCCAAAGGGAAGCTCTTCGTGGCCGACGGCAAGGAATCCTTTCTGTACGTGCCCGAGGACAACCAGGTTACGGTGCAGTCTTTCACAGCGGTCGAAATGGAGAATACCCCGCTGAGGTTCCTCCTGGGATCCGAGGATTTCGCCGGAAGCTTTTTCATCACGTCCGAATCGGCATCGGAAGCGCGTTTTGAGGGATCCCAGGTTGTCCGGTTGACGCCGAAGGGGGGGGAGCCGGGATTTTCCTGGCTGCTGCTGGAAATAGACCGCAATACCCGCGATCTCCTCCGCCTGGTGATGCGGGAGCACAGCGGCAACACCCTGGAATATGTGTTCTCGGATATGCAGGCGGATGTGGCCGTCAGCGACAAGGAATTCAAATTCACGATCCCTCCGGGTGCGGAGGTCCTGAGGATGGTGGCCGAATAGCCCGCCACAGTCCCCGGGAGGCGCCCCCGGTCCCGGAACCATAATCTTCCATGCAAGAGTTTTCATGAACATCGATACGTACGAAGCGGAGGGAGTGCGGGCGGCAACACGGGCCGGCGGGTACCTCCTCGAAAGGTTTCGCACCGATTTCGCGGTCCTGCACAAAGGCGCCATCGACCTGGTGACGGAGGTCGATGTCGCGTCCGAGGAGATGATCACGGCCGGGATCGCGGCGGCGTTCCCGGATCATTCCATCCTCGCCGAGGAGAAGCATGCCGGCGGCGTCCGGGGGCGGTGCACGTGGATCATCGATCCCCTGGACGGGACGACCAACTATGCCCACGGATTCCCGTTCTTCTCGGTTTCGATCGGGCTTGAAATAGACGGCCGGGTCGAACTCGGGATCGTGTTCGACCCCGTCCGCAAGGAGCTTTTCAAGGCGCGAAGGGGGGAGGGCGCATTCTGCAACGGGGAACCCCTTCGCGTATCGGATACGGGGGACGTCGGTGCGGGCCTTCTCGCGACGGGATTTCCCTACGACATCCGGACCAGCCGGGAGAACAACCTGGACCATTTCCGCGCGTTTGCGCTCGCCGCCCAGGGCTTGCGCCGGACCGGTTCGGCCGCCCTGGACCTGTGCTACGTGGCGGCGGGGCGCCTTGACGGCTTCTGGGAATCCAAGCTGAATCCCTGGGACTGCGCGGCCGGTTTTCTCATGGTGACCGAATCCGGAGGCCGCGTGACCGGGTATGAGGGCCAACCCGTGACCATCTACGACGCGGAGGTGGCCGCATCCAACGGAAGAATCCACGAGCAGATGATAGCACTCCTCGGGGATCTTCCCTGTGCCGGCATCCCGCGCTAGGATTTCCCAAAGCTCGCCGCCGCCCCCCTCCGTATGCTATGGTTGCAGCGTGCTAGAGCAAAAGATCCATTCACTGCCGACCGTCCCGGGCGTCTACATTTTCAGAAATGCCCTGGGGGCTATCATCTATGTAGGCAAAGCGCGCTCGCTGCGCCCGCGCGTCCGATCCTATTTCCAGGCGGGCCGGCCGCTCGATTCCAAGACGCAGCTTCTGCTGCAGGAAATCGACGACCTGGAATATATCGTAACCGACAACGAAGTCGAAGCGCTCATCCTTGAATCAACGCTGGTAAAAAAACATCAGCCCCGGTACAACATCCACCTCAAGGACGACAAAAGCTTTCCCTACCTGAAACTTACCGTGCGGGAAGACTATCCGCGCATTTTCATCACCCGCCGGATCCGGAAGGACGGGGCGCTGTACTTCGGCCCGTACCTTCCCGCAAGCTATGCGCGCCGGACCCTGAAGCTCGTCCACAAGTACTACATGCTGCGGACATGCAGCCTCGAAATAGACGGGACCCTGGACCGCCCCTGCCTCGACTACCAGATGAAGCGCTGCCTGGGCCCCTGCGTCTCCGGCCTCTGCACGCGGCAGGACTACGCCCGCGCCGTCGAGGATGTCCGGCTCCTTCTGTCGGGCCAGACGGAAACGCTGGTCCGTCAGCTGCAGCGCCGCATGGACGAGGCGGCAGAGTCGATGCGCTACGAAGCTGCTGCCGTGTGCCGCGACTGGATTGCGATGGTGCGGGACATTTCCGAGCGCCAGAAGATGGCGATTGAAGGGCAGGACGACTGCGACCTTTTCGGGTATCACCAGGAGGGGCCCCGGCTTGCGCTGGAGGTGTTCGCCATGCGCGGCGGGCGCATGGTCGGGCGGCGTTCGTTTACCTGGGAGAACCTGATATCCTTCGTCCCCGCTGAATTCTTTTCCCAGGCGCTCGAGCAGTACTACCTGCAGGACACCTTCGTCCCCGGAGCCATCTACATCCCCGCGGACATCGAGGACGCCGAAGTGCTTGAAGCGTGGCTGTCGGCGAAGAAGGGGCGCAGGGTCTCGATCCGGTCGCCCCGACGGGGCCTCAAGTCGGACATGCTCGATCTGGTGATGCGCAACGCCCGTGCTTCGTTCGAAGCCCGCTTCCGGGTCATGAAAACCAGGGGGGAAGATCTGCTCAAGCCTCTGGCGGAAGCCCTGGGGATCGACGTGATCCCCAGGCGCATCGAAACCTTTGACATTTCCCACGTGCAGGGTGCCGACACCGTGGCCAGCATGGTTTTATGCGTCAACGGTGAGATGAAGCGGAGCGGGTACCGGAAATTCAAGATAGAGAGCGTTGTCGGTCCTGACGATTTTGCGGCCATGCGCGAGGTCCTCCACCGGCATTACCAGAACATACTGCAGGAGGATGAGGCGGAGCTTCCCGACCTTGTTCTGATCGACGGCGGCAAGGGGCAGCTGGCCGCCGCCGTGGCGGCCCTCGATGAGCTCGGGCTGGAGGGCCAGAGAGTCGCCGCCATTGCGAAGAAGGAGGAGGTGCTGTTCGTCAAGGGCGGCTCGGGCAGCGGGATCGCCCTTCGGAAGGATTCCCCCGTGCTGCACCTGGTTCAAAGAATGCGGGACGAAGCCCACCGGTTTGCCGTTGCCTACCACCGGAAACGGAGGGAACTGCGCGATTTCGATTCCGAGCTGATGCAGGTTCCGGGCATAGGGGAAACCCGCAAAAAAGTGCTGCTGCGGGCCTTCGGCAGCCTCGATCAGGTCCGGGCCGCCTCATTTGAAGAACTTGCCCCCTATGTCGGCCCCAAGGCCGCTTCGAACATCATCGAGCATTTTCGCGCGCCGGGGGGTCTGAAACCGGATCCGGGGACCCGGCCCCGGTAGAAGGGCCCCTACGCGCGCGCCGGGCGACTGCGGGGTCAGAGGACGCTGTAATCGGAGACGATGGATTTGTCGCCGAGAACACATCCGGGGCGGAGATGCGCCCCCTCTCCGATATGGCACTGCCGGCCGACGATGGCGCGCTCCAGACGCGCGTGCGGCAGGACGCGCGTTCCGCTCCATAGGACAGAGTCCTTGATCAGGGCCCCCTCCTCGATGCGGCAGCCCTCCCCCAGAACGGAGTTTTCTATCGACACGCCTTTTTTGATGATGCATTTCCCGTCCAGAATGGAAAAGGCATCGATGGAAACCTCGTTCTTCTCCCAGTTGTTGGGCGGGCAGGCCTTCTGGGGGTAGCCGGGGAGCTTTGTTCTCCCGGAGATGATGCCATAGGTCGCCTCCAGGTATTTCTCGGGGTTCCCGATGTCCTGCCAGTATCCGTGGCCGAGGTAGGCGTACACGGGAGCATTGTCGGCAACCATCGCGGGGAACAGCTCCCGTTCCAGGCTCTGAGGCCCGTTGCCGGGGATGCGATCCAGGACCGACGGCTCCAGGACGTAGATGCCGGCATTGATCGTGTCCCCCGTTATGTCGTCTTCAGCCGGTTTTTCAGTGAACCGTACGACACGGCCATGCGCGTCCGCCTCGATGAGGCCGTATCCGCCCGGGTTCATGACGCGCGTGATGGCGATGGTGGCTTCGGCTTTCTTGTCCCGGTGATAGGTCAGCACGTCCAGAAGGTTGATGTCGGTGAGGATGTCCCCGTTGAGCACGATCGTCGTGTCGTCGATGAGATTGCGGGCCGCATGGATGGCGCCGGCCGTTCCGAGGGGAAGGTCTTCATGGGTGTAGCGCATCGTCACACCGTATTTCATCCCGTCTCCGAAGATTTCGGTGATCTTGCGGGGCTGGTAGGAGAGGCTCAGGATTATTTCCGTGATCCCCGCCTGCTTGATGCGGTCAATTTGGAAAAATAGAAACGGGATATTGGCCAGAGGAACGATGGGTTTGGGGGTGTGAAGAACGAGCGGTCTCAATCGCGCGCCTTTTCCCCCAGCGAGAATGAATGCCTTGATCACCGGATGCCATCCTCCCAACGGGCATCATACCACAAAAAGACCGCGAAGGCCCCTTTTTCTGCCGCGCCGCAGCGGTGCGGGTCCGCTTCTCGAAGGGTGCCCGGAACTTTGCCGATGACAACGGGACGCTGCGGGCAACGCGCCGGGCCCGCCGCCTGATGATTGAGCATCAAGATTCGCCTTTTTTATGATACGCTTAATGCATGAATCTGCCGAATTCACTCACACTCGCCCGTATATTCCTCGTCCCGATAGTGGTGGCGGTGCTGCTGACCAAGGAGATACGGAACTGGACATTCTGGGGGGCGAGTCTTTTCCTGGTGACCGCGCTGACGGATCTGCTCGATGGATATCTGGCCCGGAGGCGAAAGCAGGTCACCACGCTGGGGCGGCTGCTGGACCCGATCGCGGACAAGCTGCTGATTTCTTCGGCGCTTATCTCGCTGGTGCAGCTGCGGATGGTGCCGGCCTGGATGGTCGTCATCATCATCGGGCGTGAGTTTGCCGTCAGCGGCCTGCGGAGCATTGCGGCCCATGAAGGGTTCAGCATCAACGTTTCGACTCTGGGCAAGGGGAAGATGGTGACTCAGGTCGCAGCGGTCGTGGGTATCATCCTGGGCCATAAATACGGCGGATGGGTTCAGAATACCGCGACCGTTCTGTTGTGGGCCGTCGTCATTCTTGCGCTGGTTTCGATGGTGCAGTATTTCCGCGAGTTCTGGGCGAAACTCGACAGCAGCATCAAGAATCGCGAGACGCAACGGTTGAGGGTGAGCGAGCGCCGCCAGCGTCTGGTCGCCGAGCGCAGGGAACTCCGCCGTTTGCGCAAACTGGAGCGTATCAGGAAGCAGCAGGAGGAGTTGAATACGACTCCGTCTCTCTGAGGCCCCCTGAAAGATCTGCCATGCTCGATACCGTGGAGAAGACCGAACTCCTGTCACTGGCCAGGAAAACGCTGGAAACCTATTTCGACAGTGCCTCCGTTTTGGACTTCGGAACCGGCCTTCCAGGACTGCTGGAGCGGAAAGGCGCTTTTGTTTCGCTGCACCGGGGGGCCGAACTGCGCGGCTGTATCGGGCAGCTCGAGCCGGACCGCGAACTCTATAGGATCGTGCAGTACTGCACCCTGAGCGCGGCCTTCTCGGACTCCCGTTTCCCCCCCGTGCAACGGAAGGAACTCGAAGAACTGAACATAGAGATTTCGGTGCTGACACCCATGCGCGCCGTCCGGGACCCGGAAGAGATAACGGTCGGCAACCATGGGCTGTACATCGTGCAGGGCATGTCCAGGGGGCTGCTCCTGCCCCAGGTCGCGCAGCAGTACGGATGGGATCGCGAGACGTTTCTCCAGCAGACATGCCATAAGGCCGGTTTGCCCGGATCGGCATGGAAGGATCCCGAGACGGCGATCTATGTTTTTGAAGCGGACGTCTTCTCCGAGCCGGAACCATGCGGCTGCGGCGCACCCGCCCATTGAACGTACCCGGGCCGCTCCGGGTTTTGCTCCGTTATTCCGCTTATGGCCGCCCCGCTCGCTTCATGGTATAGGTTGCACAGATGAGAACCGGTGGATTCCCCCCATTCCGGATCGGCGGCATCGAGGTCGTCGTCGATTATTCCTGGATCGCGATGTTCCTGGCGGTTCTGCTGCTCACGGAATCCTCTTTCGCGCAGCTCTATCCGGGGTATTCCGCTCCATTCTACTGGGCGATCGGGGCCATCGTCTCCATTCTGGTTTTCGTCTTCGTTCTTGTGCATGAGCTGGCGCGCTCTGCTGCCGCAATCAAATTGGGCCAGCGGGTCACAGGCGTCCGCCTGCACATCTTCGGAGGGCTCTCGCATATCGCCCCGGAGTCCCTGTCGGGGCGTACGGAGTTCCTCATCGCCCTGGCCGGATGGTCTGTAACCGTCACGCTGGGATGCCTTTGCCTGGCGGTGTACGCTTATTTCTGGGTCCTGGAGAATGTGCACCCGCTTCGGGGGGTGGCCGCGTATCTGACGGCCGCCAATTTCATCCTCGCGGCCCTCCATATGATCCCGGGGTTCCCCCTGGATGGAGGGAGCGTTCTGAGAGCGATTCTTTGGGACCGGTGGAACGATGTCGGGAGGGCGACAAGGGTCGTCAGCCGGATCGGGAACAGCCTGGCCCTCTTTTGTATCATCTTCGGAATCCTCCAGTTCATCGTGAGCCAGAGCCTGTTCTCGGGACTGCTGTTTGTCGTGGGGCTTTTCATGAAACAGTCCGCCGTTCGGGACGGCCGGTCCGGTATGCAGCGGGACGCCCTGGCGAATGTGCGGGTACGGCAGGTGATGAACGAAAACGTCATTGCGGTGGACTGGCTGGTTTCCGTCGAGGAACTCGTGCGGGAGTACATGCTTAAATACCGGCTGACGCACTTCCCGGCCTGCGACCGGGAAGAGGTCGTCGGCATGGCTTCCATCGATGGCGTCAAGTCCGTGCCCAAAGATTTGTGGACGTTTAAACAGGTTCGCGACATAATGATCCCCATGGAAAGCATGGCGGTCACCGGGCCGGAGTCCGATGCGGCTGAAGTCCTCAAGCAAATGGATTCGGTGAAGATCGAGTGCATGCCGGTGATGGAGAACGGCCGATTGGCCGGTATCGTCTCCCGTCACGACATTGCGAAGCATGTAAGAATCAAATCCGACCTTGAGATCCCGTAGCGGGGCATCGCACGGCGCCGGCTCCGGATTCCGTCGGGGGTCCCTGCGAGGGTTGTCCCGCGGCGCGTCCCTTCCGGTAGAGGGGCTGCCGTTCCTTGAAAGGGAGGCTGTATGATCCGTTCCATTCTCCTCGCTTTGGCTGATCCTCCCGGCGATGCCAGCGCCATCAACTACGCTTTCTGGCTGGCCCGAAATAAGGAAAGCCACATCCACGCGCTCACGATAGTCGACATCACGGCTTTCGAAGTTCCCATGATAGGGTCGCCCGACGGGTTCATGCCTTCCGTGGTGCCGCATTCCTTCAGGGAAAGCCAGTCCCTGATCGAGGAAATGAACGCCCAGTGCCGGGAGCGGCTGGACCGTTTTACGGACCAGTGCCGCCTGCGCGGCATCGCATGTTCCACCGAAATGAAGCCGGGCATCCCCTACGAAGCCATCTGCCGCGGCGCCGTCGCGCACGATATCGTGATCGTCTCCCGAACGGGCTACAATCCCGCTGCCAACACCAAAGAGACCATCGATTCCCTCGTCGCCCCGGTGATCCGGCACTCCGTCCGCCCCGTCCTGGTTGCGGGCAACGACTTCCGGGAGGAGAGCGAGATCCGCAATATCCTTGTCGCCTACGACGGGAGCTCCCACGCGGCCCGGGCCCTGATGGTTGCCGCGGAACTTGCTGCCCGGCCAGGCACGAACTGCACGCTGGTCGCCGTGGTTCCAACCCAGGAGGCGGGCAGGGAGATACTCGACCCGGCCGAGGCGTTCCTCCAGCACCACGGAGTGTCTCCGGGCAAACAGGTGGAGGTCAGCACCAAGCCTTCGTCGGTCATCGGCGGCCTCGTAGCCTCGGGGGACGTGGATCTTCTTATCATGGGAGCCTACGGGCACAGCCCGATCCGGGAGGTCTTCTTCGGCAGCACCACGGAACGGATTCTGTCGCACTGCTCCGTGAACGCAATCCTCCAGTCCTGATCCGGGCTAGGACGCCTTGCGGCATTCGCCCGCCCGATTGTGCAGGGCGCGCATCCGCCCCCTCCCGAGCGGAACACGCGGGCCGAACCCGCATTTGATCAGTTCCCGGGCCAGTTTCTTCCGGCCGCGGTACAGGCGGTTGATGACGTTCTGGTAGGATTCCGGATGGAGCCGGTCCACAATCTCGCCCGCCTCGAACCCCGAGACCAGCAGTTCCATCACGCGCCGCATTTCCGGCGGGAACCGGGAGATTGTCTCCGCGACCAGCGCCTGCAGTTCTTTGCACGAAACGGTTGTTTCCTGTGCCGTGGCGGCTGTCGGTTGCGGTTCCTGCGGCCAAACGCCGCATCTGCGCAGTTCGATGGAGGCATGCCTCCGGGATTTGCGATAGTAGTTGCCGACTTTGTTCCGCAGGATGCCCTGGCTCCAGGCGAGCACTCCCTTTTCCAGGTCGCCGCCGGGATTGCGGGTGAGCATCGTCAGGAGCGTCTCCTGGACGAGGTCTTCTGCGTCGTCGGCGTCCAGAACCCGTCGGCGGGTGATTTTCTGCAGGGCGGCCCTGATGGCGCCGATCGTTTCGTTGTCGAGTTCGGGCACGGCGCCCGGGGATCCGTGCGGCTGCAGGGCCGACGGGATGGCGGACGCAGTTGCGGTCTGTTTTTTTTGGGGGCAGGCGGTATCGTGCACAGGTATTTCTCCGATTCAAAATGTTGTTGGATGGAACCTGCGGGCGCCGGGAGACGATCCCGCCGCGGGTTCCGATTGAATTCAAGAGAAATACTGAGGCGGGAGACAGGCTAAAATGATTGTGCCCCGAATGTCAATGGGGAAATGCGGCCGGGTGTTCTGAAACGACAAGCGGGGATCCCCCGATTTGCCTGGATGGTCGCAGGCGCACGGCGCTAGCGGGCCGGCATGTCCTGCGGCGCGTAGTAGCCGGGACGCGCGCCCACGGACGCATTCGGGGCGTTCACGCGAACCTCGATGTTGCGGTAGGATCCGTCATTGACCGAATTGTTCGAGATATACCCCAGCGTGTACTGATTCCGCAGTTCCTCGATCACTTCGCCGTAGATGTTGTCGAGCTTGTCGAAGTCGTTCGGGTAGAGGACGCGTCCCCCGGTTTTTTCGGCCAGATGGCGGAGCGCGAGGTCCGCGCGGGCGAAATCGTCCGGCCTGTAGTATTCGTACGGGTCGGCGGTCGAGCGTTTGTGGTAGAGGTACATCTGGCGCAGGGCTTCAGTTTTGCTGACGATATAAACGGCGGCTTCGGAGCGCACAGCCGCTTCCACGGCGTCGCTGTAGGATATGCCGCTGCGGTTGTCCATCCCGTCGCTCATCATGATGACGGCTTTCTTGTCTTCGTCGCCCCGGAAGGCGTTGCGGCTGACCGCCCAGACCGTGTCCCATATCTTGGTGTTGCCGGTACAGTAGATGGAGCCCAGCACCTCATCGACGCGGTCGGTGTTGTTGCCCCAGTCCATTTTCAGCCGGATCTGCGTGTTGAAGGTGTACAGGGAGAACCGGTCTTCCGGGTGCAGGTGTTCGACGAAGCTGCGGGTGGCGTGCCGGATCGTGCCCCATGCGGAATTCACGCTCCCGCTGATGTCGAGGACGATGGCGACGTGCGCCGGGAGCCCTTCCTGGGCGAAGAGGGATATGTCCTGCAGCACGCCGTCTTCGTAGATGCGAAACGCCTCCTGCGGCAGGCCCCTGATGAAGCCTCCTTCCTTCCTCCGCACCGTGACGGGTACGTTGACCATGTTGACCTTGACCTGGACCTTGAACCGTTCCGCCGGGCGGCCGGCGGTGTCGTCCTGGTCCGAGGACGGCGGCTGGGGTCCGCCCCGGAGGCTTCCGGCCGCGGCAAGGACAAGCATCGCCCATAGGGCAGATCGGCTGCAGAATCGCATCAGGCATTCCCCCGTGGCAGGCCGGCGGGGGCGGCGTAATGCCTCTGGATCGCCGCCGGGAGTTTCGTATAGATGTCCCCGAACCCGCCGTTGGACATGATGACGATCAGGTCTTCGGGCTGGATCTCCTCGCGCACCGTTTCAATGATGTCTTCGACCGTCGGCAGATGCCAGGCGATCCGCCCCATCCCCTGGAGGTCTTCCACCAGACGGGCAATGTCGAGCCTGTCCCCGTCCGGCACCTTTTCCGGTCTGTAGAGCGCGGGCACGGCGATGCAGTCGGCCTCGCCCAGCGCCCGGGCAATGGCATCCTGGAAGATGTTGCGGCGGCTGGTGGCCGAGCGCGGTTCGTAGATCGCCCAGAGGCGTTTCGGCCGGAAGGTTTCCCGAACGGTCCGAAGGGTTTCCCGCACTGCGGTCGGATGGTGCGCAAAATCCTCGTAGACGCGGACGGTGCCTATTGCGGCCCGAAGCTGCAGCCGGCGCCGGACCCCGGAGAAGGACTCCAGTCCCCTGACGAGGGCGTCGGCAGGGACCCCCAGGTGATTCAGGACGGCCGTCGACGCCAGGGCGTTCAGGATATTGTGTCTTCCGTAGATGCCCAGACGGACGCTCCGGAAGAGCCGCCCCTGGTGCCGGATGTCGAAACAGCAGCGGCCGTCCCGCATTTGTACGTTCCCTGCGCTCCAGTCATGTTCAGGCCCCATCCCGAAGGTTTCCGTTCTGCCGTAGCAGGATTGCGCGACTTCCACCGCCGCGGGACTGTCGGCGCCTACGGCGAGATAGCCTTTCGGAGGGATGAGGTTGACGAACCGCCGGAACTGAAGCTTGATCGCCTCCAGGTTCGGGTAGATGTCCGCATGATCGTACTCCAGATTTCCGACGGCGGCCACATAGGGGAGGTAGTGCAGGAATTTCGGGCTTTTATCGAAAAAGGCGGAGTCGTATTCGTCCCCTTCGACCACACAGTGACGCCCCCCATGGAGCCCATAGCTTGATCCGAAGTTCTCCGCAATGCCCCCGATGAGGAAATCAGGCCGGAATCCGGCCGTGTGGAGAGCCCAGGCGATCAGGGAGGTGGTTGTCGTCTTTCCGTGGGTTCCGGTGACCACTACGGGAGTCTTGTGTTGGAGGAAGAAGTATTTGAGAGCTTCAGGGAAGGAGGCGTAGGGGATGCGTTCGTTCAGTACATGTTCGATCTCGGGGTTGCCGCGCGACAGGGCGTTTCCCACGACGACCAGATCCGGGGCCGGCTCGAGGTTCCGGGCGTCGTATCCCCTGCGAACGGGAATCTGTTTCCGGGCCAGAAAGTCGCTCATCGGCGGGTACACGCCCTCGTCGGAGCCGGTGATGTCGTACCCGGTGTCCTGGAGCATCGCGGCCAGGGAAGCCATTCCTGCCCCGCAGATTCCGATCAGATGAATCCTGCGGATGTCATGCGTCATCATAGGGGGGGTGCCCTTTGTCACTGGTATCTCAGGCCGGTGATCTCGTAGGCGACCTGATCCGGATTCCAATACATTTCGACGGATTCCACTCCGATCGCGAAGCGACGCCTTTCCAGCGGCTCCATCGGTTTGCTGCTGAGGCCCGCCTTCGGGCGGAGGGCGAAGGCGGTCCGTTCCTTGGACACTTTCCCCCAGACATCGAAGAGAGTGACGTGCAGTTCAAGGGCGTCGAGCCGCCTGTCTCCGTCGTTGACGATCGTTCCGGAAATCATCGCGGTGCGGACCTGATTGAAACTGATTTGAAGAACGGCCTGGACATCCTCAATCCGGATTTTCGTTTTGTAGTACTCGAAATTGGTATCCCCCGGCCGGAGCAGATCAGCCACCGCGGCTCCGGCCCCGTCCGGGTCGGGGGCCTTGGCGCTCTGGTAGCGGAGGAATGCGGTCATTCCCGCCAGGATCAGGACCAGCACCGCCCCGGAGATTAGAAAGACGGGGGTATGGTTTCTTTTTCGGGGTTTCGCGGACGTAAATTCAACCATGGCGCACCTTGGAGTCTCCGATGGAATACGCCCCCCATTATAGCAGATGCACGGCGTCTCCGGGCTGAAACCTGATGGCTTCCGGCGGAGTCCGGCCAGCCCCGAACGGGCCGGGCGCGAACCCCTGTTTTCGATGCGACTCAATCGTTGAGTCTTGGGGCCGGGACGGTTAATATAATAGCTGGTCCACTTCAGGAATGAGGCATGATGCGATACGGTGTACGTTATTTGATGGCGGCCTTGATGTGCCTTTGCGTCGGCTCCGTGACGGCATACCCGCAGTCTGGCGCAGCACTTCCGGAACTTCAAACAAAGCGCTTGTTGAACAGCCTTCAGATTGTTGTGGCCCCGACCCCCCAGGCCGAGGGCCGACTGGCGATCGGCCTGGTCGTCCGCTACGGATCCGCCTTCGACGGGGAGGGGAAGACCGGTCTGGCCCACCTGCTTTCCCGGATGCTGCAGAAGGCGGCAACCGATCAAACGGAACAGGGGATAGGGAAGGCCCTGGCCGATCTCGGGGCCACCCTGGAAATCCGCAGCGATTGGGACGGGTTTCAATTCCTGCTCGAAGGCAACAGCGCGACATTCGAACGGTCGCTGCTTTTGCTGTACCAGGTCGTTTGTGAAGCCCAATTCCCGGAAGAGGCCCTGGCATCAGTAAAACAGGAGGTCCTCCATCAGCTTGAACAGGGCCCTGATTCCCGCACCCGTCTCCGCGATATGTTCGAGATCGTCCTTTTCGGGGGAACCACCTACGGCAGACCGATTCAGGGGACCCCGGACACCGTACGGCCCATGACCCCGGGGGACTTGAAGTATTTCTACAACAGGCATTTTTCTCCGGATGCGGCCGCGCTGGTTGTGACCGGCGACGTCGACCCCGCTGAGGTCCTCGCGAAGGCGGCGCGTATATGGGGCCTCTGGATCCGGATGGATCCCATCCCTTTCACCTTCGCGCCGTCCCGCGAACCCTCCGAGGATATTCACCTGATAGAGGACGATCCCGGGTCGTCCGCCGTGGAGTTCATCTTCGGCAACCTGTCGCCCAGGCGCCAGGACCCTGTTTTCAGCGATGTCATGGTCGCGACGCACATCCTGCGGCAGCGGCTGCGGAAGCTTCTTCCGACGTCTCTTCTGACCGTTGGACTCGATGGACGGCGGATGCCCGGTGCGGTGTATGTACAGGGGCAATCCGCAGCCGATGAGGCGATAGACCAGATTCTGGCGATACAGGAGTCGATGGAGACGATGAAAACAGCGCCAGTTCTGGCCTCGGAGCTGGCCGCGGCGCAGAACGGCCTCATCGGGGAGTTCAACGGCAGGCTGGGGACGACCGGAGGATTCTGCAGGATCCTGCTCGACATGGAGATGTATCGTCTCGGCAGCTATTATGCAACGGCCTTCCCCGACCGGATCCGGAGTTGTGACGCCGATGCCGTCCGGCAGGCGGCCAGGGACTACCTGTTCCCCGGGAGAAAGATCGTCCTGCTACGGGGGGACGTCCAGACTCTGCTGCCCGAACTCGACCG
This sequence comes from uncultured Acidobacteriota bacterium, assembly GCA_964651155.1. GTDB lineage: Bacteria > Acidobacteriota > UBA6911 > UBA6911 > UBA6911 > UBA6911. Next base: position 49,293 of record CAZYXB010000009.1, on the reverse strand, counting down.
CCTGGGGGCCTTCAAACGGATAGCGCCCTGAAACGCAGAGGTGTCCAGTGTTGCTGCACGACTTTACGGGGTACCTGAGGCTCTCGGCCGCGTTGCACCTGCAGTTGTCTGCGGAGGTGGTCGGGCGGGAAAACATCCTGCGGATCGTCACAAACGGCATGCCCCTGCAGAAGCCGGAAGACCGCGAAATTCTGTTGCGGGTGTTCGAGTACCTGTCCGAGGCCTACGGCATGCGCAAGCGTCTGGTCGGCCCCCCCGCCATTCTTCACCCTCTGCGCGCGACCGCGCTGCTGACGATGGCGGCGGGCAAGCTGCAGCTGCTCGACATGCTTACGGAGCTGCTGCACGACAAGTACGAGGATATTACCGTCGACGTTCTGGGCCGCGATCGCTTCATCGATGTGGAGTCGAAATTTTTCAGTTTGCTCGAGTCCATCGACCCGGCCGACGAATGGCGCCTTGTCGAGCGGCTGGATCACCTGTCGATCCGCAAGGACGAGTCCTACTACCGGTACGTGGGAAGACTGCTGGACCGGGCCGGCGCCATCCAGGAACTGGTGCGCGTGAAACTGGCCGATCGGCTCGACAACACCCTGGATCTCCATATTGAAGTCGAGGATTCGCTCCGGGGGGTGGATTTCTTCCGCGTGGTATTCCAGGTGCAGTTCCTGCAGTCGGGATCCGGATACGATCCGGGGTGTGAGCACCCGATTACGCCGCCCCTGAACGGAGCGCAACGGCTGTACCAGCTTTTCAAAAACGCCATTCTCCTTTCCATGATTCGGGAGAAGCGCCTCGCGATTGAAGACCCCACGGCGCGGAGGCTCTTCGAATCGCTAGCCATGGCGAGCATGCACGAAGCGCAACGGATCATGCTGCATATCATGGCGTACCATGAAACCGACATCCGCCGGCAGAGGGAACTCCTGACGGATGTCCTCGGCTATGCCCAGAGCGGCGGCCTGATGCGCATCACGTCTCCGGGCGGCCGGTCCGCCCTGGACGGCCTGTTCATGCACAGCTTCGACTACGCGGACTCCGCGGCGCGGGACCTGCACCTGGACGAGCTCTACCGAGACAAGGGCCTCATGCTGCAGGCGGCTCTCGGTTTTGTCGTCATCTTCCTGAGTTTCGTGAATTCTTCCGAATATTGGATCCGCGGCATCAGCAACCGTGGTATCGAGGCCGCGGGCGGCTGATACAGCACGCATCCGGCGGAGGCCCCGCATGGGGGCGCCTGCCGGGATGTCCCGGGAATCGGGTCGGCCAGGGAATCTCTTGCCGGCCCATCGGGCGCACCCGGGCCTGTCCGCTCCGGCGGGCGGAAACCCGGAGCGAGGCGACGGTTACATGTGATTATACTCCGGTTCTTTGGAGATCAGGCTGGCTTCCATCCTCCCGGGATCCTGGAATGCGTCTTCCATCACTGTTTCGACCAGCTTGTCCCGGTCGCCGTCGAAAAACCGAACCAGCAGGTCGTTGACCTGGTTGCGGATGGCCTGGTGTCGGGAGAAGACGGGGCTGTAGAGGTAGGAGCGGCCCGCCTTTCTGCGAACCAGAACCCCCTTCCTCTCCAGGATCTGCATCAGGGTGAGAATGGTGGTATAGGCTTTGGGCTTCTTTTTGGACAGCACGGTGCAGACTTCCCGCACCGTTGCGCTTCCCAGTTTCCAGACAACTTTCATGATGCGGAGCTCTTGCCCGGTGAGGATGTAGGAATCGAGGTCTTTTTTCATCATAACTCCGGTTCGGCGATTTTCACGTCCGGATCGATCCAATGAGGATACAGGTCGGAAGCGTGTTTCCATCGGACCCGTCTGCGGATAGTATGTACTTTCCTTGCACCTATCGAATTGCCTGGCGGCGCAGGGAAATTGTACGGTTTCACAGCATCACCGATGGTATTTAGAGTCCCGATGAAGCGAAAAAGTTCATAATATTTTATAATTTGTCATATTTTTCCCCGCAGGAATATCCCCGGACCCTAAGCCCTGACAACTCCGGAGGCGGCGAAGGCGCTTGGCGCCCGGGTGACGGGATCGGGGGCGCGCTTTTTTGCTTCCGCGGCGGGCGGCTGTGGTAGGATTTCCCGGGGGATATGCCATGCGAGTGCCGTTGTTGGATCTTAAGGCTCAGTACGCCACCATCAAGGACGCGGTCCGTGCCGCAGTGGAGGAGGTCTTCGAAAGCCAGCGTTTTATTCTGGGAGAGCAGGTCGCGGCGCTTGAGGCGGACATCGCGCGGTTATGCGGGGTGCCCTTCGCCGTCGGGGTGGCATCCGGGACCGATGCCCTCCTGCTGTCTCTCAGAGCCCTGGGGGTAGGCGCCGGGGATGCCGTGGTGACGGTGCCTTTCACTTTTTTTGCGACCGCCGGCGCTATCGTGAACCTGGGTGCGAGGCCCATTTTCGTCGATATCGAAGAGCGCGGCTATCTGATGGACCCGGAGAAACTGGCCTCCTTGCTGGAGCGGGAATGCAGTGTTCGGGGCGATGGCGCCCAGCTGATCCACAAGGAGTCCGGCACGGTTGTAAAGGCAGTGCTCCCGGTCCATCTGTTCGGTCAGTGCGCGGACATGGATGCAATTTCCGGGATCGCCCGCCAGTACGGTCTTCCGGTGGTCGAAGATGCGTGCCAGGCCATAGGGGCGGTCTACAGAGGCCGGTTGGCCGGGAGCCTGGGGGATGTCGGCTGTTTCAGCTTCTTCCCTTCGAAGAACCTGGGCGGCGCCGGAGACGGAGGGATGGTGACCATAGGCGATCCCCAGCTGGCCGAACGGATCCGCCTGCTCAGAACGCACGGCGAGAGCACCAGATACCGGCACTCGGTCGTGGGATACAACAGCCGTCTCGACGAACTCCAGGCCGCCGTTCTCCGTGTCAAGCTCCCCCATCTCGATTCCTGGTCGGAAGCCCGCGGAAGGAATGCGGCCGAGTACCGGCGGTATCTGGAAGAGGGTGGCCTTTCCGGTTTCGTAGAGCCTCCCTTTGTGTTCCCGGGCAGATCCCATATATACCACCAGTACGTGCTGCGGTGCCGGGAGCGGGACGCACTGCGTTCCTTTTTGAAGGAAAGGGGTGTGGATACCCAGGTATATTACCCGGTTTCCCTGCACGAGCAGGAATGTTTCCGCCATCTCGGCTATCGCAGGGAGGATCTGCCCTGTTCCCATGCCGCCTCACGGGAAACTCTGGCGCTGCCGGTATATCCCGAGCTGTCCGAGCAGCAGAAGAGGTACGTGGTGGAGTCGATTGCCGCATTTTACGCCCGTACAAGCTAAAACGGCACCCGGTCAGGGAGTGTTCTGGACGTCGGCCTCCCCCGAAGGGCCCTGGGCGGTCCGCGACCGGATCATTGCATGAAAACAGGCCGGGTTTTTCCGGATTATGCGGTTGAGGGCTTCGATGGTTTCCACCTTCAACGGGATCGTGGCCCCGTCGCGTACAAAGGCATCAATCTGCCCGGACACGTCCTTGCCCGGGTTCTTTCCGTCTGTTTCCGCTGAGATCATGTCCCGGCACTGCGCAAGAACCGTGCGGAAGTACTCGATCCCTTCCTGGATGACACCGTTGAGCTGGTGGACCGGTTTGGAAGGGTGCCGGATCGAACCGGGGTTGAAGTTGCAATAGCAGCGGGGGTAGAGTTCCAGGATCCGGGATGCCGGGAGGGTGCACTGGTTCCCCTTGATCCAGCGCGCCAGTATACGGACGCGGTTCAGGTGGCTCTTGTCCGTGTACGGGAGCCCGGAAAGCAGTTCCAGGTTGCGCAGGGCCACGGGGTCCACCCTCGATTCCTCCTTCTGGGCATCCTGAACGGCATTGAGCATCGCCTCATGGAGAATGCTGTAGTTTTCGATATACCTCTTCTTGAATTCCAGGAAATCTTCGTCAAAACGTTCGCGCGTTCCGGCTTCGAGGAAGGAATAGGGATCCCGAATGGACCGGATCAGGTCCCGACACAGGGTGTCGGGACCCTCCATGCCCAGCGGGAATGCCGCCAGCAGGTATTCGCGGGCATGGGAGAATGCGGGCAGCCATAAAATCAGCCCCTGCAGGTTGTCCAGCGCCGTTTTCCATTTTCTCAGCCGGTTTTCTTCGTCGGAAAACACGTGGCGCAACTGCCCCATGGATTCATTGGTGGAACAGGTCCCGGCCTGCAGGTCGTCAAAGACGGGTCTCAGACGTAGGCAGTAATTCTCCACGAACTTGATTTGACGCCAGATTCGGGTGGTCCTGAAGTCTTCGGGGAGTTCGGGGATCTGTCTGGAAATTCTCTCCACGGAGTATTTCCACCACTCCAGCAGACGCTGCCGGGCCTGTCCCATTGTTCCGGCCTGCAGTTCAGGCAAACCCGTAAGCAGGGAAGCCCACCAAAGGGATTTTCTGTCCTCTTGCGCCCCGGATGCGGCGGGTGTCCTTGTTCCTTCTGCGCCCATTCTGAAACCGGTCTTTCAAGCGTGAAACTTTACTCTTGAAGCTCGTTTTCGTTATCGTCATCCGGGATTTTTTCTTTACCGGGGAATGCGGGTTCGCCCCCGCCGCCGGGAAGGTGCCATGGCTCCTGCATCAAGGGAGCGGTCTCGATGGTTTCCCCGGCGCCTGCATCCTCGGCGTCGTCCCATTCCCACTCGGACTCGGGCTTTGCCGAATAGATGCTCCGGGGGGCGTTGCTTTCCATCGACTGTTCGTAGTTGTTGCCGTAACAGTAAATCGTCGGTTGCGTCCCCTTGACGAAGTACTCTTTCAGCTGTTGCAGGCAGCGCTCCGTGGCGATCAGGCCGGTCGATGGATCGATCACCACCTCGACGATCCCTTCGGGGACAGGGAAGGACGCTCCGCTTAAGGGGCGCAGGGAAACCGCGCGCTTCATAAAATCGGTCCAGATCGGGAGAGCGGATTGGGACCCCGAGAGACTCAATTCACGGTTGTCATCGAACCCGACCCACACGATACAGAGCAGATCGGGCGTATACCCGGCGAACCAACCGTCATGGGACGTCCCGGTTTTGCCGGCGGCCGGCAGCGTGAAGCCGCGACTGCGGGCGCCCGCCCCGGTGCCGTTATTGATGACCGATTGCAGAAGCGATGTGGTGAGGAAGGAGATTTCCGGCGTCAGGACCCTCCTCGGTTCGGCCTCGTCGACAAATACCCGCCGGCCGCCGTCGTCGTAGATTTCCAGGATGGAAGTCAGCTCCGAGAGCAGGCCGTTGTTGGCAAACGCCGTATAGGCGCGGGTCATTTCCATCAGCGAGGTTTCAAAGCTGCCGATGGCGACTGCGGGGTACGGTTGAACCTGATCTCCCAGGCCGAGCCGGTGCGCCACTTCAACGACTTTGCCGAATCCTACCTTTTCGGCGAATTTGATGGTGGCGATATTGAGGGATTTCGTGATCGCCTGGCGCATCGTCACCCGTCCCAGGTAGCTCCGGTTGAAGTTTTTGGGCTCATACTCGAGGTTTTCGAAGGTGAAAGGGGTCGGCTGGTCCAGGACGGTCGATGCCGCCGTCAGGGGTTCCACGCTCCCGTAGGCTGTCTCCAGGGCTGCCGTATACACGAACGGTTTGAAAATGCTGCCGGGTTGCCTCTGGGCCGCAAGGATCCTGTTGTACTGGCTTATGCCGTAATCCCGGCCCCCGACCATCGCCAGGATACGGCCGTTTTTTGGGTCGACGGCGATGAGGCTCGCCTGCACCGTCCCGGGGGGGATCGGCTCTTCCTGTTCGGCAAAATGCTTGTCCAGGGTTTCGATTCCGGCGTTGACGGCCTCGAACGCGGCTTCCTGAAGATCGAGGTCCAGCGTGGTGTAGACCCTGTACTGGGATGTTGCCAGATCCGCGTCGCCGAGGGTGCCGGCAACCTGTTCCTGGACATAATCGACAAAATAGGGGGCGTCGGCGGAATTCAGGACGGCGGAAAAATGAACGACAACGGGCTGAGCCTTCGCCGCATCCCTCTCGCTCGGCGTGATCATCCGGTATTCGGCCATGAGATCCAGGACAAGGTCCCGGCGTGCTTTGGCCCGATCCTTGTAGCGTACGGGCGTATAACGGTTGGGAGCGGGAATGAGCCCGGCAAGGAGGGCTGCCTCCTCCAGCGTCAGATCCTGGACGCTTTTGTCGAAAAAGACGTTGGCCGCCTGGCCGAACCCGATGATGCTGAACGAGCCCGTCTGCCCGAGGTAGACTTCATTGCTGTAGAGTTCGAATATCTCGGTTTTGGTAAGTCTCTGCTCGAGGAGGATGGACATGTAGGCATCGGCGAATTTGCGCCGCCAGGTGCGCTCCGGTGTCAGGAAGTAATTTTTCACGAACTGCTGCGTCAGCGTGCTGGCGCCCTGGACGGTATCCCCGGCGCGGATATCCACGATCAGTGCCTGCAGGATCCGTATGGGATCGATCCCGCTGTGGCTGAAAAAACGCTTGTCCTCGGCCGCTACGACCGCTTGGATCAGCGATTCGGGAAGTTCAATGTAGGAAACGTGGCGCCGCTTCTCCCGGTTTTCCCCGATCGCATTGCTGATCATTCCCGGTTTCAGGAAGAACTTCTTGATTTCCCTTGAGCTCGATAGGTCCCGGATGGAGCGGATGCCGTCGTCGGCACAGGTGATTTCGACCCGGCTCCCCGGGTTGGCCGGGACGGACAAGTCGTTGTAGATCACGATCCGTCCGTCCGCTTCGGCACGGTAATGCGACCTGTCGGACCCGCCTTCATCCTCAATGTACCCGAGGCGTCGCAGCCTGCTTTGCAGTTCGGCGCAGCTCATGTGTTTCCCCGGGTACAGGGCGACCGGGGCGGCGTAGAACTTGGTCGCCGCCGTGGTCCGTCGGGGGCCCATTTTGGCCTCGATGGCGGCATCGAAGATATAGTAGTAGTGTATGAGAAACACTGCCAGGGCGATGGCCGGGATGAGGGCCAGCAGCAGCAGGGCAAGGACCGTTTTCCCCCGGGGCGCCGTCAGGCGACGCCTGGACGGGCGTTTCTTGGAATTGGATTTCGACGAAGGCATGAGTCCACCGCGCTCCAAAGGCGCTCAGTATACCACGACCCGCTCCATTTTAGTTTCGGATGGTGCCGGTCTCCTCGACTTCGTACCCACCCAACGCAAGCACCTGGCCGATAAATTTCGGGGAGCGGATAATATCGAGCAGCAGTTCGATGCGGTCGTCGCCGAGCAACTTTTCGGGTATAACCAGGTCGTAGCGTTCGCGCGCAACGGGCAAAAAATCCAGGTCCAGGGCTTTTGCTGCGGCAAGAATGCCCAGCCCGATATCCGCACGGCCCGACGCAACCGCCATGGCCACGCTCATATGCGTGTATTCCTCGCTTCGGTATCCCGGGACCGATTTCGGGTCGATGCCGGCTTTATGCATTTCGTAATCGAGCAGAATCCGGGTTCCGGAACCCGCCTGCCGGTTTATGAATCCGATATCGGACCGCTGAAGGTCCTCGATGCCGCGGACGTTTTTCGGATTGCCCCGGGCTACGATGAACCCTTGCCATCGGTACACCAGGGTCAAAAGCACCACGGGGGTTCGGGTGACCAGCCGGGCGACATAGGACCGGTTGTACTCGCCGGTTTCCGTATCGAGCAGGTGGGAGCCCGCGAGATGGGCGATCCCTTTCTCAATGGCAACGAGGCCGCCCATGCTGCCTACGTTGCTCGAGGATATGGTGATTCGCCCTTCCGAACGCTCCTTGACGGCGCTGGCCAGGAGGTCGATGGTGAGGTCGTGGGATCCGATGACGAGCAGCCTGTTCTGCAGCTGCTGTTTCGATGTGAGAAGCTCGACGGTCGTTATTTCGTTTTCTGAATAGCCGCTGATTTCCGGAGGGATCCGGAGGATGCCGTCGGCCCGCACCAGCGAGGTCATCATCCCCGCGCCGCCCGATAGGGGGATGGCGATGGCCCTGTCGCCCACCTTCCCGAGAATAACCCGCACATGTTCCTCCAGCCCGGGCTTGGACGGGAGTTTCCGCCCCATGGCCGCTTCAATGGTTTCCGGCTCCGGCGCCTTCAGCCCCTGCATGTGGAACAGCAACGGGCGCACGAATTCCCTGAAGGAAATGACGGCAGAAACAGGGTAGCCCGGGATGCCCACGACGGGCCGGCCCTTTGCCGCCGCCAGCAGCGTCGGCTTCCCCGGCATGACCGTGACGCCATGGACGAGCAGTTCCCCCATCCGCTCGAGAACGTTCGGGGTGTAATCTTCCCTTCCGGCCGAAGAACCCGCGATCGTAAGAATGAGGTCATACCCCGCCTCGAGGCCCGAAAGAATCGCTTCCCGGATCCGTTCGGGGTCGTCGGGCACCACGACGTGCAGGTCGAATTCCGCGCCGCACTCGGCGACCATGGATGCAAGGACCTGGCCGTTGACCTCCAGGATGATGCCGGGCTTGATGGGATCCGCGGCATCCTCGGGCCGAACGATCTCGTCTCCGCTCGGTATGATGAGTACCCGGGGCTTGCAAAAGACCCGGACCGACTGTATGCCCGCGGCGAGCAGGGCTCCCTGGTCGTAGGAGCGGATGCGGTGGTGAGCCGGAAGCAGGATTTCGCCTTTGACGATGTCCTCCCCCGTCTTGCGGACGTTCTGCCATGGGTATGCGGATTCCCGGACCTCGCACCGGTTTTCGGATACCTCCACTTTCTCGATCATGACGACGGCATCGGTGCCTTCTGGCAGGGGGTCGCCGGTGTCGACCTGGATGGCCTGCGCGCCTGTGGACAGGACCACCGGGGTTTCCGGAAAAGCGGAAAAGGTCGACGCGGCCCGGACCGCCACGCCGTCCACGGCGGAAGCGTTGTAGGCCGGGACGGACCGCAGGGCCTGGGCCGGCTCCACCAGGATCCGGTCCAGAGCCTGCCGTACGGGCACGGTTTCCGCGGGCATCAGGGTGCCGGCGAATCGGGAAAAAAAGATTTCCTGAGCCTCCCGGAGGGATTTGAGATTGCGATAGGTTTGTTTTTTTCGTGCCATGGAGATGTCGGATCCAATAAGCCCGCGGCAACCTCAGCCCCGGGCGTTGCCTGATGAAACATCCTGCGGTTTCCCAATCGGGATGCTCCGGCCCCCGCACCCGGCAGCCTGCGCGGGCGGCCAGTTGCGGGAGCGCTTCCGTTGCTGTACATACCATATGTGCAGGCCGGCGGCCAGCAGGTTTCCCCTGCCCGCGCGATTCGGCCGGCCGGAGACGTCCGAATCCGGGGACCCGTTTCCCGCGGCCGGATGCCGGGAACGCGCCGTCATATCCGGATCGCACGAACGGTCTCCCCCTTGGGAAAACCCTCCACGTTCCTGGGGATGACGAGAATCCCGTTGGCCTTCACCATGGTGGACAGCATTCCCGATTTGCCGTAGACAGGGTACGCCAGGCAGGATCCGTCCTGTTTTTCTTCGATCCGGATCCGGACATACTCTTCCAGCCCGATCGTTGAGTGAATGGCCGATGCCAGCGTCACATCCTGCCGGTGCCCGGCAGGGCCTTTGATCAGTTCGGCCCCCTGAAGATAGCGCAGAAATGGGGCAAGGAAGATCTGCGCCACGATTAAGGCGGATACCGGGTGCCCGGGCAGGCCGAATATCGCCTTGCCGGACAGCTCTGCGAGCAGCGCGGGTTTCCCGGGCCGGATTGAGGCGCCATGTGCAAGGATTCGGGCGCCGGGCAGGCTGGAAACCGCGTCTTGGATCAAATCGCGCGCGCCCACCGAGCTGCCGCCTGACAGGACGGTCACGTCGGACTGTCCTGCCGCCTCCAGGAGAGCCTTCTCCAGCAAGGCCGCGTTATCGGGGATGATGTCGAACAGATGCGGCTCCCCCCCTGCCTTCCGGACAAGTGCGGCCAAAGCGTGCGCATTGGCGTCACGAATCTGGCCGGGCCGGGGGGACTGCTCTATGGGAACAATTTCATCTCCTGTCGAGAGGATGGCCACCCCGGGCTTACGGTAGACGGGCACGTCGCAGAATCCCGAGGCTGCAAGGTATCCGATATCCTGGAAGCGCAGCTGCATCCCCCCGAGCAGCAGGGGGTTTCCGGATTTCGAATCCTCCCCTTTGCCCAGAACGTTTGTCTGGAGGGTTACCGGACGCGTGATTTCCAGGCCGTTTGTCCCGACCGGGTTGGTGTATTCCACCATGACGACGGCATCGGAGCCCTGCGGGAGAAATCCGCCCGTGGGGATGGGAGCCGCCTGACCGGCACCCAGGGCATGGTCCGGGATGGTTCCCATGCGGACCGGCTCGATGATTTCCAAAAGAGCCGGGAGAGTGTCGGAGGCCCCGAAGGTGTCTTCGGCGCGGACGGCATAGCCGTCCACGGTCGAGCGGGGACTCTCGGGGATATCCTCCCGTGCAACGATATCTTCGGACAGGACGCGCGCAAGGGACGCATCGAGCGGGACGCGTTCGGACGGAAGCCTCGGAAACCCTAGCAGCAGCTCCGCGAACTGATCGGAGGAGATTACGTTAAAAAATTCCGTCACTATTCCCCCTCCATAGGGCCGGGATGGCCCGGTCCGGGTCAGGCGATTTCGGGAAGGCAGAACGAGGTTTCCAGCTTTTCCTCACAATCCCTGCAGTTCCATTCGATGGTCAGTTTCGTGCACTTGATGTCTTTCCCCGTATCCCATTGCATGGTCCAACGGCCTCCGCACCGGGGGCACGCCGGCGGGAGCACGTAGAGGATCTCCAGGGACCGATTCCGGCGGTTCGGGTGCCGGATCCGGATCTTCCGGATGCGCAGGTCTGCAATATGCGCCTCGCGCATCTCCTCTAGGAGCGAACGGTAGAATCGCAGAGAATCCCCCGACTTCTGTGCCGCCAGCCTGCGCCCCGCCTCCGTACGCATGTTCAGGGGAAGGCACGCGGCGTAGGTCAGCTCCTTGCTGAGGTACCCGAATATGCTGGCCCGGAGCGGACGCCTCCGAAGCGTCGATTTGGTAAAAAAGCTGGCGACGCCCAGGGCGCCGAACTTGGACAGGAAATCGGCATCGTGCAGCACGGCCGCAACGGGGTTGCGGCGGGCCCGTTCGTTGTAGAGCGCACGCAGCCCGGCCAGGACCCGGCGCGTTTCGCCCTTGGGCATCCCGAACTGCGGAAGCAGGCGCGCGGCAATCCGGGCGGACTCCTCTTCTTCGATCATTTCATCGGGGTGGTACCGGCCGCCGGTGAATTTCCCGATGTCGTGAAACAGGGCCGCCACCGTTGGAATGTGAGGATCGATAGTCTCTTCCTGCGCCAGGCGGCACGCGATGGAGGTCACGTGCAGGGTGTGTTCCCAGAGGAAACTCTCCAGGCTCCCGTCGCCCCCCTCGAGCGCATTTTCCGAAGCCTGAATGATTTCGCGCACTTTTTCCATCAAGCCCGGAAACCGGGATTCGATGGTCCGGATGCAGTCGATGTTTTCCGCCGCCATAAGCGCGAAATTATCCCGCGTACCGACAGGGACCGTCAAGGCGATATTCCATGGAACCCGCCATCGGACGGGTATCGTCATCGGGTGGGCGCATCGTGCGCCGCCCGGGGCAGGGGTGCGCCACCGCCGCCCCCCCCTGCATGTTTTGCTGGAAAAGGAAGCACCGTCCCATTATAGTGAGTACCGTGGTGCATGCTCTGATTGGTCGTCGAAGCATGCACGCGCCTGCAGCGCCTGTGCAGGTTCAAACACAAAAAACCAGAAATAACCGCGGACATACAGTATGAGGAATTCCAATGGCTAAACTACTCAGAATCAATTTATCTGCATTGACATCATCGGAAGAAGAGCTTCCGGAGGCATGCCGGAAATTCGGGGGGCGCGGGCTGACGGCCTGCATCCTGGCGAGCGAAGTGCCTCCGACCTGCGATCCCCTGGGGGAGGAAAACAAGCTCGTATTCGCGCCGGGGATCCTCGGAGGGACTTCCGTTCCATGCAGCGGGAGGCTTTCGGTGGGGACGAAAAGCCCGATGACGAAGGGGATCAAAGAGGCCAATACGGGCGGTGCGATGGGCCAGCGGCTGGCCAGGCTGGGCTACAAAGCGGTGGTTTTCGAAGGCAAGGCCGAGGAACCGACCTCCCTGTTGATCAGCAAGGACGGGGTGCAGTTCTCCCCGGCCGATTCCTTCGCGCGGATCGGCAGCTACGCAATCCTGGAAAAACTGAAAGAGGAGTACGGGGACAAAGTGTGCGCCGCCTGGACCGGCCCGGCGGGAGATATGGGGCTGGCAGCCTCGGCCATCATGTTTACGACTCCTGATCTGCATCTGCGCGCGGCCGCACGCGGCGGCGTGGGTGCGGTCATGGGCTCGAAGAACCTGAAAATCATCGTCGTCGACGACGACGGCGCCGGCTTCGTCGACGTCAAGGACAAGGACGCGCTCAAGGAAAACGTCAAGGCCATAACGAAGCACGTGGTGGCCGATCACTTCGCGGGAGGACTGAGGCGGCTGGGCACTCCGCAGATTGTCATGATCACGCAGACCGCCGGCGCTCTTCCCACCAGGAATTTCTCCACCGGGCAGTTCGACAAGGCCGAACAGATATCGGGCGAGTACATGGAGGAACTGCTGAAGAAACGCCCGAACGGCGAACCGGTGCACCGCTGCATGGAAGGGTGCATCATCAGCTGCTCGAACGTTTACACCGATGATGAGGGCGAGCTGATCGTCTCCGGAATCGAATACGAAACCATAGCCCTGGTGGGATCGAACTGCCTCATCGGCGACCTGGACATGATCGCGCGCATCAACCGCGCCTGCAACGATGCCGGCGTCGATACCATGGATGTCGGTGGCGCGCTGGCCGTGGCGATGGAGGCGGGACTGCTTCCGTGGGGGGACGCCTCCGCGGCCCTCGCGCTGGTTGAGGAAATTGCCGAAGGTACCGAAAACGGCCGGATGATCGGCAGCGGTGTCAAGGTTACGGGCGAGAAACTCGGCGTCCGGCGCGTTCCGCAGGTCAAGGGACAGTGCCTGTCCGGATACGATCCCAGGATCCTGAAGGGGACGGGCGTCACTTTCGCCACCTCGCCCCAGGGGGCCGACCACACGTCCGGACTCGTTCTTCCCGGGCCGCACGATCCCGGGTACAGCCCCGTGGCCTCCAACGGACAGGCGGCCAAGTCACGGTTCATGCAGTCCTGGATGGCTGCGATCGATACGCTGGGATTATGCATGATGATCGGGATGACCGTCATGGAAGCGGGAGCCGGGAAGCTGGACCAGAACGTGATCCGTTGCGTGTCCGCGGTCACGGGAGAGCCGCTCGGCCCGGAGTACCTGTCCGAGCTGGGCGCATCGGTTCTTGAAATAGAGCGGCGGTTCAACAAGGCGGCTGGGTTCACCGCCAAAGACGACCGGCTGCCTAGGTTCTTCTACGAAGAAAGCTCCGCGCCGGGTGCGCCGGTTTTCGACGTCTCCGACGAGGAACTCGACAGCGTCCACAGGATATAGCAGGCTCGGCTGCCGGGCCCAAACCGTGCGGATTGACCCGGCAGCCGTCACCGTCCAGAGGCGGACCCCGCGCGTTTGCCGCCCCTGCCGTAGCCACCGGCAACTCCTTCCTTTCCCCCGGATCTCCCTGCGGCAGGAAACCCGCATTCTTCTCCCGTATCCCATGCTCGGAGTGTAGTACAATCTCCTGCGGAATCGACTCCGTGCGGATGGGGGAACGATTCGAAGGGCTGCGCTTGTGGCCGGCGACGGGTCAACCCATCCGATCGAGGATCGTCCTCCGGTGGATTCTGCCGCCGGGAACATACAATACGGACAAATTCGTGTGGCGACGAATTCGCAATAATACGACCTGCGGCTGTGCCCTGATAGCGCTGCTCCTCTTTCTGGGCGCCCAGTGCGTGGAGCGCGTGTACCTGCGGCTCAACCAGGCGGCGACCGCCGACCTGTGCTCCTGGGACTGCAACTGGTACGGGAGCATCGCCAAAGACGGCTACGACACGGAGCCCCACGGGCATGCGAACGGGGATGCCGCCAACTGGGCCTTCTTCCCCCTGTTCCCCATGACGGCCCGGTATGTGGGCGCCCTGAACCTGCCGTCGATGGACATGGCGCTGGTGGTCACCAGCAAGCTGTTTTTCCTTACAGCCATCTTCAGCTTCCTGCTGTTTGCCACGGCCTGGAAACAGGGGCTGAATCCCTGGATCGCCGGGCTGGTGGCCGCATTCAACCCCTACAGCATCTACGGCAATGCCGGCTACTCGGAATCGCTCTTTCTGACAACGGCCTGTTTGAGCCTGTACTTCCTCAAAAAGGACCGATTCGTCGCGTCCGGACTCGTGGGCGGTCTGCTTTCCGGGACGAGAATCATCGGGGGGAGTATCGGATTTTCCCTCCTGATCCGGGCGGTCGGCCGATGGCGGCAGTCGCAGAACAGGGACGCCATTGTCCTGGGGCTGTGCCTTGTCCCCAGCGGGCTGGCGGCTTACATGCTGTTTCTGCATTGTCATATGGGGGACGCTCTCGCGTTTTCGAGCGTGCAGGTGGCCTGGAATCATGCATTCGGCAACCCCTTCCTGCATCTGCAGGCTGTTTTCAGCAACACTCCGGTATCGACCTCGGCCGGGATCAGCATCGCCGTGGCGGCAGCGGCCATGCTGTGGCTGGGAAAGACCGGACGGTATGAGCTGTTGGCGTTCACAGTACCGGCTACTCTGCTCCCTCTATGTACGGGCCTGGGGTCCATGCCCAGGTTCATATGGTGGCAGGCTCCCGTTCTGTTCGCGGTCGCGGCGGCGATAGGGGATAGAAGATGGGCCGCCTGGTTGTATCTGGCCCTCTCCCTCTGTTGTTCCTACATGATCTACGCCGCCTGGTTCAGGGGCAGCGGCTGGGTTGTATGATCCCTATGCGCACAAGGGTGTATCGGCTGGTCATGGTTTTTCTGCTGGCGGTCTATGGCCTTGCCGCCTACGTGGCGCTGCATCCGGACGTCCATCCGGATTACCGGGCGTACTATATCGACAGATCCACGACGATACCGCCGATGGCCAGGAAGCGGCTTCAACCCTACGGGGCCGGGACCGCCGTGGATCACAGGGGCGCGTCCAGGGTGCTGTTCGAAGGATGGAGCCTCCCGGAGGCCACCCACCGGTGGTCCCTGGGCATGAAATCTGAAATCCTGTTTTACGCGGAGGACAAGGGGCTCTTTACGGGGAGGATTCTGTTGAACTGTTTTTATTTCCGGACTCAGCGGGTCACGGTGGCGTTCAACGGGAGGACGATCGCATCGTTTACAGGGACCGGCGAGGATGTTTCCAGAATCATCCCCTTCGATCCGGCGCTGTTGAAGGAAAAGGGGCTGAACCGCATCCGGTTCTCCCTGCCCGATGCCGGGATGCCCGGCACCGAGGATCGCCGGAAACTGGCGCTCGCGCTGAGGGAAATCACGATTTTGTAGCGCCGCGCTCCCCCCGGGGATCCCGGAAACCCGCCTCTCGGGCCCGTGCCCGGGGCGCTCTGGCACGAAACACGGACCCTCTGCCGAACCGGTGTTCCCCGGGCCCCTCATGGGAATTGCTTTTATGCGGCGATACTTGGTAGGATTACGATACGTTTCGTAATGAGGCTGTCTAGATGCAAGTCGACAACGCAGCATAGGAAGGTTCCGGCTGTTTCTTTTCAGGATGACTCGCTGATTGAAATCTAGGAGGTTCTCGATGCTGAAGGAATTTAAGGAATTTGCAATGCGCGGGAATGTGATGGACATGGCTATCGGCATCATCATCGGTGCCGCTTTCGGGAAGATTATATCGTCTTTCGTCAGCGACGTGCTGATGCCCCCTCTGGGAATGCTCCTGGGCGGCTCCGATTTTTCCGACAAGTTCATTACCCTCAAGGGCGCGTCCATGCCCACGCTGGAAGCCGCGAAGGAGGCGGGCGCGGTTACGGTCAATTACGGTCTGTTTATCAACACCGTCATTGATTTCGTGATTATCGCGTTTGCGATTTTTCTTGTCGTGAAGTGGATGAACAAGATGAAGAAAGCGCCGCAGCCGGCGCCTCCCGACACCAAGGAATGCCCGTACTGCCTGTCGGCGGTTCCCCTCAAGGCCACCCGGTGCGGCCACTGCACCTCCGAACTCAAGCCGGGAAGCTAGGTCCGGTCTGCAGGGAAGAAAGAAGCCGGGGGGCATCAAGCCCCCCGGTTGCGCCCATCCCCGTGTTTCCGGCGTCGCCCCGGTCCGGGGACTCCCCGGGGCCACCCGAGGCCCGCGGCCTGTTCACGCAGGGGCCCGTCAGGGATCCATGTCGGACAGCGGCGTGTTCCGTACCCATGCCGCCGGGGAATCCAGGACCCTCCCCCGGGCCATGCGCAGAAGGCGTCCCCTCGTCGACGCGAGGAAATGCGCATCGTGTGTGGATACGATAATCGTCGTGCCCCTTTCCCGATGGAGTCTGTGCAGCAGCCGCTCCAGAACAGGGCGGTAGGCTTCGTCGAGGGAATTGGTGGGCTCGTCGAGCAGCAGGATCGGTGTTTCCAGAACCAGGGCCCGCGCGAGGATGACCCGCTGCGATTCCCCTCCCGAAAGCTTGCGGGCATGCTTGTCGATCAGGGCGGCGAGCTGCATCTCCTCGGCGATCGAGCGGACGCGGCGATCGATTTCTCTGGCGGCCATGCCGCGGGTTTTCAGGCCATAGGCGAGGTTGTTCCGGACGGAGGTCGAAAAAAGGACCGGTTTCTGGTGCACCAGCGTCACCATGCGGCGGAGTTCGAGATCGGGATCCTCCGTGCAGCGGATGCCGTTGAGGTATACGCGGCCTTCGGAAGGGGCCCGGAGCAGCGCCAGAATGGAGAGCAGGGTGGTTTTCCCGGAACCGTTCGGTCCGGCGAACAGGAGGATCTCCCCTGCGGGGATGTCGAGCTCGGGGATGTCCAGTACCGTATTCCCGTCATAGGCATGCGTCAGGGATCGGATGCGGTACGCCAACCTTACGCCCATGGGGATCTCCTGCCGAGCCTGCGCACCGTGCCGTTGATGACGAAGGCGACCGAAAGCAGGATGATGCCCAACGCCAGCCCCAGTGCAAATTCCCCCTTGCTGGTCTGGAGGGAGATGGCGGTCGTGATGGTCCGGGTGTAGCCGAGGATGTTGCCCCCCAGGATGAGGGATATGCCGATTTCCCCGATGACCCGCCCGAATGCGGTGATGCAGGCGACCAGAAGCGCCGCCTGCGCTTCGGACGCGATCGTCAGTGTCGTGCGCAGCCTGCCGGCGCCCAGGGTGCGCGCCGTTTCCCGTATGACGGGATCCACCACGGACACGGAACTGCAGGCCAGGGAAGCGACCAGAGGGATGATCAGCACGGTCTGGCCGAGTATGATGGCGGCCGGGGAGAACAGCAGATCGAACCGCCCCAGGGGCCCCCGGCTCATGATGAGGGTGTAGACGAAAAGCCCGACGACGACCGTCGGAACGGCAAGCAGCGTGTTGAGCAGGTCCTCGAGGAGAGGCCGGATGCGCAGTCGGGAGGTCGCCAGGGCAATGCCCGAGGGGATGCCGATAAGCGAAGCGATCACGGTGCTCGACAGAGAAAAGCGGAGCGAGGCCCCTACGATCGTCATGACGTCCGCGTCGGCGCGCAGGATCATGCCGACGGCTTCGGTCAGAGATTGCCCCAGGTCACCCATCGGGTCACTCCCCGCCTTCGCAACAGGGCCTGAACAGCTGGTGGCCGTTTACGGTGTATCCGCCGATCAGGCTCTGCCCCTCGGGCGAGCACAGCCAGTCTGTCAACCGACGCGCGAGATCGGCCTTGACGCCCGGATACCGTTCAGGGTTCACGCCAATGGCGGAATAGTAATTCAGAAGCAGGGGGTCGCCCTCGCACAGGACCTGCAGATTCAGTCTATGGGAGCGGGCGAGGAAAGTGCCGCGGTCGCAGATTGTGTAGGCGCTCTTTTCCTCTGCCATGGTCAGTACGGCCCCCATTCCCTGGCCGATCTGCAGATATCGCGGGCCGCGGGGCCGTATCCCGGTCTTTTCCCATAGGGACAGTTCCTTCTGGTGCGTCCCGGAATTGTCTCCCCTGGAAATAAAGAGCGCCTTTTGGCCGTGAATGGCGCGCAGCGCCTTGCCGGCATCGGTCATTCCCCGGATCCCCGCCGGGTCCGACGGGGGGCCGATGATGACGAAATCATTGACCATGAAAGTCCGGCGGCCTGTCCCGTGCCCGTCGTCGACGAACTCTTTCTCCAGGTCGGGGGCGTGCACGACCACCATGTCCACGTCGCCGCTCGAAGCGAGCTTCAGGGCTTGACCCGTGCCGACGGCGATGATATCGACCTTGCAGCGGCACTGTTTTTCGAAATGCGGCATCAGGTGGGGCATCAGGCCCGAGTCCTGGACCGATGTCGTTGTCGCCAAGCGCAGCCTCACCTGGGCCGAAACCGGATGCGCGGATGCCAGCAGCAGGGCCCCCGCTGCAGGGGCGAGGAACAGGATTCGTCTTTTCATGGTCGTCTCCAGCGATGCCGGGAGGCCCCCGGCCAAGGCGGACCCGTTTCAACCGCGGCTACCGGGTGCGCGCAATCTCGATCTTCTCCACGGAACGGACATCCCGGTCGACAAAGAAGTCCCCCGGCACCCGAAGGGTGTACCGTCCGTTCCGGGGGGAGTCCAGGTTGTCAATCAGGACGGGATCGAGGTTGTCGTTGCGGTTGAGGATCTCGCCCAGGCTGAACACGGAACGGTACGCGTCTTTGGCCGAAACCACGACGCAATGGTCCCGCACCCGGTCCAGGGGAATGGTTTTGGCTTCCTCGATCAGGTCCTTGAGGGCGTACCCGGTGGTGTCGTGCACCCCCTTGTATCCCCTTCCATGGCCGTAGTGGACGGACCGGTATTTTTTTTGACCGACGGCCGGGCCGATGTCCCCTATCATCGCGGACCCTGCCGCCGTCAGGAATTCGATTTGGGGCGCATACATGGTTTCCGGGCTTCCCTCGGGGAACTGCCCCCGGAAGGACCGGATGGTGATCTTTCTGGGATTGTTCAGATACCGCACGTTGTAGAGATCGGACCCGCAGACCAGGCGGGGCATTTCGGGCAGTGGCCACGTCTCCTCGGTTTTTACCGGGTTGATCGGTTGCACGCTTTTGGAGATCAGTATATCGAAACTGGTACGATAGAAGATCTCCCCCCAGCTGAAGACAACCTGTGCGCCCTCATCGTTTTCGACGACGGCGTAGATATCCAGGGGCGGCTTGAAATCGCTTCCGGGAGCTTTTTCGACGGCCTTTTCATTCAGGATATCGTACAGGGCATACCCGGTGACGTAGTACGCCCCCCGGAACGCCGCGCCGCTTTCCTGGAGCTCCAATTCCTTGACCGGTGCGCTGCGGACGGGAAGACGGCTCAGATCCACCGGGCCGGGGTTGCGGACCTCCCCCTCGATCAGGATGTCCCCGGATTCGAAACTCCTGGTTTCCCCCTGTTCGAACAGGCTGTTCGCGGGCGGTCCGGGATTCTGCGCGCACGACAGGCTGGCGGTTACAATCAACAGCAAAACAAGGTGTTTCATGGCATATCTCCTTCAATGCGTGTTGGCGGTCTCAACATGTTGGTTCGGGGAATCCGGCAAAGGCGGCCGCGAATGCCGCTCCGGGGGGTTGGAGCCTACTGGCTCTTGAAGATGATCTTCCCGGTATCCCGGGTGTCGTATCCGCCCAGTTGGGCCATGTTGTTTTTGAATTCCCCGGAGCAGAGGACTTCGCGCAGCGCCCGGATCGGTTTGACCGTATAGCTGTCGGTGGGGGCGATCAGGTCGAAGCGCTCGGTCGCGAGCGGGATGAAGTCCAGGTCTAGCTGGCGCGCGACAGCCAGAATGCCGAGTCCCGCATTGGCCGAGCCGCTGAATATTTCCAGCGCGACCTCCATATGCGTGTAGGCGATCCGGGAGTATCCGGGGATGTCTGCGGGGTCGATCCCGTTTTGTTTCAGATGGTAGTCCAGGAGAACGCGCGTGCCCGAGCCTTCCTGCCTGTTGATGAACGTAATCCGCTCGTTTGCCAGATGCCGGAGGGTCTGGATCCCCATGGGATTCCCTTTCCTGACAATCAAGCCCTGTTCCCGGTGGGAAAGGTTCAGCGCTGTGATCTTCATTTCCGGGAAGTGCTTTCGGATAAAGGAACTGTTGTATTGGCCCGTTTCCGCGTCCAAAAGATGGGCCGCCGCGATGTGGCAGCTGCCGTTCTCTAACGCAATGAGCCCGGCCAGGCTGCCGATGTTGGATATGGAATAGGTATACCGCGGATACTCGATGGTGGCATTCTTGGCGAGCAGTTCCAGCGCAATATCGTTGCTTCCTGCGATGATGACCTGGTTCCCCCGGGAACTCTGCCGATCCGGGATCTGGACGCTATCCCTGGCGCTGTTCATGATCCATTCGTCGATCAGGTTTTTAGGGAAAAGCCATTTCCCGGTGATTCTCGTGGCCGGAATTCTTTTCTCCTTGATAAGCCTGTACACCTGCTTTTCATTGATACTGAGGTATTCGGCGACTTCCTTCGTTGTAAGCATCTCTTTTGGCATGGACAACCCTTTTCCTTCCTTGCCGCATCCGTTTCCGCCGTCCACCGTGCCCCGGGCAAAACCGTCCGGTGCCCGTTCGCAGTCCCGGGGTTTCCCTCCGTCGGCCTCCACGGGGATGCCGACGGAGAAACGATCCATCCCGGCGTCCCGTACAGCCGCCCCTCATGGGGCGTTATCTCGAGGGCATCTTACTAATTATGATAGTGAATAACCAGAAGGAACCTTTTGTCAACGATAATCAGCCACGTGGCGGCGGCCGGCCGGGTGCCCGTGCCTTGCGCCACTACTGCGTGCGGCACCCGCCTGACGTGCCGTGGCCAACGGTACCCGTCCGACCCGGCAACGTCCCGCATTTATCTTTTCTGCCCGAGGCTGCGGCATTATATG
Source organism: uncultured Acidobacteriota bacterium (assembly GCA_964651155.1). Taxonomy (GTDB): domain Bacteria; phylum Acidobacteriota; class UBA6911; order UBA6911; family UBA6911; genus UBA6911. The sequence goes on along the minus strand of CAZYXB010000009.1, from coordinate 28,387 downwards.
ATAAAAATGAGGTCTCGGTGCCCCCGGGCGGGCCGCTATGGCGCCGACAGGGGTTTTCGGCAGGATACAGAGATATGAAAAAGCTGTTCTGGGTTTTTTTGGTGGCCGCATTTCTTCCAGTTTCCGCTCGAAGCCGGGAAGGGGACGCGGCCCTGAAGCTTTTTGAAGCCGCCATAGAAGCGATGGGCGGCAGCGACTTTCTGAATGTCCGGGATACGGTCTCCACCGGCAATTTCTTCAGGTTCAACCGCGACGGCCTGTCCCCCCTGATGAAATTCACCGACTACACCAGGCTGCCCGATAAAAGCCGCTTCGAACTGGGCAATAAGAAAAGGGAACTTGAAATAACCGTCTTCAACCTGGAGAAGGAAGAGGGATGGATCCTGGAGGGGCAGAAAGAGGCAAAGGCCGCCACCCGGGAGGAAATGCGGGATTTCAGGAATCTGGTGAAACACAGCATGGAGGTCCTTTTCCGCGTTCGTTACAAGGACCCGCGAAACAAGTTGTTTCACCTCGGTCCCGGGGAGGGGCGGGATATCACGCTTGAGCGGGTGCGATTGATCGATCCCGACAATGACGAGGTCACCGTCTATTTTGACCGCGCGTCCGGGCTCCCGAAAAAGCTGGAATTCAGGGAGCCCGACGCCGCCGGCGTCCGCCAGCGGGTGGTCCACGAATTCAGCCAGTGGCACTGGATCCAGGGCGTACGGACATCTCTGCGGACCGACGGCTATGTCAACGGCCGGCCGGCTTTCCAGATCCACATTATCGAAATCAAATACAACAGCGGTCTGGCGGATAACCTTTTTTCGAAACCCGTACCGCCGAAATAAGGTGTGGCATGGATGCCCTGACCGTGCATTTTCCAGTTTCCGGCGTAGACACGTCTCTTTTCATGCCGCCTCTGGTTGCCTTTGTCGTCTCGTTCTTCTCTTCCATGGGGGGCGTTTCCGGGGCTTTTTTTCTTTTGCCCTACCAGGTGAGCGTCCTCAACTTCGTCTCGCCGTCGGTGACGTCCACGAACTTCGTGTTCAATATTGTCGCCATTCCGAGCGGGATCTACCGCTACATGCGCGAAGGGCGCCTGGCATGGCCGCTGGCCGGGATCATTGTCGCCGGGACCCTTCCCGGGGTTCTTCTGGGCTATTACCTCAGGGTGTCGTTTTTGCCCGATCCACGGATATTCCGGCTCTTTATCGGTTGCGTGCTTCTATACATCGCCGTCCACCTCCTGTATGCCACATTCAGCGAGTACCGGACGGGCGCCACCCCAAAACCGCATACCATCCCCGGTTCCCCGGCAGGCGCAGGCCCGGGGGGCGGGAGCGGCGATACACGCCGCCGGGGAGCCTGCAGACAAATCCGGACCGTGGCATTCTCCGTCCGGAAAATCGACTATGCATTCGGCGGGGAAACCTTTTCGGTCGGGATCCCGGCCTTATTTACCGTGGCCCTGGTTGTCGGGATCATCGGCGGTGCCTACGGGATAGGCGGCGGATCCATACTGGCGCCTTTCTGCGTGGCCGTACTCAAGCTGCCGGTGTACACCGTGGCCGGGGCGGCGCTTCTCGGGACTTTTCTGACATCGATCGCCGGAGTGGTTTTGTACAGCCTGATCCCCGCCCGCGCCGGTCTTTCCACCACACCGGACTGGATGCTCGGCATTCTGTTCGGAATCGGCGGTATTTTCGGAATGTACTGCGGCGCCCGGCTTCAGAAGCATGTGCCCCAGGCGGCGATCAAGACAATGCTGGCCGCGATCATGCTGTTGCTCGCCTGCCGGTACATCCTGGAGTATCTTTCCGCGTGAGGTTCGGGGCGCCCCCTGGACTCCGGGATCACGGTGGTCGTGTGTACGGGCCGGGTATGCATCCTGCGGACGGGCCCGATGACGTCGGCGGTTGCGGGCGCCCCGCGCCTGCTGTATCCTGGGGACCATGGTGCTTTCCGATCTGGAGCTCTCACGACGGCTGGAGCGTGCCGAAGGGAACGCGTGTGTCCAATTCGCCGAGGCACGACTGCGCCTGTTCCCCGGAAGCGGAGCCGGATGGATGGAATGTGCAGGCGCCTATGCCGTCTTCGATGGCATAGACTCTCCGGTAACCCAGACTTTCGGGCTCGGGATATTTGAAGAACTGAGCGCGGAAGCGCTCGACGAGATCGAGCGCTTCTTCATCCTCCGCGGGGCGCCCGTGTACCATGAGATAAGCCCTCTGGCCGGGGTCGCCGCAATGGAGGTGCTCTGCGCCCGTAATTACAGGCCGGTTGAGATCAGCAGCGTGCTCTACCGGCCGGTGGAGGCAATTCCGGGAAGTGATTCCGACCGTATCCATGTCCGGGTCGCCAAACCGGAAGAAATGCGGCTCTGGACCGGCATAAGCGCGCGAGGATGGGCCGGGGAACACCCGGAATTGGCGGATTTTTTCCTGCAGTACGGCGCGATTTCCTCGGCCCGGCGCCAGAGCATCTTTTTCATCGCCGAGCTCGACGGCGAGCCGGGCGCTGCCGGCGTTCTGTGCATGCATGATGGCGTTGCGCTGTTGGGCGGCGCCTCGACAGTCCCGGAGTTCCGCCGCCGCGGCCTGCATTCCCAGCTGCTCCGGGCGCGCATGCGCTGCGCCTTCGACCATGGCTGCGATCTGGCATCGATGGCGGCCGAGGCAGGCGGCTATTCCCAGCACAGCGCCGAGCGCCACGGCTTCCGGATCGCGTACACGCGCATGAAATGGCGCCTGGTTTCGGGAAAACGGCCGGCCTGACCGAAAGCTTCGGAGGCGGCAGGGACGGAATCGGGACCGCGGGCGGTCGGCATTCAAGGTTCGGAGTACGGCTTCCGCGACGGGAAATAGATAGGCCCCCCATACTGCACGACACCGAATTCCGCAATGATCTTCTGCCCTTCGTCGCCGATCAGGAATTCATACATTTTCTCGGCCATGGCACGATTGTACCGAAGGTTCGGATGGTTGTCCGCACTTATGAGACACATTTCGTATTCGTTGGGCGGCCCCTGTACCAGGAGCTTGAGGCCCGGCGCCTTGGCTGCGTGCATCGTCCAGGTGGAGGAATCGAGCATGTGGTATTGCTTCCGCTCGTTTGCGCCGACGAGCGAGGACAGCATGAACTGCCGGCTCACTTCGTACCAGGCCTCTGCGGGGGGGGTGAGGTTCAAGGCCTTCCATATCTTCAGCTCAAGGATGTGCATGCCCCCTCCGTCCCCCCTTGAAAGATAAGGGGATCCGGTTTGAAATATCCGCCTGTGGGCCTCGTGGAGATCGGAAAGTCCGGCAATGCCGGCCGGATCCTTCCCGGGGCCGACGATCACCGTGTAGTTGTGCATCAGGTCGGCTCTTTTCTCCACGTGCCCTTCCTCGGCCAATCTGGCCGTAGCCTCTTTTTCATGACCCAGAGTGATGTGGACCAGGCCGTGTCTTGCGAGGTCGAGTCCCGGGCCTGTGGGAGTTTTCACACAGCGCACCGCGCCCCCGTGCTTCTCCTGGAAAGCTTTCGAGAGCTCGTCGATCAGCCCGAGTTCATACGGGCTTCCGGTTGCGATGACAATCTGTTCGTATTGTTGAGGCAGAGCGGGGATACAGAATCCAAAAATCCCGGACAGGATCAATCCCATCCAAAGCCCCTTCCCGGATACAAAACGTTTCCGGGCATGTTCGTTCTGATGCATTCCGCGGATCCTTTCCTGTTTTGCCTGTGGGTGTCCTTCCCGGAACGTGCGTCCGGACGCGCCGAATGCGGCGATCGAACCCGTGCACGCCCGCCATCACAAACCGCATCAGCTGCCCGTGCCGAGGTGCCGCAGCCTGGATCATCACAGGGTGCTCCCTAGAGGCGCCCCGCACACTGTATCACGGCATATCTGCGATACGAAGGGACATCAGGGCGCTTATGGTTTGTTTTTTCAACACGATGGCTGGCCCATCGACCGGAAGCACGCTCGGTCGGCGTTGCGGGAAAGGGGGCCGGGGGATTGGGGCCGCCGTCAGGCTGCGTTGTGGTAATTGTCCCTGGCGTCGTAAATGAAAAGGGAAGTGACGGCGGCAACCGCCACGACGGTGGCCCCGACGGCGGCAAAGCAGAAGTGGAATCCCCATCGTTCAATCACATACCCGCCGAGCGGGGTGAAGATGGCGCCCGTGTATTGCATGGTGGAATAGTACACGCCGAATATCGTGGATCGTTTCGGGGCCGGCGTCTGCCCCATGATGAACACTTCGGTAACGGGCATCTGGATCGCCATGTTCAACCCCTGAAGGAACAGGACGCAATACAAGGAGGGGCCCAGACTGACAAAGGTCAGGGAGTAGATGATAATGCCGCTGGCAATCGCCGTTGCGATGACGATTCTGACGCTGCCGAACCTGTCGGCAAGGTAGCCGCCCACGGGCCCGGCCCAGAGCCCGGAGGAGAAGACAATGGAGAGCAGGCCTCCGGCCATTTCGTTCGAGGCCCCCAGGGCATCGGTCATGTACAGGGTGAGGAAGGAAAGGATGGACATGGCCGATCCGCTGCCGATGATGATCATCGTAAGAAAAGCAATCAGCCGCCGCCTGTACCCGGGTTGCGGCGGCTTTTCCTCGCGGACCTTCTGCTTCACCCCCGACACATGAGCCCTGCCCGCTTTCCGGGTGATGTAGAGATGGAACACCAGGCCCAAAACGAGTGTGGGGACCGCCAGTGCGACAAACGACCCGCGCCAGCCCCAGATACCGGAAATGGATGCGGCTATGATGGGGGCCACGAAAAAGGAGCTGTTCCCCCCTACCAGGTGCAATCCCAGCGCCCGGCCGCGATGCCGGGGATTGACCGACGAAGAGATCAGGGGCGTCGCCGCCGGGTGGTATCCTCCCGACAGAAGCCCCATGAGCACCAGGCACGCAAGCAGCATGACGAAAGTGTGCGAGAACCCGATGAGGATTCCGGCCAGGGCGACCCCGATGGTGCCGGCGGCAATGAGCATGCCCGGCCCGACCCGGTCGGCCAGCCATCCCGCCGGCAGCTGGCCCGTTGCCCCTGCGATGGCGAAGGACATCGGCACCAGGGATGCCCCCGTATAGCTCAACCGGAACTCGTCGCGTATGGCGGGGAACAAAGGCTGCGGCAGCGCGGTCAGGAAATGGTGCGCGGCGTGAGCCATGATGAAAAAGGGGAGCGTTTTCAGGAAAAAGGCCCGGCTTTCGGCATCGGTCTGCCCCGATTGCGTTTCCATCCTCATGATCTCCAGCTCAAGGCAGGGCGACACCCCGGCGGTCGCGTCCCGACCCCGTTGGAGCCGTCCTGGCCGGGGAGGGATGCGCGCAGGGCCGCCTGCCCCGTTGCCCGTGTTCGGGAAAACCCGAATCCTGCGGACCCAGGGCGGGGGCAGCCCGCGTCAGCGACCGGCGCAGGATCTCACAGAATTGGAGGTTGCGGCAATGATTTTCACGCGCACGTGATTTTCACGCGCACGTGATTTTCACGCGCACGTGATTTTCACGCGCACGCGGGGAAGAAAGCGGCACGGTGCGCCCCGGCCGAGGCGTGGTCCGGGGGGGCGCCGGTCTTTTCCCTGCGGTGCGGGCGAAGGCCGTCTGCATGGATCTTCTTATTCTATTTCTCTAATCATCCAATAGTGATAAACATTAGAGGTTCGTGCAGTCACGGTCGGGAGCCTCGGCGCGGGCCAGGCCCCGTGCGCCGCGATGCGTACGAGAAAGAAAGGTTCGGTGAATGGATAAGGCGCATAGGTCCGGGGAACTTGGCTTCGATAATGAACATTACATCCGGGAGCAGACGGCGGAGATTCTCGAGAGGGTACGGCGTTTCGACAATAAACTGTACCTGGAATTCGGCGGGAAATTGCTTTTCGACTACCACGCCTCCCGCGTTCTTCCCGGATACGATCCCAATGTGAAGATGCGGCTGATCCATGAGCTGAAGGACAAGGCGGACATCCTTCTGTGCATTTACGCCGGGGACATTGAACGAAAGAAAATCCGGGCGGATTTCGGCATCACCTATGATGCCGACGCCATGAAGCTGATCGACGATCTCAGGGAGTGGGGCCTCAATGTGCGCGCGGTCATTATCACAAGGTTCGACCATCAGCCCGCGGCCGAGCTCTTCCGGAACAAGCTGGAAAGGAGGAATATTGAAGTATTCACCCATCGCTTCACCAAGGGATACCCGACCGATGTCGACTCGATCGTCAGCGATGAGGGGTACGGAGCCAACAAATACGTCGACACGCAGAAACCGCTGGTCATCGTCACCGGCCCCGGACCCGGGAGCGGCAAGCTGGCCACATGCCTGTCCCAGCTCTACCACGAATACCGGAGGGGCATGAAGGCGGGCTACGCCAAATTCGAGACGTTCCCCATCTGGAACATCCCCCTGAAACATCCCCTCAATGCCGCGTACGAAGCCGCTACGGCGGACATCAGGGATTTCAACCTCATCGATCCTTTCCACATGGAGGCCTACGGTACGACCGCCGTCAACTACAATCGCGATGTGGAAGTCTTCCCCGTGGTCAAACGTATCCTGGAGAAGATAACGGGGGGGGATTCTTTCTACCGGTCGCCCACGGACATGGGCGTCAACCGCGCCGGATTTTCCATCGTCGAGGACGCGGTCGCCCGATCGGCCGCCCAGAAGGAAATTCTCCGCCGCTACTTCCGGTACCGCTGCGAATACGCCATGGGGCTGACGAACCAGGAAACCGTCCAGAGAGTCGAGCTGCTGATGAAGGACTTCGACATAAGGGACGAGGACCGCCTTGTCGTCCTCCCGGCCCACGCGGCGGCCCAAAAGGCCAGGGAGGCAAACAAGGGGAACGAGGGGATCTACTGCGGTGCGGCGATCGAGCTCAGGGACGGGACCGTCATCACGGGGAACAACTCCCCCCTGATGCACGCGGCATCGAGCCTCGTGCTGAATGCCGTGAAGCACCTGGCGGACATCCCGGACAAGATCAAGCTGTTGCCGAAAGTAATCACGGACTCGGTCCGGAATCTGAAGACGGATATCCTCAACGAACGCTCGACCAGCTTCGACCTGGAGGAGACGCTGATAGCGCTCAGCATCAGCGCCGCCACGAATTCAGCCGCGCAACTGGCCATAGACAAACTGAAAGAACTGCGCAACTGCGAGGCGCACATGACCCACATCCCGACCCCGGGCGATGAAACCGGCCTGCGGCGCCTCGGCATCAACCTGACAAGCGAGCCGAATTTTTCCACCAAGAATCTCTACATACTGTGAGGCGCACCGTCCCGGGCCGCATTCCCCGCCGGCGTGTGCAGAACACCGGATGCGCGCTGCGCGCACCCGCCCGGCAGCCGGGTGCCTGGAGTCAATGCTGTACTTCTTCCGGCCAACCTGTAGTACAATCCGGCTTCAAAACCATGGCGGGATCGCATGCGAAAAACAATCTGCAGCATGAAAACCATCCTCTGTACGTTCGCCGCACTGCTGGGCATCACGGGCGCGATGTCTCCCGACAGTGCCGGCTCCCGGCCGCTTGATCCCGGTCTTCTGGCCCGTGAATGGGCCGCCAAATGGATCGCCGTGCCCGGGGAGCCGGCCAACGGATTCGGAGTCTACCTGTTCCGGAAAAGAATGGATTTTCAGACGGCGCCGAAACGCTTTGCGGTCCATGTGTCGGCCGACAACCGGTACAAACTCTACGTCAACGGGGAATTGGTGTCCGTTGGCCCCGCCCGGGGGGATTTGTTCTACTGGAATTTCGAGACGGTGGACCTGGCGCCCCATTTGACCGCCGGCAGCAACATCCTGGCGGCCGTGGTCTGGAATGAAGCGGGCTACCGGCCCGAAGCACAGATCTCCTGGCGCACGGGATTCATCCTTCAGGGGGACACCGACGAAGAACAATCCGCGAATACAAATGGGACCTGGAAGTGCATCCGGGACGACAGTTACAGCCCCCTGGAGGCCTCGGGCCTCCAGGGGTACTACGTCGGCGGGCCGGGCGAACGCATCGACATGAGGAAGCACATCAAAGGGTGGCGGGACGCGGCGTTCGATGATGCCTCCTGGAAGAACGCCGCGTCGGCGCACTGGAAGGGCGGTTCGCCCAAGGGCCTTCCCGACGCGTCGGGCTGGATGCTCGTACCTTCGGGAATCCCCCAGATGGAACGGACCGTCGAGCGATTGCAGCGGGCGCGTGAAGCGACAGGGATCGACCTGCCCGAATCATTCCCCGCGGCGCCCGAAGCCGTCGTTGTCCCGGCGCACACGCAAGCGACCCTGCTGCTCGATAACGGGCATCTGACCAACGCGTACGTCACGCTGCGGTTCAGCCGGGGGCGGGACGCCGATGTTTCACTGCAGTATGCCGAATCCCTCTATGTTCCCGCGGATTCAGCGACACCCGGAGCTACAGCCGCCCGCCCGGCGCGGATCGCCGGAAAAGGGAACCGGAACGAGGTCGAAGGGAAAATATTCCTGGGCCGCCAAGACAGGCTTGTCTCGGATGGAGCCCCCCGGCAGGTTTTCGCGTCGCTATACTGGCGGACCTACAGATATATCCTGCTCGCCGTTAGGACAAAAGAGGATCCCCTTGTCATCGAAGATCTGTACGGGACCTTTACCGGATACCCTTTTGAACTGAAGGCGCGTTTTGATTCCGACCGGGAAGACCTGTCGAAGATCGTGGAAATCGGATGGCGCACGGCGCGTCTATGCGCCATGGAAACCTACATGGACTGCCCGTATTACGAGCAGCTGCAGTATATCGGGGATACCCGCATCCAGGCCATGGTCAGCCTGTACTGTAGCGGGGACGACCGTCTCCTGCGCAACGCCATGGACCAGATGGATCATTCCCGCATTGCCGAAGGCCTGACTCTCAGCCGGCATCCTTCTTCCTCTCCCCAGATTATCCCCACGTTCTCGCTCTGGTACATCGGCATGCTCCATGATTACTGGATGTACGGGAGCGACAGCGAATTTGTGAGAGCCAAAATTCCGGGAAGCCGCCAGATATTCGATTTCTTCCGCAGGTACCAGCAGCCGGACGGGTCCCTGAAAGGCGTTCCTTACTGGAATTTCACCGACTGGGTCATGAACCGGCGCGGGTGGATCACGGGGGTGGCCCCCCTGGGAAAAGACGGGGAATCCTCCGTGATGGACCTGCAATTGCTGCTGGCCTACCGGACGGCGGCCCAACTGGAAAGCGGGCTGGGGATGGACGCCTTCGCGGCGCAGTACAACCGGCAGGCCGACCGGCTTGCGCAAACCATCCGCGGAAAATACTGGGATCCGTCCAGGGCCATTCTGGCCGACACGCCGGAGAAGAACGTCTTTTCCCAGCACGCGAACGCCCTTGCCATACTCTCGGGCTTGGTGTCGGGGAATGAGGCGACGCTGCTGGCGAAAAAAATCCTGGCCGACAGCAGCCTGGCGCCCGCATCCATCTATTTCAAATATTACCTGCACCGGGCCCTGATACAAGCCGGCCTGGGCAACGACTATTTGGGGTGGCTGGATAAATGGCACGAGAACATCTCGATGGGTCTTTCGACCTGGGCCGAGGATTACGATGTGAACGCCGCCAGATCGGACTGTCACGCCTGGGGGGCCAGCCCCAACATCGAAATGTACCGCACGGTGCTCGGCATCGATTCCGCCGCCCCCGGATTCGCGGAAGTGACCATCGAGCCCCGTCTGGGGCTCCTGAAAAAGGCCGGCGGGAGCATTCCGCACCCACTCGGCGAGATCGCGGTCGCGTACGAACGCAAGCGCGGGGAGTGGGAGATCGAGGTCGATCTGCCCGGCAATCTGAAAGGATCGTTCGTATGGGAGGGCCGGTCCTATCCGTTGAAAGCGGGGCGGAACCGGATGGTGATCCGGGGCTGAGGGGAGCCGGGCGCCCGAAGGAACAGCAGCCCGGCTGCGGAAACATCCAGGCGCCCTGCGCCGCGACATCGGCTGCCCGGGGCGCCGATGTTCGGGAAAAACCGCAGCGTGTGCGGCCCGAAGGTGTCTCCCTCCACGGAGGCGCCCGCATCGTCGGTTCTCGCGAAACCGGACTTTGCCCGC
>CAZYXB010000009.1:0-18231 GCA_964651155.1 uncultured Acidobacteriota bacterium | reverse complement strand
TCCCTCCACGGAGGCGCCCGCATCGTCGGTTCTCGCGAAACCGGACTTTGCCCGCGGCGGTAAGGGCGGGGCGGAAACTCGCCTGGAAAGTTGCGCACGATTGGTCCCCAATCATTCCGAGAATAGCGAATGGGGGGTGTGCCGCCGCGGCGGCGATTCGGCCGCTGACAGGAGGAGGCATCCCGGCTCCCTGGAATGGCCGTTGTGCCAAATCTCTTTCGGTGCCCGGTGACGGAGCGGATATGATTATCGATGCCCATACCCACATGTACCCGGATAGTATCGCAGGGAAAGCCCTGCGGACGGTCATTGCCAACACCGACGGCCGGCTGACAGCCTACACCGACGGGACAGGCCGCGGCCTGACGGAATCCATGAATGCCGCGGGCATCGACCGCTGCGTCGTTTTGACTGTCGCCACAAACCCGGGCCAGGGCAGAGGCATCCTTCAGTGGATCAGGGGAATGGTGCTGTCGTTCCCGCACATGGTATTTTTTGGTTCGGTGCATCCTCTGGACCCCGGCTTCAAGGACTGCATCCGGGAAATGGCGGAATTCGGGATTCAGGGGGTCAAGTTCCATCCCGGCTACCAGGGCTTCCCGGTCGATTCCCCGGCGGCGTACGCTGTCTACGAGGAAGCCCTGAAACGCAACATGGTGCTGTACTTCCATGCAGGATACGATCCCAGCCTCCCGGGATGCGACTATACCTCCCTGAAAAGATTCGAGGGGCTTCTCAAAGACTTCAAAGGCTCGAAAATCATACTGGCCCATGGAGGGGGGTACGGGGAGTGGGACAGGGTGCTGGAGCTGCTCGGGGACAAGGGATGCTACTTCGATATCGCGTTTGTTCTGGAAAGCATGATGCACTGCGGCAGTGCGCGGGAACTCTTCCGGCAGAACGAGGACCGCTTCCTCTTCGGTTCCGACAGCCCCTGGCGGGACCAGAAAAAGTACGTGGGATTGATCCGCGATTCGGAAACGCTGACTCCCGGGCAGAAGGATAAGCTGTTTTTCAGAAACGTCCGGAAACTCATTCAAATCTAGGCTTGCGTCTGCACCCTCGGGTTCTGCCAGGAAGGGATCCCGGCCCCGCCGGCTCCACCGATCCCGGTCGGGGTACGGTATAGCCTCCGGGCGCACGGTTTCATCCAGGCAGAGCGCATCGATCCGCACGCTGCCGGCGGGAGCGGCTCCGAGGCTGCCTGGGCAGGCGGCACTGAAGCCGCTCCACTGTCATCAGTAGACTCTGGTTACACCTTTTTCTTGAACAGGCTGATGATGAAAAGGAGTATGATCGCACCAACCAGAGCCGTAATCAGCGAACCGAAGATGCCGCCGCCGCCGACTCCGAGCAGTCCGAAAAGCCAGCCGCCTATGATTCCACCGATGACGCCCACGATGATGTTAATGAGGACGCCGAACCCCCGTCCCTTCATGATCAAACCGGCCAACCAGCCAGCCACGCCGCCAATTATCAGAAACCATATGAAATTCATCCTATCCCCTCCTCTTTCATTTCTTGATTCGTCTGCGATCCTGTCCCGGAAAAGGAGCGAACCAGAGTCTGGTTTTTCCGGTAGGGCAACATGCCTGCAACCGTTCACTGATTTCAGATTTCAATTGGCTACAGGATATCCCATTGATGGGGGATAATAAACAGTATTTATTAGTTTTTGAAAGGATTCCGTTTCCCCTGCGCCAACCGGAGACCAGGGGTAACGGTGCCATGGTCCGGGAATTCCGGCGGCCGGAGAGAGCGAACCCCGGCGCCGCGGGAAAGCCTGTTGCGGCATTCGCGATCGGCAGGCGGGGCATCCCTTCGCGCAACGGTTGTGCGCCTCGTCCATGAAATTCCACGGGAGGAGATGCAGCAAGCCACCCGATGCCCGGAAGGGCTGGCACGGCTCCTGTCACGTCCGCTGCGGATAGGACCTGCCGTGCGCATCCCCGGCACGTCTGGCAGGGGCCCTATCCGGTCAGGGCCTTGATCGGCCAGTCGAACAACGCCCTGCTTCAGGCGGCGGATGCGCAAACCGTTTACCGGGCCCTCTGCAGCGACAATTGGGTGCTTTCGGTTGGTATCGATCCCTACGGGACACCGGCCGCGGACCTTGCCGATTCAGTGTTTCCGGCCTCAGGAACGCTCGAGCGGTGCGATGTTCCATCCTACCCCGAAGCCATGGAACTGCCCTTCCAGCGGCGGGATGACTGCCAGTTCTGGCGGGAACTCGGGATCCGGACGGGAACGAGCGCAGCACTGGCCTTTACGCAAGTGCGCTGCCGCGGGGCATCCATCCCGCATGAGGTGTTCAGGAAATATGAAAAAGACGGTTTCGGCACTCCCTCGGGCAAGGGGGATCTGTACCCGGAGCCTTTTCGCCGAATTCGGCATCGAGCCTCTCCCGGTCTACCGGGAACCGGCTGGAAGCCCCGAGGGCGATTTGAAAATGGCCCAAGACTTCCCGCTCATCCGGATTGCCACAATCCGTTTCGTGCCTTTTTACCGTTCCGAGTACCGCCAAGTCCCGTCCGACATCCAGGCACAACCGGGCCCGGCGACGGACATACCCCCGGAAAGAGCCCGGGCGCCGGGCATGCAGCAAGGGGACTGGACCTGGATTGAGACAAAGGGCGGGAAAATCAAGCGGAGGGCGCACCGGACCGATCGAGTGCACCCCGCCGTGGCTCGTGCGCGGTACGGTTGGCGGTTTCTGGGGAAACCTGCCCCGGAGCCATCCCTGCACGGGGTCTGGGAATCCAACGTAAATGCTCTTTCGCCTGTCGACGCGGAATGCTGCAACCCGGAGGCGGGCGGCTGGCCGCACACGGGCCTTCTTTGCGGGGCCTACCGGGCAGACTAGGGGACCCGCGGCGTCGGGCACAACCCTCAAGAGCCTCCGACAGGCGCGTCATTGCCGGCCTCGGGAGGGGGGCCGCCCTCGGGGGAACGGGTTCGGGAGCATAGGCGCGGGCAAAGGCCGTTGCTCAGGAATCTGTTCTCTGGTGCGCCTTCACGTTCTTCAGGGATTCGATCAGCTTCCCGGCCTCCGTTTTGGTCAGTTGATCCCAATGCCTCCTGCGATGGTATTTCTCCAAAAAATTCTCGAAATGCACCGGGTCCCACCCGAGTTCCCGGAGCAGGTTTCGAATGAAATACTTCTGCCGCAGGGTGATGCCGTCGGGGCGGAGACGGTAATACCTGCTGCGCATGAAGACGTTCATGAGTTTGTGGAATTTCTCATCGTCAAGATCTTTGGCCGTTTCAACGCCCGTTGCGTCGCGCAGTATGTCCCGATATTGCTCGTCGGTAAGGCCCAGTTCCTTTTTGACTATATGGATGACCGCCAGTTTCTTCCTGTCAATGGCCATAGTGCGGTCCGGCGCATCCGGGCCGCCTGCAGGGGGAACAAGGCAACCCGGTGCGTCCTTTCTCCTGGGTGCCGGGCCATGGGGTGATCCATAGCCCGGCAGGGCTGAACGGGCATCCCGGCGCGATGCCGGTCATTTCAAGACGTCTTCACGATCGAAACGGCCCCTGCGCAGGTCCCCGAACCTTTCGAAGCTCTCGATCCAGCCCCGAACACGCTCCCGGCCGTAGGCCTTCTCCCATGCCGCAACGATGTCCGCCACCGGAATGTCCGCGAACGTCCCGTGGAATTGGAGGTACTCCATGTATTGCTCCTGGTTCGCGTTATAGGGCTGGAAAACAGAATCCTCCCTGCCGTTGAATTCCAGGGGCGCCACATTGTGCCTTGCACACAACTCCTTGTTGAATGCGGGCGTCGCCTTGACCCATTTCCCCTCCAGGAAGAGTTCCGCAAAACCGTGGTAGGCGAATAGGTCCGACCCCAGGAATTCCAGCAATTGTCGCGTGGCGAGGTGATTGCGCACAGTGGCGAAGCCGGCGCGCGCAGGAATCCCGCTGGCGCGTGCCACGGCGCAGAGGAGCGAAACCTTCGGGATGCAGAATCCCCGTCCGGCCTCGAGGACATTGCTGGCCCGGTAGTCCTGTTCCCGGTAAAAAGGGGAGTAGGGGTCGTACCGGATTCCGTCCCGCACGGCCCGGTACAGGCGCACCGCCTTTTGGACCGGGTCCGTCGCTCCGCCCGACACCTCGGCGGCAAAAGCCCGGATGTGCCTGTGATCGCTGTCGATCATATTCGTGGCTGCCAGATATTGCCTGTGTGCATCCATGGATGTCCCCCGATTCCTCTGCCGCTGCGCGGCCCCGCGCATCTGCACAGGAGTATACACCGATCCACGCGGTTTGCGGGATACCCTAGGCGCCTGTTCCCATAAGCGTGCGACAGCGGCAATGAAGGCAGCGCCGTATCCACCCGGGGCGGCGCGGCTGCCCCCTGCTGCCGGCGGAGCCTGGGTGCAAACAGGGCAGCCCCCAGCAAGCTGTCCCCGGTTCCGTGCACGGACGCATCGCCGGGAAGCGCCCGCGACCCCTTCTGCGGGTGACGCGGCCGTTTCGGGCTCAGACAGGGGGACTTTCAATACTGCATCGCGGCCTCCCCCCACCGGCAGCAAGCAGGGGCAGGCCGAACCCGTCTGGCCCTAGGACACGATTTTCCAGTTCGCTTCGAAGGTGTTGTCGTACAGGGTGTATACATACCCCAACATTTTCCCCACCCCGGGAGGCACCCCCTCCTTTTGCCGCCAATAGACGAGATAGATGGCCGGAACCATACGAGATTCGTCGCTTGAGGGATTCGGGTCGATATTCTGCCAAAGCTCCCTTTTTTCCATGACCCGCCAGAGGGTGTGATGTTTCCTGCTGCGTACGACCTGTCCGACTTCAGGCAATCCTTTCTGACGGATGATTTCCAGATATTCGTTCATGGCCGCCTCCTGTATCGGTAACGATCGTTCTTGTTCCCTATAGAATAGATAAAGCGGATGTTCCCGGGTTTCAAGACAGGATTGCCGTGGAGGCGCGCATGGCGGGACCCCGTCATGCGGATGCTTGTGCCGGCCACCGTGCTTGAATCCCGGCCGGTACCGCCCGGGATGCCGTTTCGCAATCTGCGCGTCCGGGCCATCCGCCGTCGGCAGGGACCCCTGTAGAGACGGCATAGGCGCGGTCATCCCGGGCGGTTCATGCGCGCGGCCGAGTCATCCGTTCCGTGAGCCAGTATTGTCTCGATGCGCGGCATGAATCGGTCCTTCGGGCGGCGGCTGGAGCGGAGGCGCAGGACAAGGTAATAGACCGCGCAGAGGCCGATGCCGAGAAGGCTCCCGTACAGCTCCGGATCGCGAGGGAACAGGGTCGGCCCGAGCGCGATTCCGAGCAGCAGCGCCGCAAGGGGAATGCCGTAGAGGATGCAGGATGCCAGCAGGATGCTCTCACCGGGGGCGCTGATGCGGACCCGGTCTCCCGGTTGGACTCCCAGCGGGTCCCGTGCGATTACGCTTGGGTTTTCCTCCCCCGACGCTTTACAGAGGATCCGGGCGCCACACTCCCTGCAGTCTCCTCTGTGAAGCACCGATATGGTGGCCAATCCGTCCTGCACTGTAGTGACGGTGCCCTCTTCCTGGATTTGTTCAGCCATAGACTGCGTGTCGGTCGGCGGACGGAGACGGCCGCGGATTACGGGTCAGGCTCCCGCGCCGACTTCCTCCTTTGTTTTCTCCGGTGCATCCTGTTTTTCGGGGGCTCTTCCCGGCAGGTATCCGATAGCGCCGGTCGGGCACTTGTCGTAGGGAATAATGGACGGGTCCAGCTTTTCATGGTCGATGACGGCCAGGTAATCGTCCATGGTGATGGCGCCGTTGGATTTTCGGGCGCAAATACCGCACCCGATGCACGCCACATCGCACATGGATTTGGACTCCTTCGGCCCGTCATGGTTCTTGCAGAATACGAAAATGTCGCGATCGGCCGGATGCATCTCGATGATACCCCTGGGGCAGGCCGCCGCGCACATCCCGCACCCGGTACAGAAGCTGTCGATTACCGTCGGCAATCCGTTGTCGTTCATAAACAGCGCGTTGAAGCAACAGGCTTCGACGCAATCGCCGCCCCCCAGGCACCCGTAGCTGCAGACTTTGTCTCCGCCTGAAACAATCGCCTGCGCGGAACAGCTCCTCGGGCCTAGGTAGGCGGTGTCCTTGCACCGGGCTTCCCTGTCGCCGCCATGGCACAGCACCCGGGCGACAATTTTCACGCTTTCGGTGCTTTCCATGCCCATAATGCCCGCCACCTCATTGGCAGTGTCCTGCCCGCCTACGGGGCATCCGGAACACGGGGCTTTGCCTTCGACGACCTGCACGGCAAAATCGTAACAACCGGCGTATCCGCAGGCGCCGCAATTGGCGTTGGGAAGCGCTTCATACACACGGCCGATCAGCGGATTTTCCTGCACCCGCAGTTTCTTGTCCGCGATGGCCAGAGCTGCGGCAAATAGCAGCCCCAATCCCCCCATGGTGGCTATAGCGATAAAAAATTCAAGGTTCAAGGCCGCCTCCATACATAATCTTCGAAATGATTGGAATAGAATATCGCACCGGCCCGGTCTATGACCATAGCGTCCATGCCTGGCGTACGGTTTACCAGGGCCAGCCCTTGCACGGGGCCCAGTACAAACACACCCGTCGCGTAGGCATCCGCCTCCATGCAGGTCCGGGCGACGATCGTGACGCTCGAGCAGCCGGTTGCCGGGTAGCCTGTGGCCGGATTCAATATGTGATGGTACCGCACGCCCTTTTCTTCGTGGGACTGTTCGTAATCTCCGGAAGTGGCGACGGCCATTCCGGATAGGCTGATTGTCCGAACCATCTCCCGGCGGATGCTGGGATGCTGGACGCCCACGATCCAGTCGTCGCCCAGTGTCCGGATCTCGCCCCCGGCATTGACCAACGCGCTGCGGACACCGCAGGATTCCAGGGTTTCCACCATGCGGTCCACGGCATAGCCCTTGGCGATGGCGCCGAAGCTGATTGCAACGCCGGGTTTCCGGCGAAGCTCCAGGTCGTCGCCAAGACCGACATGGCGCCAGCCGCTTAGCGCCAGGGCCTGCTCTACCGCATCGCGGGCGGGTATCACCGGGTCGTTTCCCCAGACCCGCCACACCTCGAAAAGCTTTTCCATGGCCGGGTCGAATGCCCCCTCCGTTTCCCGGTGGATGACGTCGCATGCGAGAAGGAGGTCGTACAACTCTCGGTCGACGGTCACGGTTTCCTCCGGGCTGTGGTTGACCCGCCAGAGGCGGCCCGATTCGTTGAAGGGGGAAAAGGTGCGATGGATCCTCTGGACTTCCTGAAATGCCGCATCGATGGCCCGATTGGCTTTCGGGGCGGTCATGCCCCGCACTTCGATCTCCACGAATGTTCCGAGCGCCACCTGGGTGCGTCGTACAGGATCGGGAATGCGCGCGCTTCGCATCCAGCCGAATCCGATCAGGAGGGCTACCGCCGCGAAGACCGCCACGGCGGCGAACAGTTTCATTGTTCCTTTGGGCCGACGACGCATAAGGATCAGATCATTCCGGCGAACCCGGAAAAGGCCAGGGCCATGATGCCGGCAACGATGAGCGTAATGGGTGCGCCCCGAAACGGATTGGGAACGTCTGCAAGATCCAGTTCCTCGCGGATGCCCGCCATCAGGGAGATCGCCAGCGTGAACCCCACGCCGGCTCCGACGGCGAAAACGATCCCCTGGTAAAAATTGTATTCGCGGGTGATGCTGAACAGCGCCAGGCCCATGATGGCGCAGTTGGTTGTGATCAGGGGGAGAAAGATCCCGAGAGCGCGGTACAGGGGCTGGCTTACCTTCTTGATGAACATCTCCACGAACTGTACCAGGCTGGCGATGACCAGGATGAAGGAAACCGTCTGCAAAAATTCCAGGTGGAAAGGCTCTAGCACCAGGTGGTAGATCATCCAGGTGACCGTCGACGCGATGGTCATGACGAAGGTCGTGGCCATCCCCATGGAGAATGCCGAGGAGACCTTGTTGGAAACCCCGATGAAAGGGCAGATCCCAAGGAAGTAGGCCAGAACGAAATTGTTAACGATCGCGGCGGATATGAATATGAGGAATAGTTCCATTGTCGTGTTCTCGTATCTGATTAACCTTGCGCCACCATGGACTTGCGGTACTGCTCGAGCGCCCTGGCGGCCGACAGACGATCCTTGCGTGCGGCATGCCAGTTCGCCAGGCCCATGAGCAGCCCCAGGGTGAGGAACGCGCCCGCAGGCAGGATCATGACCAGCCAGGGATTGAAGGCTTCAGGCAGAATCTGGTACCCCAGGATCGTGCGCGTCGCCAGCATCTCCCGGATGCTCCCCAGCACGAAAAGGGCGATCAGGAACCCGATGCCCATCCCCAGGGCGTCCAGCACGGAGCGCAGCGGGTTGTTTTTGGATGCGAACGCCTCCTGGCGCCCCAGCACCACGCAGTTGACCACGATCAGGGGGATGAACGGTCCCAGGGATTTGCTCAAGTCGGGGAACCGGGCCTGCATCACAAGGTCGACGATGGTTACGAAGGTGGCGATCACAACGATGAACGACGCGATGCGCACCTGCGTGGGGATGAGTTTCCGGATGAGCGAGATCAAGAAGCTGGCGCCCACCAGCACGAACGAGGTTGCCAGGGCCATGGCGATGCCGTTGATGGCCGACACGGTGACGGCCAGGGTCGGACACATGCCCAGAACCTGTACGAAAATCGGATTCTGATCCCAGATCCCTTTCAGGAAATCTTGTGTGAGCGATACCTGTTTCTTCATAGACCCATCTCGCTTGTGACGTTCTTCAGGATGTCCAAATGGGCGTTCACAATTTCCACCACCGCCTTGGATGTAATGGTGGCCGCGGTGATCGCCTCGACCTCGTTGGGGGCTGCTTTATCCTTCTTGGTGACCTCGATCTGCGGCTCGGTTTTGAGGTCATTGAACTTGTTTTTGAACTCGGGTTCCACGATTTTGGCTCCCAGCCCCGGCGTGTCGGTCTGTTTCAGGATCTCGATGCCGGAGATGGTGGCCAGGTCCTCGGACACGCCCACCATCAGCGTGATCTTGTCGGAGAAACCGCTCCCTGTGACCGACATGGCATAGCCGACGGCCCGGTTGTCGTCGTCGAAAACCCGGTAGAGCTGCAGGGCGTCCGTGGCCACCTTTTCCGAGCGGGTGCCGCTCGGATGCACGGTGGCGATAGCCTGGAGGATGGCTTCCTGCATATGCCTTTCGATTTGGGGGGCGGCCCAGTTGCCGACCTTCGACAGGAGTCCGCCCGATACAATTCCAATGACGGTCAGGGTCACGAGCATGCGGATTACGGTCTTCATACGGTGGCTCCAAATATCCTGGGGCGGGTGAATCGGTCGATCATGGGGACGGCGGCGTTCATCATGAGGATGGCGTACATCATGCCTTCGGGGAGTCCGCCGAAAACACGGATGAGAACGACGATGAGCGAAATGCCCAGCCCGTAGATCCACATGCCCCGACCGGAGATCGGGGAGGAAACCCAGTCGGTGGCCATAAACAGTGCGCCAAGCAGGAAGCCGCCTCCCAGAAGGTGGTAGAAGGGGGAAGGGTACTCCTGCAGGTTCAACCGCCAGGCGAGGGATCCGAACAGGAGGATGCCGATCGCCATGGCTGCGGGTATCCTCCAGTTGACGATGCCGATGACAATCAGGAAGATGCCGCCGGCGAGCAGGGCCAGGGCGGATGTCTCGCCCAGGCTCCCTCCGATGTTGCCGAAAAACATCGGGGTGAGCCCGGAGGCGACCGCATCGAACTTCAGGGATCCAAGCGGTGTGGCGGTCGTGACGGTGTCGACGAGGTTCGGGCTTTTCCAGGTGGTCATGGCGACGGGGAAGGCCGCCTGAAGGAAGGCGCGGCCCACCAGCGCGGGATTGAAGATATTGTATCCCAACCCTCCGAAAACATGCTTCCCGATCCCGATGGCCACGACCGCGCCGATCCCGGTGGAGACCAGGCTGAAATCGGGCGGCAGCGTGAGCGCAAGAAGCCACCCGGTCAACACGGCGCTGCCGTCGGCCAGCGTAACGGGCAGCTTGCGCAGCTTCTGGATGACGGCTTCGGTTGCGGCTGCGCAGAGAATGCTCGTGAGCAGAATCCCGATCTGGGCCCATCCGAAAAAGATCAGGGCCGCCGCCGTCGAAGGGACCAGCGCGGCTCCCACCATCCACATGGCGCGTGGCGTGGACCAGTTGTTGTGCAGATGCGGGGAGGTCGTCAACTCCAGCCGGTTGCGTGTCTGTAGCGTTTCTGGGATATCTTTAGGCATAGTCTCAGCTTTTCGTGTCAGTTTCGTGCCCGCTGAAGGCGGAGAACGGCCTGTTTGCCAAGCCGTATCCACTGAACCAGCGGAATGTGGGCCGGGCAGTCGTAGGCGCAGGTGCCGCATTCCATGCAGGTGGTGATGTGCAGTTTTTCCGCTTCTTCGAATCGGCCGAGCCGGCAAAGCCGCGCCAGCCGCGTCGGCGTCAGGTGCAGAGGGCAGACCGATACGCACCTGCCGCATCTCAGGCAGGGGGTTTCGGCACGTGTATGGATTTCGCCCTCGGTGAGAACAAGGATTCCGGATGTCGCTTTGACAACCGGGGCTTTCAGGGAATGCTGGGCCGCCCCCATCATGGGGCCGCCTATGAGGATGCGCACGGCGCCCTCGACAACCCCGCCGCAGAAATCGAGGACATCCTGCACGGAGGTGCCTACGGGTACGATCAGATTCCGGGGCTGCCGGATTCCCTTGCCGGAAACCGTCAATGTGGCGCTGATCGCCGGTTCCCCCCGGACGACGGCATTGTGAACGGCTATGGCGGTACCCACGTTCTGTACGACGCTGCCGATGTCCATCGGCAGCTTTCCCTCTGGCACCTCCCGGCCGAGGATTGCCTTGATGAGCATTTTTTCTCCGCCCTGCGGGTATTTGGTCCTCAGCGGAACGATTTCGATCCCGGGATCGTTGCCGGTCGCTTCCCGGAGTTTGCGGATGGCCTCGGGCTTGTTGTCTTCGATCCCGATGCAGCTGTTGTGCAGCCCCAGGATCTTCATGATGATTCTTGTGCCGCTGAGCAGTTCCTGTGTCCGGTCCAGAATCAAACGGTAATCCCGGGTGAGGTAGGGCTCGCATTCACATGCATTGATGAGGAGGCTGTCGATTTTCTTGGTCTTCGGCGGGGTGAGCTTCACAAAAGTGGGGAACGCCGCCCCGCCCTGTCCGACGATGCCGGCCTGAAGAACCCGTCCGGTCAGCTGTTCGACGGTGCAGGCTTCGGGGTCGAGCGGCGGCATGAAATCCTGTTGCTGGTGCTCGGAAGGCTGAATGACGACAACATCCTGAAGAGCGCCGCTGGCGGTGTATTCCCGCCCGATGCCGGTGACTTTGCCCGTCACGGGGCTGTGCACGGGAGCGGAAATATATCCGTCGGCCTCTCCTATCGGCGTCCCGGTTCGGACCTCGGCCCCTTTTTGGACCAGGGCTTTTGCCGGTTTGCCCAGGTTTTGTGCCAGAGGTACCGTAATCCGGCCGGGGATCGGCGCGGGTTCCAATGCCAGATTCTCGGTCAGTTCCTTGTATTCCGGAGGATGCACCCCTCCATGTCCGAAAGTCTTTTTCATAGTAACGGTCGTTTACCTCCGGCGGAAAACTATCACGGCTAACGGTGGGGATTCAAGATAATTAGCATATCGGACGGGTCAATAGGACCCTGCCATAAATAGTTCAAAACAAGACTGTTTCTCTGCAGCCGCCGGAATTATTTCCCGACGAGCCCCATGCCGATTGCCCGGCGCGCCGGATCTGTTGTAGAATCCTTCCGCTGACGTCAGCTTGCGATTTTCACCGGATTCCCTGACGCGATGGAGTCGGTATCGCGCCATAGCACACGGACGATCCTCTGAAGCTCGCACATTCCCTGGAGACTATCCCAATGATCATGAGCCGATTTCCCCGATGGACACTCACCCTGGCGGCTGTTGCATTCCTTTCCGTCTCGGGCTGCGGCCCTCAGTTCGAAGGCCCGCCGTATCTGAACCCGGATCTTTCGGTCGAACGACGGGTGGACGATCTTGTCGGGCGGATGACGCTCGAAGAGAAAATATCCCAGACGCAGAACAACGCGCCTGCGATCGAACGGCTGGGAATCCCCGCCTACGAATGGTGGAACGAAGCCCTGCACGGTGTCGCCCGCGCCGGGGTCGCCACGGTCTTCCCGCAGGCGATCGGCCTGGCGGCCATGTGGGACGAGGGCCACCTGCTTACGGTGGCAACCGCCATTTCCGACGAGGCGCGCGCGAAGCACCACGAATTCGTCCGCCAGGGCCAGCGTGGGCGGTACCAGGGCCTGACGATCTGGTCTCCGAATATCAATATCTTCCGGGATCCCCGCTGGGGCCGCGGGATGGAAACCTACGGGGAAGACCCCTATCTGACCGGCAGGCTGGGAATCGCCTTCATTCGCGGGCTGCAGGGCGACAACCCGAACTACTACAAGACGATCGCCACGTCCAAGCATTTTGCCGTGCACAGCGGGCCGGAACCCGCACGCCATGTGTTCGATGCCGACGCCGCCGACCGCGACCTGTACGAGACGTATCTGCCGCATTTCAGGGAAACGGTTGTCGAAGGCGGGGTGTATTCGATCATGGGGGCGTACAACCGCTTCCGCGGGGAATCCGCTAGCGCGCACCAGTTTCTGCTGCAGGAAACGTTGCGGGACCGGTGGGGATTCAAGGGGTATGTCGTTTCCGACTGCGGCGCAATACGGGACATCTTTGCGAACCATAAAATCGTCGCAACGGCCGAGGAAGCGTCCGCTCTTGGCATCAAACGGGGCTGCGACCTGAACTGCGGGAATGCGTACCAGGCACTTGCCGGCGCCGTAGAACAGGGGCTGCTGACCGAGGAAGAGCTGGATGTGTCGGTGAAGCGCCTGTTCACCGCGAGGATGAAACTCGGCATGTTCGATCCTCCGGAAAGGGTTCCCTGGGCGCAGATACCCTATTCGGTCAACGACTCCCACGAGCATTCGCGGCTTGCCGAGGAAACCGCCCGGAAATCGATCGTTTTGCTGAAAAACGCCGGGGGATTGCTCCCGCTCGACAGGGATGTCAAAACCGTGGCCGTCATCGGCCCGAACGCGGACGATGTCGAGGTCCTGCTCGGGAACTACAACGGCACCCCGTCACATCCGGTGACGCCCCTTGCCGGAATCCGGAACAGGATCGGGGCCTCCTCCGAGGTTCTCTATGCCAGGGGCTGCGATGTCGCCGAGGGAATGGTGTCCTACGAGCCCGTTCCCGACCATGTGCTCTGGACAACGGCCGACGGCCGCCGGCAGAACGGCGTTTCGCTGGAATTCTACGGCAACCTCGACTTCGGGGGGGAACCGGTCCGGAAGGAGATTCAACCCAACGTCAAGGTGGACTGGGGCAATGATGCGCCCTATCCCGAGCTGACCGACAACCAGTTTTCCGTCCGCTGGACGGGCGAAATCACGGTGCCGGAAACGGGCGACTACACGCTTCGGGCGGCGGGCGGATTCGGACGTTTGACCCTCGACGGCAAGCCGCACGGCGGGAGATTCGGCATGGGGCCGCAGTTTGTTCCCATGAAGGCCGGGAAGCCGTACCCGGTCGCGGTGGAGGTCGCCGACCGGTTTGGAGGCATGAATGTCGAACTGCAGTGGGCCATGCGGGGACGCGAGTATGCTGCAGAAGCCGTTGCCGCCGCCCGGAAGGCCGATGTGGCCTTGTTGTTTCTGGGGCTCTCGCCCCGTCTGGAAGGCGAGGAAATGCGGGTTCAGGTCGAGGGCTTTTCCGGCGGCGACCGTACATCCATCGATCTGCCGAAAGTCCAGGAGGATCTCATGAAGGCCGTTGTCGCAACCGGCACTCCCACCGTGCTGGTCCTGCTCAACGGCAGCGCGGTTGCCGTCAACTGGGCCGATGCGCATATTCCCGCCATCGTGGAGGCCTGGTATCCCGGCCAGGCGGCGGGAACGGCCATCGCCGATGTCCTTTTCGGCGACTACAATCCGGCCGGCCGGCTTCCTGTGACCTTCTACCGGTCTCTCCTCGGCATGCTGCCGTTCGAGGACTACTCGATGAAGGAACGCACCTACAAGTATTTTACCGGAGATTCCCTCTATCCGTTCGGACACGGCCTCAGCTATACGACATTTGCCTACCGCGATCTGCGCATTCCCGAATCGGTCGCCGCCGGGGACCCTGTTGCAGTATCGGTAACGGTGGCCAACACGGGCAGCCGTCTGGGCGAGGAGGTCGTGCAGCTTTACGTTACCGACCGGGAGGCCTCCGTTTCTGTCCCGATCCGCAGGCTTGCCGGATTTGCACGCATCCGTCTGGAACCCGGCGCCTCCCGGGAAGTGTCCTTTACGATCGATCCCCGTATGCTGTCGCTCATCACGGACGATACGCGCCGTGTGATAGAGCCGGGTGTATTCGACCTCTCCGTCGGAGGCAAGCAGCCGGGGTTTTCGGGGAATGCCGATGCGGCGACGACGCAGACCGTCTCCGGCCAGTTCACCGTCACGGGCAGCCCCCGGGAGCTGGAACTCTAGCCTGCACGGGCCTCCGGTCCCGCCCGGGAGGGCGGTCCGGACGTGGGGCGGCCGCGCCGGTTTCCCGGTGCTGCCAGGCGTAGGCCGATACGCGGTACGAAAGGGTACGCTTGTCGATAGTATCCCCAACCGCCGGGGGCGGCCTAGGAGAGCGTGGTCGTGTCCCCGCGGCGGCTCCAGACCTTGTAGAGTTCCATGACGATCAGGATAGGGGCGGCAATTGCGGCCAGGATGAGCCAGTGTCGAATATCCAGGGACTCGGTGCCTAGCAGGCGCTGGAGAAACGCCACCTCCGTTGCGAGGACATGGATGATGAATGCGGCGGCCATGCCGATCATCAGGATGCGGTTGTTGCGCAGCGGAACTTTGAAGGCGGAACTGTATTCGGATCGGCAGTTCATGACATGGTAGAATTGCATGAGAACCAGAAGCGTCAGCACGCCGTTGCGCGCGCTCGCTTCCGCCCAACCGTACTGCACGAACCAGACCCAGACCGCGTAGCAGACCAGCGCCATCGTTAGGCTGCTGACCAGAACCTGTTCGATCATCTTTCGGTTGAATATGCCTTCTTTCGGACTCCTCGGGGGCATGCGCATGACCCCTTTTTCACCGGCTTCGAATGCCAGGGCCACGTCCTGTATCCCGTTCGTCACCAGGTTCAGCCAGAGGATCTGCACGGCGAGAAGCGGAACCGTGTATCCGGTGACCACGGAAAGTCCGATAAGAAGCAATTCCGCCAATCCCGTCGAGATCAGCAACAGGGTCACTTTCCTGACGTTGGCATACGCATGCCTTCCTTCTTCGATGCCGGCGACGATGGAGGCGAAGTTGTCGTCGGTGACGATCATCGACGCCGTGTCCCGCGCGACATCCGTCCCCGATCCCATGGCGACGCCGATATTGGCTTTGCGCAGGGCCGGAGCATCGTTGACGCCGTCTCCGGTTACCGCGACAAAATCACCCAGATGCATCAGCGCATCGACGATATGCAGCTTTTCGTCCGGAGTGACGCGGGCGAACACCCGCGCACGCTTGACCGTTTCATAGAATTCGGGTACGTCATAGGATCCGATCTGTGCCAGGTCAAGCCCGCTGACGACATGTTTTGCTTCCGATGCGATGCCCAGATCCCGGGCAATCGCGGTCGCCGTGGCGGGATGGTCTCCCGTGATCATGACCACTTTGACTCCGGCTCGGTGGGCTTCATTGACCGCGCGTTTCACTTCCGGACGAAGCGGATCGATGAAGCCGATAAACGCGAGCAGTTTCAATGGCGGCATGGTATCCGCGGTGAACTGTTCCGGGATATCCTTGGATGTTCCCGCAGCCAGAGCGAGGACGCGATACCCGTCCGAAGCAAGTGCCTCGGCCTGATCGAGAAGCCGTTCCCTGTCCAGGGCCGCCTCCCCTTCGGCCGTCATCATCCCATCGCAGAAACGCAGCACGGCTTCGGCCGCCCCCTTGACGGCCGTCTGGTGGGTGCCGTCGCGCTCGTACAGTACGGCGGCGTAGCGGCTGTCGGATTCGAAGGGGATTTCCTTGACGGCGGGGTACTCTTTCCGCAGGCTTTCGGGGTTCAGCCCCAGCTTGTAGGCCAAGGCGAGCATGGCCACATCCATCGCGTCGCCGGAATGCTCCCACCGCCCGGAATCGTGAAGGAGGGTCGCCTCGTTGCACAGAACGGCGGCCGTGCCGATGCGTTCGAGCCGGGCGCGTTGTGCTCCGGTCATCTCGCCCCCTGTGCCGGGGGATACGCTCCCGTCGCCGTCGTAGCCCTGGCCGCTGACGTCGAACTTTGTTCCCTCCGGAAACATCAGTAGTTTGACGGTCTGCTGGTTTACGGTCAGAGTTCCGGTCTTGTCGCTGGCGATGGTCGTGCAGCTGCCCAGACTCTCCACCGCCGTGAGGCGGCGAACGATGACGTGCCGGCCGGCCATGCGCGATGCGGCCAGCGACAAGGCGACCGTCATGGCGATCGGGAGCCCTTCAGGGATCGCCGATACCGCCATGGCGATGATCAGGATGAACACCTCGCTGGGGGGCATCCCGCGGAGGAAAGTAACCAGTCCCAGGACCGATGCGAACACCAGCACGACGATGCTTATCTGGCGGGCGAAGGCCTCCATGCGGATCACCAGAGGCGGTTTGGCGCCGATCCCCTCCGTTACGGATTTGGCAATCTTGCCCACTTCTGTATGGATGCCTGTGGCGACCACCAGCCCGACGCCGCGCCCCGCCAGAACGGTCGCCCCCGCATATCCCATATTGGTGCGATCGCTGATCGGGGTTTCCTCCTCCAGCAGCTGCGCGGCTTTCTCCGCCGCCATGGATTCCCCGGTGAGAAAAGCCTCGTCCACGCTGAGGTTGTTGACCTCTACGAGGCGCACATCGGCCGGGACCTTGTCCCCGGATTCGAGCAGGACGACGTCGCCGGGAACGAGCTCCTCGGCGGGAACCGTCTTTTTCTTTCCGTTCCGCAGCACCTTCGCCTGGATGCGCAGGAGTTGCTGAAGCGAATGGGCGCTCTGTTCCGCACGCCATTCCTGTACCGTCCCGATGACGGCGTTGAGAATGATGACGGCGAAAATGAACGCCGCATCCTTATGATCGTTCATCAACAGGGCGACGATGCCCGCGATGAGCAGCACGTAGATCAGGGGGCTCTTGAACTGGTGGAGGAACACCGTGAGCACCGTCGGGGGACGCTGTGCGGGGAGTACGTTTTTCCCGAAGACCTCCTGCCGTTCCCCCACCGACTCCTCGTCGATGCCCGTCCTGGCTGTCTGTAGCTTGCAATACACCTGCGCATCGGCGAAGGAATGCCACGGAAGGGGCTCATCGGGCATTTCCTCCAGTTTCTCGCATGTGATGTCGAGGTCGGGATCTCTCATGGAATTCACCCTGGATGCATCTGGATCCTGCAGTGTGGAATCTTGTCGACGGGCAGGTAAAAGGCGGAACGGGGGATTGCCGGCGGGGCGCGTCCCCTGTTCCTTCGCCGTTTCCCTACAGATGGTAGTCTCCCGCAGCCTCGGGCTGATAGACTATCTTTTCAATTTTCAGGCGCCTCGTTCCGGCGGGAACCTTCCATTCAACGATATCCCCCTCGCGATACCCGATGATGGCGGTGCCGATGGGCGCCAGAATGGAGATTTTCCCTTTTTCAAAATCCGCTTCGCTCGGAAACACCAGTTGAACGGACATTTCCTGCCCCGAGCCGAGGTCTCTGACCTGCAATTGCGTGTTCATCGTAACGACGTTGGGGGGCATTTTATTCGACGCAACGACCACGGCCCGTTCCAGCTCCTCCTCCAGGTGTGCAAGGTATTCGCGGTCCTTCTGGTTCCAGTGCTGGGTGCCTTCAATCAATTTTTGAAGTCGCTCCATGTCGTAGTCCGTGACGTGTATGTTTCTGCTGGTCATTGCGGCCTCCCTTTCTCTGAATACCAGTCGGGGAATCGGTAACCGATTCAAACAGATGAACACCTGTTTTAAGAGTCGTTTCCGGTCGAGCTGGCCAGGTGATTCTGATCCAGTTGCGGGTGAATCTGCCTGGATTGTATACCGTGATTCTACTACAGAGTGGAACCGGTTGGGTCAAAAATCATGGTCCTAGCGTCCCGCGAAGCGTCCTGCCGGGTGCTTTCGGCATCCGTTGGGCGCCAC
>CAZYXB010000008.1:0-108562 GCA_964651155.1 uncultured Acidobacteriota bacterium | reverse complement strand
GGTGGTTGACAGCGCAACCCCGCACAGCAGGCTGGCTTCCGTGCTCCAGCCTAGGACGTACCGGGCAATGGCCGCGCAGCCGAGAAATGGGGCGAAGAAGCCGACGAGGCCGACCGCGGTCACTTCCCCGAGTTTCCTCCGGAGGACCTTCGGCTCCAGTTCCGCACCGGCCAGGAAGGTGAGCAAAACCGCCCCCGCTCCGGCCAGGAACCGGAGCCATTCCGATTCGACCCCCAGCATATCGAATTTTCCGAAACGGGTCGCGATGGCGGCAACGCATACGCCCAGGCAGATTTCCACCAGCGCGATCGATATCCGCAGGTGGTAGGCCAGGACCGAGGCGATGACGGCCAGCCCCAGCCACAATGCAGCGACGGTGTAGATGTGTTCCATGGCGGAGTCCTCCCGTGTACGTGTAACCATCCGGGCCGTGGATCAGGCACAAAAAAACCCGCGTTGCGGCGGGTTGTGTCTCGCATAGTTTTCCACCCTACCGCTGCAGGGGCCTGCGCGATAGGAGTCATCAGCCCGGCCCGGGCGGTTTCTCGGGGGGACTCCATCCCCTCAGACGGCGGGAAGGATATACCATGCGGCTCTGAAAATGCAAGCTGTAAAACCACCATTGTGGCCGCGAAGCCAATAGGGACGGCCCCCGGAGGCCGGAAGAACGCCAGGAGGCCCCGCAGCGCACGCCCTACCGGGCCCTCTCAGCGCACCAGCGGCTTCAGCAGGAACCCGTAGTGGTACGGCGCTTCGCCCGGCAGCGTGTACTTCTCCATGGTCCGCTTGCCCCAGCTGTTGTCGCCGCCCACGCCGTGCACCTTCCAGTCGACGTTCACGTTGATGAAGTCGCGCCGCGGCAGCTGGTAGGCCAGGCGGTTCGACTCGAGGTCGGTTTCCTCGAACGGCCATGCGCGCACGCTCAGGCCCTGCATCCCCTCGATGCGCAGCCCCGTGCCGTCGGCGTCGGTCGCCTGCCACCAGCGCACGTCGCACCGGTTGCCGTTGTCCTGCGGGTGGATGTAATCGACCCAGTAGTCCCCGAGCGGCATCGCGTACTCGCCGAAGAAGGCGCCCGTCTTCCGGTCCCAGTAGTTCTCCCACGGCCCCCGCCCGTAGTACCGGATCGCCTGCCACCCTTCGGGCAGGCCGAGGCGCACCCCGAATTTCGGCATCTTCGGCGCCTGCGGCGCCTCCGGCCGGTAGTCGGCTTCGACCGCCACCGCGCCGTCGGTGGCCACGGTGTAGACGAGCGTGTAGCCGGCGTCGGCCACCGGCAGCCGGAAATCGAAGCGCACCGTCACCGCCCCGGTCCGATCGTCGGCGGTCACCCGGACGCCCGCGGGCTCGCGTTCGGCCGCCGCCTGCCGCCACGGGCCCAGCCGCTGGAGGTACCCGTTGGCGGCCTGGTTGCGGTTGGCCGGCTTCCAGAAGTAGGGCTCCAGGGGCCGCCGGAGCAGCTCGACGGCCTTGTACTCGTAGCGCGTCAGCGCGCCGCTTTCGCCGTCCCAGACCATGCGGAAGTTCTCGCCCCGCACGGTGACGACGCCCCCTTCTTGTGCGGTCGTGAGCGCGGATCCGTGCCCGGCGTCGAGTCGCGCCCCGGCCGCGGGGCGCAGGACGAACTGTTCGCGCGCCACCGGCCACCCGGCCCCCGCCCACAGCGCGTCTTCGGCCAGTTTGACGTCGATCTGCAGGATGATCTCGCCCCCGCCCTCCGGGACCCGCCCCCGGAAGGGAACCGGAACCTCCGCCGCGCCGCCCGGCGGGACGGCCACCGGGCCGAGCGCGCCGCGGTCGATGACGCGTCCGTCCTCGAGCAGGCTCCATTCCCAGTCGAAGCGGTCGAGGTCGGTGAAGTCGTAGCGGTTCGATACGCGCACCCGCCCGGCGGCGTCCGGCGCTTCGAACCGCACGTACTGGTAGACTTTGCGCACCTCGTAGTAGTGGGGGTGCGGCACGCGGTCGGGCCCCACCAGCCCGTTGATGCAGAAATCCCGGTCGTTGGGCGCATCCCCGAACTCCCCCCCGTAGGCGAAGTATTCGCCCGGGCCCAGGGCCATCGCCTCCGGGTCCGGCCCGTAGCGCATCCGGCCGCCGTCGACCGGACGGGCCAGCCCCTGGTCGACCCAGTCCCAGATCGCCGCCCCCACGATCTGCGGGTGCGCGTAGATGAAGTCCCAGTGCTCCTGGAGGTTGCCGCCCGAGTTGCCCATCATGTGGCTGTACTCGCGCACGTTGGCCCATTTCGGGCGGTCTTCGGAGACGAACGCCTCGAGCTCGGCCACGGTCGGGTAGTCGATGTCGACCCAGTCCGAAACCGACACGTCGCCGTGGTAGAAGTAGGGCCGCGTCCTGTCGATCCGCTCCATCGCCGCGCGCATCGCCCGGAGGTTCCGCCCGCTCCCCCCCTCGTTCCCGAGCGACCAGATCGCCACGCTCGCGTGGTTCTTGTCCCGCTCCGCCATCGAGACGCCGCGGTCGACGTGCGCCAGCGTCCAGTCGGGACTGTCGCCCAGCGTCGGGCTTCCCGTCCCGAAGCCGTGGGCTTCCTGGTTCGCCTCGTCCATCAGGTAGATGCCGTAGCGGTCGCACAGCTCGTACCAGCGCACGTCGTTCGGGTAGTGGCTCGTCCGCACGTAGTTGATGTTCGCCTGCTTGATCAGCTCGATGTCCCGGACCATCGTCGCCAGGTCCACGTGCCGCCCCAGCCGCGGGTGGAACTCGTGCCGGTTGACGCCCTTGAGCTTGACCGGCCGCCCGTTGACGCAGAACTGCCTCTCCCGCAGCTCGTACTCCCGCACGCCGAAGGCCCACGGGACGGCCTCGAGCACCGTGCCCTCCCGGTCCTCGAGCGAGAGCACCAGCTGGTGGAGGACGGGCGATTCGGAGCTCCACAGCGGGGGATTCTCCAGCGGCATCCGGAGCGTGTGCCGCCCGGTCTGCCCGCTCCCGAGCGCGATCCCGGCCCCGGCCCGCTCGCCGAGCGCCCTCCCTCCCGGGCCGTAGAATTCCGCCCGGAGCGTCAGGCCCGCCGCCGCGGCGGCCGACCGGTTGGCCAGATCGACGTCGACGGTGACGACGGCGTCCGCGTACTGGTCGTCGAGGTCCGTGACGATGTGGAAATCGTGCAGGTGCACCGGCGTCCGCGCGTAGAGCGTCACGTCGCGGAATATCCCGCTCAGCCGCCACATGTCCTGGTCCTCCAGGTAGCTGCCGTCGGAGAAGCGGTAGACCTCGACCGCCAACGTGTTCTCCCCCTCGGCGAGGCAGCCGGTGATGTCGAACTCCGCCGGCGTCATGCTGTCCTGGCTGTAGCCCACGCGGGTGCCGTTGACCCAGACGTAGAAGGCCGAGTCCACGCCCGCGAACTCGACGTAGACGCGCAGGCCCTTCCAGCGCTCCGGCAGCCGGAACGTCCGCCGGTAGCTTCCCACGGGGTTGCGCAGCTCGTACTGGGTGTAGTTGCGCGGCGGGTCCAGCGTGACCCGGGGCGGCTCTGCGCGGAACGGGTAGGTGATGTTGGTGTAGATCGGCACGCCGTACCCCTGCGTCTGCCAGTTGCCCGGCACCACGATCTCGTCCCAGCCGCCGGCGTCGAAATCCGGTCTGAAGAAATCCGCCGGACGCTCCTCGGGCCGCGGCGCCCAGTGGAACTTCCACCTCCCGTTCAGGCTGAGGCGCCGGAACGAGTCCCCCATCCGCCGGGCGCGCTCGACGGTGCCGTAGGGGGTGTAGGTCGCCCGCACCGGCTCGCGGTTGATCTGGACGATTGCGGGGTTCTCCCAGTCGTTCTCTGGCGGCGCCCCGGAGGCAGCGGGCAGCAGGAGCAGGACGGCGACGAGCGTTCGTTTCATGGCGGGAACCTCCCTTGGGCGGCCCGGATCCGCAGCAGGCTCCGGATGCCGGGCACGGGGCCGATGAAAAGTTGTATAATCCCTGCGCGGCTATTTAAGGGTGAAGCCGCGCCCGAAATCAAGACCTTAATCGGCCCGCCGCCGCTCCGCGGGGGCCTCTACGAGGAGGCAGCCCCATGAAACGCATGCCCCCGCCGGTTCCCGCAGCCCGGCGGCTCGTGCCCCCCCTGGCCGCCCTGGTGGCGGCCGTCGCCCTTTCGGGCGCGTTCGAGCCGTCGCGCCTCGTTGAGCCGGAGGCGTCGCGCCTCGTCGAACCGGAGGCGTCGCGCCTCGTTGAGCCGGAGGTGTTTGCCGACCCGCCGAGGGAATACCGCCAGCAGGCGTGGCTGACCTTCGACCTGTCCACGGCGACCGAGGAAAGCCTGACCGGCGAGATCGAGCGCCGGGCCGGGCTGGACACGTCCGGCGGCTTCTACCTGGGGATGGCCGGCGGGAGCACCGCGGGGCTCTCCGGGGAGTACCTGGAGGGCTCGGGCCGCCGGGCGTCCGATCAGGGGATCGCCTTCCTCAGCCAGGAGTACTTCGACCTCTACGGGCGGATTCTCCGGGCGGGGGCAGCCCGCGGCATGGGCCCGATCGTGTTCTACGACGAGTGGGGCTACCCGAGCGGCATGGCGGGGGGGCATCTCTACTCGAAGTACCCGCAGCACGGGGCCAAGAGCCTCGAGAAGGTCGAGCGCGACGTCGCCGGGCCGGCCCGGGTCGAGCTGGAGATCCCCGGGGGCATCCCGGTGGGGGCCGTGCGGATGCGCCTCGACACCCGGGAGCTGGTCGACGTCAGCGGGTCCCTGCGGGGCCGGCGGCTCGATTGCCGGGTGCCCGGGGGGCGGTGGAAGGTGATGGCCTTCTACCTCGACCCGGAGGCGTCGCTCGGCCAGGGCGTCAAGAGCGGCTACGTCGACTACCTCGACCCGGAGGCCGTGCGCGCCTACATCGGCCTGGTCTACCAGGCTCATTACGACCACCTGAAGGAGTTCTGGGGGACGCAGCTCCGGATCACGCACTACGACGAGCCGGCCCTGCACACGGCCGCCGGCAAGGCCTGGACGCCGGGATTCAACCAGGCGTTCGAGAAGGAGTACGGCTACAGCCCGATGAAGTACTACCCGGCGCTGTGGTACGACATCGGGCCCGACACCGCGGCCGCGCGCAACGCGCTGTGGGGCTTCCGCGCCAAACTGTTTTCGGAGAGCTACATCCGGCAGCTCGACGACTGGTGCCGGGCGCACGGGATCATGACCAGCGGCCACCTGGACCAGGAGGAGATCGCCAACCCCGTCCCGGTCAACGGCGACCTGATGCTCGCCTTCCGGCACCAGCAGGTGCCCGCGATCGACGACATCTGGTGGTGGGGCCGCTCCAACCGCGCCTACCGGCTGGTCGCCTCGGCCGGCTACAACTGGGACAGGCCCCTGCTGATGGCCGAGACCTACGCCGGCTACCGGGAGGCCGGCAGCGACACCGTCCGGAAAGTGGCCATCGACCAGGCGGCCATGGGCGTCAACTTCCAGGTCGGGGCGCTGCCGGAGGGGAAGACGCCCGCGATCGACCGGTTCATCGGCCGCTGCTGCTACATGCTCCAGCACGGGAGGCATGTGGCCGACGTGGCGGTTCTCTACCCGATCGCCCATCTGCAGGCGTCCTACCGCTTCGGCGGCTTCGAGGGCGCCCGGCGCGGCGCCGAGACGGCCTACGCGCGCGAGGGGGGCATTGTCCCCCCCGAGGTGGACTACATCGACCTCGGCGAACTCCTGTTCCGCGGCCTGCGGACGGATTCCACGTTTGTGCACCCCGAGGCGCTCAGGGAGCGGTGCGTGGTCTCGGGGGGCCGTCTCGTGCTCGCCAACGAGGTCAACCGCGAGGAGTACTCCGCGCTGATCGTCCCGGGGAGCCGGGTGCTGTCGGTCGCGACGGCGCACAAGATCCGGGAATTCTACGACGCCGGCGGCACGGTCCTCGCCACGGGCGTTTTGGCCGACAAATCCGCCGAGCTGGGGCGGGACGCGGAGGTGGCCCGGATCATGGGCGAGGTGTTCGGCCTGGCAGCGGACGGGCCGCCGACAGCCCGGTTCGAGCGCCGGATCGACGAGTTCCAGGTCTATTTCGTCGGGCGCAACGCCGCGGGCGGCCGCGCCTACTTCCTGCCCGGCTACACGCCGGAGATGCTGCGGGCGATCCTGGACGAGGCCGTGCCGGACCGGGACGTCGTGATCGCCGAACCGATGTGGCCGCTCAAAGCCGGACAAAGCTACGACGGCTCGCTCACCTACATCCACAAGTTCAAGGACGGGCGGAACATCTATTACTTCGGGAACTCGTCGGACCGGAGCGTCCGCACGGAGGTCTCCCTGCGCGGACGGATGGACCTGGACGTCTGGGACCCGGACAGCGGCCGGATCCGGCCGCTCGGGGAGGTGCATTCCGGGGGCGCCGGCGGCCGGGGGCGGACAACCGCCCCTCTGGAGCTCGAGCCGGCGACGGCGCTGTTCTACGTCGAGAGGCCTCCCGGCGCAGGCGCCGCTACTGGGGCAGGACGACCTTGAGGTAGTCCGCCAGAGGGCACCCCTGCAGGTCCCGGATCCCCTCGACGACGCGCCGGGCGTTCGAGACGGCGCCGGCGGCCGAGGTGTGGGTGTGGTCCCCCGGGGCGTAGTAGAGCGCTCCGACCAGGTCCGGGCCGAGCGCCTCGAAGACGGTGGCGATGCGGTCGTTGAGGTCGATGAACAGGCCCCCGGCCGCCTCGGCCGCCTGCCGGCCCCAGAGCCCCCAGTCGGCCGAGGCGCGGGGTATGCGCCCCTGGCCGTCGAAGATGTTGCGGGGGATCGGGGAGCATACGATGGCCGTGGCCCCCCTGGCGCGGGTCTCGGCGATGTACTGCCGCAGGTACCAGCCGAAGGAATGGACGGTCTCGCGCTCGCCGGTGAGCTGGTTGTCGATCTCCTCGAACTCGTCGCCGTTTCCGCGGATGGTGCCCCGGGCGCGGAAGCCGTCGTTGACCGGTCCGCCGTCGTTGTGCCCGAACTGCATGATCACGGTGTCGCCCGGTTTGATCTTCCCGAGCACCTTGTCCCACAGGCCGAGGGCGCGGTAGGTGCGGCTGCTGGTGCCTCCCATGGCGTGGTTCTCCACGTTGATCCTTCCGCGGTCGAAGTAGTCGGCGATGGGGGCGCCCCAGCCCCACTGGCCTCCGGCGCCGTCGCCGCGGCTGCCGGTGCGCACCGTGGAATCCCCGATCAGGTACAGGGTCG
This sequence comes from uncultured Acidobacteriota bacterium, assembly GCA_964651155.1. Lineage (GTDB taxonomy): Bacteria > Acidobacteriota > UBA6911 > UBA6911 > UBA6911 > UBA6911. The sequence goes on along the minus strand of CAZYXB010000008.1, from coordinate 101,397 downwards.
GCAGCGCGGGATCGGAGACGGGCTGGGCCTCGGGCATCCAGGGGGCCGTCATCCATGCCTCGACGGCCCCGAGCACGGCGTGCGGGGCGTAGGGGGCGACCCGCTTCCCCTCGTCGTTCAGGTGCGCGGCGGCCGGGTTGTCCCCGAGGGCCTTGAGCCCGGAGACCACCAGGGCGGCGTTGATGAAGGCGCCCTCAGGCCCCGTATGGGTGTGGTCGACGGGGAACAGCTCCCGCACCCGCACCGGGCCCAGAATCTCGTACTGGTCCGCCGCCATCTCGCGTATGGGGATGAAGGCCACTCCCTCGGCCTCGGCCAGCTGCCGGGCCAGGTTGGAGAAGATGCCGGAGCGCTCCATCGCGCCCCCGGGCCAGACGTTGCGGGCGGTCAGGCCGAGGAGGACGGGCGTGGCCCCCCGATCCCGGGTTTCCCGGACCATCTTGCGCAGGTACCAGCCGAAGGTGTGGACGACCTCGCGCCGGCCTGTCACCTGGTTGTCGATCTCCTCGGTCTCCTCGCCCAGGCTGCGGATGGAGCCCCGGGCGCGGAAGCCGTCGTTGACCGGTCCGCCGTCGTTGTGCCCGAACTGGATGAGCACGATATCCCCGGGTGCGAGCTCCGAGGCGATCCCGTCCCAGAGCCCCTCGGAAACAAAGGTGCGGCTGCTGCGCCCGCCCCGGGCCCGGTTGACCACGGTCAGCCGCCCGGGGTCGAAAAATTTCTGCAGGTGGCTCCCCCAGCCGTTCTCGGCCCCGTTGCTGGCGGTGGAATCGCCGGCGACGAACAGCCGGGCGGCGTCGGCCCGGGCGGGGACCTCCAGGGCCAGAAGCGTCAACGCCAACAGCAGCCGCGCAACGGTATGCATCGGAATCCCCCCTGCGTTCGTTCGTGGCGGCGCTGGCCGGCGCCGCCCGACTTTTCTGTCCCTCCGGCCGCGGATATTATAGGATGAAACCCCGTAACCCGATTGATTTTTTCCGGCCGCCCCGGCGCGGGGCGGATCCCGAGGGAGGACCATCGATGCGCATCGGACGGACAATCGCCGCCATCGCGCTCGTTCCGCTGTTTGCGGCGTGCCGGGCGCCGGGATGGATGCAGCAGGCGGCGCCGAGTATGGCCATCACCGAATTCGGCGCCGTGGGCGACGGCCGGACGGTCAACACCGAAGCCATCCAGGCGGCCATCGACGCCTGCCACCATGGCGGCGGGGGGACGGTCCTCGTGCCCCGGGGCACCTTCCTCTCCGGCGCCCTCTTTTTCCGGCCCGGCGTGAACCTGCGGATCCGCACCGGGGGCACCCTGAAGGGGACGACCCGGATGGCCGACTACCGCCTTGTGCAGACCCGCTGGGAGGGCGAGGAGCGCATCTGGGTCAGCGCTTTGGTCAACGTCTTCGGCTGCACGGGCTTCACCCTCAGCGGGGGCGGGGTCCTCGACGGGTCCGGCGATGTCTGGCACCGGCCCTACCCCGGCCCCGGCGCCGGAGCGGCACCCGATCCGGCGCCGCCGCCTATGGGGCCCGCCGGCGGCATCGACGCCGCCCCGGATTCGCCCGCCGTCACCCTGGCGGAAACGGAGCTGCCCGGCTACGCCCGGCCGCGCCTGGTCGCCATACAGAACTGCACCGGCGTCTCCGTGCGCGACATCGAGTTGCGCAACCAGGCCTCCTGGGGCCTGTTTGTCCTCTACTCGGGCGACGTCACGATCGAGAACCTCCGCATCCGCGCCGCCCGCCATATCCCGAGCAGCGACGGCATCGACATCGACTCCTGCAACGGCGTCGTGATCCGCGCCGTCGATATCGACGTCAACGACGACTGCATCGCCATCAAGTCGGGCAAGGACGAGGACGGCCGGCGCGTCGGCCGCCCCGCCGAGAACATCCTCGTCGAGGACAGCATCTTCCGCTACGGCCACGGAGGGGTTTCGATGGGCAGCGAAATGTCCGGGGGCATCCGCAACGTCACCATCCGCGACAGCGTCATGATGGAGGGGAACTGGGCCCCCATCCGCTTCAAGTCGCAGCCCAGCCGCGGCGGGGTGGTCGAGAACATCACCTACGAAAACATCAAGCTGGAGAACACGCTCAAGGCGTTCGAGTTCAACATGGCCTGGCGCATGGTCGAGCCGCGCCCCCCGGCAGACCCGCTCCCGGTCGTGCGCCGCGTGCGCATCACGAACGTCAGCGGCACGGTCGCCCGCGTCGGCGACATGGCGGGCCTCGACGGCAGCCCGATCACCGACGTGGTTTTCAGCGACTGCGTCATCGAGGCCAGCGAAGGCGGTTTCGCCCTCCGCAACGTCGAGGCCGTCGACATGAGCGGCCTCACGATCCGGGTGCCCGAAGGGGTCGAACCCGTCGTCGGCCCCTAGCGGCGGCGCCGGCGGGGAATTTCGTGGTTGACCCGGGCGGCGGCATCTGGGATAGTAACACCGTTAATATTCTGAACGGTGTTCAATGACCAGGAACCAGGTGCAGCGCGAGAGGATGCGGGCGTATTTCGTCGAGGCCGCGAAGGAGCTCCTGAAAGGGGAGGGCCTCAGGGCCGTCAGCGTGCGCGCCGTCGCCGAGAGGGCGGGATACTCCTACGCGACCCTCTACAACCACTTCAGGGACGTCAAGGACCTGGTCTTCCTCTGCGTGCGGGACTTCCAGGAGGAGTGCCGCGCGCTGGCTTTGGAGGAGGCGCGCGGGGCAGAGCGGGGCGCGCCGAAACTGAAGGCGCTGCTCCGGTCCTACGTCCGGTACTTCGTCCAGTACCCGGGGACATTCGAACTGTTCTTCCTGGAGGGCATCAACGACATCGGCGCGCAGCAGGGGGTCCACACGCTGATCCACGATTTCCCCGACCTGCTGTGCCAGGACGAGTGGGCCTACTGCATCGAGCACCGCATCTGCGGCGCCGGGGAGGCACGGCTGCGGCGTGACTGCCTGCGCCACGCCCTGACCGGCATGCTCCTTTTCTACCTCAACAGGAGGATCCCGGACGGCTACGAGGAGTTCATGCGCCGGGTGGACGCCCATCTGGACGCCCTCCTGCCCGGAGCGCAGGGATTTCGGACGCCGTCGCGGGATGGGCCGGCCCATGGACAGTGACGACAGGAAGGCGTTGAAGCGCCGGTACCGGGAGACGCGCCCCCCCATGGGCGTCTATATCGTCCGCAACCTGCATAACGGCAAGGTGTTCATCGGCGGGAGCCGCAACCTGACCGGGAAGCTCAACAGCATCCGGTTCCAGCTCGAACACGGGTCCTGTGTCATCCGGGAGCTGCAGGAGGATTTCCGCACCTGGGGCCCTTCGGCCTTCGAATTCGGCGTGCTCGACACGCTCGAGCCGGGCCCCGATCCGGCCGGCGACTGCGCCGGGGACCTCGAAGTGCTCGAGCAGATGTGGCTCGAAAAGCTTCGCCCCTACGGCGACGCCGGTTACAACAGGAAGCCGCGCAACCGCTGATCCCGGCATCCCCCGCCCCGGCCCGCTCATTTTTAATGATACATTCCCGGGGCCGCTGCACTCTTATATCTGGAACACTGCCGCCGCCGGACTCGCCGGGGCCATTCCCGGGAACGCTGCAAGACACGGTGTTTCCACGGCGCCCGTCTGTAGTGGAATGCCGTCATGGCCGGGCCGGCACCCGAAGCGCCAGGCGGCTGGATGGAACAGCAGCAAACACACGATTCAGGATAGGACAGGCGGTTTCAGAAGCGGTACAACCCCCGCGGACCCGTCCGGGTTCGCGCGTGCATTCCTATGGATGCGAGGACATCACCCATGAAACGTGACAATGGAACCCTTGCGGTGACAGGGTTTGTTTGGCTTGCGGTCTGCCTGGCAATCGGCCTGGGGGCGCCGCGGCCGGCGCCCGGGCAGATGGGCGGATTCGGCTCCCAGATGGGGCCCCCGGGCGGATTGGGGCCCCAGATGGGGCCCCAGGGCGGAGTAGGGCCCCAGTCGGCGGATTCCCGCGTGAGGATGCGGTCGTACCGCTTCGAGGAAGCGGGCAAGAAAATGGACTACGCCCTGTTCGTTTCCTCCAAGGTGAAGAAGAAGGGGAAGAACAAGAAGAACGAGACGTACCCCCTGATCATGCTGCTGCACGGCTGGGGGGCGGCGCCCGCCGCCTTCATGCGGGGCAACCTGCTCGACCTGGCGCAGGAGGGCGGCTACATCGTCGTCGGCCCGACGGGCTACAGCAAGAATGCGGCGTTCGGCGCCCCGATGGGCGCCGCGGGGGACCCCGGCGGCGGCCCGGCGAACGTCGACGAGCTGAGCGAAAAGGACGCGATGAACGTGCTCGAGATCATGCGCGGCGACTACGACATCGACGATGGCCGCATCTACCTTCTGGGGATTTCCGCCGGGGGCGCCGGGGCTTTCCACCTGGGGGTGAAGTACGCCCCGAAATGGGCCGCCGTCGCGGCGATCGCGCCGGCGAGCTTCTACCTGCAGCCCTCCATGTTCGAACCGGTCAAGGACACGCTGCCGGTCGTCATCGTGCACGGCGATGCGGACACGGTCGTACCCGTGGCGCGCTCGCGACGCTGGGTCGAGGAGATGGCCGCCATGGGCATGGCCTTAAAATACTTCGAGATCCAGGGGGGCGGCCACGGCAACGTGACGGCCGACGGCATGCCGCATATTTTTGAATTCTTCCGCGAGCACGCCCGCCCCGCGTCGCCCTAGCGCCCGCCCCGGGCGGAGGGCGGGAAATCGGCCGTGCCGCCCGGGTTTCCGTGGTACTGTTTCGGGATGGCACTGGTGACGCTCGACGATGTTTCGATGGCCTACGGCCACCTTCCGCTCCTGGACCGCATCGCCCTGCAGGTCGAGGCCGGGGAGCGCCTGTGCGTCCTCGGGCGCAACGGGGCCGGCAAGTCGACGCTCCTGCGGGTACTCGGGGGCGCGCTGGCGCCCGACTCCGGCAGCGTGTGCCGCCAGCCCGGATCCAGCTCCGCCCTGCTCGAGCAGGACGGAGCATACCCCTGTGGCCATACCGTGTTCGAAGCCGTTTCGGAGGGCCTGGGGGGCCTGGGCAGTCTGGTCGGCGCCTACCATCGCGCGGCAACCGAGGTCTCCGAGAGGGGGTCCCCGGCGCATCTGGCCAAACTCGGCCGCCTGCAGCACGAGCTGGAGGAGAACGACGGCTGGCGCCTCGAGCAGCGGGTCGCGGCGGTCCTTTCCAGGCTGAAGCTTCCGCCCGGGGCGGCCGTCGACCGGCTGTCGGGCGGCTGGCGCCGCCGGGTGCTCCTGGCCCGGGCGCTTGTCGCCGAGTCCGCCCTGCTGCTGCTCGACGAGCCCACCAACCATCTGGACATCGAAGCCATCACGTGGCTGGAAACCCACTTGGCCGACTACGCCGGCACCATCGTTTTCGTCACGCACGACCGGCAGTTCCTGCAGCGCCTGGCGACGAGGATCGTCGAGCTCGACCGCGGGCGGCTGAGGTCCTGGTCGTGCGACTACGCGACGTTCCTCCGCCGGAAGGAGCAGTGGCTGGCCGGGGAGTCGGCGCGGCAGGAGACATTCGACAGGAAGCTCGCAGGGGAGGAGGCGTGGCTGCGGCAGGGGATCCGGGCGCGGCGCACGCGCAACCAGGGGCGCGTCCGGGCGCTGGCGGCCATGCGGGCGGCCCGGGCCGCCCGGCGCCCCGAGCCGGGCCGGGCCCGGCTGCGGCTGGAAACGGCCGACCCGTCCGGGCGGATGGTGTACGAGGCCAAGGGCGTCTCCAAGTCTTTCGACGGGGTCCCGGTCGTCAGGGATTTTTCCGCGCGCATCATGCGGGGCGACCGCATCGGCCTCATCGGCCCGAACGGCGCGGGGAAGACCACGCTTCTCCGCCTGCTCATGGGCGAGCTCGAGCCCGATGCCGGGGCCATCCGGCGCGGGACCAATGTCCGGGCGCTCTACTACGACCAGCAGCGGGAGCAGCTCGACCCGGAGCGCACGGTGGCCGACACGGTCGGCGACGGCTCGGACACCGTCACGGTCAACGGCCGGTCGCGCCACGTGCACGGGTACCTGGCCGACTTCCTTTTCTCCCCGGGGCGGGCCCGGTCCCCGGTCAGGGCCCTGTCGGGGGGGGAGCGGAACCGGCTGCTGCTGGCGCGGCTGCTCGCCCGCCCCGCGAATGTCCTGGTGCTCGACGAACCGACGAACGACCTCGACCTGGAGACCCTCGAGCTGCTCGAGGCGATGCTGACGGAGTTTGCGGGCACGGTTCTGCTGGTCAGCCACGACCGGGCGTTCCTCGATAACGTGGTGACGAGCACGTACGTTTTCGAGGGGGACGGCCTCGTCGGGGAGTACGTCGGCGGCATCGGCGAGCGGGCGGCCCCGGAGGCGGCCCCGGAGGCCGCTCCGCAGGGGGCGCCGCCGACGCGGTGCGAACCCGCCGGGGGCGGGCCGCCGGGGGCCAAAAGGAAGCTTTCCTACAACGAGCAGCGCGAGCTCGACGCCCTGCCCGGCCGCATCGGGGCCATGGAAGACGAGCAGCAGCGGCTGCACTCGGACGCGTCCCGCCCGGATTTCTACAGGGAGGATCCCGCAACGATCCGGCGGGTGCTCGAGCGGCTCGAAGCGCTGCAGGGGGATCTTCTGGCCGCCTATGCCCGCTGGGACGCGCTGGATTCGCTCGGGCGGCGCCTGCAGGAGGGTCCCGGCGAATGATCCGACACAGCCCGGTCCCGGCGGCGGAGCCGTTGTTTGCCTTCGCGCGGCGCGCCCGCATCCTCCTGGTCGGGCGGGAGGCGCTGGCGCGCAGCCGCGCCCGGCTTCACTTCGTGCTGATCACCGGCGACATCTCCGACAACAGCCGCGCGGAAATCCTGTCGGACTTCCGCCGGTATCCCGTTGTCGAGCACTACAGGTCGGAGGATCTGGAGAGATTTTTCGGGGTCCGCGGGGCCAAGGTGGTCGGGTTCCGCCGTTCGGACCTCTCCCGGTCCCTCTACGCGGCGCTCCGGCGCTACCGCATCAATTAAACAAAGGCGCCGGCGGCGCGACGGGGGCAAATGGCCGCTTTGCACGGCGGAACGTTCGGTATACAATGCCGGCATGCAGCCGCGGCGGGCGCACGGGTGCATCCCGATACCAAAGACAGGAAGAAGACAGCCATGCAGATGGAAGGCCCCGTACTGCAGTACCGAGTGTATCTGGAGGACACCGACGCCCAGGGCATCGTCTACCACGCGAACTACCTCCGGTTCTTCGAGCGGGGGCGGAGCGAGATTCTCGAGACGCTCGGGGTCTCCGTCGAGCAGGTCGCCCTGCCCGACTGCCGCCTGGTCGTCTACGAGACCCGCATCCGGTACCGCAAGCCCGCCCTGCTCGGCGACAGGATCGAGGTGCGGACCACCCTGCGGCGCGAATCCGCGTACCGGCTCAGCTTCCTGCAGAAGATCCGGCGCTGCGGCGAGGACGAGGACCTGGTCGTCGGGGAGGTCGACATCGTCGCCATCGACCGGAGCGGGGAGCTGCGGGAGCTGCCGGCCGTATTCGGCCGGGACTGAGCCGGCGGAAGGGAAGGGGGTATGGACAGGGGGATTCTCGAGGCGTTCGCTAAACAATGGGCCCGGTATTTTCCCGGCAGCGAATTGCCCGTCGCCTTCGCCTACGCCGACGCGCTCGACGGCGTCCGGTACCCGGACCCGCCCGGGCAAGTCGGCGGCTACACGTGCATCTTCGGGCAGCTCAGCGCCGTCCGCAACGGGGAGGCGCGGGCGTTCGACGGGGCCAACGCCGGCTGCTTCGGCGCCGCCGGCGTGCTCGGTTTCTCCGATCCCCGGCAGGGGTTGGGTCCGGAGTACGATTTTCTCGTCAAGGAGGAGAAGTTCTACAAGACGGCCGAGCAGGTCCGGGAGATCCTGGACCGGTACCCGCCCGTTCCGGCCCGGGGCCGGTACGCCGTCTTCAAGCGCTGGGACCTGCTGACGGAAAAGGACGAACCCCTGGTGGTGTCCTTCTTCTGCCGGCCGGATGCCGTCGCGGGGCTCCACGCCCTGGCCAACTACGACTCCAGGACCCCGCACGGGGTGATCGCCCCCTTCGGCTCCGGCTGCGACACGCTGGTCGGCTTCGCCCTGCGGGAGCTCGCCTCGGACCTCCCGCGGGCGGTGCTCGGGCTGTTCGACCCGTCGGCCCGGGTGTGCGTCCGGCCGGAACTGCTGACCTTCTCCGTCCCCTGGCCCAAATTCACCGGCATGCTCGAGAACATGGACCGGTGCTTTCTGACCACGCCCCTGTGGCAGCGCATCCGCAAGCGCATGCAGCCCTCCGCCGCCGGCAAGACCTAGGCGTCCTTGATCGGCAGGACGTGGATGGCCTTGATGACGAGCTGGACGCTGTCGCCGACCTTGAGATCCATGCCCCGGACGGATTCGGTCGTCAGCACCGACGCCATTCCCTTCGGCGCTCGTACTTTGAATTTGACGAGCGACATGATTGCGTCGCTCTGGATCGAGGTCACTTTCGCCTGAAAGCAGTTTCTGGCTCCGGTTTTCATGCGGACTCCCTTCGTGATGGTTTCACTGCGTGCGGTTCTGGACGTATTGTCGGCCGCCGGCCGCCGGAAGTCAATCCGGGCCGCGGCCGGCGCCGTTTAATTGGCTTGACTCGAAAAAAACAGTTCCATATGATCTCGTTCCATCACCCCCCCGCGGCACAGGCGGGGCGAGGCTCTTCGGGAAACAACGGCAGAAATCCCTCTGTCCCCCATGGAGGTCCTGGCAATGACTACGTGGCACGATTACTTGAAGGAGACGGGCCGGCCGCCGAGCTGGCCCTATCCCGTCCGTTTTGAAGAAGAACAGGAAATCGACACCGACGTCCTCGTCATCGGGGGCGGCATCGCCGGCTGCTGGGCCGCCATCAGCGCCGCCAGGCAGGGGATGCGCGTCGTGCTCGTGGAGAAGGGCGACACCATCCGCAGCGGCGCGGGGGGGCCGGGCTGCGACCACTGGTGCAACGCCCCGGCCAACCCCCTGTCCCGGGTGGACCCCGACGGCTGGGCCCGGCACATGGCCGACAGGCCCTACAGCAACGGCATCGGCATCCAGATCCAGTGCCGCGAGGATTACGACACCCTGCTCGAGATGGAGCAGATGGGGGGCAAGATCCGGGACACCGGCGACGAGTACGTCGGCGCCGAGGGGCGGGACGAGAAGACCAGGCTCATGATCAGCCCCCGCTACGGCACCATCCACAGCTACCTGCCCGACCCCCGGATGGGGGAGCCGAACTTCAACCCCCCGGAGACGCGGAGCAACGTCGTCATCCGGGTCTGGGGCAGCACCTTCAAGCCCGCCCTCAAGAAGGAGTGCCGCCGCCTGGGGGTCCGGATCTTCGACCGCGTCATGGGCACGTCGCTGCTGACCGAAGGCGGCGCGCAGGGCGCCCGGGTGATCGGGGCCACCGGGCTGAACACCCGCACCGGCGAGTTCCTCATCTTCCGGTCCCGGGCCACCATCCTGTCCACGGCGGGAGCCGGCTCCATCTGGCTCCTGAGCATGGAGCTGGGCGGGTACTCGAACATGATCTCCCGGGCCATGTCGGGCGATGGCACCGTCATGGCGTTCAGGGCGGGGGCCTCGCTGACCCGGATGGAGGCCACGGGCGTCGTGATGATCGCTACCGGGCTCAAGCACAAGTGGTACACCGGGGGCGGGGACGCCAGCTACGAGAACGTCCCGATCGTCGACGCCAACGGACGCCGCCTGCCCTACCCCATCCAGGGGTGGGAGGACGCCGGGGCGATGGTCCCGACCCCGGAAATCCAGGAGAAAGTCCGCCGGGGCGTCCAGAGCGGCGAGTACGCCCTCCCCTTCTACGCCGATTTCCCCTCCATGCCCGAGGTGGAGCAGGACGCCACCTGGAAGCTGATGCTGGGGGAGGAATCGACCACGAAGATCATCATCGACACCTACAACCGGGCCGGGTTCGACACCCGGAGGGACATGCTGCAGAGCTACAAGTTCATCGAGGGGCAGAGCCTGCCGCAGTGGCGGGAGGCCGGCTACGGGGGCGGCCTGCTCGTCGACTGGAACCTGCGCACGACGCTCGAGGGGCTCTACGCCGCGGGCACCCAGATGTTCGCGCCCGAGGACCACAGCTACGCGGCCGCCACCGGCCGCTACGCGGGGCGCAAGGCGGCGGCCTACGCCCGGGAGGTCGGCGGGGCGGCGCCCGACCGGTGCCAGATCGAGGCGGAAAAGAACCGGGTTTACGCCCCCGTGCGCCGCAGCGGCGGCATCGAGTGGAAGGAGCTGCACGCGGGCATCGCCCGGGTCATGCAGTACTACGCGAGCGAGTACAGGACGGAACCGCTGTTCCAGATCGGGCTGGACGCCCTCGAAAGGATCGAGGCGGAAACGGTGCCCCGGCTCTACGCGCTCGACCCCCACAAGCTGATGCGCAGCCTCGAGGACCTGAGCATACTCGAATACGCCAGGATCATTCTCCGGGCTTCGCTGGCCCGGAAGGCGAGCAGCCTTCCCCTGGGCTTCCATCGGATCGACTACCCCGCGCTCGACCCCCCGGAATGGAACAAGTTTTTGACCGTCACGCTCGACAACGACAGGGTCCGCATCGGCGAACTTCCCCAGAACTTCTGGGGCGACATGCGGCAGCAGTACGAGGCCCACAACGGGGACTACCAGGGCGTCTACCGGGAGAAGTAGCCCGCCCTGCCGGTGTACCCCGGCGGACGCGCCGCCGGGACCATGGAATTGGAGGGGAACGTGCCCAGCAAAAAGATGTTTGCCATTCCCAACGTGCAGACGCCGAACCAGCAGGTGATCTTCAACCCGGATGTGTGCAACGGGTGCAACCACTGCGTCGAGGTCTGCCAGATCGACGTCTACATCCCGCACCCGGAGAAGGGGAAGCCCCCGATCATCCTGCACCCCGAGGAGTGCTGGTACTGCGGGTGCTGCGTCAACGACTGCCCCCGTCCGGGGGCCATCGAGTTCAACTGGCCCCTGGCGCTGCGCGGCTACTGGAAGAACAAAAAGACGGGAAAGATAGGGCGGGTCTAGGCGTCCGGCGCCCCTGCCGGCCCAACGGGCCCGGCACCACTGCCGGTCCAACGGGCCCGGCACCACTGCCGGCCCAACGGGCCCGGCGCCCGATTTGCGTCCACCCCCATGCGTAGGCGGGCCGGGCCCCTTCGCCCCCGACACAATTTCCCCCCCGGCGCGGCCGCAGACGGTGGCGGCATCGGCGGCGACGGAGGCCGTTTTCCCGGATCAATCGCTGAGATTGTTTGGGGATCTGCGGTTGAGGGCGTCGACGAGCTTCTTCCCCGACGCCGGGGTCGCTGCCGCGCCCCTGCGCACGATGTCGCGCGCATCGAGCTCGCGCCTGTACAGGTTCTCATTGGCGCCGCCGTCGGACCGGAGCGTGGAGCCCTCGAGCGAGACGCCGGCGAACAGGCCGCGCGACCTCGAGTAGGACAGGATCTCGGCTTTCATGACGATGTCGGTGGCCGCGGACAACTCCCGCCCCTTGGGGCCCGCCGCCGCGGAGGCGTCGGCGCCGATCTTGACCTTGCTGCCGAGGATCGATTCCGCCCCCTTCTTGTTCATCACCAGCAGCATGAAGTCGGTCGCCTGCCCCCCGAGCTGGAACCCGAAGCTGAAACCCTCGAGGGCGAACATCGCAGGGGCGCTCCAGGGCCCGTTGAACTCCTCGCCCGAACGGCAGAGGATGGCCCCCCGGCCGTACCGGCCGCCCAGCCCGAAGGCCGCCTTCTTGACCGACGGGAAGACCAGGACGCATTCGGCCTTGTCGAGCAGTTCCTGCGGGACGCTGTCGGGCATGTCGAGGATCTCGCCGAGGACGGTCGCGCAGTTCTCAAGGCGTTCGTTTTCCGTTTTCTGGGCCCACAGCGGGATGCCCAGAAGCAGGAAGATGCCGATGAAAATCAGAGTGGTACGCATAGCTCCCCCCTTTGCCGTGTGCGTGTGATTTCCGGGTTTCGGACTGCATCCCGGGTTTCTAAGGACCATTGTGGACCCATGCCGTTAAAAAATCGAGACTATATCCAGGATCAGGGATGTTTCCCCGTCGAAAAGGACGGCCCTGCCGCCGAGCATGCCGCGGCGCAGGCCGGGGCCCGGGGCGGGCAGGCTACGCTCGAGCTCCGCCGGGAATCCCGACACCTTCTTTTCGAGCCCGGGGGGCAGGTGGCCTCCGACGCGCAGCTGCTTTTCGAGCCCGGGGGGGAGGTCGCCGCCCCTGCGCGCCAGGCCCGGGGGGAGGCCGGGAGCCTCGCGGCGGAAATAGCGCCGGATCCGTTCTCGGTCGCGCTCGGCAAACGCGCCGGCCGGGGCGGCGGGCCCGCGCTGCATCGTCGCCGGCCGGGTTTTCGGGCGGGCGGATGCGCCGGGGGACTCGGGCCCCGGAAATGCCGGCCCGGCCGCACCGGGCAGCAGAAGAAAGCAAAACAGGGCAGGGATCAAGAGCAGTCGTGGTGTCATGGCGGTCTCCTTATTTGTGCGCCTGCCGGGGGGGAGCCGTGGGCCGACGCGGGCTATTCTACATCATTGCCGGCCGGCATTCCGGTGACCGGCGTCACAGGAATGCCGTTTCCCCCGCCGGGCGCCGGAGCGGCCCCCGGCCGAAACTTGGTGCGCTCCGCGGCCGATTGCGGTACAATGCCGCTCAAATCGAGATCAAGGAGGATCGCCATGGAGAAAGCTGTCGTTGCGATAATCGTTGCGGGTCTGCTTCTGTGTCTCTGCCCCGGTTTCTCCCTGGCCCAGGGGCAGGAGGTCATCAAGCTTCCGCCGCCGGAGAAGGAGGGCGGGATGCCTTTGATGAACGCCCTGAACCTGAGGAAGAGCACCCGGGGGAATTTCGGGCCCGAGAAGCCCCTGCCGATGCAGACGATTTCGAACCTGCTCTGGGCGGCCGACGGCGTCAACCGTCCCCCCAACCACCGCACGGCCCCCTCGGCGGTGGACTGGCAGAACATCGACATCTACCTCACGACGGCCGAGGGGCTCTACCTGTACGACCCCCAGAACCATGCGCTGAAGGTGCTGGGCACAAAGGATGTCCGCGCCGTGGCCGGGACTCAGGATTTCGTGGCGACGGCGCCTTTGAACCTTATCTACATAGCCGACCTCGACCGGGCGAAATTCGGCGGCCAGGTAGCGCCGACGGCCGAAACCTGGTCCTTTGCCGGGGTCGGGGCCATCGTCCAGAACGTGTATCTTTTCTGCGCATCGGAAAACCTCGCCTGCATCGTCCGCGCCATGGCCGACGCGGACGCCGTCGCCCGGGCGCTCCAACTGGGGCCGAACGAGAAATTCATCCTGGCCCAGACCGTCGCCTGGTTCTAGGCACGGGGAACTGCGGGACCCGGCGGGCCTCGGCCGGGCCCCTGGAAAATATTGTTGTATTTTCCTTGCGCGATTGCGCTATAATAACGAACTCAGTCAGGTTTTTGTAAGATCCCATTGGTCAATGAGCTGCAGACTCCTGAGGGTTGTCGGCAGCTTTTTTATTGCCGGGAATTGCGGACCATTACGAAACCGGGAACAAATAACAAAATACTTCCCCGATGAGGGGAAAAACAGATCAGGAAAATCAATGAAAGAACAAGGAACCGTCAAGTGGTTTAACAACGAAAAAGGTTATGGTTTCATCAGCCGCGATTCCGGTGATGATGTTTTTGTGCACCACAGCGCCATTCAGGGCGAGGGATTCAAGTCCCTGAACGAAGGCGACAGCGTGGAGTTCGAGGTTGTCTCCGGTCCGAAGGGTTACCAAGCCCAGAATGTGGCCAAGCTGTAGCTGCTGTCTCTGATATCCCGGAGGCGCCGGCAATCCCGGGCCTCCGGATTTGCCCCCGACCAGGAAATGCCGCCGCTCCGGCTTTTCGCCGGAGTCCCCTATCCCCACGGCGGTCCGGCTTGGCGCAACCGCCGGCGGCGGAACGTGCGCCGACAATGCGTGTCCCGCGCCGGAGGATGCACGCCCAGAATTCGGTTTCCACGCACCAGGCACCAAGGAAGGAAAACTATATGGCACGAGGTGAAACATCCGTCATCTGCCCCCACTGCAACTGCGAGTCGCGTATTCCTTTTGTCGCCCTCCGCAGAAACAGCTACCACTGTTCCAAGTGCGGGGCGCATATCCCGCTCGAAGGCGTGAGCGCAAACCTGGAGAACCGGAATGCGCCGCCCTCGCGGCCCCGGTCGAAAAGCCCCGCCCACCGCCGCAAGCGGCGGTAATCCCGACGCGGCCCCGCCGAGAAAAAAAGACCCGAAGGAAAAATCTGTTGGCTCCCGGGGATGTTTGGTTTATTCTCAGGAAGGTCCCGGCGGGATGAAGCCCCCACAGGGCTGCAGTGGATCCCCTGCCGGAGTCTAAGTCGACGATGTGTGATCGCGGTCACCGACATCGCCGGCAACCGGTGATAGCCTGCCGCGTATCACCGCAATCGCGGACAATGGACAATGGGCATGTTGCACCCCGTACCTGTTTAGGAGCGAACAGTGGAGCTGCAATGAAAACGATACCCTACCTGCTGAAGAAGGCGTGTACCTGCATCACCATCATGGTGGTCCCCCACGACAACCACAGGCCCCTGAACCTGAAGGTCCCCATCATCGGACTGCTGGCCGCCTTCGTGCTGCTCGCAACCGGGAGCGGGTACCTGTTCTGCCTGGCTGTAAACGGCCTGGAGTACAAGGCCCTGCACCATGAAATGGCCGAAAAGGTGGAGTTCTACTCCGAGCAGTTCAACCAGTGGGACTCGACCGTGATGGCGCTCAAGACGGTCGAGCTGGAATTCCGGGAGCTTTTCTCCTACCGGACAAAAGATGAAGTCCTGGAAAATGTGGACACCTCCTTCGTCGGGTCGCTCGAAATCCCGGACCTCATCGAGGAGCTCAAGGGGCGGATCGACTCGGTCGAGGAGATCAAGGATTACCTGAGCACGCAGAAAGACATCTATGTCGCGACGCCGAAAGGGTACCCCGTCTACGGGCGCCTCACGTCCAAATACGGCAACCGGAAGGACCCCTTCAGCGGCGAGAGGACGTTCCATTCCGGAATCGACATTTCCGCCAGCCTGGGGGCCCCGGTGCGGTCCACGGCCGACGGGGTGGTCAGCCACTCGGGCTGGACGCAGAAGGGCGGGTACCTCGTCGTCATCGAGCACGGGTGCGGCTACTCGACCCTCTATGCGCACAACAAGTCGAACACCGTGAAGGTGGGCGTCAAGGTCAAAAGGGGCGATATCATCGGGTACGTGGGATCGACCGGAAAATCCACCGGGCCGCATCTCCACTACGAAGTCTGGCGGGACGGGAAAACGGTGGACGCGCAGAAATTCCTCCCGAAGAACTCCTAGGGCCCCGTCCTCCCGCGGAAGCGCCCGGCCTGCCCATCCCTGCCCGCATTTACTCAAACCACGCATGCAGACGCCTGCGGCCTGCGCCGGGGGGCCTGATGCCCAGAGCCAAGAAGCCGACCATCCTCCTGGTTTCCGACGGGAGGGCCGAGACGGCCGCCAGGGTTCTCAAGGCGGCCGCGGTGCAGTTCGAAGGGGTGGATTACCATTGCCTGCGCCGGCCCGGGGTCCGCACCGCCGACGAGGTCCGCCGGATCGTCCAGGAGGCGGAGAGGCTGGGGGCCGTCATTTTCTTCACCCTGGTCGGGACCGAGACGCGCAAGGCCATGCAGCAGGCGATGGGGCGCAACGTCGAGATCATCGACCTGCTCGGCCCCGTGATCACGGCGCTGCACAGCCGTTTCCAGAGGGCGCCGGGGGCCGTCCCCGGCCTCCTGTACGACCTCGAGCGCGACCACTACGAGCGCATGGCCGCCTTCGACTATGTCCTGACCCACGACGACGGGCAGCGGATCGGCGAACTCGGCCGCGCGGACCTGGTGCTGGCCGGGGTTTCGCGCTCCTCGAAAAGCTCGACCTGCTTCTACCTGGCCTTCCAGGGGATCCGCGCGGCGAACGTGCCCCTGATCCCCGGGGTCGAGCCCCCGCCCCAGCTGCTGAAGCTCCCGAAAAACCGCGTGATCGGCCTGCGGATCAACGTGCAGCGGCTGCTCGGCGTCCGGGAGGCGCGGGTGTCCAACAGCGCTCTGGATGCGGCGGGGGACTACGTCGACCGCAGGGCCGTGGCGGCCGAGGTCAACGAGGCGAACCGGCTGATGGACCGGCAGCGCTGGAAAACGATAGACGTTTCCTACCTGGCCGTCGAGGAGATCTCCCGGCAGGTCCTCTACCTGCGCTGGCCGAAGCGGGGGCGGTAGCCCGGAGGAGGCCGCGGTCGCCAAACCGGGAGCCCCGGGCCTTTGCTGTTTACAAGGCGGCCCCGCGGGGCTCATTATAGGGGTGCATTGCGGACTCCGTGGATCGCCCCGCCGGGCGGCCGATCCCGGGGCCGCCGGTTCTACCGGGAGGGGGGACATGAAGGAAGACTCGATGGATCCGATGCCGGAACCGGCGCCGGATGCCCGCCCGGCGATGCCCGGGGAGGTGGCCCTGTCCGACAGGGGCAGGAAGTTTCTCAGCCAGACCAGGCCGTGGGTGCGGTTCATGTCCGTCATGATCTTCGCCGGCGCCGTGTTCATGATCCTGGGAGGGGTGATGGTCGCCGTGGTGGGCCTCTCCCGGAACACGGTCCCCGACGGCGGATTCGCCGGCCTGCCCTTCGGCAACTTTCTCTACCTCGGGCTGCTCTATGTGGCGCTGGCGCTTCTGTATGTCGGCCCCGGGGTCTGCCTTTCCCGTTTCGCGGCGGCCATCAAGAAGCTGGAGGCCGCGCCCGCATCCGAGGCTCTGGAGAAGGTCCTGAAATCCCAGAGGTCCTTCTGGCGCTACGTCGGCATTCTCGCCGTCGTCAGCCTCGTCGTCCTGGCCTCCCTGCTGGCCTTTTTCCTGGCCGTGACCCTGTTTATGTTCATCAACAGATAGGCGCATGCGATGAAGCCCGAGATCCACGTCATCGGAGGGGGGCTGGCCGGGTCGGAGGCCGCGTACCAGGCGGCCCGCCGGGGGGCGGACGTGTGCCTGCACGAAATGCGCCCCGGCCTGACGACCCCGGCCCACACGACCGGGCTGCTCGGGGAGCTGGTCTGCAGCAACTCCCTGAAGTCCGATCTCGAGGGGACGGCCGCCGGGCTGCTCAAGGCCGAGCTGCGGCGCATGGGCAGCCTTCTGATGCGGATCGCCGACCAGGTGCGGGTCCCCGCCGGACACGCGCTGGCCGTCGACCGGGAGGAGTTCGGCCGCCGCATCACCGAAGAGATTTCGGCAAACCCGCGCATCCGCATCCTCCGGGAGGAGGTGCGCCGGATCCCCGAAGACGGCATCGCCGTCGTCGCCACGGGCCCCCTGACATCCCCCGCGCTTTCGGAGGACATCGCCCGCTTTGCCGGGGCGGAGAACCTGTATTTTTACGACGCGATTTCGCCCATTGTCGACGCCCGCAGCCTGGACAGGTCCAGGCTGTTCGCCGCATCGCGCTACGGCAAGGGGGGCGCCGATTACCTGAACGCCCCGCTCGGGAGGGACGCTTACCTCCGCTTCCACGACGCCCTCCTCGGCGCGGAGTCCGCCCCGCTGCGGGCCTTCGAAAAGCCGGTCTTCTTCGAGGGCTGCCTCCCCGTCGAGGAGCTGGCGCGCAGGGGGGTGGACGCCCTCAGGTTCGGCCCGATGAAGCCGGTCGGCCTGACCGACCCCGCGACGGGGAAGCGGCCGTACGCGGCCGTCCAGCTGAGGCTGGAAAACCGGATGGCCGACTGCTACAACCTGGTCGGGTTCCAGAACCACATGAAGTACGCCGAACAGGCCCGCGTGTTCCGGATGATCCCGGGGCTGGAGCGCGCCGAGTTCGTGCGGTTCGGCCAGATCCACCGGAACTCCTACATCCACGCGCCGCGCCTGCTCGGCCCGACGCTCCAGGCCCGGACGCGGCCGGGCCTTCTGTTCGCGGGGCAGATCTGCGGGGTGGAGGGGTATGTCGAATCCATTGCCGCTGGACTCCTGGCCGGGATCAACGCCGGGCGCCTGGCCCGGGGGCTCGAGCCGGTCCGACTGCCGGAACCGACCGCCTGCGGCAGCCTGCTCGGCTACATCACCTCGGGCGCGGACGGGCACTTCCAGCCCGCCAACATCACGTTCGGGCTGATGGCCGCGGGCGCCGATTGCGGCGGCGCCCGGGACCGCAAGGAGCGGCGCCGCCTGCAGGCAGAGCGTGCTCTCGGGCTGGTGGACGCCTGGATGGGGGCGCTCGAGGCGGGTCCGGACATCCGGGATTGAGGAGGCTCATGGCCGGGACACTGGCAGAATGGATCGCCGAATACCTCGACTACCTCCGCTACCAGCGGAGCCTGTCCGGGCACACGGTCCGGGGCTACGCCTCGGATCTCGGCCAGTTTCTAGACTACCTGGCCCACACTCCGGAAGGGGACCCCCGCCCCGAGCCCGCGCTCGGGCAGATCGACAACCTCACCATCCGGGAGTTTCTCGGCGTTCTCTACCGGAAGAGGAACCGGAAGTCGTCGGTCGCGCGCAAACTGGCCTCCATCCGCTCCTTCATGAAATACCTCGCCACCCGGGGGGCGATCGGGACGAACCCGGCCAGGAGCGTCGTCTCCCCGAGGCGGGACATGCGCCTTCCGGACACCCTGGCGGTCGACACGGTCGCCCGTCTGGTGGAATCCCCCGATGCGGGCACCGACGGCGGGAAGCGCGACCGCGCCATCCTCGAGCTGCTCTACGCGGCCGGGATCCGGGTGGGCGAGCTGGTCGGGCTCAACCTCGGGGACGTCCGCCTGCAGGAGGGTCTCCTGCACGTCCTCGGCAAGGGCTCCAAGGAGCGCGTCGTCCCCTTCGGCCGCAAGGCGGGAGAGGCCATGGCCGCGTACCTGCGGGTGCGCGCCCGGGCTCCGGCCCGCGCGCCGCAATCGGACCTGGAGGCGGTCTTCCTCAACGCCAGGGGGGGGCGGCTGACGGCCAGGAGCGTCTGGAACATCGTCGACCGCTACGTCGGGCAGCTGGCCGAGCGGCTCAGGGTGCACCCCCACACGCTCCGGCACACGTTCGCCACCCACATGCTCTCGGCCGGCGCGGACCTGCGCACGATCCAGGAGCTTCTGGGCCACGAGAGCCTCTCGACGACGCAGAAGTACACCCACGTTTCGGTCGAGCAGCTGATCCGGGTCTACGAGTCGAGCCACCCGCGCGCGCGGCCCCGCGCGGGCGGGCGATGACGGGCATCGGGGTCCGGTGCCGGCGTGGCGACCGGAGCCCGGTCAGCTTCTCCCTGCGCGGCGGGCGGCAGGACGTCGCCGGGGTCCTCGACCGGTGGTACGGGCCGGCGGCGCAGTATTTCAAGGTGCGGGCCGGCGACGGCGTCATCTACATCCTCCGCCACGACGAGGAGGACGACCGCTGGAGCCTGGCCGCATTCAGGGGGACGCAAGTCCCGGAGAAACCGACGGAAGGAATCCCGTGAGCGCACAGCGACTGTTTCTGATCGACGGCATGTCCCACATCTACCGTGCCTACTATGCCATCCGCAACCTGAGCAACTCCAGGGGGATGCCGACGAACGCCGTCTTCGGCTTCACCTCGATGCTGCGCAAGCTCGTCGAGGAGCACCGTCCCGAATACCTGGGCGTCGCCCTGGACCTGGAAGGCCCCACCGTGCGGCACGAGACGTTCCGGGACTACAAGGCCACCCGCAAGCCGATGCCGCCGGACCTGGTCGACCAGATCCCCTACATACGGAAGGTGTGCGGCGCGTTTAGGGTGCCGGTCATCGCCTACGAGGGCTACGAGGCCGACGACGTCATCGGGACGCTGGCGCGCAAGGCGACCATGGAGGGCCTGGAGACGGTCATCGTGACCAGCGACAAGGACATGCTGCAGCTGGTCAACGACAGCGTCCGCGTCCTGGACACGATGAAAAACAACCTCGTGCTCGACCGCGACGGGGTGCAGGAGAAGCTGGGCGTGCGCCCCGACCAGGTGGCCGACCTGCTCGGGCTGTGGGGGGACGCCTCCGACAACATACCGGGCGCTCCGGGGATCGGGGAAAAGGGCGCGCGCGAGCTGATCCGGGCCCACGGCAGCATCGACGCCCTGCTGGCCGATCCCGGCCGGATCTCCAAAAAGTCCCACCGGGAAAGCCTCGCGCAGAATGCCGACCGCGTCCTCATGAGCCGGGAACTGGCGACGATCCGGCAGGATCTGCCGATCGATCTGGACCTGGCCGCCCTGGAGCGCTCCGAGCCCGACCGGGAGGCCGCCTACGAGCTCTTTTCGGAACTGGAGTTCCACTCCCTGATGCGGGAGTTTTCCGCGGAGGCCGCGTCCCCCCCGGCCAGGGGGCGCTGGCACTCCGGCGAGGGCCCCGGGGGGGCGCCGGCGACCGCAGGCGGCCGCGCGGCCCTCTACATGCAGCTGGCCTACAGCCGGGGCACCCTGGGCCGCAGAACCGCCCGCTTCGGGTGCGCGGCTGCCGTGTCGGGGGACGCGGTCCTGTACGATTTCGGCAACGAGGCCGATGCCGCCGCCTGGCGCCGCCTGGCCGGGGATCCCGGCCTGAGGAAGGTCTGCTGGGACTCCAAGCTCTGGATGCTGTCGCAACGGGACCGGGGGCTGCAGGCTGCGGCCCCGCCCGAGGACGCGATGCTGATGGCGTTTTTGACCGCGCCGAACGCCGGGGATTATTCCCTGGAGCGGTGGGCCCTGGAGCAGCTGGGCGTCCCGGTCGAGGCCGACCACGTCGAGGAGGAGGGCCTGCTGCCGCCCGACCGGGACCAGGTCAAGGAAAGGCTCAGCGGCCAGGCTGCCGCCCTCATCGGGCTGCACGCGAAGCTCGAGCCGCGCCTGGACGGGGAGGGGCTCCGGTGGCTCTACGACAACATCGAGCTCCCGCTCGTCCCGGTCCTGGCGGCCATGGAAACCAACGGCATCCGGGTCGACCGCGGGATCCTCGAGGAGATGTCCGCGGAAATGGACGCCCAGCTCGAGGGTCTCAAGCGGGACATCCACCAGGCGGCCGGCACCGAGTTCAACATCAACTCCCCGAAGCAGCTCGGCGCCGTCCTGTTCGAGAGGCTGAACCTCCCGTCCGGGCGCCGCACGCGCAAGACGGGGTCCTACAGCACCGACCAGGCGGTGCTCGAGGAGCTCGCCGCGACCTACGAGCTCCCGAGGCTCGTGCTCGACTACCGGCAGACGGCCAAGCTCAAGTCGACCTACGTCGACGCGCTCCCCGCGCTGATCCACCCGCGGACGGGCCGGGTCCACACGTCGTTCAACCAGACCGGGACCGCCACGGGCCGCCTGTCGAGCTCCGACCCGAACCTGCAGAACATCCCCGTCCGGACCTCGGCGGGGCGCCGGATCCGGCGCGCGTTCGTCGCCGACGAGGGGAACGTGCTGCTTTCGGCCGACTACTCCCAGGTGGAGCTGCGGGTGCTGGCGCATCTATGCGGGGACCGCGTGCTGGTCGAGGCCTTCCGGGCGGGCGAGGACATCCACGAGCGGACGGCGCGCGAGGTCTTCACCCGGGAGGAGCTCGACAATCCCGCGGAGTGCCGCCGCCGCGCCAAGGTCATCAACTTCGGGATCATCTACGGGCTTTCGGCCTTCGGGCTGGCCCAGACGCTGGGCATTTCCAGGGACGCGGCCCAGAAATTCATCGATGCGTACTTCGAGCGCTACCGGGGGGTCCGGGACTGGCTCGACGCCACGCTCGAGGACGCGCGCCGCACCGGGGTGGTGCGGACGCTCTTCGGGAGGCTGCGGCCGATACCGGATATCCACAGCAAGGACCACAACCTGCGCCAGTTCGCCGAACGGACGGCGGTCAACAGCCCCATACAGGGGACCGCGGCGGACATCATCAAAATCGCCATGATCCGAATCCACCGGGTTCTCACGGAGAAGCGGCTCGCGTCCCGGATTCTGCTTCAGGTGCACGACGAGCTGATCCTGGAGGTCCCGGAGACGGAGCTCGAGGAAACCTCGGCGCTTCTGCGGGGGGAAATGGAGCGGGCGGCCGATCTCGACGTGCCCCTGGTCGTGGACCTGAAGGCGGCCGAGAACTGGATGGAGGCAAAATAATTGGAACTGCAGCCGCCGTTTTCCGTACATGTCAGGTGGTGTCGTGCAGCCCGGGAGGCCCGGAAACGGGCGGCGGCTGCACCCCGGCGGCGCGGTGAAACGATGCAGTCAACCATCCCCCGAACGTAATGGGCTTTCGAAAAGAGGAGAAAACAGTGCCCTCGGAGCTCCGGGAAACGTCCATCAGCCTCGACGGCCTCCACGCCGACATCGGGCGCAGCGAGCCGGCGGCCGACAACCTGCTTGTCCGGGATTTCATCGCGGGCGACGACGGCGCTTTCGCGCAGCTCGTCGGCAAATACAAGGACGCCATCACCAACTACATCAACATGATCCTGGGGGATTACGAGACCTCCGCCGACCTGTGCCAGGAGACCTTTCTCAGGGTTTACCGGAACATCCACCGCTACAGCAACGTCTACCAGTTCTCCACGTGGATCTACCGGATCGCGACCAACCTCGCGATCGACGAGATCCGGTACCGCAAGAGGCGCGGCCGGGTGTTCTACCGCAATATCTGGGGGAAGCGGGCGCCCGAGGATGGGGGCCCCCCCGAGCAGGAGATCGCCGACGCCCGGTCCGGACCCGGCGAGGAGGTGCTGCGCAGGGAGAGCGGCCGGATCATCGGGGACGCCATCCGGTCCCTGCCGGAGAAGTACCGGACGGCCTTCGTCATGCGGGAGGTCCAGGAATTGCCCTACGAGACCATCGCAACGGTGCTACAGTGTTCGCCGGGGACCATCAAGTCCAGGCTCCACAGGGCGCGGGAACTGCTGCAGAGAAAATTGGAACGCTACAAATGAACCGACGTACCAGCTGGTAGTCGCAAAGGACGGACCTTAGGAAGTGCCTGTATGAACTGCCGCACCTTTCAGAAGCAACTGGAGGATTACCTCGAAAACGGCATGGATTTCGCCGGCCGCTTCGGGATGGAACGGCATGCCCGGCAATGCGTCCGCTGCGGCCGGGAGCTGGCCTCGGCCGAGGACCTGCGCCGGCGGGTCCATGACATGGAAAGGGTCAAGGCGCCCGCAGATTTCGAGGCTTCGATCCTCGACGCGATAGCCGCGCGCAAGCTCCGCCGCCGTTTTCCGACCGTCCGGCGGCTCTGGGTGTTCGGTTTCGACCTGCCCTCGCTGCGGACCTGCGCCCTGGCCGCCGGCGTTGCCCTCGCCCTGGGGGCGGGCTGGCTCGCCTGGCTCGGCCGGGACGGGTCCGGCCCGGGCGGGGACGCGGCTTTCCTGCCGCCCGCCTTCGAGGGATTCCGCCCCGAATGGGACGCGGCCGGGTACGGACGGGGGCTGACCGTGTATGTGCAGACCGACGAGAACGACTACCGCGAATACACGGCCATCGGCCCGGATGACCTCCCCATGATTGTCCCCCTGCCGAACACCATCCGGATGCAGATCGGCCTGCCCTCGGAAGAGTATTTCATAACCAATGTCAGCCACTAGATCCGCCATGACACGAATGATGTCCATCCGTTCCGCATGCCGCCTGTGCCTGGTTGCCCTGCTCCTGGCGGCGTTTCCCGCCGGCCTCCGGGCCGAGTCCCCCTACGAGGCGTCGGCGCTGGTCCGCATCCATGTCACCAACGAGCTGCGCGCAACCGGCGAGGCCTTGGTGCTCACCGGGCGCCTCCTGGAAGAGTACAACCCGGTCGTGATCCAGAAATTCTCCTCGCCGGGAGTCGTACTCGACGCCGGCGGCCACATCATGACGTTTCTGGGCTACGGCAGGATTTTCATCGAAAGGGCGAACTCCCGGTTTGAAATCGAGGCCTCCGAAGGCCGGCGCCACCGGGGGGATCTCGTGGGCATCGACCACGGCAACGGGGCCGCCGTAATCCACGTTCCCGAAGGCGGGCTGCGCCGGACGTCCATCTGCGCCGAATGCGACCTCCACGAGGGGGCCACCGTCATCGCCCCCGTTCTTCAGGGCCCGGCCGGCGCGCGGTTCCGGGCGACCCAGGTTCTCTCGATCAGCCCGAGGGGCGTCCTGCGGGAACAGTCCGGGTGGGTGGTCCGGACCAACCGCCCGCTTCTTGACGTCGGACAGCCCTTGTTCACCGGCGATCACCGGGTGCTCGGATTCATCGTCAGCCAGGATCCCTCGGGGGTGCGCAGCGTGGTCTATCCCGTTGCGGAGCTTCTGGCATCCGCACAGAAAATCATCGAGAAAAACGGGGACATCCGCACGGGCTGGCTGGGGGTCTATCCCGAGAACATCCGCCTGCCCTCCGGACCCGGGGTGGGGATCGGGCGCGTCGTCCCCGACGGCCCGGCGCACAGGGCCGGGCTCGCCCCGTCCGATATCGTGCTCCGCTACAACGGCCGGAAGGTCGAGGACGTGCTCGGGCTTATCCACCTGGTCGAGGACACGCCCGTCGGGGCGGTGGCGGAGCTGGAGATCCTCCGCCGCGGGCAGCCCCTGAAACTGACGGCCCAAATCGGGGAGCGGCAGCACCGCAACCCGCTCGAGGACCTGATGCTCGACCTGCAGGACCCGTTTGAGCCGGCGCGGCTGACGACCGACCCGGGGCGGACTGCAGGGGCGGAGAGGCCCCGGATCGGGTTCGACACCGTCGCCCTGACGCCCGAACTCGCCCGTTTCCTGGAGATCGGGGCCGACAAGGGCCTCCTGGTCCTCAACATCGCGCGGCAGTCCCCGGCCGACAGGGCGGGTATCAAAAACGGCGATGTCATCCTGTCGGTCGACGGAGACCCGGTGGACGACCCCGGGCGGGTTTCCACCTACCTGCGCGGACTGCCCAACGGTTCGATCGTCTCGGTACAGGTTCTCCGCAAGAACGCGGTACGGGAGGTCGAGGTCCGCCTGCCCGATCCGATCCCTTGACAGGGGTCGGTCCCCTGAACCTGAAAAGGGTCAGGCCCCTGAACCTGGAAAGGGTCAGGCCCCTGAACCTGGAAAGGGTCAGGCCCCTGAACCTGGAAAGGGTCAGGCCCTTTCATCCGCCCTTTCCCCGGCCAGGGCCTGCTCCCATTTCCATGCGGATTCCATCATCTCGTCCAGGCCCCTCTCGGCCCTCCAGCCCAGCTCCCTGTTGGCCAGCGACGCGTCGGCCCACACCTGCTCGATGTCCCCCGTCCTGCGGCCGACGAGGCGGTATTTCAGCTTCCGCCCCGACACCTTTTCGAACGACCGGATCGCCTCGAGGACGCTGGTCCCCTTGCCCGTGCCGAGGTTGTAGACCTCGAAGTCCGACCGCGTCCTGCCCTCGATCATCCGGGCGACGGCAAGAACGTGGGCGTTGGCCAGGTCGACGACGTGAATGAAGTCGCGGACCGCGGTTCCGTCCGGCGTTTGGTAGTCGGAACCGAAGACCTCCAGCTCCTCGCGCAGGCCGATGGCCGTCTGCGTGATGAACGGGGCCAGGTTGTTGGGGATGCCCCGGGGAAACTCCCCGATCCGGGCCGATTCATGGGCGCCGACGGGGTTGAAGTAGCGCAGCGCGATGGCCCGGATCCCGTAGGCCCGGACCGAAAAGCGGATCATCTCCTCGGAGATCTGCTTGGTGCTCCCGTAGGCGGACCAGGCTTCCTTGACCGGGGAGGTCTCCCGGACCGGCAGCTCGTCGGGCTGGCCGTAGACGGTGCAGGAGGAGGAGAAGACGAGGTTTGCGATCCGGTGCGCCCGCATCCCCTCCAGGATATTCATCAGGGAAACGAGGTTGTTGCGGTAGTAGAGCAGGGGGTCCTTCATCGATTCGCCGACCGCCTTGTAGGCGGCGAAATGGATGATCCCGCACAGCCCGGGGACCGCCCCCAGAAGGGCGACCGTCCGTTCCCGGTCGAGCAGGTCGAACTGGTGGAACCCGGGCCTGGCGCCGGTGATGGCGGCGATCCTGTCGACGACCCCGGCGTGGGAGTTCGACAGGTTGTCGACGATGACGACGTCAAACCCCTGCTCCTGCAGCGCCACGGCCGTATGCGACCCGATGTAGCCGGTGCCGCCCGTCACGAGTATCTTCCGATTGCGTTGCGGGGTCTGTGCCATGGTCCTGTTTCGGCGCCTCCGGGGTCCAGGCCTGATTGTAGCCGCAGGCGCCCGTAAAAGGAAAGAGGAGAAAAGGCCCCGAATCCGGGCCGGGGGCTAGGCGCAGGCCAGCAGGGCCCGCTTCACCAGGGTCCTGGCGATCTGGATCTTCCACGTGTTCCGGTCGCCGGGGAGGGCCCGGGCGGTTTCGACCGCCGCGGCGCCCGCGGCGTCGGCGCTCTCCTCGGTGATCGCCTTCCCGCGGATGGACTCCTCGGCCGCCGTGGCCCGCCAGGGCTTGTTGTAGACGGCGTTGAGGCATATGCGGGCGCTGCCGCCGTGAGCGGCCACGGCGCAGTTGACGATGGGGAAGTCGATCGATTTGCGGATCGCGAACTTCAGGAAGGCGCTTTTCGAACCGGCGTCCGGGCGGGGGATCTGGATCTCCGTGACGATCTCGTCGGGGGCCAGCACCGTGGAGCCGGGCACGGCCATGTCCCAGAACTCCCCGGCGTCGATCAGGCGCCTGTCGGTCTGTATCCTGGCGCCGAGCGCGACCAGGGCCGGGGCCGTGTCGCTCGGGTTGACGGCGAAACAGGACCGGATGGCGCCGAAGATGGAGTGGTACCGGTTGTCCCCGGAGACGGCGAAGCACTGCGTCCCCCCCTTGCGGATGCAGTGGAACCGGTTGTCGGGGAGGCGGAAGTACCAGCAGCGGGTCAGCTGGCAGATATTGCCGGCCAGAGTGCCCATCTCCCGGATGTGCGGGGAAGCACTCCGGTGGGCCGCTTCGGCCAGCGCCCCGTAGCGGGCCCGGACGGTTTCGCTTCGGGCGATGTCCTCGAGCCGTGTCGTGGCGCCGATCCGGAGCCCGGCCGCGTCCTCTTTGATGAAATCCAGGCCCGGGATGGTTTTCAGGTTCACGACGGTTTCAGGGTACTCCGGCAGCACTTCGAACCGCAGGGTGCCGAGCAGGTCCGTCCCGCCCGAGAGCGCCGAAGCCCCGCCTCCCCGCAGGATGGAAGCGGCCTCCTCGACCGTGTGCGCATCGACATGGTTGAATCTCCTGATTGTTTTCATCGGGGGCTCCCGTTCCCTTTCATGGCGGCGATTGCCGCCGGACTGCCGTGACAGATGTCTTCAGGCCTTCTTCAGCTCCCGGGCCGCCTGCAGCACGGCCGGGGGATGCTGCTGGTAGCTGGCGCAGCGGCAGAGGTTGCCGCCGAGGGCGTCGCGCGCGTCCGCTTCCGTGGGGTCGCCGTTGCGGTCGAGCAGGGCTTTCGCCGTGCAGACGAAGCCCGGCGTGCAGTAGCCGCACTGGAAGGCGTTGTTGTCGATGTAGGCCTGGATGATGGGGTGGCCGGATTTGGCGATCCCCTCCGCCGTTTCGACGGCCGCGCCGCCGCATTCGCAGGCCAGGGTCAGGCACGACAGCACGGGGCGGCCGTTGACGATGACGGTGCAGGACCCGCAGGCGCCCAGGCCCCCGCACCAGTCCTTCGGCGAGGTCAGCCCGATCGTGTCGCGCAGCAGCTGCCGCAGGCTCCAGTGCGGCTCCACCGCGAGCCGGTATTTCCCGCCGTTGACCGTCAGTTCGACCGTTTTCTGGGCCTCGACCTGGATCGTCGTGCACACGGGCGGCTCCGCCGGCGGGGGCCCGGCGGCGGGCTCGGCGGCGGCCGCCTGCCCGGGGATCCCCGGGATGGACGCCAGGGCCGGTGCTCCGACCGCGATGCCGGCATCCTTGAGGAATGACCGGCGGGATACGCTCCCGGAGCTTTTGGGGGTGGCATCCGATTTTTTTTCTTCTGGCATGACTGGACTCCATTTCGGTCTTCGGTTGTCCTGCGATCCGACGCCGCGGTCCGGCAGAGGCGGCACATTGGTTACATACGACGCCGTTCCGGTATTTGTTTTGCGCGTTTTTGAAAACCTGGCAGTTTCGGCATGCAAGGTTGCCCCGAGCATACCCCGGCCTCTTCGCCGCCTGTCAAGCACAATCGGGCCCCCCGGGGCCCCCGGGCCCCCCGGGGCACACGGCTGGCTCATTGACCCCGTCGGCCGCGGGCCGTACAATGAAGGGTCCGGTTTGCCTATGTTAAACGAAATAATCGTTCGCGGTGCGCGCCAGCACAACCTGAAGAATCTCAACCTGGAGATTCCGAGGCATAAAATAACCGTTATCACGGGTTTATCCGGATCCGGGAAATCCAGCCTCGCCTTCGACACGATCTACGCCGAGGGCCAGCGCCGCTATGTCGAATCCTTGTCGTCCTATGCGCGCCAGTTTCTGGAGCGGATGGAGAAGCCGGAAGTCGACAGCGTCGAGGGGCTGTCGCCCGCCATCAGCATCGAGCAGAAAACCACGAGCCGGAGCCCCCGTTCCACCGTGGGCACGGTCACGGAGATCTACGATTACATGCGCCTGCTGTTCGCCTCGGTGGGGGCGCCGAGCTGCCCTGTCTGCGGCAAGCCGATCTCCCGCCAGACCCCGGAGCAGATCGTCGATGCGATCGCGTCCTATCCCGCGGGCGCCCGGATCACCATCATGGCCCCGGTCGTGCGCGACCGGAAGGGGGAGTTCCGGAAGCTTTTCGAGACCTATCTCGGGAAGGGGTACCTGAAGGTGCGCGTCGACGGGCGGGTGCGCGACCTGGACGAGGACATCCGGCTCCGCAAGAATCACAACCACACCATCGAGGTCATCGTCGACCGGGTCCTGATCCGGGAAGGCCTCCGGCGCCGGCTGGAATCCTCGGTGCAGGCAGCGCTGCGTTTGGCCGAGGGCCTGGTCTCCGTCGAAGTCCAGGACGGGGAGGAACGGATATTTTCCGAGCGGCAGGCCTGCGTCGACTGCGGCGTCAGCATCCCCACCCTGGAGCCCCGGTCCTTCTCGTTCAATTCCGCCCACGGCGCCTGCCCCGCCTGCAACGGGACGGGGGTCGAGAGACTGGCCGACCCGGAGGCCATCGTCGCGGATCCGGACCAGCCGGTCTCCTCCCTGGAGTTCGCCGTTACCAGCGCCCGTCTGGTGCGGCACCTGCGCGCGTCGCTCGACTTCATCGTCCGGGAGTCCGGCATCGATCCCGGCACGCCCTTCAGCCGGATGCCCGCCGCGGCCCGCCGCGCCTTCTTCTACGGCAACCTCGATGCGCCCGGCGCCGGCGCGGCGCCCAAACGGGCCCGCGGCACGTTCGAGGGCGTCTGCCGGTGGATCGAGTCCCTCGGCGCCGCCGAGGGCGGCGCCGACGCCCTGCAGGAGTGCGAGAATCTGTTCACGGCCCGGCCCTGCGCGGCGTGCGCGGGGTCCCGCCTCCGGCCCGAAAGCAGGGCGGTGAAGATCAACGGGCTGTCCGTTTCCGACTACGCCCGCATGCCGCTCGAACAGGCCCGCGAGGCCTTCGCGCGCATCGAGCTGACCGGGAGGGAGTCGCAGATCGCCGCTCAGGTGCTCGCAGAGATCCGCGACCGCATCGAGTTCCTCCTCGACGTCGGGGTGGGCTACCTGTCCCTGGACCGCCCCGCGGCGTCGCTCTCCGGCGGCGAGGGGCAGAGGATCCGCCTGGCCACGCAGATCGGCTCCCGCCTGCGGGGGGTCCTCTACGTCCTGGACGAGCCCTCGATCGGCCTGCATCCCCGGGACAACAGCCGCCTGCTCGACACCCTCGTCGAGCTCAAGGGCCTCGGGAACACGGTCCTCGTCGTCGAGCACGACGAGGATACCATGCACAGGGCCGACCATATCATCGACCTCGGGCCGGAGGGGGGGCGCGCCGGGGGCGCCGTCGTGGGCTCCGGCACGCTGGCCGACATCATGCGGGCCCCCGGTTCCCTGACCGGGAAATACCTCAAAGGCGAGCTCTCCATCGAGGTCCCCGCCTCCAGGCGCAAGGGGAACGGCAAGCGCGTGACCGTCGTGGGGGCGCGCCAGAACAACCTGAAGAACCTGCGGGTCTCCTTCCCCCTCGGGATGCTCGTGTGCGTGACCGGGGTGTCGGGGGCGGGCAAATCCTCGCTCGTCGACGATATTCTCTACCGGGTCCTGGCCCGGAAGCTCCACCGGGCCGCGACGCAGCCCGGCCTGCACGACCGGGTCCTCGGGATCGAGCACCTGGACAAGGTGATCGAAATCGACCAGTCCCCCATCGGCCGCACGCCGCGGTCGAACGCCGCGACCTACACGGGGCTGTTCACCCCTCTGCGGGAACTGTTCGCCATGCTGCCGGAATCGCGCATGCGCGGCTACCGCGCGGGGCGGTTCAGCTTCAACGTCCGGGGGGGGCGGTGCGAGGACTGCCAGGGCGACGGGATGCGCCGCATCGAGATGAGCTTCCTCCCCGACGTCCACGTGCTGTGCGAAACCTGCCGGGGGAAACGCTACAACAATGAAACGCTCTCGGTGAAGTACAAGGGGTATTCGATCGCGGACCTGCTGGCGATGAACATCAGCGACGCCTGTGCGCTGCTGGGCCACCTCCCGCACATCGCGCGGAAGCTCGAGACCCTGGACGCGGTCGGGCTGGGGTACGTCCAGCTCGGCCAGCCGGCGACGACGCTTTCGGGGGGGGAGGCCCAGCGGGTGAAGCTCTCCCGGGAACTCAGCCGGCGCGCGACCGGGAGAACCCTGTACATCCTCGACGAGCCCACCACGGGGCTCCACTTCCACGACGTCAGGAAGCTGCTGGAGATCCTGGGCAGCCTCGTGGACCTGGGGAACACGGTCGTCGTCATCGAGCACAACCTCGACGTCATCAAGACGGCCGACTGGGTCATCGATCTCGGCCCCGAGGGGGGCCTGGGGGGCGGGGAGATCGTCGCCGAGGGGACCCCCGAGGCGGTCGCCCGCAGCGCGGCCTCCGCCACCGGCCAGGCCCTCGGCAGGGTGCTCGGCCGGCGCCGGCGGCGCGCCACCGGGCGCCGGAAGGGCGCCACCGGGTGCCGGAAGGGCGGCCATGAAAGTCAGTGAAATCTTCTACAGCATCCAGGGGGAATCGACCCATGCCGGCAGGCCGTGCGCCTTCATCCGCCTGGCCGGCTGCGACCTGCGGTGCAGCTACTGCGACACCGAATACGCCCGGACCGGGGGCACGGAGATGTCCGTTCCCGGCATTCTCCGGTCCGTCGCGGCCTACCCGACCCGCCTGGCGCTGGTGACGGGCGGCGAGCCGATGCTCCAGGCGTCCGTCCACGATCTTTTCGCGGCCCTGCTCGAGCGGTCCTACACGGTGCTGCTCGAAACCGGGGGGCACCGGCCGCTCGGAGGCGTCGACCCCAGGGTCTGCAAGATCATGGATTTCAAGTGCCCGTCGAGCAAGATGGCGGACCGCAACCTCTACGAGAACATCCGCTTTCTGACCCCCCGGGACGAACTGAAGTTCGTCGTTTCGGACCGGGAGGATTTCGACTGGGCCTGCGGCCTGATCCGGCGGCACCGGGATGCGCTCCGGGTCGGGAGCATCCTGGTCTCGCCCGTCGGCGGCACGGTGCCGCCCGACACCCTGGCCGGATGGATACTGGAGTGCGGGCTCGACGTCCGCCTGCAGCTGCAGCTGCACAGGATCCTCTGGCCCGGCATCGATCGGGGGGCATGACATGGCGCCGGCCGGCAGGGGATCGCAAACCCCGGGGCGCCGCCCGGAGGCGGCCCCATGAGCGCGTGGGAGCTGCTGCAGCCGGTGCGGGACCGGGTACGGGACGAGGTCGGGGTCCTCAGGAAGGCGGGCAGGGTGTCGGTGGCTTTGTGCCACCCCTCCCCCTACGCCGTCGGCATGAGCTCGCTCGGGTTCCAGACGCTGTACCGGGAGATGAACCTGCATCCCGGCGTCTCGGCCGAAAGGGCCTTCCTCCCCGACAGCCCGGAGGAGTACCGCCGGCGCCGGGTGCCGGTTTTCACCTACGAAAACGAAACCCCGCTGGGCGATTTCCCCGTCGTCGCCTTCAGCATCGCCTGGGAGCTGGAACTGCCCGGCCTGCTGGAGATGCTCGATTCGAGCGGCATCCCCCTGAGGAGGGAGGACCGATCCGGGGCCCATCCACTCATCGTGGCCGGCGGCCCCCTCTCCGTGTCGAACCCGGTCGTCCTGGCGCCTTTCGTGGACCTGGTATGTTTGGGCGAAGGCGAAGACCTGGTGCACACTTTCCTCGAGCAGGCGCCCGGGACGCCGAAGGCGGACCTGCTCGGGCGGCTAGGCCGGGTGCCGGGATTCTACGTCCCCGGCGTCTCCCCCGGCATCCCGGCGCCGGCGCGGGCCGATGACGCCCGCCTGCCGGCCTGCTCGCAGATCGTGACGCGCCGGGCGGTCTGGGCGTCGATGTTTCTCGTCGAGGCCGGAAGGGGGTGCTCCCGCGGGTGCGCCTACTGCGTGATGCGCCGATCCGAGCGAGGCGGCCTGCGCCCGGTGCCCGCCGACAGGGTGCTCGGGCGGATCCCCGGGTCCGCAACCCGCGTCGGGCTCGTGGGCGCCGCCGTGACCGACCACCCGGACATCATCCCCCTGGCGCGCGCGATCGTGGCCTCCGGGCGCCGGATCGGGGTCTCGAGCCTGCGGGCCGACCGCCTGGACGAAGAGCTGGTGGGGATCCTTTCCGAGGGCGGGTACCGGACGCTGACGACCGCCTCGGACGGGCTCTCGGAGCGGTTGCGCGCCGCCGTGGGCCGGCAGACGACCGAGCAGCACCTGATCCGGGCGGCCGGGCTCGTACGCTCCTGCCGCATGCAGCGCCTGAAGCTCTACCAGATGATCGGCCTGCCCGGGGAGACCGGGGAGGATGTCGACGAATGCATCCGGTTTTCCCTGGAGCTGTCGAAAATCTGCCCGCTCTCCCTCAGCGTCGCGCCTTTCGTGCCGAAGCGGAACACCCCGCTCGGCGGCGCGCCGTTCGAGCCGGTCGCCTCGCTCGAGTCCAAGCTCGCGCGGCTGCGCTCGGGGCTCCGGCAGAAGGTGGACGTCCGCCCCAGCTCCCCGCGATGGGCCTGGGTCGAATACATGCTGGCGCAGGGGGACGAGGCTGCGGGGCTTGCGGCCATGCGGGCCTGGAGGGCCGGGGGGCGCTATGCGGACTGGAAGAAGGCTTTCCGCGCGGCGGGGGCCGACCCGCCCTGAGGCCCCGGCGGGGGGGACGGCCGTCCCTTTTCCCCTTCGATTTGACACGACGGCACCTGTCGATATACGATCGAAAAACACATCCGGCCCCGGCCGCCCCGGCCGAATTATGCAACGGGAGGGCCGTCGGCGCGTACAATGGTCATGTAGGTCAAGCGATGTTTTCACGGAGGTGAGCACACATGAACGAGAACCCGGATACACGCGGGAAGAAGGGGGGCGGGAAGCTCCTCGGTTTTTTCATGGTTTTGCTGGTTCTCGGCCTGGGCATAGGGATCGGGACCCTGATGTCGGATCGCGTCGACGCCACGGCTCCCCCCGGAGACAGCAGCCTGGAGATGCAGACCGACGGCAAGCCGGTCGCGGGCGAGGATGTCCTGGCGCTGTCGAGGGCGTTCGAGCAGGTTTCGAGCCGCATGGAGCCGGCCGTGGTCAACATCAACACCCAGGAGGTCATCCGGCGGCCTGCGGCGCCCGGCCCGGACACGCAGGACCCGTTCTTCGATTTTTTCGGCCCTTTCTTCGGGCCGAACATGATGCCGGAACAGCAGATGCGGCGCAGCCTGGGGTCGGGCGTCATCGTCGACCCCAAGGGGTACATCATCACCAACAACCATGTCGTGGAGGACGCCACGCGGATCAAGGTGAGCCTGGCCGACCGGAGGGAGTTCACGGCCAAGGTCGTCGGCACGGACCCGATCTCCGATATCGCCGTCATCAAGATCAGCGGCGACAAGGATTTCCCCTACGCTAAAATCGGCAATTCCAGGAGCATAAAGGTGGGCGACTGGGTCCTTGCGATCGGGAGCCCGTTCAACCTGGACCAGACGGTGACCGCCGGTATCGTCTCCGCCATCGGGCGCACCTTCCCCCAGGATTCCGGGATCACCCAGTACACGCAGTTCAACGACTACCTGCAGACCGATGCCGCCATCAACCCCGGGAACAGCGGCGGGCCCCTGGTGAACATGAACGCGGAGGTGGTCGGGATCAACAGCTTCATCCACACCTCCTCGGGCTCGAGCGCCGGGGTGGGGTTCGCCGTCCCCGCGCATCTTTTCGTCAAGGTCTACAACCAGATCCTGGAGAAGGGGAAGGTGTCGCGCGGGTACCTGGGCGTCTACTACAACTCGCTGCCGTTCACCGAGGCCATGGCCGAATATTTCGGCGTGAAGCAGGGGTCCGGGGTGCTGGTGACGAAGGTCATCGGCGGCAACGGCGCGGCCGACGCGCCCGGGCCGGCCGCCAAGGCGGGCATTGCGGCCGAGGACGTCATCGTGGAGTTCAACGGCAAGAAGGTGATCGGGGTCCAGGATTTCCTCGTCGCCGTGGCCGAAGCCACGCCGGGGCACACGGTCAAGGTCAAGGTGGTCCGCAAGGGCCAGGAGAAGGTGTTCGACGTCAAGCTCGACGAAAGGGAGTTCGAGCCCGAGGCGGAAAGGAGCCGGTTCCGTTTCCCCGAGGAGGAGGCGCCGGCCAAGGCTGAAATCGGCCTGGAGTTCGACAATCTTCCCGGGCAGATCCAGCAGAGCCTCAATATCGACGGCGGCGCCCTTGTGACCTCGGTCTCCCCCGGCAGCCTCGCCGACGACGCGGGGCTTGTCGGCGCGGACCAGTCCGGCAACGGGGACATCATCGTCGAGGCCAACGGCGCCCCGGTCCGTACCGCCCAGGACCTGCTCGAGATCGTGCGGGGGCTCGACAGAGGCGAGGCCGTGGTCCTGAAGTTCCTCCGGGCCGGGAGGACGCAGTCCGGCGCCCTGGAATCGGGGACCCTGTACACCAGCATCGTCATCCCCTGACGGCCCCCCGGCGGCCGCACCACAGACGGGGACGCGGAGCCCGAGGACGGATTTCCGGGCGCCGCGTCCCCTTTTCTTTGCCCCCGTCCCCGGAAGTTCCTTTTGCGCGAACGGGGAACGGATACTATACTTTAGAAGGGATTGGCCGCATGTCAAACCGCGCCGGGGAACCGGCCGGGGCGGCCCGTTGGACCGACATGGCCGAAACAAACGACTATCTGGCGAACGAGCGGGCGCGGGAGATCCTTCACTGGGTCATCTCCACGCACATCATCACCGGGAAACCGGTGGGGAGCCGGAGTGTGGCCCGGCACAGCAGCGAAGGGCTGAGCCCGGCGACGGTCCGCAACATCATGGCGGATCTTGAGGACATGGGATACCTCGACCAGCCGCACGCCTCCGCGGGCCGCGTTCCGACCGACAAGGCATACCGTTTCTACGTGGACCGCCTCCTGGAGCGCCGCAACATTTCCGTCCGCGACAGAAAAGTGATCGACCGGGACCTGAAGCTCGACGACAGCGCGGAGCACTTCATGGAGAGGACCAGCCAGGTCCTGTCGCGCGTGTCGAAGAACGTGGGGATCGTCCTGTCGCCGCCGATCGGCGGCGTCGCACTGAAACATATTCATTTTACGAAACTTACAGACAGCAGAATCCTCGTCATCCTCGTGGCGCGCTCGGGGATCGTGCAGAACCGGATCATTCATTACCGCGAGGATATCTCCCAGGCGGAGCTCGACCAGGCGGCACGCTGTATCGTGGACAACTACAAGGGCCGGACCCTCCACGACATCCGGCTCCAGATCCTCGGCATGCTGCGGCGGGACCAGGCCCTCTACGACGCGTTCACGCAGCGCGTCATCGCGCTCGGCGCGCGCTCCTTCACGGAAACCGAAGGCGAGACCGAAGCGCACATCTACCTAGACGGGGCTTCCAACCTAATCAACACGCCCGATTTCACCGATATTACCAAGATGAAGCTCCTGTTCGAAACCATCGAGGAGAAGAACAGGCTCGCGGCCCTGATTGCCCGCTGCATCGAAGGGGACAGCCAGGAGGTCCACATAACGATCGGCGCGGAAAATGCGCTGCCGGGAATCGAGGACTGCACCCTGATCACCTCCCGCTATGTCGTCGGCGACAACACGCGGGGATCGCTGGGCATTCTCGGGCCCACGCGGATGGAGTACGCGCGAGCGATCGCCCTGGTCGACTACGTGGCGAGGCTGTTCGGGCGGGTGCTCGAAACGGGGAACTAGACACCATGACATGGAAAGCGGACATGCAGGCTCCGGAAACGGACGACAACGAACCCGGCGCGCCCGGCCTAAAGGAGGCCGGGGAGGCCCCCGGCGGGCCCGAACCGGATCTGGAGAAGGCCCGGGCGGAGGCGGCCGAGTGGCAGGACCGGTTCCTGCGCAAGGCGGCGGAGTTCGAAAACTACAGGAAACGGATGGGCAAGGAGAATGCCGACGCCATGATGCTGGCCAAAAGCTCCGTCCTGCTGGAGTTTCTGCCCGTCGTCGACGCCTGCGAACGGGCCCTGGAAACCATGGAGAAGGGCGGGAGCGTCCCCGAGGCCGTCCGCCAGTACCACGAGGGCGTCCAGCTCCTGTACAGGCAGCTGCTCGACACCTTCAGCCGGGCGGGCGTGGTCCCCATCGAATCGGAGGGGAAGCCTTTCGACCCGCACCTGCACGAGGCCCTGTCGAGCCTCAACGATGCCGGCTGCCGGGAGGACACGGTTGTCCAGGAACTGCGCCGCGGGTACCTTTTCAAGGACAGGCTCCTGCGCCCGGCCCAGGTGATCGTTGCCGTCTCCTCGGAAGCGCAGGAAGGCGAAGAATCCTAAATGGGCAGAATCATAGGCATTGACCTGGGAACGACGAATTCGTGCGTCGCGGTCCTGGAGGAGGGGGCGGTCCGGATTATCCCCAACGGCACGGGCGGGAGGACGACCCCGTCGGTCATAGCCTTCACGGCCAAGGGCGAGAGGCTGCTGGGGCAGATCGCCAGGCGCCAGTCGGTGACCAACGCCGAGAACACCGTCCACGGGATCAAGCGGATGATGGGCCGGCGCTACGAAGACCCCGAAGTCCAGAAGATGCAGCCCTACCTCCCCTACCGGCTTTCAGCGGCCTCGAACGGGGACGTCCGGGTTTCGGTCCGCGGCCGGCAGTACAGCCCCCCCGAGATATCCGCCATGCTGCTCGAGCACCTGAGGTGTTCGGCCGAGGACTACCTCAACGAGAAGGTGACCGACGCCGTGATCACGGTCCCGGCCTATTTCGACGACTCGCAGCGGCAGGCCACGCGGGACGCCGGCCGGATCGCGGGCCTGTCGGTGCAGAGAATCATCAGCGAACCCACCGCGGCCGCCCTCGCCTACGGGCTCGACAAGGCCGAGAAGGAGCGGGTGGCGATCTACGACCTCGGCGGCGGGACCTTCGACGTCTCGATTCTCGAGATCAGCGGCGGCGTCTTCGAGGTCGTCGCGACCTGCGGGGACAGCTTCCTCGGCGGGGAGGATTTCGACCGCTGCATCGTGGACTGGATGCTGGAGGAATGCCGGCGGGACACCGGGATCGTCCTCGGCGCGGACGTCCTGGCCATGCAGCGGCTACGGGAAGCGGCGGAAAAGGCCAAGTGCGAGCTGTCGATGGCCGAGGAGGCCCGCATCAGCATCCCCTTCATCGCTTCGGCCGGCGCCCGGCCGGTGCATTTGGACATGACCCTCACCCGGGACCTGCTCGAGGGGCTGGTGATCGGCCTGATCGAGCGCACGACGGCCTTCTGCGAGAAGGCGCTCGATGACGCCGGGCTCGCCGCGGAGGACGTCGGCAAGGTCATCCTCGTCGGCGGCCAGACGCGGATGCCCGCCGTGATCCGCCACGTGGGGAAGATATTCGGGAAGCCGCCGTCGATCGAGGTCAATCCCGACGAGGTCGTCGCCGCCGGCGCCGCCCTCCAGGGGGCTGTCCTGGACGGGAGCCTGAAGGACATCGTACTGCTCGACGTTCTGCCCCTTTCCCTGGGGCTGGAGACGCAGGGAGGCCTGTTCACCAGGATCATCGAGCACAACGCCGCGATCCCGGTCCGCAAGACGATGACGTTCACCACGGTCGCCGACAACCAGGCCATCGTCGACATCCACGTGCTGCAGGGGGAGAGGGAGATGGCCGGCTCCAACCGGTCCCTGGGGAAATTCGAACTGGTCGGGATCGCGCCGGCGCCCGGGGGGGTGCCCCAGATCGACGTCACCTTCGACATGGACGCCAACGGGATCCTGAGCGTTTCGGCCGCGGACAAACTCTCGGGGAAGAAGCAGCAGGTCCGGATCACGCCGTCGACCGGGCTGAGCAGGGAGGAGATCGCCCGGTTCGTCGAGGACGCCAGGCAGCACGCCGAGCAGGACCGGATGAAGCGGGAGCAGGCGGAGCTGGCAAACCGCATCCGCGCCCAGGCCTCGGCCGCGGCCAGAAGCTACGCGGAATTCGGCCGGTTCCTTGACAGCGACGAACAGGAAATGGTAAAAAAATCGATCCAACAAGCCAGGGACGTCGCGCCGGACGAAGACAGGATCTCCCTGCTGAAGGATGTGCTGGATCAACTGGAGGCCGGATCCCGCACACTGTCGGCCGCCTTGTTCCGGGCCCCGGCGGGGGACACCCCGGCGCCCGGGGACAGAGCGGGGGAATCCGGCGAAACCG
Organism: uncultured Acidobacteriota bacterium; assembly: GCA_964651155.1. Lineage (GTDB taxonomy): Bacteria > Acidobacteriota > UBA6911 > UBA6911 > UBA6911 > UBA6911. The sequence continues at coordinate 62,676 of CAZYXB010000008.1, read as the reverse complement.
ACGTGCGGCGGCTTATGAAATCCGCACTGGATGAAATCAAGTCCTAGCCCGCAGACCCCCCGGTTTCCCGGCCTCACGGCGGGGAGAGGGGACATCCGGAGCCGGATGCGGCGGCCGTGCGGGCTGCGTACAGTCATGGGGATCCTTTTTTGAACAACAAGAGAGACTACTACGAGGTGCTCGGCATCTCCCGGGAAGCCCCGGAACAGGAAATCAAGAGCGCCTACCGGAAACTGGCGCTCAAGTACCATCCCGACAAAAACCCGGGCGACCGCGGGGCCGAGGAGAAGTTCAAGGAGGCGGCCGAAGCCTACAGCGTCCTCAGCGACCCGGGAAAGCGCGCCCGCTACGACCGTTTCGGGCACAGCGGCATGCAGGGGGGCTTCAACGGGTTCGACCCGAACATCTTCGGCGATTTCGGGGACATCCTGGGCGAATTTTTCGGCTTCGGCGACATCTTCGGCAGCCGCCGCCGCAGCGGGCCGGAACGGGGCGCCGACCTCCGGTACGACCTGAAGATCTCCTTCCGGGAAGCGGCCTTCGGGTTGAAGACGAAAATCAAGATCCCCCGCCAGGACACCTGCCCCGCATGCGAGGGGCGCGGCACGCCCAAGGGCAAGTCCCCCGCCACCTGCCCGACCTGCAACGGAGCGGGCCAGGTGCGCTACCAGCAGGGATTTTTCTCCATCAGCCGGACCTGCGGGCAGTGCGGCGGGGCCGGCCGCGTGATCACCGAGCCGTGCGAAACCTGCCAGGGGCACGGGCGCGTCCGCAAGGAAAAGGTCCTGGAGGTCCGCATCCCCGCGGGGGTCGACAACGGCTCGCGGCTGCGCGTCCAGGCAGAAGGCGAAGCCGGGTCCCACAACGGGCCGCCGGGCGACCTCTACGTCATCATCTATGTGGAGGAGCACCCCTTTTTCCAGAGGCAGGAGAACAACATCTACTGCCAGGTGCCCATCAGCATCGTGCAGGCGGTTCTGGGCGCCGAGATCTCCGTGCCCACGCTCGAGGGGGAGGAAAAGCTCAGGATACCCGAAGGGACGCAGGCGGGGACCATATTCCGCCTGCGCAACAAGGGGGTGGTCAGCCTGGGGGGACGGGGGAAGGGGGACCAGTTCGTGACCGTCAACGTCGTCATCCCCACCCGGCTCACCAAGGAGCAGCGCCAGGCCTTTGAAAGCCTGGCGGAGGTGTGCGACGAGGATGCGCTGACACAGGAGCGCAACATCTTCGACAAAGTCAAAGATATTTTCGGATAGCCTGCCGATGACCCGAAGGCGGTTTTACGTCCCCGGGGACGCGATCCGGGACAGAACGGCCCACCTCCCGCGCGGGCCGTCCCACCATCTGCGCGACGTGCTGCGCCTCGGCCCCGGAGAGACCGTGGAAATCTTCGACGGCGAAGGCAACGGCTACGCCGGGACCGTCGCGTTCGACGGGTCCGAGGTCACCGTCGGCGGCCTCGAGCCCCTCCCCGCCGAGCGGGCGGAGGCGCCGCTCGTGCTCGCGGCTGCCCTGATCAGACCGGCCAGGTTCGAATGGATGCTCGAAAAGGCGGCCGAGCTCGGGGTGCACGCCGTCGTGCCCGTCAGTTGCCGCCGCAGCGGCGTGCGGATCCCCGCGGATGCGGCCGCCCGAAAGTGCGAGCGCTGGAACCGCATCGCCAGGGAGGCCGCGCGCCAGTGCGGCCGGAGTCTGGCCCCCCGGGTGCACCCGCCGGAGGACTGGGACGCGGTCGTCAGCCGGCGGGATTTCCAGGGGTATGCCAGGTTGGTTTTCCACGAGCGGGCCCCGCAGCCCTGGGAGCCGGGCCTGCTGGGGACGGCGCCCGGCGGCGTCCTGCTCTGCACCGGCCCCGAGGGGGGATGGGAGGAGCGGGAGATCGCCGAGGCCGTCCGGGCGGGGTTCCGTGCGTGCAGCCTGGGGCGGTGGACGCTCCGGGCCGAGACGGCCGCCGTGGCCGCCCTGGCCGTCGTGGGGTACCACATCCGCCTGCGGGATGGGGGGATGTAGCGCCCCCCGCAGGCGCCAGCCACCCGGCGGCACGCCCCGACACCGGGGCCGCGGCCGGGGGCGGAGACCGTATGCGTAACGTTCGATGGGTCCTTTCAGTCCTCTGCCTGCTCTCGGCCGGCGGCGCGTACGCAGATCCGCGGCCGCTCCGCACGGGGGACGCCGATCTGCTTCCGACGGGCCGGGTGCGGGTGGAGTTCGGCGCCGAGTTCCTGCAGGGCCAGGCCTATCCCCTTTCCGGTCTGCGGGGCGACCTGACGCGCCTGGGGGTCGGGAGCGTCCAGGTCGGCGTCGGGGAGTATGCCGAATTCGGGATTTCGGGCGTCGTCCAGGACATCCTGTCCATCACCGGCCGTTCGGAGCCCGTCGTCCGCCCGGCCGTCACCGGCAATTCGACGAATGATTTCGGGAACCTGCTGCTGGCGACGAAACTGAAGATCTTCGGGGAGAGCGGCCCCCGGCCGGCGCTGTCGTTCCGCTTCGGCGTGGAGCTGCCCAACGCCAACCAGGAAAACGGCCTGGGGACCGACCAGACCCAGTTCTACACGGGCCTTCTCCTGAAGAAGAGCTTCGGCCGGGTCCGGGTCCTGGCCGATCTCGGGCTGGCCATCCTGGGATCCCCCGTCGTGGCGGGGAAGCAGACCGACCCGCTCACCTACGGCGTCGGCGCCGTCGTCCCGCTCTGCCGCAGGGTGAACTTCGTGGCCGAAGTCGTCGGGCGCCGGGGGCCGGAGGGGCGGATCGGGAATGAAAACCTCTCGCAGCTGCGGGCCGGCGTGCAGCTGCGGACCGGGATCCTGCGGTGGGAGCTTGCCGGGATCCGCGGGCTCGGGGAGTTCGACCCCGATTCGGGCCTCGCCGTGGGGGCCACCTACGAATTCCAGGCTTTCCGGAAGGATCCCGCCCGGGTCCGGATCGTCCGGTAGCCGGCGGCCCGACGGGGCGCGGGAGGGGCGTATGGATCGGCGTGCGCCGGTTGTGCTCGTCAGGGTGCCCTCCGAAAGCGAGGCCTCGGTCATCCGGAGCCTCCTGGCGGGGTACGGGATCCCGTGCCACTACGCCCCCGGGCTGCCCGACCGGATGTACCCGCGGCCCGACGGGGCGCGGATAGCCATCTTCGTCCCCGCGGAAAGCGAGCAGGAAGCCCGGGATATCCTTGGGAGACACCGGCGGCAGCCTTGACCGCCCTGTAGGGGCGGACGGCCGGGGCGCCGGGGGGGGGCAGGCATGCGACATGCGGAAGGCACCACGCGGCCCCCGGCTCCGCCGGGGGAACAGGCCCGCGAGAAACGGACCGTTGCGGCCGTCTCGGTGGGCGCCGCCGTGCTGCTGACCGGCACCAAGCTCGCCGTAGGGCTGATGACGGGGAGCCTGGGCGTCCTGGCCGAAGCGGCGCATTCCGCCCTGGATCTGGTCGCCGCGCTGGTCACGTTGTTCGCCGTCCGGATCAGCGACCGCCCCGCCGACGCCTCCCACCCCTACGGCCACGGGAAAGTGGAGAACCTCAGCGCGCTGGTGGAAACCCTCCTCCTGCTGCTGGCCTGCGCCTGGATCGCCCGCGAGGCCGTCGAGCGGCTGCTCCACGGGGGTGCGGAGGTCGACCCGAACATCTGGGCCTTCCTGGTTCTGGGCCTGTCGATCGTCGTCGACTGCACCCGCAGCCGGGCGCTCGGCCGCGTCGCCAAAAAATACGGCAGCCAGGCCCTGGAGGCAGATGCGCTGCATTTCCGAACGGACGTCTGGAGCACGGCCGTCGTGCTCGCGGGCCTGGGGCTGGTCCGCTACGGCCAACTCCGCGGGGGCGGGGAGGCCGCCTACGCCCAGGCCGATGCCGTCGCCGCGCTCGTGGTGGCCGCCGTCGTCGTCGCCGCCGGAGTCCGGCTGGGCCGCAGGGCGATAGACGTTCTGCTCGACCGGGCCCCGGCGGGGCTGGCCGACCGCATCTACTTTGCCGTGGCCGCGATGCCGGACGTGTCTTCGGTGGCGCGCGTCCGGGCGCGCCCGGTCGGCAACCGGGTGTTTGTGGACCTGAAAGTCGACGTTCCCCGCCACCTCCCCTTCGAACGGACCCACGAGCTTACCGAGCAGATCCAGGGCCGCATCCGCGCGATCTCCCCCGGGGCCGACGTCGTGGTCCACACCGTCCCGGCCGCAGCCGGAGGCGGCATCCTCGAACGCATACGGGCCGTCGCCGCCCGGGAGGGCGCCGCCATCCACAACATCTGCGCGCACCGGGCGGGGGGCGGGCTGTGGATAGACCTGGACCTGGAGGTGAGCCCGGACATGAGCGTCGAGCGCGCGCATGCGCTGGCGGCGGATTTCGAAAACCGGCTGCGGGACGCCCTGGCGGACGAACCGGACCCGGTGGCCGGCATCGGCGTGCACATCGAGCCGCGGGGCGGGGACGACGGGCTCTATGAGCCGGTCGGGGCATCCGACGCCGCCCTGTACGCCGAGCGGATCGAGCGGGCCGTCGCGGAGCAACCTGGGGCCCGCGGGTGCCAAAACATCACGGCCCACGCCTCGGGCGGAATCGTCCGCCTCTCCTTCGACCTTCTGGTGCAGGCCGGCATCCCGGTCTCGGACATGCACGGCATCGCCGAGGATGTCGAGAGCCGCCTGCGCCGGGAATGCCCCGAACTGGGGCGCGTGGTGATCCATGCCGAACCCGTTCGCGGCTGAGCCCCCCGCCCGGCCTTTCCCCGGCCGGCCGCGGCCGATTTCTTTTCAAACGGCCGAAACAAGACGCCCGGTACGGAGTAGATAGGGGTATGGGCGGGCGCCGCGGGCGCTCCGGGAGAATCCTGAAAGACGGGAGTGGAGCATGTTGGATCAGAATAGGCCGTGGACATGGAAGGTCCCCGAGGCCAGCGAATCGGTCAAGCGCGAGATGAAACGCCACGATGCCTTCGACAGGGTTTCGGGGCAGGCGGTCTATACCCGGGATGTCAGGCTCCCGGGGATGCTCTACGCGAAGATCCTCACGTCCCCCTACGCGCATGCCGCGATCACCAAAATGGACACGACCGAGGCCGCCTCCATGGTCGGGGTCCGGGACATCCTGAAATACGACGATCCGGACATCGCCGGGGACGGCGGCGCCGGCACCGACGCCGCCGGGTCCTACAGCATCCTGACCATGCCCGGGATCAGCGATTTCTACCAGCATCCCATGGGGGTCGCCGTCGTCGCCGACAGCGAGGAGGTGTGCGACAGGGCGCTGCGGTCGATACGGGTGGAATGGGAGGAACGGCCCTTCATCCTCGACATGGAGGAGTCGGCCCGTCCCGACGCGCCGCGCATCATGCCCGAGGTCACGCCCATGATGCGTTTCGCCTTCGGGGGCGCCGCCAGCGGCGGCGCCAACATCGTCTCGACCGAGCAGAGGGAGTTCGGCAGCGTGGACAAGGGGTTTGCCGAGGCCGACAGGGTGATCGAGTACAAGATCCGCCGTGCCGTCAATTCCCCCGCCGGGGTGGAGGCCATGGTGTGCGTGGCCCACTGGAAGGACGACCGCCTCGACCTGTGGGTGCACCACCAGTCCAACCCCCAGAGGAACCTGAGCGCGCAGGCCTCCGGGATGGGGATGCCGTCGATGGGGATGGGGATGGGGATGGGGATGCCGCCCATGGGGGGCATGTTCGGCTCCGGGAGCGGCGGCGCCGGCAAGACCCGCACCCACTGGTCGAAGATCACCGTCGAGTTCCCCTACCAGGGATCCTGGTTCGGCGGGCTGGCCTGGCTGGCGTATTCCGACCTTTTCATCCGGCTCGCCGTCGTCCTGGCCCGGCGCTCCGCGGGGCGCCCCGTCAAGCTCGTCTACGACGAGAGCGGCTTCTACTGCGGCGGCGACGAGGCCGGGACCTACGACTGCAAGGTCGGGGCCCGCAAAGACGGGACGATCACGGCCTACCAGTGGCACATGACGGGCATCCGCAACCCGGCGATGGACAAGACCTACGAGTGCACGAAGATCCCCAACATCCGCGGCATCCAGACCTGGCCGCTGACCAACATGGGGCATCTGGAGTGTTTCCGCCACGGCGCCGCCTCCTGCGTCCCGCACAACGTCATGTTCGACCGCGTGGCCGGGGAATTCGGGCTCGACCCCACCGAGGTTGCGCTGCTCAACGACGGGTGCCAGGGGCACGACTGGGACTTCATCACCGAGTACCAGAAGGAGAACGGGTTCCCGCAGAGGCACAGCCTGAAGGAAGTCATCGAGATGGGGAAAAAGGCCATCGACTGGGACCGCAAATGGCACGCTCCTGCCGCCAGGCGGCTCCCCAACGGGCGGATGCACGGCATGGGGTTCACCTCGATCAACGAGTGGCACTGGGGCCGGGGCACCATGTCGTTCGTGTCGAACACCTTCGCTTGCCTGATCCTGCAGGACGGGAAGGTCACCATCGTGGGGCTCCGCTGCGACATGGGAGTCGACACCGAATCGGCCTACCGCCACTGCGTGGCGGCCGAGCTGGGATTGAAGTACGAGGACGTCCTGCTGCAGGAGCACCGGTCCGACAACAGCGCCTTCTGCCTGGCGCAGCCGGCCGGCTCGAGCGGCACCGTCAACGCCACACCGCAGCTGGCCGCGGCCGCCAGGGAGATGAAGCGGAAGATCCTGGAAGCCGCCGCATCGTCGGCTGTGCCCATGGGCGGTTTCATGTTCGGCATGGGGGGCCCGATGCCGGGGGCGCAGCCGAGCCGCCGGGCGGAGGATTTCGACATCCGCGACAGCATGGTCTTCGAGAAGGCCGACCCGGACAGGAAGATGTCGCTCGGCATGGTGACCGGCGGCGGGTTCATGGGGTCGTCCCCCCTCGTCGTGCACCCGAACGGCTCCTCGCCCATGGACATGATGTCGGGCGGGATGATGCAGACGACCTACGTCATGGGGCGTCAGGCGCATTTCATCGAGGCGGAAGTGGACACCGAGACCGGGATGGTGGAGGTGACGCAGGTGGTCTGCGCCAACGACGTGGGGCACCTGTTCAACCGCCGCGGGTCCGAGGCCCAGCAGTACGGCGGGGCCGTCATGGGGATCGGCAAGAGCGCGACCGAGGAGAAGGTCTACTGCCCGAAAACCGGCGTCGGCCTCAATTTCGACCACGTCAACTACCACCTGGGGACGATGAACGACTACCCGGCGGCCGGATGCCTGCTGGCGGAGACCCACCTGGGATACGGCCCCTACGGATCCTTCGGCATCGGCGAGAACATCGGCGCCGCCATGGCCGCCATCACGTCCTCGGCCATCTACAACGCCACCGGGAAATGGATCCTGGACTACCCCATCACCCCCGACAAGGTCCTCCGGGCGCTCGGCAGAATCTAGGCCGGCCGCTGCGCCCCCCGGGCGCGCCCCCGTCCCGATTCTCCCCCGGTTTCGCCCCCGGATGTTGTAGAATGTCCGGGGAGACGCGCTCATGATGCCTGTTGCACTGACGATTGCGGGGTCGGACCCCTCGGGAGGGGCCGGGATCCAGGCGGACCTGAAGACGTTTCACCAGATGGGGGTCTACGGCATGAGCGTCGTGACCCTGGTGACGGTTCAGAACACGTGCCGGGTCGACGCGATCGAGATCCTCCCCGCGGACATCGTCCGGGGGCAGATCGACGCCGTCCTCGAGGACATCCCGCCCGGGGCCGCGAAAACCGGCGCGCTGGGCAGCGGCGACATCGTCGCGCTCGTCGCCGAAAAGGCCCGGGCCTTTCCGTTCCCCCTGGTCGTCGACCCCGTGATGATCAGCAAGCACGGCCTCCCCCTCATGGACGAACACGCCCGGTCGGTGCTCGAACAGGAGCTTCTGCCCTCGGCATTCCTGGTGACGCCGAACCTGCACGAGGCCGGGGCGCTGGCGCGCATGCGGGTGCAGGACCTGGAGTCGATGGAGGAGGCGGCCCGCATCATCGCCGGCCGGGGGGCGCAAAACGTCCTCGTCAAGGGCGGGCACCTCGAAGGGGATGCGGTCGACCTGCTCTACGGCGGCGGGCGCGTCCGGTGCTTCTCCTCGCCGAGAATCCATACCCGCAGCACCCACGGGACCGGGTGCACCTTTTCGGCGGCCATCACGGCCTGCCTCGCCAAGGGGGACGGTTTGGAGCGCGCCGTGGCCGCCGCGAAGGGCTACATCACGCGGGCCATCGAAACCAATCCGGGCCTCGGGCGGGGATCCGGGCCCGTGAATCATCATGCGCGCGTCGGGCAATGACCCCGGGAACCACGGCCGAACAATTCGTTCCCCGGGGAAGGCGCCATCCTCGCGGGAGCACGCCGATGCACTAGGAGACAGAACCATGGAGACACCGTCGGGGAAACCTCAAAAAGCCTATCAGAACCTGAACTTCCTGCGGGGGCGGGACGGCCGCCTCGTGCGCATCCTCAGCGAGTACCTCGAGCCTGCGAGCCGTCTGCGCTGGCAGAGGGTGAAGGACACGATCGTCTTCTTCGGCTCGGCCCGGGTGGAGCCCCTCGCCGAGAGCCGCCGGACGCTCAAGGCCCTGCAAAAGCGGCAGGAGAGCGCCGGGGATGCCGGCGGCATCGGCGAGGCGATCGCGCGGGCCGAGCGGGCGGTGGCCATGAGCCGCTATTACGAGGACGCGGCCACGCTGTCGGGGCTCATTGTCGGCTGGGCCAAGTCCCTCGACGGGAGGTTCAAGCGCCTGCTGGTCTGCTCCGGGGGCGGCCCGGGGATCATGGAAGCGGCCAACCGGGGGGCGGCCGAGGCCGGCGGGCAGTCCATCGGCTTCTCGATCAGCCTCCCGATGGAGCAGTCGATCAACACGTACGTGCCCGAGGAGCTGGCGTTCGAGTTCCACTATTTCTTCATGCGCAAGTTCTGGTTCGTCTACCCGGCGAAAGCGCTGGTGATATTCCCCGGGGGCTTCGGGACCCTGGACGAGATGTTCGAACTTCTGACCCTGGTGCAGACGAAAAAGCTCCGGAAGAAGGTGCCGGTCCTCATCTACGGCACCGAATTCTGGAACGACGTCCTGGATTTCGACGCGCTGGTGCGCTGGGGCACCATAGCGCCCGAGGACAGGGGCCTGTTCCATTTCAGCGACGACCCGAACGAGGCGTTCGAGTACCTGAAACGGGAGCTCTCGCGGATCCACAGGCTGTAGCCGGCCGGAATATTTTCGTTAATCCCGCGGCCGCGGCATTGGATACGGGAGGGGGCCGCGGAGATTCCCCGTCACGAAAGCGGAGAGTGGCATGGACGAGTTCTTGCTGGAGCGCCGGTACCCGGAAATCCCCGCCTCCCCCGGGGACCACCGGCATCCCACAGAAAGGGACCGGGACCGGGTGCTGCACAGCGCGGCCTTCCGCAGGCTCCAGGGCAAAACCCAGGTTTTCGGCATCGGGCAGGCGGACTTCTACCGGACGCGCCTGACGCACAGCGTCGAGGTGGCGCAGATCGCCCGGGCGATCGCCCACAACCTGCTCGTCGAACAGCCCCTGCTGGACCGCTGCCTTTCCCCCGAACTGGCCGAGGCCGTCGCCATGGCCCACGACCTGGGGCACCCCCCCTTCGGGCACGCGGGGGAGCAGACCCTGGACGCGTGCATGCGGGAGGTCAGCTCCCGGTCGCGGCGGACGGGCAAGAAAGCCCTCCGGTTCGAGGGGAATGCACAGACGTTTCACATCCTGGTCGCCGCCGAGCCAAAATCCCCGGACTACCCGGGCCTGAACCTGACCCGCGCGACGCTGGCCGGCGTGATGAAATACCCCTACGAGCAGGATGCCCGCAACGGCAAATTCATCTTCCCCTCCGATCTGCCCATGGCGCAATGGGCCCTGGAGAGAGGCGGCACGATCCTCAAAACCCAGGGGCGTCCCGGGCGCCACAAGCTGCGGACGTCGATCGCCTGCCAGGTCCTGGACTGGGCCGACGACTGCGCCTATTCGGTGCACGACGTCGAGGACGCGCTGCAGGCGCAGTTTCTGCACCCGGGCGACCTCGAGGACGCCGCCTTCGCGCGGAGGGTGTACAACCGCTACGAGGAGACATGGGAGGAGGAGACGGCGCCGAAGCTCGGACTGGCCGAGGTGCAGCAGCGGCTGCTCGACCTGCAGAAGAGGATCCGCCTCCGGGGCGGGGGGGATGAGCGGGCGCACCGGAAGGCGGCCATGCGCAACATTCTCAACGACCTGATCACGTCGGTATCGGTCCGGGAGTTCCCCCGCGGCAGGAGGGCCGATTTCTCCTGGCGCCTGATCGTCCCGCCCGAGGCCAGGATCCTGTCGGTCCTGTGCAAGTCCGTCATCTGGGAGGCGGTGATCACCGACCCCCGCGTCGCCGCCATGAGCACGAAAGGGCGGGAGCTGCTGCGGGACCTGTTCCACCTGCTCATGGAGGAGGTTCTCGAGAAGAACAGCGTCGCCCTCTTCCCCCGCTACTACCGGCCCATCATCGAGGAGTCCCTCGAAGGCGGGCAGATGGAGGCCGCCCGCGCCGTCTGCAACTTCCTGGCCCTGTTAACCGATATGGATGCCCTGCGATTCCATTCCCTCCTGCGCGGCTCCAAATCCTCGTCCATCTTCGACTTTATCTGATGCCCCGTCCTGCGGGTGGGGGCGCCGGAGGGCGCCGGAGGGGCCCAGGGCCGCCCGGGCCCACCAGCGGGCCGCCTCGGCCCAGGAAATCGGCGAGGCCGCCAGGCGCACGCTGCCCTGACGGATCGAGTCGAGGACAGTCCGGACGCCGGGGGCGGCCCAGATCCAGGCATAGGTCCTCCCCAGCTGCCACAGGTGGTGCACGTCCCCGCAGCCCAGCAGGGGTTTTCCCATCCGCGCCGCCGCCCGCACACCCCGCCGGTTGAAGTTCACCCCCGGGACCACGAAGCCCGAGTATTCCACGGCATCGAACAGGTCGGGGTTCTCCTCGAGGCGCCCCCGGAGGCAGGAGCGCCCCGGGTAGTACGGGTGGGGGGCCACGACCAGGGTTTGCCCTCCGGATCGGCCGCGGATCTTCTCCAGGGTGTCAAGGTCCCGCGGCCCGCCGTCGAAGTTGTAGACGAGCACGTGCCTGGTATTCTCGACGGTGACCTCCATGCCCGGGACCAGGGTGATCCCGAGCCCCCGGGCGTAGGCGCAGAGGCGGTCGGTCCAGACGTTGCGGTTGTGGCAGGTGATCGCAAGGACGTCGAACCCCTCCCCGGCGGCCCGGCACAGCAGCTGTTCGGGCGAAAACCCGCAGATGCCGTAATCGACCGGGTCGAGGTTGCAGTGCGCATGCATCTCGGCCTTCAGCCATCGCTTTCCCGTGTCGTTCTCTGTGCCCAATGCCTCGTGCCTCCGGAGTGTTGCGCTCTAAGGGCCCTATCGGCAGGGCGCCCGGGATGGATTACGGGGATTCCCCCGCGGCGGGCCAATCCAGGATCTGGCGCAGGGCCTCGTAGACGGCGATGCCGACGGCGGTGGCGAGGTTGAGGCTCCGGACGTTTCCGGTGAGCATGGGGATCCGGAGCGCGTACCGGCTCTTCTCCTCGAGAAGCCGGTCGGGGAGCCCGCGGGTTTCCGGCCCGAACACCAGGCAGTCGCCCGGCCGGTACCGGGCGTCGGTGTAGAGCCTGCCGGCCTTCTTGCTGAAGTAGAACAGGCGGGATCCCGCCAGGGCCGACTGCAGCGCGTCCAGGTCTGCCTCCCGGCGCAGGTCGACGAAGGGCCAGTAGTCGAGGCCCGCCCTTTTGACGGAGCGTTCGTCGGTCCGGAACCCGGGGTTGCCCACCAGGTGCAGGGGGATGCCGTTTGCGGCGCACAGGCGGGCGATGTTGCCCGCGTTCGGGTGGATTTCCGGCTCGAGGAGCGCGACATGAATGGTTTCGTCGACGGTCATGGCTCCGCTCCGCATCGCGGGCGGCCCATCAGGCGTATCCGGAGGCCTTCAGGGCGGCCGCATGGCGCTTGAGGCGCGCCGATCGGCGGCGCGCCGACTGTTCGTCCTCGCCGTAGACGCCGCTTCGGGGGCGCCAGGGGTCGACCGGCACCGTCTTGGTGTGCCACATGTCCGTGGTGATCCACATGGCCTGGGTCTCCCCCCCGGCGACGATGACGTGGATCTTCTCGGGCGAGGTGTAGGGCGCGATCTCGGCATCCTCGGGGAGCTGGAGCCAGGACGCGAAGGGCTCCACCCCGTTGCGGGCATCGGGTTCGACCAGCGAGTAGACCACGTCGGATCCCCAGAACTGCCCCGCCGTCATCCTGAAATTCTTCGACAGGTATTCGGCGAGCTGATCGGGGCGGGCGAAACCCTGTTCCCTCAGGTGCTGGGCCGCCAGCGGGTCGAGCACCAGCGTCAGGGACTGCTGCAGGCAGGGGAACGCCTGCATGATCAGGAGCATCTCCTGCTGCGCCGGCCGGCGGCAGCCTGCGGCGCCCATGCTGTTGACGGCGCTCCAGCCCTGGAAAAGGCTGACGGTGCTCTCCTCGGGCCGGAATCCCCTGCGGACGTGGAACGGCTGCCAGACGCTCCGCTCCTCGTTTTCGGCAATCAGCATGTTGTTGTAGTTCATGGTGTTGCCCGTCGACCCCATGAAGGTTTCCCCGGGGCGCGCGTCGGCTAGGTTGATCGTCAGCAGCGTCCAGGCGCGCCCGATGACGGTGTTGGCGTGATTGAACGGGCTGAGCGCGCCGAGCCCGCTGTTGAGCCCGATCTCCTCCCGGATGGGGCCGTTGACGACGGCCATCCGGCCGAACGACGTGGTCGAGCTCGGCATGGAGGGTTCCCCGCTCGAAGCCAGGGCGAGGATCACCGGGAGATGCTCGGGGCCGGCCCCGGCCATGACGGCGTTGACGGCGACCTTCTCCACCGTGTATTCAAGCTGCTGCTGGTGGATGGTGACGGTCATGCGCCCGACGACCTCGCCGGGGTCCGCCGCGGTCCCGGTGAGCATGCGGGCGACCCGCTCTTCGGTCGGCAGCACGATCGGGGCCCCGTCGGTCCAGCCGCTTTCGAGGAACAGCCGGCAGAGGTTCTCCTCCGTGTCGGGCTGCAGCAGCCTCGGCCTGGGCGCGCCGCGGGCGGCTTTCGGGTGCATCTCCTGTTCGGACAGCGGCCGCGTGAGCGCGTCCAGGATCTGGGGCATGAGCGGGCGCCCGGAGACGGCGTCGTTCCCCTCGACGTACCGGCGCAGCACCTCGCGCGGCCTGCCGACCAGGGGGTAGGGGGGGAAGCTGAAGCGCAGCCGCATGCCGTGATTCAGGGCGTCCATCTCGGCGTATTCGGCAAAGCGGGCGCTGGCGACCGGCGCCGTGGGGATGCGGTGGCGGGTTTCGAGCTCCCTGCAGTGCGCGGCGACACTCGCCGTGCAGCCGTCTCAGCCGCCGACGCCGAAGATGACGGCGTCCCCCTTCTCGCTGATCTCGCGCCACGTATCGGGCTCGTCGACGAACATGATCCCTTTTTTGTGCTCGAGCACCGTCCGCAGGCCGGGGTGGCGGCGCGAGATCCAGTCGCGGGCCTCCTCGAGGAATTCCCACCCCCCGCCGAAGCCGACGTCGATGATGTAGACGGTTTTCCCTTCGAGGGTGTCCAGCCGCGGCGCCAGCGGCTGCGGCTCGACCGCCGCCGTCATCTGGCCGCGGGGGTCGACGACGGTCGTCAGGGTTGATCGGGATGTGGTTCGTGCCATGGGATCCTCCTGCGGCATGCGGGTTGGGCGCCGTACGCCCCGTCCGGGGGAGGGTGGCGCTTCCGGGAACATTCCTGGACCGGTTCGGGCGCGGCTACCGTCTGTCGAAGACCTGTTTCTCCGTAATCCTCTGGTAGATTAGCTCCTGGGTTTCTTCGAGCGTCAGCGTCGCGCCGTCCTTGGACAGCTTGAATTCCTTCTCGTTGATGGACCGGTTCCCCTGCTGGTCGATCATGGTGATTTCGATCTTGATCTTGTTTTTTTTCAGCGATGCCCTGGTCGTTTTGACGATGTCGCCTCTTCTGCCGGCGATTGTCTCCTCGTGCTTCTTTCCGTCGAGCACGTAGGTTTCGATGTGGGGGAAGTTCCTCCCGTTGATCTTGTAGTCGTTGCGTATGCTCAGGGACGTGCCGGTGAGCGTCAGGACCCAGGGGGCGTCTTTGGCCACGAGCGATGTGGAGCCCGACATCCCGCCGTAGATGCCGGCATCCGGGGCGGTGTAGACGCCCACGATCGGGTTGCGCACGTTGCCGGGGGCGGGGTAGTCGACGCCGTAGCCGGGGACCACGGTGCCTGAGCCGCCGGGAACAGGGCCTGAGCCGCCGGGAACAGGGCCTGAGCCGCCGGTGCGGGGGTAGCCGCTGCCCGGGGCCACGGTGCCCGTGCCGCCGGTGCGGGGGTAGCCGCCGCCGTAGCTGGGGTAGTCGGCCATAGGCCCGTCGGTGCGGATGCCCCCTCGGCTGGCGTCGGCCCCCTGGCCGGTTGCGGTCCGGCTGGGCGGTTCGCTTTTTTCAGTGTTGAGGATCCATTCTCCGGAAAAATTGTAGGTGGTCTCGCCTGCCGGGGCATAGCCCGCCAGGCCGAGGACGGCCAGGCCGAGGACTGCGGCTGCTCGTTTCAATGGGGCACCTCGTCTGTAGGATCCGCCGTCATCGATTCTCCATCGTTTCCCGACTGCGGGTGGTTGTCCGGGGGAAACGGTTCTGCCGTAACCAGGGGCGCGTACGGCACAACCCCTCTACCGGGATAGACTAATCTCGGGAAAGGAAATTTGCCAGAGAAAAACGGCGCACCGGCCGGCGCCGGCGTGGCCTCAGTCGGAGGCGGGGACGCGGTAGTGGCCGGTGATGTCGAACTCGAACAGGCGGTCCTCCTCCCGCACGCCCGCGCCGATGTTGTGGATGACGTGCGGGACCCCGTCGCGGCTTCTCCTGTCGCTGACGATCATGATGTGGTGTATGCCGGGCGCCAGGGTGCAGGTCACGATGTCTCCGGGCTCGTAATCGGCCGCGTCGCGGGTGACCTCCAGCTCCCAGCCCCGCCGCGTGAAGAAGGTCCTGAGGTTCGGCACGCGGCGGTGGTCGATGTTTCTGTCCGGAGACCGGAGCCCCCACTGCTGCGGGTAGCTGCTGAAGTGGCGCTTCATGTCCTCGTGGACCAGCTGCTGCAGGTCCAGCCGCCGGGCGGCGCGGAGGGCCCGGATGACCACGTCGGTGCAGACGCCGGCTTCATCCGGCACGTCGCCGCCGGGGTAGCCCAGGGCGCGGTAGGCCGGGTCGTAGCGGACGGTCACGCCCTTCTGGCCGCGGGCGGCGGCGACGACATCCGGAGCGGGGCCGCAGAATCCGGGGACCTCCGGGGCGAGGCACCAGATCGCGGCGGCCAGAAGGAGAGCCGCCAGGGGTCGGGGCGTTGCTGCGCCAAATGGCCGCATCAGCCCTTTCCTTTCTCCTGCCGGGACTGCTCGAAGGGGATCCCGCCGTCGTGGACCATCTCCCGGTACAGGATCGATTCGCTCTCGACGTCCAGTATCAGGTCCGTTCCGAGGACCCTGCCCCACCAGATCCGGATGAACAGGAGCTTCTCGCTGATCCACTCGGCGCGCACGCCGAGGGAGCGGTGGTCTCTGATCGTGACCTCGAGCAGGCCCTGCCGTTCGTTGTCGACCGACAGGACGGTGTTCCACGGGCCCGGCACGAGGGTGTCCGGTTCCGCGACCGTGTAGAAATAGGCCTTGTTGGGGGACGGGAACCGTTCCCCGCGGGGGGCGGCGTCCGGGATCCTCCCGAGCGCGATCCGCGTCTGGAGGATCCGCTTTTCGTGCTCGGACAGGGGAGGGGAGTGGTACAGCCGCGGTTCGGTCCACCCTTCGGGGTTGCTGTGCCACGGCTGCCGGGCGGCCGCCAGAGCGGCGGCCGTCAGAGCGGCAGCCGCCAGCATCAGGGAAAACGCGAAGCGGAGTTTCATGGTCTGTGCCTTTCGAACGGCCGGCCGGCTCCCGCACCCGTGCCGTCGCGGCTGCCGATTGACATGCAACAGCACGTCCTATAGGCTGATATCCGCATTCTTCTGCCGGGCTGCCGGCGGCGGTGCGCCGATAATCTACCACTGTATCAAAGCAGAGAGGCGGAACAAAGCATGTCCGATCAGAAACTACCTTCCCGTGCCGAGGATTTCTCCGAGTGGTACAACGAGCTGGTTCTGCGCGCGGAACTGGCCGATTACGCGCCCGTGCGCGGCTGCATGATCGTGCGGCCCTACGGCTGGGCCCTGTGGGAGAACATCCAGCAGGCGCTGGACCGCCGTTTCAAGGCGACGGGGCATGTCAACGCGGCGTTCCCGATGCTCATCCCCCGCAGCTTCATCGACAGGGAGAAGTCGCACGTGGAGGGGTTCTCGCCCGAGCTGGCGGTGGTCACCCACGGGGGCGGCGAGGAACTCGAGGAGCCGCTGGTAGTCCGGCCGACCTCGGAGACCATTGTCGGGCACGCGTACGCCAAGTGGATCCAGTCCTACAGGGACCTGCCCGTGCTGATCAACCAGTGGAACAGCGTGGTGCGCTGGGAGATGCGGACCAAGCTGTTTCTGCGCACGACCGAATTTTTCTGGCAGGAGGGGCACACGGCCCACGCGACCCTGGAGGAGGCCGACATCGAGACCCGGCAGATGCTGGACATCTACCGGGACTTTGCCGTCAACGACGCCGCCATCCCCGTCATAGCGGGCCTGAAATCCGCCTCCGAGCGGTTCGCCGGCGCCGACCAGACCTTCTCGATCGAGGCGATGATGGGCGACGGCAAAGCCCTGCAGTCGGGGACCTCGCACAACCTGGGGCAGAATTTCGCGAAGGCCTTCGACATCCGGTACCTGGACAAAAACGGGGAGCTGCAGCACTGCTGGACCACCTCCTGGGGGCTGTCGACCCGGTTCGTCGGGGCCATCATCATGGTGCACGGGGACGACCAGGGGCTGATCCTGCCGCCCCGCCTGGCGCCGCAGCAGGCCGTCATCGTCCCGATCTACAAGACCGACCAGGAGCGCAGCGCGGTGATGCTCGCGGCCCGGAAGCTCCGTTCGGAGCTGGTGTCCTCGGATTTCCGCGTGATCCTCGACGAGCGCGAGGGGGTCAGCCCGGGCTACAAATTCAACGACTGGGAGATGCGGGGGGTGCCGCTGCGGATCGAGATAGGCCCCAAGGACATCGCCAAGGAGACCGTGGTGCTGGCCCGGCGCGACGTGCCCGGCAGGGATGGGAAGTCCTTCGTCCCCCAGGCCGGCCTCCCCGACGCGGTGCGGCAGACCCTGCATTCCATCCAGGGAGCCCTGTACGAGCGCGCCCTGAAATTCCGCCAGGACCACACGGAGGACCCCGCCGATTACGCCGCATTCCGCCAAGCCGTCGAAAAGGGGTTCGCCCATTCGTTCTGGTGCGGCAGCGCCGAGTGCGAAAGGCGCATCAAGGAGGACACCCGGGCCACCCTGCGCTGCATCCCGCTCGAGCAGACCGGGGAAAAGGGCCGCTGCATCTGCTGCGGCGGGGAGGCGGCGGAAAAAGCCTATTTCGCCAGGGCCTACTGACGCGCCCGCTAGGCCACACCCATGGCGCGGCGGAACTGTTCGGGCGACGTGAAGCTCATGTAGGGGTTCGTTTCCTTCTGCTCCCCGATGGTCGTATATTCCCGGCTCCCGTAATGGTGGCCGGGATAGACGAAGGTGGCGTCATCGAGCGCGCAGAGTTTCCGGTTCAGGCTGTGCCACATCTTGTCCGCATCGCCGCCGGGCATGTCGACGCGCCCGCAGGCGTCGACAAACAGCGTGTCCCCGGAGAACAGGCTCCCCTCAATCAAAAAGCACTGGGAGCCCGGGGTGTGACCCGGCGTGTGGAGGCACTCGACGGTGAGACGGCCGACGCGGGCCGTGTCCCCGTCCCGGACGATCCTGAAGTTTTCCGAGCGGTCCTGCATGAAAGCGGTCGGGATCCCGGTCGCATTGCCGCACTCCTGCATGTACCCCACCTCGTCCCGGTGCAGGTAGACCAGTGCGTTGGTGTCCTTGAGCATCTGCTCGAGCCCGTTCATGTGATCCGGGTGCGCGTGCGTCATCAGGATGTGCCCGATGGCGAGGCCGGAGTCGCGGGCCAGTCTGAGGATGGCGGGGGTGTCCCATGCCGGGTCCACGACCGCCGCTTCCCCGGTCTCCGGGCAGCCGATTATGTAGATGAAGTTCATCATCGGACCGATGATTTCGCGTATCAGTGTCATCCTGCCTGCTTCCATGGCCGTCTCCTTGCAATAGAGTAATGAGTATAGGGGAAATCACACCGGTCCGGAATCCCTAATCGACGGGCGAAAACAGTTCGGACGCCTGCGGCGATTGGGTACAATGACGGGGGTTGGAGCCTTCCCGGGCCCCGGGAGGCCGGCAGTATCGGAGGATGCATGGACCGGGTGTCGCGTTTTGTTGCCGCCGTCGGATTCGGCCTGGCCCTCGTGACGGCCGCCGCGGCGGCCGAGGACGGTTCCCGGCTGCAGCTCGCGCCCCTGCCGGCCCCCCGGGACATAACGGAGGTATTCCTTCGATTTCATCAGGAGGAGCTCTGCCGCGGGGTCGATGCCGTCTTCGATGCCGGCGACGGCGTCCTGAAAGTCTGGTGCCTGGTCCGGGACGGGGGGAGCCACAGGAAACTCCTGCAGATGCTCGAACCGCTTTCCGGCTCGGTCCGCGTCGAGACCTACTCCGCGTATCCCGTCCCGGTCGAGAAGGACCCCGACGAAGACGACCAGCCGCCTCCGAGCCTCTGGGAGAACAGCAGGCTGCGGGATTTTATCCTGGCCCCCCTGCTGCGGCCGAGTATGCTCGATGATCCCGACATGCCTCACCTGATTTCCCCCGAGGCGGTCTACCCGCAGCGCCTCAGGCTGTTTGCCCGCCAGGTGCTCGAAAGGAGCGGGGAACTCGAGCGCTACGGGTCGGAACTGCCCGTGCTCGCCCGGCTGGCGCTGGATTCGTCGGTGGATGCCGACCTCCGGTCGCTGGCCGGCCGGGTCGGCTTGAGGCACTCGGAGAAGCTCGGGAAGCTGGCCTCAGAGCTGGGGGAGGATCTCCGGCAGGCCATACCGTCGGGGTCCGATGGCCCGGAGCCTGTCTTGCAGGGTGCGCCCCGGGCCGCCGGGGACGCTCTCACCGGGCTGGCGGACCGGATTTCCGAGAGGGCCCGAAGCGTCGCCCGGCGCGTGCATTTGTTTATCTATCCCGAACGGCACACGGTAGAATTGGACGAGCTGCGCAACCCGGACCTGATGGTTGCTCTGGAAGAACTCAGCGGCCTCGCCGCGGAGTACCTTGACGGGATGCGGCATCTGACTGCGGGGCCCTAGCGCTTCCGGGAAACGAAGCGGCGCTTCCGGGAAACGAATCGGCGCTTCCGGGAAACGAATCGGCGCTTCTGGGAAACGAATCGGCGCTTCTGGGAAACGAATCGGCGCTTCTGGGAAACGAATCGGCGCTTCCGGGGAATGAAGCGGGCGCTCGGGGGAGACACGGAGGCCGGGCCGCACCGGACGGCAGCCTCGGATCATGAACATGTACAGGAAAGAATGGATGGAGAACCTGGCGCGTTTCCGCTCCGTCGGCGAGCTGGAGGCGTCGGGGTTTTTCATGCGCAACCGGGAGGCGATCCTGACGTTTTTACGGACGCCGCAGGTGTCGGCATGCGCCGGCAGCATCCCCCGCCTGGGCGATTTCCTCCGCGTCGCCCAGTGGAACATCGAGAAGGGGAAGCGCCTGGATCCCATCGCGGAATGTTTCGGCGGCCACGCGATTCTCCAATGGGCCGACATCATCATCCTCAATGAAGCCGATTGCGGCATGAGCCGTTCCGGGAACCGGCACGTAGCCGCCGAGCTTGCCGGGCGGCTGGGCATGCATATGGTGTTCGCCCCGGCGCATTTCGAGCTCACCGACGGGTCCGGGGACGATCTCCCAGTCGCGGGGGAGAACCGCGAGAGCCTGCAGGGGAACGCGATCCTGTCGCGCCACCCCGTCCGGGAAGCGTCGGTGGTTGCTCTGCCCGTGACTTTCGAGCCCTACGAGTTCGGGGAGAAGCGTTTCGGGCGGCGGTCGTGTCTGTGGGCGCGGGTCGAGTGGAGGCGGTCCCGCCTCTGGGTCGGCTCGGTGCACCTGGAGCTGCGCAACACGCCCAGCTGCCGGGCGCGGCAGGTCGAACATATCATGAAAAACCTCCCCGGAGGCGGCGGCGATGCCTACCTCCTCGGCGGAGACCTGAACACGAACGGCTTCAGCCGCGGGACCCTCTGGCGGACGGTGCGATCGGCCGCGCGCCTCCTGTGCCTCCCCGCCGGTCGCATCCGGGCAGAGCTGCTAAGCCCGGACCGCGGCCGGGAACCCCTGTTCGAGGTCGCCGGACGCCACGGCTTTTTCTGGGACGCCCTGAACACGAACGAGGAGACCGCCCGGACCGCCATCGACGACCTGGAAGAGTCCGACGCCCTTCCCGGTTTTCTGCTCGGCGGGATCCGGAGGCGGCTGCGGCCCTACGGCGGATACCTGAGCTTCAAGCTCGACTGGCTGCTCGGCCGGCGCCTGAAGGCGCTTGCCGCTATGGAGCGGTGCGACGCCCGCACCGGGGTGATGTCGGTCGGCCCCGGCCGCGTGCCCGGCATCAACCACGGCCCCGGCAGGATGTCCGATCACCTGCCCGTGTACGCCGATCTGGCCCTCGAGTAGCCCGGCATCCGTGCTTCACTCGTCGGCCGGGAACCGGTATCCTTCGTCGACGGGCACGGTGCGGCATCGAAGGCACCACGGAGAGCGCAAAGACCATGAATGGACGGAACGAAAGATTTCTGAAGGCATGCAGGAAGGAACGAACCGACTGCACCCCGGTATGGTTCATGCGGCAGGCGGGCCGCTACATGAAGGCCTACCAGGCAATCCGGGGGAAGTACCCCCTCATGGAGATGTTCAAGAACCCCGGCCTGGCCGCGGAAGTGACGCTGCAGCCGGTGGAGGCGTTCGCCGTCGACGCCGCCATCATCTTCGCCGACATCCTCCTGCCGCTCGAGGGGATGGGCATCGGGATCGCATTCCCCCAATCCGGCGGGCCCAGGATCCTCAACCCGGTGCGGGGGGATGCGGACGTCGAGTCCCTGCGGGTCGCCGATCCCGACGCGGATCTGGGCTATGTCCTGGAAAGCCTGCGGCTGGTGCGCGCGGAGCTCGGGGGCCGGGTGCCCCTGATCGGGTTCGCCGGGGCGCCGTTCACCCTGGCCTGCTACGCGATCGAGGGCGGCTCGTCCTCGAACTGCCTCCGCACCAAGGGTTTCATGTACCACAACGGCGACGCCTGGGACCGGCTGATGCGGAAACTGGGCCAGACGGTCCTCCGGCTCCTTTTGGCCGAGGTCCGCTCCGGCGCCCAGGCTGTCCAGGTCTTCGATTCCTGGGCGGGATTTTTAAGCCCGTCCGATTACCGGAGTTACGTCTTTCCCCACATGCGGACCCTTTTCCTCGAGCTCGAGCGGCGGCAGATCCCCTCGATCCACTTCGGGACGGGGACTGCGGGACTGCTGCCGCTGATGGCCGAGGCGGGAGGCGACATCATCGGCGTGGACTGGCGGATCCCGCTCGACCGCGCCTGGAGCAGCCTGAGAACGGGCGCGGGCGTTCAGGGGAACCTGGACCCGGCCGTGATGATGGCTCCGGAAGCAATCCTCAAAAAGAAGGCCTCCGAAGTTCTGGACGCCGCCGGGGGGCGTGCGGGCCACATTTTCAACCTCGGGCACGGCATCCTGCCGCAAACCCCGGAGGATTCCGTCCGGATGCTGGCCGATTACGTGCACGCCCGCTCGGGGGCCCTAATCGAAAACAACGGTCTGTAGCGTCGTGATCTCGATCGTCTTCCCGCATCGCGGATTCCGGCAGCGCAGCTTGTCGTCGAGGCGGATGCGGTAATCGCGCGCCTTGGCATACCTGGCGCGGTCCCGCTCATCGGCCCCGGGCGGCAGGGCGGCCTTTTTCGTCCGCCGCCTCCATCGGATGGGATACTGCTCTGTGGTGCGGCATTTCGGGCAGTATATGTCGGCCGGGACGATTTCATCCTTTTCGTTGTACAGGTCTCGTTCTTCCATGGGACGTATTATGCACGCTTCCGGATTCCGGTAGCAAGGAACTTCCCGGACGGCCCCCGGTGTGGTATTAAATAGTGCCTATGGAATTTCTGAAACGCATTTTTTCGAACGCCTCCGGCCCCTCCGAAAAACAGATCCGGAAAGCGACCAAGCAGGTGACCCAGATCCACGGTGAAGCGGCCACGCGGGTGGCTGCGATGGAGCGCCTGGCTTCGTGGAAGACGCCGGAATCGGCCGCGGCCCTGCTGCGGCGGTTCACGATCCAGACGCCGCAGGCGAGCATGGATCTCGAGGAGAAGCAGTACGCCGTGCGCCTTCTGGCCGGGATGGGGCCGGTCGCCTCGGACCCGATCCGGCAGTTCATCCGCTCCGAGCCCGACGTCACCTTCCCCGTTCAGGCGCTCGGCAGGATCCTGCCCCCCGAGGAGTTCCGGCAATCCCTGGTCGGCCTCCTGGATGGCTTCGCGTCGGGCTACACCCGCTGGCCGGAAGTCAAGGCGGTCCTGATAGCGCATGTCCCGGACGAAGACTTCCCCGCGGAGACCGTGGCGCGTTTCCTCGGCGACGAGGACGACGACGTCGCCATCGCCGCCATCGACCGCCTGGTCCAGAACGGGGACGAGGCCCTGCGCGAGCGGCTGATCCAGCTCTTTTTTGAAGCGGAAGGGCGGCCGAGGGTCCGGGGCAGAATCCTCGATCATTTCCAGGAAAAGGAGTGGCCGGTCAAAGGCTACCGCAAGCGGATGGAGGAGATCCTCGAGCTCCCTTTCTACCTGACCTCCAGGGGGTTGGTGAAACGCCAGAGCGGCTGACCGCCTAGTACTCCCCGATGAACTCCTCGATTGCCTGATTGAACGCCTGCGGTTTGTCTAGAAAGATTGCGTGCCCCGCCTCCTCGATCACCCGCAGTTCCGACCGCGGTATCTTCGAGTGCATGTACTGGCCGATCGGCTGGTTGTCCCGGGTCGTGATGATCAAAGTCGGCACGGGTAAGCCGCCCAGGGCCTCGAGCCAGTTCCCCGTAACCAGGTCGAAGTAGAGGCTCATGGCGGCGCCCATGGGGGTCCGAAGCGAACTGTCCTTCAGACTTTTCAGCAGGGAGGCGTCCTGCGGCTGTTTGAAGAGGCCCTGCACGAGGGTTTCGGTGAACTTCCCGCGGTCCTGCTGCAGCTGGTGGAACCGGGACCGCGCCTGGGCCATGGTCAGGGCGCCGGGGTAGTCGTCCCCGGCGAGCATTGCCGGGTGGCCGTCGACGAGGATGATCTTGTTCGGCCGGACCGAATCGGGGCTGGAGACGTACTCGAGCAGCGTGGCCACGCCCGAGGACCAGGCAACCAGGAACGAATGTTCGGCCTCCACCTTCAGCAGAAACTCGTACAGGTCGGCCGCATGCTGCCGGTAGGTGTTCCCCGAATCGGTCCGCGTCGTCCTGCCCTGGCTTCTCGGGTCGAAGGCGATGACGCGGAACCCCCGCGCCGTGAAGTACGGCACCTGTTCCTTCCAGACCTCCGCCGGCATGGTCCAGCCGGTCAAAAAGACGAGGATGCGGTCGCCCGCGCCCGCTTCCAGGTACCGGATTTTAATGTCGCCGACCTCCACTTTCCTCTCCTTCCAGCTGCGTTCGGCCCCGGCAACCGCGGGGATGACCAGCCCCAGGATGAGGATACAAGCAACAACCCGTCCCGCCCGATGATGCATACGCGCCCCCCCGTGCCGGCCCGCGTCCGGCGTTTCCATATATTAGTAACAGGATTTCCCTTTTTATCAAGGCTTCCGGCGGGCCGGAAGCCCCGGCGTGCACAATTATGGGCCCTGCGGCTTGCAGGATCCCTCCCCATCCCATACAATGCACTGTCGGTCTGTCGTAGCGACGCGGCGCCGTACCCAAGTGGCTAAGGGAGAGGTCTGCAAAACCTCGATGCAGCGGTTCGAGTCCGCTCGGCGCCTCCAGGCAGGATCCGATCCTTTCCCCGACCAGGTTGCATCCCGAACCCGCAGGCGGGCCGAAACCCGCCCGGCCCTGCCCGCCTGCCCGGGCCGGCGCCGTCCGGTCTATCGGAAATGCCCGGTTCGATGTAACAAGACCGCCGGCGGGACGTACTTAGAAAGGTAACTGGAATCGGCCGGGAAATCCTACCGTCCGGTTCCGAACAACAGGTTTACAGGAGATATGGTACCCCATTATGGCCCGATCCGTTATAACCGTGTCTATCGTTGCCCTACTGACCCTCCCTCTCTCTGCCTGGGCGCAGCCCGCCACCTATAAGGGTTTCAACAGATATTCAGGCCTCGTAGAGGGCGTTGATTTCTACGCCGCGAAAAAGAGCCTGGTGGAACCCTACGGGAAGCCGGTTGCCGAGGCCGTCGAGAGGATGAAGCACCTGCTGGGCGATGCTCTGCCGAAAGGCTCCATATTCATCTGTTCGACCCTTGAGCAGAAGGATGCGATCTACGAACCGATGATCCTGAAATTGGGGTACGAATGGACCCTGCCGGTCGAGTCGCCCGAGATACAGGCCGAGGAGATGATGGCGCGCATGAAGTCGATGATGGGGGACGACATGCCGGCTGAATTTTTGGAGCAATTCAAAAGCAGGGCCCCCTCCATGGCGGCGGCGGCCGAAAGCCGGATGGTGCAGGAGACGGTCCGCAGGGTGGCCTACGCCGTGATTCAGACCTCATTTGCCGAAAACCTGCGGTATCGTTCCTCGCGCCTCAACGACATGGCGAAGAGCCCGCTGCCCGACTGGCTCGATATCGGCATCGGCGTCTACGTCGCCGGGGAGGACCCCTACCGGTCCTATCTCCTGCAGAACATGGACAAGACGTTCTCCATCGAGGACATCCTCACCATGTCCCGCCCGTTCGTCGCCTCCACCTTCCTCCAGAACGGCAGTTCGGGCGGGGGCGGGGGTTCGTTCGGCTCCCGGGGCGGCGGCTCCCGGGGCGACGGACAGGGTTTCCCGCCCGGAGGTTTCGGGGGGATGAGCCCGGGCGGCGCCCCTCCTGCGGGGTTCGGCAACGGACAGGGCTTCCCGCCCGGAGGTTTCGGCGGCATGGGCCCGGGCGGCGCCCCGCCTGCGGGGTTCGGCAACGGCCAGGGCTTCCCGCCCGGAGGTTTCGGCGGTATGGGCCCGGGCGGCGCCCCGCCTGCCGGAAGCGACGGCGGGCCGCAGGGCAGGCCCCAGCGGACCCTCCCGAAGGACGAGCAGGACCAGATGCTTTTCGACGGCCAGTCCAGCACTTTTTTTGCCTTCATGCTCGAGAAGCTGGGGATGGAGAAGGTCCGGGAGCTCATCCGCGCGGTCAATGACAAGGTCGAAGGAAGGGATTTCCTGGCCCGGTCCGACATGCTCGGGGAGGATTACGGCCAGACGGAACAGGCATGGATCGATTGGGTCCAGGCCCAGCCGCCGGAGCCAGCGCCTCCCGATTTCGCCCCCTCCCAGGCAAAGGAAAGAATCTAATGAACCCCGGTTTCCCAAAACAGAGATACATACCCATGGGCATTCGAAAACGATTTTTGAACGGATACAGATTGTCGGCGGTGCTTGTCGCCGCGGCGGCCGCGGCCGCGTTGTGTTCCCCTCCGGTGTCTGCGCAGAATCCGGGGATGCCGGGCGCGAAATCCAAGGACCCGATCCCCGTCCAGTCGCCGGAACCCCGGTCCCGGCAGGAGGCCGTCCACACGGTCGCCAAGGAACAGATCGTGAAGGACCTGGTCCTGACGGGAGAGTTGGAGGCGGCGAAATCCATCGTCATCACCGCCCCGCGGATTCGAAGCAGTTTCCAGAACATGGTGACCTACATGGCCCCCGAGGGGGAGCAGATCAAGCAGGGCCAGCTTGTCGTCGAGTTCGACGACTCCTCGCTGCTGAGCCAGCAGTCCGAGGCGGAGAGGACTTTGGACGAGACGCTTCTGAACATCGAAAAAAAGAAGATGGATCTCGAGGCGCAGCGCAGCGATCATCTCAATTCCATCGCCCAGGCGGAGTCCAAGCTCGAGCAGGACGAGCTCTACGGCAAAATCAGCAAGGACCTGCTTCCCGCGAACACCTACCAGAAATACCAGCTGAACCTGGAGAAGTCGAAGCTGTCGCTCGAGAAGGCAAAGGAGCAGTACGACAATTTTCTGAAGAGCTTCGACTCGGAAATGGCCCTGGTCGAGATCACCCGCTCCCAGGCCGAGATCAACCTGAAACAGATCCTGAGCGACATGGGGATGCTGAAGATCCGGGCCCCCCAGGACGGCATCCTGATCTACGGGGACAACTGGGCGAGCAACCGGAAAATCCAGCCCGGCGATACGCTGTTCGAGGGGATGGAAGTGGCCAAGCTGCCCGATCTGAGCAGCATGCAGGTCAAAGGGTACGTCTACGACACCGAGTACGGTTCGATCCTCCCCGATATGCGCTGCACCGTCACCTTTGACGCCCTCCCCGATTTCCAGACCGGGGGCCGGATCATTTCCCGGACCAATGTGGCCGCGCGCAAGGGCTTCGCCACCGAGCAGAAGGTGTTCCAGGTCATCGTCAAGCTCGACGAGGTCGATCCCGAGATCATGAAGCCGGGCATGACCGCCCGCATCGACATTCCGATCGTCCTGGCCAAGGAGACGCTGGCCGTCCCGCGGGACTACCTCGGGGTGAATCCCGCCGGCGGCCACTACGTGCTTGCCGGCAACGACAGCAAGACGGCGACCGAGAAGCCCGTCACCATCGGGGCCGTCGGCGACAGGATCGTCGAAGTTGTCGCCGGCCTCGAGGCGGGCGACGCGCTGTTGCCCGTGTACTAATATTGCGGAGGACATCGTAATGGCATCCCGAAAGTGGCTTGTGGTATTGGTTCTGGTTCTGGTCGTGGCGGCAGGCGCGTTCTGGCTGCTGCGGTCCAGAAATGCCTCCGCCAATATCAGCGAAAAGGACCTCATCACCGTTCAGCGCGTCGACTTCCCGCTGCTTGTGGAGGCGACGGGATCGCTCGAGGCCCTGCGCAGCGTTGATGTGGGCGCCCCCCAGGTGCGCCGGGAGCGGCGGTTCAAGCTCATGCGCATCGTCGAGGAGGGGACGCGGGTGGCCGAGGGGGATTTCCTGATGGAATTCGACACCTCGGGGATCTCCGAGAGCCTGAGGAACGAGGTCGCCAATTTCCAGCGGGTCCAGGAAAACCGCCAGAAACGGCGCTCCGACGCGGATATCCAGCTGAAGAACCAGCGGTTGTCCCTCGAGCAGTCCAAGACGGAGCTGGAGAAGCTGGAGATCAAGATGTCTTCCCAGGTGGACCTGTTGAGCGGCATCGAGGTCGAGCAGACCCGCATCCAGCGCGACGCGTCCAGGCGCAACGTCGCGTCGCTCGAGGAGAAGCTGGACTACCAGGTCAAGAGCTCGCAGCTGGACCTGCAGATCCTGCGCAGCAACGAGCGCCACTACCGGGACCGGATCGACGACCTGCTCGATTCGATGGATTCCTTCATCGTCCGGTCGCCGGTCGCCGGGGTGGTGATCTACAAGCGGGACTGGAACAACGAGGCGAAGAGCGTCGGGGACGACGTGTTCTTCATGGACGCCGTCATTGAAATTCCGGACCTGAGCAGCCTCCGTGCGCGGATACAGGTCGACGAGGTCGATTCCGGAAAGATCAAGCCCGGCCAGGATGCGACCATTTCCGTGGATGCGGCCAGGGGGCAGTCTTTCGGCGGCAAGGTCGAAAGCGTCGGCACCATCCTGAAACAGGCCAGCTTCGACCGCCCGCAGAAGGTGTGCGACGCCTACCTCCAGATTGAAACGGGGGACGCCGGCCAGCTGCGGCCCGGCATGAGCCTGAAGACCCAGATCATGGTCGGCAGGCATTCCAATGCCGTGGTCATCCCGCTGTCGAGCATCCAGGACAGGGAAGGCCGGTCTTTCGTCCAGGTCTGGAATGCGAAAACAAAGACCTTCGAATGGCGCGAAATCAGCCTGCGCACGAGCGACGGCCTGAGGGCGGTCGTGGAATCCGGCCTCGAGCCGGACGAACAGATTCGGGTTAAACCAAGAGTTTGAGGTGCCTATGAAATTCACCGGTGAAGAAACCAGCAACAAGTCGCGTACCAGGACCATCGGCCGGATAGTCTCCCTGGCGGTGCTCGTCCTACTGGGGCTCCTGCTGTTCCAGTACCGGGACGCGCTGTCCTCGAAGCTTTCCAAGGTGTTCGCGTCCTCCGAAGAGGACCCCGTGCCGGTGACCAAGCTGGAAAAACAGCCGTTTCTGCTGACGGTGCCGGCCACCGGCGAGATCGTCGGGATGGAAACCACCTCCGTCGTCGTGCCCAACACCAATACGGGGAGCCTGAAGCTGTCCTGGCTGATCCCCGAGGGCAGTTTCGTACAGCCCGGGGATGCGGTCGTGCACTTCGACGGCACCGACGCGGAGCTGAGCCTGGAAAAGCAGCAGAACACCCTGAGCGAGAACCAGCAGCGCACCAGGATTACGACCCTGGGCCAGAGCACCGATGACAAGGTGCTCGAGATGGACCGCACCGATGCCGAGATGGAATACGAGTACGCCATGACGGTCATGCCCGAGGACGAGTCCATTTTCTCCAAATGGGACATCATCACCGCGCAGGCCGACGCCAACTACGCCCGGGAACGCATCGAGTTTCTGAAAAACAAGGCGAAGACGCAGCGCCGGATCGCCCGGTCCGACCAGCAGATTCTCACCATCGAGAGGAACCGGGCGGAGTCCGAGATCGCCGTCATCCAGAGTACGCTCAATTCGCTGGAGATTCAGGCCCCCGCGCCCGGGCTGGTGCTCTACCAGCGCGACCGCCGGGAGGACCCCCAGATCGGCGACGAGATGCAGCCGGGTCAGGGGCTGATCGAGCTGGTGAACCTCGACATCCTCCAGGCGAGAATCTACGTCCTCGAGCGGGACGGCGGCAGCCTGGAGAAGGATCTCCCCGTCGTGATCAAGCTCGACGCGGTCCCCGACAAGGAGTTCCACGGGACGATCAGCACGCTGTCGTCCGTCGCCGGGTCCATCGAGCTCGACTCCGTGCTGCGCTACTTCACCTGCGACGTCGCCATCACCGACGCCGGGGGGGATCTGAAGCGGATCCGGCCGGGGATGAACCTGGAGGCCGACGTCGTGCTCGAGCAGTACGACTCCTGCTTCGTGGTCCCCTCGAGCGCCGTCTCCGTCAAGGACAACGAAAACGTCGTCTATGTGATGGAGGGGGATGATTTCGTACCGAAATCGGTCCAGATGGGGCTCGGGTCCCACGGGGAGGCCGTGATCCTGGACGGCCTCGAGGCGGGGGCGATGATCGCGCTGCGCAATCCCTTCGAAACGCGGCAGCTGCACCTGCCGGATTTCAACAAGGGCGGGGGGCAGGACATGATGATGGGCGGCCCCGGCGGCATGCCTCCGCCGCAGATGATGCAGAGAATGATGCGCGGAGGAGGAGGAGGAGGCCGGCCGCCGATGCGGCGGTAGGTCAGCCGGATGCGGCTGGTAAGGCAGCCGATGCGCCTATAAGGCAGCCGGATGCGGCTGGTAAGGCAGCCGATGCGCCTATAAGGCAGCCGGATGCGGCTGGTAGGTCAGCCGGATGCGGCGGTACCCCCGGGACGGGAATGGGGCTCGTAGCGGTGGAATGCGGACACGTAGAAGTTCTCGTATGAAAGGCTTGATGGACTATGATATCGACTGAGACAATGATAGGCGCCCTGGCCAACCTGGGAAG
The DNA here is from genome assembly GCA_964651155.1 of uncultured Acidobacteriota bacterium. GTDB lineage: Bacteria > Acidobacteriota > UBA6911 > UBA6911 > UBA6911 > UBA6911. The sequence goes on along the minus strand of CAZYXB010000008.1, from coordinate 32,871 downwards.
GCACAAGCTGCGTTCGTTCCTCACCATGTTGGGCATGATTTTCGGCGTCGGCGCGGTGATCGCCATGCTGTCGATCGGCGCCGGGGCCGAGCATGAGAGTCTCCGCATCATCGAGAACTTCGGCATCCGGAACATCATCATCCAGGCCAAGGAATTCAAGGCGGAGGAGCTGCGGCAGATCCGGACCGAATCCCTCGGCGTCAGCCTGCGGGATGTGGAGGCGCTCGAATCGATCCTGAAGCCGAAGCCGCTGATCACGGCGTCGAGGCTGGTGAAGACCTACCAGATCATCTCCGACAAGGGGAAGACCGACAGCCGGGTTATGGGCGTCAGCAGCACCTACCCGGTCATTCAGAACCTGAAGCTCAACCAGGGATCCTTTTTCCTGCAGGCCGACGAGAAAGGCTATGCGCAGGTCTGCGTGCTCGGGATCGCGGCCAAGCAGAAACTGTTCGGCTTCGGGGATGTGCTCAACCGCCGGATCAAGGTCAACGACGTCTGGCTGAAGGTCGTCGGGGTCCTGGAGGATTCCGTGGTGGACAAGCAGGAATTCGAAGGCGTCAAGGTCCAGAATCCCAACAACGACATCTATATCCCCATCACCACGGCCATCCGCAAGTTCGACACCGAATCCGTGGAAAACGAACTGAACGAGATCATCGTGCAGATCCATCCGGACGCGGTCATCAAGGAGCAGGCCTCGACCATCAACAACCTGATGTCGGTCATGCACCGCTATGTCGACGACTACTCCATCGTGGTCCCGGAAAAGCTGCTGGAGCAGAACCAGAGGACCCAGGGCATCTTCAACATCGTCATGGGCGCCATCGCCAGCATCTCGCTTCTGGTCGGCGGCATCGGCATCATGAACATCATGCTGGCGTCCGTGCTGGAAAGGACGAACGAAATCGGGCTGCGGCGGGCCATCGGGGCCAAGAAGCTCGACATCCGCATGCAGTTCATGGCCGAAGCCATCGCCATCAGCCTCGCCGGCGGCATCATCGGCGTCGCCCTGGGCTACGGCATCTCCAGGGCGGTGGCCGTCTTCTCCGGGTGGAGCACCATCATCACGACGGCGTCCATCATACTTTCCTTCGGAGTGAGTTCGATCATCGGGTTGATTTTCGGGATCTACCCCGCGGTGCAGGCTTCGAACCTGGATCCTATCGACTGTCTCCGCTACGAATAGCCGCGCAGGGCGCACGAAGAGGCAGGGGGAATCGCCCTGCCGCGGGCGGCTCGGGAGGGTCGCATCCGGGAGGTGGTTTTGGCGAAGTCCGGCACGGGCAGGAAGAGCCTGAAAAAGTATGAGTTGACCAACCTCCTGTTTTTCCTCGGGCTGATCCTGGCCCTGGGGATCCTGGTCACCTTCGTGTTCCGCTACTACGGCAGCCGCGACGCCCTCGTCGCCGAAGAGGGCGAGCGCGGCATCGTCTCCGAAGCCCTGTATCAGGGGTCCGACATCGGGATGTTCTACCTGGGGACAGACATCTTCGAGACGAGCCGCCAGTACAGGAGCATGCTGGATATCCCCGTGACCGACGACGGTTTCCTGAAGGAACTGTTCTCCATCCCGGGGGTCGCCGAGATCACGGTCGACCGGAGGTCCATCATGATCCGGAAGGACCCCTCCGTCCCGTGGGACAGCATACGGCCCCGTGTGCAGCAGATCGTCCTGGGCCACCTCCACATGCACTATTAGACGGCCGCCTGCACCCCCGTCCTGCGGCTCGCGCGCCTGCCGGCCAGGCCGTCCATGGAAGGTTCGCCCAGTCCGGGGGCTATCCCGCGGCGGGATCGGAGCCTTCGATGCGGAAAAACAGGGTGAGGCACGCGTCCCGGATGCCGCAACCGGTCAGCGGCACCGTCGTCTCGTAGCGGTCCGCAACGCCCGGCGCGAACTCGACGGTCACCGGCAGGTTTTCCGTGATGCTGCCGGACCCCAGGCACAGGGGGCAGGGGCCCCAGAGCGGAAATCCCCGGCCGCCGCAGGCCGGGCACGGCACCGCGGCCGGCAGGGAAAGTTCGAACCGGCCCCCGCGGCGCGCCTCCTCCGGCGTCAGGCTGATTTCCAGGCCGAGCTCCGGTCTCCGGCCGGAAAGGCCCGGAAACCTCGCCCCTGCGGGGTCCCGACGGCGGCCCGGGAGAGGGTGCCCCCCGGATGCGTCGAAAGGCTCCGGCCGGTTCGGGCTCGGTTTCAGGGGTTCGGCCCACGGCCTGGGCGACGCCGGGCGGCGGTTGCCCGAGTGCCTGCTCCGGTCGTAATCCCGCCGGTGCCGGGGGTTGCCAAGGACCTCGTAGGCTTCCTGCACTTCAAGAAAAGGGCGGCTGTTTGCGCCGTAGTGGTCGGGGTGGAGCTCCTTGGCCCGCTGCCGGTAAGCCCCCCGGATGTCCTCGCTCGTGGCGTCGGGCAGTATGCCCAGGATGGCGTAATAATTTTTTGCCATGGTTGCGGCTGCTGTGCGGCAGGGTCGCCGCAGCCGCGGCGACCCTGCTCCGGGACGACGTGGGGCGGCACGGTCAGCCGATTTGGATCCTGACCTGGTGCGGCCTGGCTTTCTCGGCCTTCGGCAGCGTGATGGTGAGCACCCCGCCGTCGGATTTGGCCGTTATCTTTTCCTGGTTCACCTCGTCGCTCAACTGGAACTGGCGGAAGAAGTCGAGCAGGCCGAATTCCCTCCGCAGGACGTCCCCGGCCGGCTCGTACCGCACGCTCCCCTTGATGGTAAGGATGTCCTGGTCGACCTCGATCGACACGTCCTTCTTCTGCACGCCGGGCAGGTCGACGATGACCGTGAGCGCGTCCGCTGTTTCGTAGATGTCGACGGGGGGCACCATGTACCTGGTCTCTTCCCGGGTGGCGATCGCCCTGTCGCCTTCCGCGGGTGCCGTCACCTCCGCCGGTGGCGCCGTTGCTTCCGTTTTTTCAGCCATGGGTTCTATCCTCCTTGTGTCGATCGGTTCCCTGTTTCAGTCGATGCGCACCTCGATCTGCCGGGGCTTGGCGGCCTCCTCCTTGGGCAGGGTCAGCCTCAACAGGCCGTCCTGATAGGATGCCCGGACCCTGTCCGGGACCACGTCGGCGGGAAGCTGGATCACGCGGCTGAAGTGCCCGGCCGACCGTTCGCTCCGGTGCACGGCCGAGGATTCGACCGAGGACAGCGTCTCCCGCTTCTCCCCCGACAGCGTCAGCTGCTTCTGCAGGATGGAAATATCCAGGGTTTTCGGGTCCACCCCCGGGGCCAGCGCATCGATGTACAGGTTGTCCTTGTCTTCGCCCAGGTTCACCAGCGGGTAGCCGCGCGCCGCGCGCCCGGGAAGGAACGACGTTCTCGAGAATGGAAAGCTCCAGCCGGGCGACCGGGATTCCCCTAGAAGCCGGTCCATCTCCCTGCGCATTCTCTCCATCTCCCCGATGAGATCAAACGACCAGGATGCCATAGGTTTACCCTCCAGAATGAGTGTCTGCGCATTGCAAACTGTCTGCAGGGTATTGATAGAATCGGATCCCGGAATTGTCAAACGGGGCGGCTAGCCCGCCCGCCCCCCGGGGCCCGGATCAGGCGCAGAACGTCGCCGACGACTCCCAGGGCGGCGTCTATGTCCGCATCCGTGATCCCGTAATGGGTCACCATGCGGAAGCAGCCCGGTTCGGTCTGGAGGGCCCGGACGCCCCGGAGGGCCAGCTCCGCGAGGAACCGGTCCCCCGCCGGGACGGCGGCGTCGAGCCTGAAGTACACGATGTTGGTCCGGACGGCGTCGGGGTCGATACGGAGCCCCTCGATCCGGCGGAGCCCCTCGGCCAGCCGGCGGGCATTCCGGTGGTCTTCGCCGAGACGGCCGGGCATCTGCTCGAGCGCCGCGATGCCGGCCGCGGCGATGAAGCCCGCCTGGCGCATGCCGCCGCCGAGCATTTTGCGCGTCCGGCGCGCTCCGGCGATGAACTCCCGGCTGCCGCAGACCAGGGACCCGACCGGGGCCGCCAGGCCCTTGGACAGGCAGAAGGCGACGGAGTCGGCCGGGCGGGCCAGGTCCCGGACGTCCTCGCCCAGGGCGGCGGCGGCGTTATGGAGGCGCGCCCCGTCGATATGGAGCCGTAGGCCGTGCCGGCGCGCCAGCCGTGCGACGGAGTCGCAGTAGCCGGGAGTCAGGGGGGCGCCGCCGCAGCGGTTGTGGGTGTTCTCGAGGCAGACCAGCCTGCTCGGCGGGAAGTGGATGTTGTCGGCGCGGACGGCCGCGGCGATGTCCCCCAGCAGCATCGTGCCGTCGGGCTGGTTCGGGACCGTGCGGGCGTGGAGCCCGCCGAGGGCGGACATCCCCCCGGCCTCGTTCAGGAATATGTGCGACCGGTCCCCCAGGATGACCTCGTCCCCGCGGCCGCAGTGGGTCAGCGTCGAGACCAGATTCGCCATCGTCCCGCTCGAGACCAGCAGGGCGGCTTCCTTGCCGAGGAGCCCGGCGGCCAGCCGCTCGAGGCGGGCTACGGTGGGGTCCTCTCCGAAAACGTCGTCGCCGACCTCGGCGTTGCCCATGGCTTCCCGCATCGCCGGGGTGGGCAGCGTCACGGTGTCGCTTCTGAGATCGATGGACTTCATTGCACGCGCCTCCCATGCCGGCGGCTTCGGGGCGCCGCGGCGGGGCAACTGGTTCCGAAGACGGCCGGCATCCTGACGGACAATCTCCCGGCCGCCCGGCCCCACCGGACGGCCGCGGCAGACAAAAACGCCGGATGGCCGCATCGGGGATCCCGGTGCGGCCATCCGGCGCGGGTCTTCCGGGCGGCGGTATCCTCTACGCTTTGGGCCTGGGGGACAGCCCGGCGGCCTTGACGATCTCGGCCACCTTCTCCTCCCACTCGATCGCCATGATGTGGACGCCGCGCACGCCTTCGATGTTCCTCAGCTGCTGGATCATCTCGACGCAGATTTTGATCCCCTCCTCCGCCTGGTTTTCCTTGGGAACGGCGCCGAGCCGCTCGATCAGGGAATCCGGCACATCCATGCCGGGGACGTTCTTCTTCATGTATTTGGCCATCCCGGCGGATTTCAGCGGGGTGACGCCGGCGAGGATCGCAACCTGCCCGTGCAGCCCGCGTTCCCGGACCATGTCCATCCACTTGGCGAATTTCTCGACGTTGTAGATGCACTGGGTCTGGATGAAGTCGGCCCCGGCCTTGACCTTCTTCCCCAGCCGGATGGCGCGGATTTCGAAGGGGTCGGCGAACGGGTTTTCCGCGGCGCCGATAAACAGGGCCGGCGCGCCCTTGACCTCCTCGCCGCTGAGGAATCTCCCCTCGTCCCGCAGCATCTTGACCGTCTGGATCAGCTGGATGGAATCGATGTCGTAGACGTTCTTGGCCTTCGGGTTGTCCCCGAAGCTCTGGTGGTCGCCCGAAAGGCACAGGACGTTGTTGATCCCGAGCGCCGCGGCCCCCAGCAGGTCGCTCTGGATGGCGATCCTGTTCCGGTCCCGGCAGACCATCTGCCAGATGGGGTCGAAACCCATCTCCTTGAGGATGACGCTCGAGGCCAGGGAGCTCATCCTCACGACCGAGGTCTGGTTGTCCGTGACGTTGACCCCATCGACGAGATCCTTCAACAGGCTGCCTTTTTTCCGGACCGCTTCGGCGTCCGCCCCGCGCGGCGGCCCGCATTCCGACGTGACCACAAACTCGCCCTTTTCCAGCAACCGCTCTATGTTCGATTTCGTCTTCACCGTTACAGTTCCTCCCTATCGTCGAAAGTCTCCGGGAAACGCCGGTTAGGTCAACCGCATGTCTTCCCTGATTCTGGTGCGCGGACCCCCGTCCCTGGCCGAGGACCAGTCCTTTACCTCGATGATCTTCTCGTAGTTCTCCATCTGGCCGAGCTCCTTGAGCCGGTCGATGATGAGCTGCCAGGCGCACGGGGTGTCCTTGTCCACTTCGCACACGCCGTTGGACGACCCACCGCAGGGGCCGTTGAACAGGCTCTTGGCGCACCGGGCGACGGGGCAGATGCCGCCGGTGAGGTGCAGGATGCAATCGCCGCACCCCTGGCACCGTTCGCTCCATAGGCCCTGCTCGAGCGTCACGCCGAGAAACGTCGTGTTGATTGCGGGGAGGACGAGCTTTTTGGGGTAGCGTTCCGCCGTGTATTGGATCCCGGCGCCGCAGGCCATCGAAACGATCACTTCGTAGTCGTCGACGAAAGGCTGGATCTGGTCGACGTACTCGTAATCGCACTGGCGTTCCAGCGTATGCTCCCTGATCTCGATCTCCTCGCCGTTTTTGGCTCGGTGCAGCTTCAGTTCGGATGCCAGGACCCCGACTTCCTTCTCGCCCCCGGCCGCGCAGACGGTGATGCACTCTCTGCAGCCGAGCAGCAGGATTTTCTTATAGGGCCTGACCATTTCCAGGATTTCTTCCAACGGCTTCCTGTTCCCTACTATCATGTACGACCTCCAGATAATGCGGAGCGGCGCCCCGCGGCTTTCATGCTTTGAATGCCCGAGTCCCCTGTTTGACCGGGCTGGGGCCGAGGGCCCGGACTCTTTCGGTCATCTCCTTGGCCACCAGGGCGAATCTCGGGCCGTCGGATGTGGCTATGTGGAACATCTCGACCCGTTCCGGCTCGATGCCGATCTCCTTGAGGAGCGTTTTCGCGTAGGCGATCCTCTTGACCGCGCGCAGGTTGCCCTTGAGGAAATGGCAGTCCCCGATTTCGCAACCCGCCAGGTACACTCCGTCCACCCCGGATTCGAAAGCCTTGAGCACCATATTGACGTCCACCCTGCCGGTGCAGGGCACTTTGATCACTTTGACATTCGTCGGATAACTGAGTCTCATCGAACCTGCCAGGTCCGCAGCGGCGTACGCTCAATGCTCGCAGCAGTAGGCCAGTATCTCCGGTTCGAAATCGGTATGCGGCGCAGGCTTTGGCTCTGCGTCCTGCTGTGGAACCTGCCGTAGTTCTTCCATGGTCCTCTCCTTAGTATATCGCCGACGGGGCGGGATCGCCCGTCCCGGTCATCGACCGGGCCTAGGCCGCTCCGATGACCAGGGCTTGGGCCTTATCCCACAACTGGGAATTTTTGTAGTGCATCAGCTCGATGGCGCTGGCGGGGCACTCCGCAACGCAGGTGCCGCAGCCCTTGCATTTCGCCATGTCGATTTCGGCCTCCCCCTTGATGTTGATGACCGGGATCTCGAAGGGGCAGGTCCGGACGCAGGTCAAACAGGCGGCGCAGCGCTCGCCGTCGACCACGGCCACGATCCCGCCGACCATCATCTTTTCCTTCGAAAGGATGGTGCAGGCCCGGGCGGCCGCGGCGCCGGCCTGGCTGATGGTTTCGCTGATGGTTTTCGGGCTGTGCGCCGTCCCCGCCAAAAACAGGCCGTCGGACGCGAAATCGACGGGCCGGAGCTTCATGTGCGCCTCGACGAAGAAGCCTTCCTGGTTGACCGGGAGCTTCAGCTGCTGGGACAGTTCCTTGATGTCGCGCGGGACGGTGGCCGCCGAAAGCACCAGCAGGTCGGGCCGGAGCGTTATCGGCTCCCGGATGACCCTGTCCTGGTAGGCGACGACCAGGTCGGACCCGTCCTGGCGGACGTCGGGCTTCTCCTCGGGGACGTAGCGCGTGAACAGAACCCCCAGTTCGCGCGCCTTGGCGTAGTAGGGCTCGGCCAGGCCGTAGGTCCGGACATCCCGGTAGAGCACCGTGACGGCCGCGTCCGGGTTCAGCTCCTTGATCTTCAGGGCGTTCTTGACCGCCGTGGCGCAGCAGGTCCGGCTGCAGTTCGGGCGCGCCTCGTCGCGGGACCCGACGCACTGGATCATGACGATGTGTTTGGCCCGGCGGACGTCTTCGGGCCGGTGGACGATCCGGTCTTCGAGCTCGAGCTGGGTCAGCACGCGCGGGTCCTGGCCGTAGAGGTACTCGGTCGGCTTGTATTCGACGGCCCCCGTGGCCACGATGGTCGCCCCGTGGAGGATTTCCTGGATCTCCCCGTCCGTTCCGGCCTTCACCCGGGTGGTGAAGCTGCCCTTGGACCCGGAGGACTCCAGGACCCTGGTTCCGAGCATCAGGTGGATCATCGGGTGGTTGGTGATGCGCGCGATCAGGCTCTCGAGCAGGGCGTCCACGTCCTTCCCTTCGAGCGTGTAGTGGATGTTCCGGATGTTGCCGCCCAGCTGGCCCTCCTTCTCGACGAGGTAGACTTCGTACCCCTGGTCGGCGATCTTCAGGGCCGCGCTCATGCCGGCCACGCCGCCGCCGATGACCAGGGCGGCGTGCGTCACGGGCATGCCGATCTCCTCGAGCGGCTTGATCAGCCTGGCGTTGGCCACGGCCATGCGGACCAGGTCCTTGGCCTTGTCGGTGGCCTCGCCCTTCTGCTTCATGTGCACCCAGGAGCACTGGTCGCGGATATTGGCCATCTCGAACAGGTACTTGTTCAGCCCGGCCTGCCGCACGGTCTCCCGGAACATCGGTTCGTGGGTCCGGGGCGAGCAGGAAGCGACGATCACGCGGTTGAGGTTGTTGTCTCTGATCGCGTCCTTGATCTTGGCCTGCGTGTCCTGGGAGCACGTATACAGGTTCTCCTCCACGTGGACGACATTGGCCAGGGTCCCGGCGTAGTCGCGGACGGCCGGGACGTTGACCACGCCGCCGATGTTGATGCCGCAGTTGCAGACGAAGACGCCGATCCGAGGCTCCTGGGACGCGACGTCGGTCTCGGGCGGGTACTCCTTCTTGATGATCATGCTGCCGCGGGCCGTGTGGAGAAGGCCGGTGGCGTCGGCGACGGCGCCGCTGGCCTGCGCGACGGTTTCGGGGATGTCCTTCGGCCCCTGGTAGCCGCCGCAGACGTAGATCCCGGGCTTCATGGTCGTCGTGGGCTCGAACGGGTCCGTCCGGGCGAAGCCGTACCGGTCGACCTCCACCCCGAGTTTCTTCGCCATGGCGACGGTCGCGTCGGCGGGCTGGAGACCCACGGAGAGGACGACCAGGTCGAATTCCTCCTCGACCACCTTCGCCTCCTCGTCGATGTAGGTGATCAGCAGGTTCTTCGTGGCGAAGTCCTCCCGGACCTTCGACACCATGCTCTTGACGTAGCGGACGCCGCTCGACTGGGCCCGGTTGTAGTAGGTCTCGAAGCCCTTGCCGAACGCCCGGATGTCTATGTAGAAGATCGTGGGCTCGATGGCGTCGTCGTGCTCCTTGGCGATGACGGCTTCCTTGGTGGCGTACATGCAACAGACCGAGGAACAGTACTCGTTGCCGCAGGAGGTGTCGCGGCTCCCCACGCACTGGATCCAGGCCACCTTGCGGGGGTGCTTGCCGTCCGACGGGCGCTGCACGACGCCCGCGAAGGGCCCGCTGGCGCTCAGGACGCGCTCGAATTCCAGGCTCGTCATGACGTTGGCGTACTGCCCGTAGCCGAGCTCGGGCCGGACGGCCCCCGCGACGGTCTCGAAACCCGGCGTCAGGATCACCGCCCCGACGTTGATGTCGAGGACCTGGTCGCGGTCGTCGTGGTTGATGGCGCCGGCCTGGCAGGCGAACACGCACTGGAGGCACTCGGAGCAGATGCCGCACTCGAGGCATCGCTGGGCCGCCGCCACCGCCTCCTCCTCCGAAAGGGCGGCTTCGATCTCACGGAAGTCGCGCTTGCGGTCGGCCGCGCCGCGCTTGGGGGGCGTGAGGCGGGGATCCTTGGAGGATTCCTCCATCAGCCGCGCCTTCTCCTCGGCGTCGGGCTTGGCTTCGGGCAGCCGTTCGGCTGATACCACGACGGGCGGCCACGCCCGGTCCCGGTCCCCTGCCAGGTAGGCTTCGATCCCCCTGGCCGCCTTGTGGCCGGCGTCGATGGCGTCGACGACGAAGGTGGTTCCGGTGACGGCGTCCCCGCCGGCGAAGATGCCGGGAACGTTGGTCGCCATCGAATCCTTGGCGATCGCGACGGTCCTGCCGTTGACGGTCGCCACGTTCTCCCCGAGCGGGCCGAGGTCCGGCTTTTGCCCGATGGCGAAAATGACGGCGTCGCAGGGGATGATCTCCTCGGAGCCCTCGATCTCGTCGAAATCGGGACGCCCGTCGACGAACCCGCGGAAGTCCACCTTGACGGTCCGGACGCCCGTGACGCGGCCGTCTTGGTTCGTGATCTCCTTGAACGTCCTCCCGGCATAGACCTCGACCCCCTCGTCGCGCGCGTCGCGGACTTCCCAGTCGTGGGCCGGCATCTTGTCCTCGCATTCGAGGCAGGACATCCCCACCCAGCTGGCGCCGAGGCGCACCGAGGACATGGCCGCGTCGATGGCCACGTTGCCGCCGCCGAGCACCAGGACCCGCTTGCCGGCGAAATCCTCCTGGCCGGCCTCCTTGAGGCTGACGCTGCGCAGGAAATCGGTGGCCAGGTGCACGTCCGGGAGATCGTTGCCCGGAATCGGCAGCCGGACTCCGGCATGGGCGCCGGTCGCGATGAAGACGGCGTCGAAGTCCCCGAGGAGGGCCGCGGCGTCCTCGACGCGGTGGCCGAGCTTCAGGTCGATCCCCCGGGCGACGATCTCGTCGATCTCCTTCTGGAGCAGGTCGTAGGGCATGCGGTATTCGGGGATGCCGACGCGCATCATCCCGCCGGCGACCGGGAGCGCCTCGAACACGGTGACCTGGTAGTTCTTGGCGATGAGGTCTCCGGCGGCGGCCAGCCCCGCCGGGCCGGCGCCGATGATGGCCACTTTCTTGCCCAGCCCGCTTTCGTCCGGTTCCAGCTGCCGGCCGGCGGCGTAGGCCTTGGCGACCTCTTCGGGGTGCGCGAAGGCCCAGTCGGAGACGAACCGCTTCAGGTGCATGATGTTGACGGCTTCGCCGCCGTCGTCCCCGCGGGTGCACGCGTCCTCGCACTTGTGGTTGCAGACGCGGCCGCAGACCGACGGGAACGGGTTGTCGAGCTTGATGGTGCGGTAGGCATCGGCGAAGCGCCTTTCCCGCACCAGCGCCACGTAGCCCATGGCCCGCTGTTCGATCGGGCAGGCGTTGCGGCAGGGGGCCTCGCCCAGTTTTTCGATGGCGAACGCGTTCGGGATGGCCTGGGGGTACTTCTTGTAGACGGCCTTCCGGTCGTCGAGCAGCGCGTTGAACTCGTTCGGGCGCGTGATGGGGCAGACCGCGGCGCAGTCCCCGCAGCCCGTGCACTTCTCCGTGTCGATGAAACGGGCCCGGCGGCGGACCTTGACGGTGAAGTTCCCGGGCTCACCGGAGATGTCCTCGACGTCGGTGGTCGTCATCAGCTTGATGTTGAGATTCCCGCCCGCCTCCACCAGTTTCGGCGAAAGAACGCACATGGCGCAGTCGTTGGTGGGGAAGGTCTTGTCGAGCTGGGACATCACCCCGCCGATTGCGGACGAGGACTCCACCATGTACACGTAGTAGCCGGATTCGGCCAGGTCCAGGGATGCCTGGATTCCGGCGATTCCGCCGCCTACGACCATTACGGCTCCAACCTTGTCAGCCATACTATTCCTCATTGTTGTGCGTCTGCCGTCCGCCGCAGGCGCCCCGCGGGGCGCCGGAAACGGGGAAGGGAGGCGTTTTTCTACATCAGTCCTTTGGCACTCAGCAGCGGGAGGGGGTCCTTGAAGTGCCGCTTGAACCACTTTTTCACGTCCGGGTGGCCCATCGCCAGGCCCAGCAGTTCCGTGAAATACAGGATGGGCAGGTCGAGCCGCCTGCCGAGATCCGCTTCGACGTCCTCCTGGCGGGTGTCCAGATTCATCTGGCACATCGAGCAGCCGACGACGACTGCTTCCGCTCCGGTTTCCTTGGCTTTGGAGAGGATCTTGCCGACCAGCTTTATGAAGACGTCCGGGCGCGTGACCATCAGGCTGGCGCCGCAGCAGTCGGTCTTGTACGACCAGGGGATGACCTCGGCGCCCAGCTGCTCCACCAGCCGGTCCATGTGCTGCGGATTCTCGTAATCCTTGATGCCGGTGAGTTTGGGCGGCCGCGTGGGGAGGCAGCCGTAGTAGCAGACGGTCTTGAGCCCCTTCAGGGGGCGAATGATGCGTTTGGACACTTCCGCCATGACCGCCGGGTCGCTCAGGTAGTCCAGGGCAAATCGGATGGCCACCTCCCCCTTGTAGGGGAAGCTGGTCTTCTTGCCGTTGTCCCGGACCTCGTGTTCGGCCGCCTTGAAGCGGCTGTAGCAGCTCGCACAGGGGACCAGGAGGTCGCGGTCGCTCCGTTCGGCGATCGCGAGGTTGCGCGCGGGCAGTTCGATCGCCAGCCGCTCGTCGATGCAGTGGGCGCTCGTGGCGCCGCAGCAGGACCAGTCGGGCAGTTCGTGGAGCCTGGTGTCGAGCTGGGCCATGACCCCGCGGACCGACTCGTCGAACTCCCTGGAGGTGCCTTCGAGGGAACAGCCGGGGAAATAGGAGAGTTCCTTCATAGCACTCCCTCCCTTTCCGATTCTTTAAAGATCCTCTTCAAGTCTTTTCCCCCCTTGAAGGTCGGGAAGATGGGTATCTTCCCTTTGAAAAAGAGCTTCATCGCCCATCCCATCATCCCGGGCAGCCCCCCGGTCTGCAGCTTGTACAAACCGAACCCCGGTTCCCACGTCCGGCCGGTGAACCGGATGAGCTTCAGGAAGAACCTGTGGAACAGGGAGATGTCCTTCTCCCCGGCGGCGAGGCCGGACCGGTTCGAAATGCTCCTCAATGTGTCCATGACCTTGGCTATGTCGATGCTGTTGGGGCACCGGGTGCTGCAGGCGTGGCAGGAAGCGCAGAGCCATATGGTTTTCGAAGAGAGAACCTTGTCCCGATGGCCGTACTGGATGTGGCGGAAAACCTGGTTCGGGAGGATGTCCATGGCGAAGTTGACGGGGCATCCCGCGGCGCATTTCTGGCACTGATAGCAGTTCTGTATGGTTTCTCCGCTGGCTTGGTTCACTTCCTCGAGCAGCGATTTGTGACTTGCGTTAACCGGATAGCTTGAGTCCATCATTGTACTCCAGTCCTTAGCTGGCCATAAAAGTTCAACATTATATCCTACATAGTAGTATCCTTTTCAAGCAATAAACGCAAGACATTATAATTATCTGCAAGCGCAACGTTCATTATCCCGACAATTCCAATGGAAATGAAATTGAATATATATTTCATAATATCTCCCCGCGCCGGCAGGGGGCGCCCGAACCGGGAGGGAGAAATTCATTTCGCCCAACTACTTAGGGAACGGAAACCGGCGCCTTTGGTCCACTCTGCGGAAAGCTGTTTCATAAAAAGGGACTCCCGAAATCGGCGCCCGTGCGGGTGCGGCGTATTACTTCCGCTTAATCCATTTTGAAAATTAATCATGTCAAATTGACACCGGCCCGGCGGACCGCTACTCTTAGTCGGCATTTTTCCGCCTAGAAAAGGGAGGGCACCATGCCGGAATCCGGCTCCGTTGCGGGGACCGTCCGCAATCTTGCGATCATCGCCCACGTCGACCATGGCAAGACCACGCTCGTCGATGCCATGCTCCGCCAGAGCGGGACGTTCCGCGACAACGAGCAGGTGGCCGAGCGGGTCATGGACAGCCTCGACCTCGAGCGGGAGCGCGGCATCACGATCATGGCCAAAAACACCGCCATCTTCTACCGGGGGGTGAAAATCAACATCGTCGACACCCCCGGGCACTCCGATTTCGGAGGGGAGGTCGAACGGGTGATGAAGATGGTCGACGGGGTGATGCTGCTCGTCGACGCCTCCGAGGGCCCGCTGCCGCAGACGCGATTCGTGCTGCGCAAGGCGCTCGAGAACCGGCTTCCGTCGATCGTCGTCGTCAACAAGATCGACCGGGCCGACGCCCGCCCCGGGGAGGTGCTCAACGAGATATACGACCTGTTCATCGACCTCGACGCCGGGGAAACCCAGATCGATTTCCCCGTCCTGTACGCCTCGAGCAAGCAGGGGATCGCCATGCGGAACCTCGGGGACCCCTCGAGAGACCTCCAGCCCCTGTTCGAGCAGATCCTCCAGACCATCCCGGCCCCGCAGCCGCTGGCCGGGGGCCCGCTGCAGATCCTGGTGACCACCCTCGACTACAGCGACTACGTCGGGAGGATCGCCATCGGGCGGATCGTCTCCGGCAGGGTGTCGGTCGGGGACCAGGTGTCGGTCTGCAAGCTCGACCACTCGGTGGAAAGGACGCGGATCACGCGGCTGCTCACGTTTCACGGGCTGAAGCAGCAGCCCGTCGAGAGCGCCGAAGCGGGGGACATCATCGCGCTGTCGGGCATCGAGGGGATCTACATCGGCGAAACCGTCGCCGACGCCGTCGATCCCGTCCCGCTCCCCCCCATCCGGGTCGACGAGCCGACGCTGGCGATGATCTTCCACCCGAACACCTCCCCCATGTTCGGCAGGGAGGGGAAGTACGTCACCTCGAGGCACCTGAGGGCGCGCCTGGAGAAGGAGGCCATGGCCAACGTGGCCATCCGCTTCGCCGAAACCGGGGAGAAGGACAGCTTCAAGATATCGGGCCGGGGCGAACTGCAGCTGGCCATCATGATCGAGATGATGCGGCGCGAGGACTACGAGATGCAGGTGTCCAAGCCCGAGGTCATCACCCGGACGGTCGACGGCGCGGTCATGGAACCGGTCGAGCATGTCACGATCGACTGCCCCTCGATCTTCATCGGGGTGGTGACCGAGGCCCTCGGCCGCCGCAGGGGGCGCATGGCCAGGGTGGTCGACCACGGAGCCGGGCGGGTGCGGATCGACTTCGAGGTCCCGTCCCGGGGCCTGATCGGGTTCCGCTCGGAGTTTCTGGTCCAGACGAAGGGGACCGGGTTGCTGCACTCGATGTTTTTGCGCTGGGAACCCTGGATGGGCGAGATCGGCGGCCGGCCCAACGGCGCCCTGGTGGCCGACCGCGCCGGCACGGCCACGACCTATGCCCTGCACAACCTGCAGGAGCGCGGCGAGCTGTTCCTGCGGCCGGGGACGGAGGTCTACGAGGGGATGATCATCGGGGAGAACGCCAAGGCCGCCGACCTGGTCGTCAACGTGACCAAGGAGAAGAAACTCACCAACATGCGGTCGTCGACCTCCGACGAGGCGATCCGCCTCGTCCCCTACCGCGAGCTGTCGCTCGAGCAGGCGCTCGAGTTCATCAACGAGGACGAGCTCGTGGAGATCACCCCCGCCAGCATCCGCCTGCGCAAGAAAACGCTTGCATCCGGCCGCCGGTAGTATTTCAGTATCAGGGGGCATCGCCCGGGTTGGGACCGGGAGCGGGGCCCGGGACGGGCGCCGGGAGGGCGGAGTGCCCCGGCGCCGCAATGCAGAAGGAGCGCGCTCTATGATCTCGAAAAAAGTACTGGACGGCCTCGGCCGGTCCTCGGCCATCCGCGCCATGTTCGAAGAGGGGGAGAGGCTGCGGCGGCAGTTCGGGCCGGACAAGGTCTACGATTTCAGCATCGGGAACCCGGAGATCGAGCCTCCCGCGGCCGTCGACGAGGCTCTCGTGCGCCTGGCCAGGGAGCCCAACCCCGGCAAGCACCGCTACATGAGCAACGCGGGCTACGACGACGTGAGGCGCAGGATCGCCGCCCGCGTCAGCCGGGAGCAGGGCGTTCCGCTCGAGGCCGGGCACATCGTGATGACCTGCGGCGCCGCGGGGGGGCTCAACGTGGTGCTGAAGACCCTGCTCGACCCGGGGGACGAGGTCCTGGTCATCGCCCCGTTTTTCATGGAGTACCTCAACTACATCGACAACAGCGCGGGGCGCCCCGTCATCGTCCCGTCGGTCCCCGACGTGTTCGAGCCCGGCCTGGCGGCCCTGGAAAAAGCCGTCACCCCGAGGACCAAGGCGCTGATCCTGAACACGCCCAACAACCCCACCGGCGCCGTCTACAGCCGCGCCTCCCTCGAGGGGATCGCCGAAGTGCTCGGCCGCGCCGAGAAGCGGACCGGCCGCCCGGTCTACGTCGTCTCCGACGAGCCCTACGCGAAGATCGTCTACGACGGCGTCACGGTCCCGGGGGTCCTGGGGATCTTCCCCAACGCCATCGTCGTCAACTCCTACAGCAAATCCCTGGCGCTGCCCGGAGAACGGATCGGCTACATCGCCGCCTCGAGCGCGGCCGCCGGCATCGAGACGCTCATGGATGGCCTCGTCATGTGCAACCGGACGCTCGGCTTCGTCAACGCCCCGGCCCTTTTCCAGAAGGTGGTGGCCGAAACGCTCGACGCGACCGTCGACCTGGAGTGGTACCGGGAGAGAAGGGACACGCTCTACAATCACCTGGTCGGGGCCGGATTTTCCTGCCTCAAGCCCCAGGGGGCCTTTTACCTGTTCCCGAAATCCCCCGTCGGGGACGACGCGGCTTTCGTCCGGAGCGCGGCAGGGCACAACCTGCTCCTGGTGCCCGGCAGGAGTTTTAGCTGCCCCGGGTACTTCCGCATCGCCTACTGCATGTCGCTCGAGACCATCAGGAATTCGCTGCCGGCATTCACCGCGCTGGCCGCGCAGTACGGGCTGCAGCCGCAGGCCCGCTAATTTCGGCCGGAGGCCACAGCCTCGGCGGGTGGCCGTGCCGGCCCGGGGGTGCCCGCATGGGACCGTTCGGTTTTTTCACGGGGAAGGATCCCGCCGCGCTCGAGGCGCGGGGGGACGGGTGTTTCGAGGGCGGGGATTTCGGCCGGGCCCGGCTCGAGTACGAAGCCGCCCTGAAGAAGCGGCGGAGGGAGACGCCGAACGACTCGGCGATCCCCGGGCTCGAGGGGAAGATCGCGCGGTGCCTGGAAGCCCTGGCCCGGGAGCACGGGCAACGGGGGGACGGTCTCGGCGAGTCGGGGTACCCCGAGGATGCCCGGGAAGCGTACCTGCTGGCCCTGGAACTGACGCGGGATGCCGACCTGGCCCGCGACCTGGGGCGCCGCCTGCGGGAGGTCGAATCCCGGACCCCGGGAGCGGGCCGGATGGAACCGGCCGCATCCGCCTATCCGGAACCGGACGACGTTCCCCCGCCGGCGCCCGAATCCGAGAGCGAGTACGCCGAGGCGCTCCTGCAGACGGTGCCCGACGATGCCCGGGAAGCGTACCTGGGCTACGGCGAGAATTTCCGGAACGGCTACGTCGCCCTGCACCGGGGACGGTTCGACGCGGCCCTGGAGCTTCTGTCGCGGGCGCTCGAGGAGAACCCGGACCCGGCCGGCTACGTGCGCCTGGAACTGGCGACGGCGTACCTGAACCTCAACCGGACCGAAGAGGCGCGCGCGATGCTCGAGGGCTTCGTCGGCCACCGGCCGGATTCGGCGCCGGCCATCAGGATGCTGTGCGAGATCTACTGGGACGCCGGCGCCTACGACCGCGCCCTCGACCTTCTGGGCGCGGTCGGGGCCGGGGAGCGGGCCGTGGCAGACTTCGGCCTGCTCGAGGGCGAAACCCTGGTGCGCGCGGGGAGGTTCCGGGAGGCCGTGTCGCTGTATTCGGATTGGACCGCCCGGCACGGTTTCGACCGGGAGATTGCGCAGGCGCATGCTGCGGCCCTCGAGGCCGCAGGCGAGAAGGACCATGCGCGGGAGCTCTACGGCAGGGTCCTCGAGGAGTGCCGAGGCTGCCGGGCTCCGGCGCTTCCGGCCGTCGAGCGCAGCTACGCCGACCTCAGCATGGAGGCCGGGATCCGCAACGAGCGGATCCTGGAGATCTACCTGGGCCTGGCGGAGAAGGACCCGGCAAACGCCGACGCGTATTACCGGCAGGTGTCCCGCATCTACGCCGCGCTCGGGCACGAAAGGGAAGCCCGGCGATTCCGGCAGATCGCCTCCCGCGGCGGGGGGGAGGGATCCCCCGGAGACTAGGCCGGAAGCCGCCGCCTGCGCCCCGGCCCCCTCTTTCATCCGGCGGGGACCAGTTCGATCTCGAAAAGCCGCGGCCACAGCTTGCCGGTGACCAGCAGCCGGTTGTTTTCGGCGTCGTAGGCGATGCCGTTGAGCACGTCGATCGGCTGGCCCGGGTCCATGAGGCCGGCCAGCCCGCCGAGGTCGATCCATCCGGTGACGTCGCCGGTCGCCGGGTCGACGATGGCGATCGTGTCCGTCTGCCAGACGTTCGCGTAGATCTTCCCCCGGACAAATTCCAGCTCGTTGAGCATCGGGACCGGGCGGCCCCGGTCGCGCACCTCGATCCGGCCGGTTTCCTCCAGGGTGCGGGGGTCCCGGAAATAGAGGGTCGCGCTGCCGTCGCTCATCGCCAGGCGCCGCCCGTCGCAGGCGATGCCCCATCCCTCGGTGCCGTAGGCGAACTCTCCCCTCGGCTCGAAGCTGTCGCGGTCGTAGACGAAGCCGAGGTTCGACGTCCAGGTCAGCTGGATGATCGTGTCTTCGTACAGGGCGATGCCCTCCCCGAAGTGCCGACTGTCGAGGCGGCGGATCCGCAGGACCTCCCCCGTCGCCGGATCCACCAGGCGGAGGCTGGAGCGGCCGTAGAGGCCGGTGCTTTCGTACAGGCGCCCGGCGTGGTAGGCCAGCCCCTGCGTGAACGCCCCGGGGTCATGGGGATAGGAAGCGACGACGCGGAAGGTGAACCGGGGCGTCTTCTCCGGCGCCCCGCTTCGGGCCCCGGGCAGAACCCCGGGTTCCGGGGTCGCGGCGCCGCCGCAGGCGGCGGCCAGGGCCGCTCCGGCCAGCAGGATGATACCGGGCAACGACTGCAGCGTGACCATGGCGGAACCCCCTCCCCGGGTTGGCGCGGCGTGCGGGAAATGCGTAACCGATTCTACACCAGATCGTATATATACATCGTGGAATTGTGCCGTGGAACCGCGTCTCCCCGTGCGGGAATCCCGGGGGGTGTTGACTTCGACCGCGGCCCTGCCGTACGCTTGCCGTGCTCCGGCCGCGGGGCCCGATGCCCGGAATGCAGGGGCGGAAGCCGGTATTGCCGTGAGCTCAAATAAAGAAAAGGGGGACCCGATGTCCTACAGATCCAACCGAAGGCAGTTTCTCAAGCAGGCGACCGTTGCCGGCGCCCTGGCCGCGTGCCCCGCGGCCGCGAAGCGCACCGGCAGCGCGGCGGAGAGTTCCGCGAAATCCCGCCTCGTCCTCGTCCGCAACCCAGGCGTCCTCGCCGGCGACGCCATCGAGAAGGACGTCCTCGCAGGCATGCTCGACCGGGCGGTGGCCGCCCTGACGGGCCACGCCGACGCCCCGGCCGCATGGGCATCGCTGTTCAAGCCCGGGGACGTCGTCGGGATCAAGGTCAACTGCCTCGGCGGCCGCGGCGCGACCACCAACCCCGAAGTCGCCTACGCCGCGGCCGACGCGGTCATCCGCGCCGGGATCCGCCCGTCGGACGTCGTCATATGGGAAAACAGGGTGGATTTCCTGCAGAGCGGGGGCTACAAGCTCAACAAGGACGGCGAGGGGGTCCGCGTCCTGGCCGTGGGGCAGGACTGGGAGGAGGAGGCTACCGTCAGCGGCTCGATCAACGGGCGCCTGGCGAAAATCCTGACCCGCGAGATCACCGCCCTCATCAACGTCCCCTTCATGAAGGACCACATGATGGCCGGGATCACCGGCGCCCTGAAGAACCACTACGGGAGCTTCCACAACCCGATGATGTGCCACGGCAACCGATGCGACCCCTTCATCGCGGACCTCAACGAGATCCCCGTCATCCGGGAAAAGACGCGGCTGATCGTCATGGACGCCCTGCGGCCGGTGGCCGACGGGGGGCCCGGGTTCCGCCGCAGCGCGGTCTGGGACTACAACGGGCTGCTCGTCAGCCGGGACCCCGTCGCGGTCGACACCATGTCCTGGAAGATCATCGACGAGCGCCGGAAGGAAACGGGGCTCCCCACCGTGGCCGCAGCGGGGCGCGAACCCATCTCGATCGCCACGGCGGCGGCCCGGGGACTGGGCGTGAACGATTTCGACAAGATGGAGATCCTCAATATAGAATGAGACACTATCCGGTACAATACATGCCCCTGCTCGCCCTGGCCCTGCTCACCCTGGCCCCGGCCGCGGCGCCGGCTTCCGAGGACGCCCTTTCGCGCATCGCCGACCTGCGCCCCGTCGCCGGCTGGAGCGTCCTGCCCGAGTCGACCGCCTACGGATCCGGCGACGGGCTGGCCGGCATCTACAACGGCGGCTACGAGGAGTACACCCGCGCGGGCGTCGTCGACGCCCTGCGCCGGATCTACCGCAACGGCGAGGAGTATGTCGAGGTGACCGTGCACGCCATGCAATCGGCCCGCTCCGCCCGGGAGTTTCTGGCGGACCGGTACCGGATGGAAAAAGGGGGGGCGGCGCCCGACGACCCCGGATGGGCCCGTTTCACGGCCTCCGGGGCGGGCAGCACGACGGCCTACGCCGTCGGGGGCGTCTACTACATCACCGTGGTATCCTATCACGACGGGGAACGGGGGGAGGCCCAGACGGGTCCGTTCGTGCGCGCCCTGTCCGCCAACGCGGCGAAACTCGCGGGGAGGCCCGAGTAAGGCCCCCGCGCGGTCATCCCGAAAGGACGGTCAAGTGAAAAGACGGACATTTCTGGAAATGGCGGGGCTTGCCTGCGGCGGCGTGGCCGTCGGGGGGTGCGGCGGCGCTTCGGATCCGGCCCCGGATGCGGGCCTGCGGCAGCCCCGTACCTTGGGCAGGGGCCGGGGACGGGTCTGGGTCGGCCATAGCGGCGACCCCGCCTCGGCGCTACGGGCGGCCGTGGCGGCCGCCGGCGGCCTGGGCTTCATCCCCGAGGGGGGGCACGTGGTGCTCAAGCCCAACGTCGCGTGGTCGCGCAACCCCCAGCAGGCGGCCAACACCGACCCGCGCATTCTGGCGGCCATGATCGCGCTGTGCCGGGAAGCCGGGGCGGGCAAGATCACCGTGTTCGAACACACCATCGACCGGCCCTCGGAGCAGGTCCTGGCCGTCAGCGGCATCGCCGCGGCGGCCCGCGGCGCCGGCGCGGACCTGGTCTACACCACCGCGGAGCGGGATTTCGTGCCCGTCGCCGTCACGCGGGGGAAGCTTCTGACCCGGGACACCCTGGCCAGGACGGTCCGGGATGCCGACGTGTTCATCAACATGCCCAAGGCCAAGCACCATTCCCAGACCGGGCTGACGCTGGGGCTGAAAAACCTGATGGGGGTGATCTTCAACCGCCAGGCATGGCACTCGGGCCCGGACCTGCACCAGTACATCGCCGACTACGCCACGGCGGTGCCGATCGACATGACCGTCATGGACGCCTCGCGGATCCTTTTGACCAACGGGCCGAAGGGGCCGGGCAAGACCCGGGAGCCCAACGAGGTCATCGTGTCGTTCGACCCGGTCGCCGCCGACGCCTACGCCTGCGGCCTGTTCGGCCTGTCCCCGTCCGATGTCGCGTATGTCGCCCGGGCCGGCGAGCTGGGGCTGGGCGAGAGCGACCCGGCAAACATCGCTATCGAGAGGGCGTGAATCCTTCTCCAACCAGAACGGGACGCATGAGATTTTGATGAAAACGGTTCGAAGAGTATCCCAGGTCTGCTTTTTCGCCCTTTTTGTCCTGCTGTTTTTCCAGACCAACCGGCGCGTGGACTGGGCCTCGGGCGGCATGGACGTCGCCGCGTGGGGGCCGGCCGATCTGTTTTTGCGCATCGACCCCCTGCTCGGGTGGACGGCGCTGATCGGCTCCGGGTCGCTGCTGATTCCCGTCCTTGTGTGGACCCTGCCGGTGGTCGCACTGACGCTGCTGTTCGGACGGGCTTTCTGCGGGTGGGTCTGCCCGCTCGGAACCTGCATCGACGGGGCCGACAGGCTCATGCGGCGCAAAAAGCTCCGCCGCACCGACCGGGAGGTGACCCGTCCGCGGCTGAAGTACTACATCCTGGCCGGGCTCGCCCTGACCGCCCTTTTCGGATCCCAGCTCGTCTGGGTCCTCGACCCGATCGCCCTTCTGACCCGCGGCCTCACGCTCGGCGTTTTCGGCCCCCTCAACTGGGTCGCCCAGGCCGCGGCCGGGATCCCGGGCCTCGGGTGGGCCGCCCAGGTCGGCTCCGGGCTGTTCCCGGAGAGGCCGGCGGTATTCCGGTCGGGGGCCCTCGCGCTGCTTGTGCTTGCCGCCATTTTGGCCGGAGGGTATTTCGCGCGCCGCTTCTGGTGCCGCTCCCTCTGCCCGCTCGGCGCGCTGCTCGGGCTGCTGGGGCGATTCCCGCTGTTTCGCCGCCGCGTGGGGGCCGCCTGCACCGCCTGCAGCGCGTGCGGCATCGACTGCAAGATGGGGGCCATCGGCGACAAGGGGCGGCGCACAGTCACGTCCGAGTGCATTTTCTGCTACAGCTGCGCGGAACTGTGCCGGCAGGACGCCATCCGGATGATTGCCCCGGGCGGCTCCCGGCACAGTATGCCCCTCGACCTGGACCGCCGCCGCCTGCTCGCCGGCTTCGGCCTGGGGGCGATCTGGGGAGTGTCGGCGCGGGCCGCGACCGCCACGCGGTCGACCCGGGACGGCGCCTCGCACATCGTCGACAAGCACCTGATCCGGCCGCCCGGCTCCGTCGCCGAGAGCCTCTTCACCGAACGCTGCGCCCGCTGCGGCGCCTGCATGAAGGTGTGCCCGACCAACGGGCTGCAGCCGGCGATCGCCGAGGCCGGCCTGGGCGGGATCTGGACGCCCGTGCTCGCGCCCCGGATCGGGGAATGCTCCCAGAACTGCAACCTCTGCGGCCAGGTGTGCCCGACCGACGCCATCGAAGCCTTCGAGATCGCCGAAAAGGAGCACCTGTATATCGGCCGGGCGGCGATCAACCGCTCCACCTGCATCGTGTGGGAGTCGGGCAAGCAGTGCCTGGTCTGCGACGAGGTCTGCTCCTACAGCGCCATCTACTGGCTCGACGAGGGGGGCGGGGACGTGACGCACGAGGACCTGGCGTCCGGCGGCGAGGGGGCCGCGGGCGCCCAGGCGCTCCCCTACGTCGATCCGGCCCGCTGCGTGGGCTGCGGCATCTGCGAGTACAACTGCCCCGCAGGCGGCCCCGACGCCGCCATCCGGGTAACCTGCGACGGCGACAAGCGCCACCTGTCCCGCGCCGGGCAGAAGGCCTGGCAGAAGGACAACTGGGTCGACCGGGAGGGGAAGCCGGAGTTCCAACAAATCTGACCGCGCGGCAGGCGCGCGGCCGAAACAACGGGGGCGGCACCGCCATGCCAAGACGCCCTTTCGAACAGAAGCTGGCGCGCCTGAAGCAGCTCGACTCCGCGACGCCCGCCGCCGAGGCGGCCGGGGAGATCGGCCGGGCCCTCGGGGGGGCCAGCGGCCTGCTGGCCGCCGAAGCCTCCAGGGCCGCCGGGAGGCTGGGCCTGGCCGAGCTGGCCCCCGCGATCGCCGCCGCCTACCGCCGGTTCCTGTCCGACCCGGTCCGCAGGGATCCCGGCTGCCATGCCAAGGTCGCCGCGGCCGAGGCCCTGGACGCCCTCGAATGCCCGGACGCGGGCGTGTTCCTCCACGGGGTCCGCTATGTCCAGATGGAGCCGGCCTACGGCCCGCCGGTCGACGCGGCCGCCCGGTTGCGCGCCGCCTGCGCGTCGGCCCTCTACCGCATGGGGCACCCGCAGCTCCCCTATGAAACGGTGTCGCTGCTCGCGGACCGGGAGCCGGAGGTCCGCAGCGCCGCCGTTCGAATCCTGGCGGACCTGGGGGATCTGTGGTGCGTTTTGCTTTTGCGCAGCCATGCGCTCGCCGGGGACGAGCGGGTGGAGATCACGGGGGACTGCCTGAGCGGCCTGATGGCGATCGAGCCCGGGCCTTCGCTCGAGTTCGTCCGGCGCTTTCTCGCCTCGAACGATCCGGCCGTAGCCGAGGAAGCGGCGCTAGCCATCGGGAACTCGAGGGTGCGGGAGGCCTGCCCCCTGCTCGTGGACCTTCGCTCGGGCAGCGCCGATGCCGCCTTCCGGCGCCGGTTGCTGCTCCCGATCGCCCTGACGCGCTCCGAAGACGCCTTCGGCTACCTGCTCGGAGTCGTAGAAGAGGAGCACGCCGGCCAGGCCGCGGCCGCCCTGGAAGCCCTGGCCGTCTTCGTCGGCGACGGCGCGCGCCGCGACCGGGTCGTAGAGGCGGTGGGCCGCCGCGGGGAGGCGGCCGTTACGAAGGCCTTCCGGGACGCGTTCGACCGCCCCCACTGACAGGGGCGCGGCGGCACGCCACCCCACCGGCCCGGGATCGCCCGGAGCCCTCCCGCTGCGGACGGCTGCTGACACGGGCCGGGACATGTATTATGGTAGAAGCGGTGCATCCACAATTCTGACCCAGGGGTTTCTGATGAAAAAACTACTCGGTGCGGCAGGTGCGTGTGTGGCGGTTGGGCTGTTGCTCGTCGGCTGCGGGGGGGGCGAAGGACCGTCGGTCCCGTCGTCCGGCCCGATCCCGGACGAGGACGGCTCGCGGCTGTGGCTGCGGTACGCGCCTCCGGGCGGTGCCGCGGCAAAGTACCGGGGCGCCTTCCAACAGGCCGTCGTGGAGGGGGACTCGGAGACGTCGCGCATCATCCGGCGGGAGCTCGGCGAGGCCCTGGGCCGGCTGCTCGGCTCGGAGGTGCCCGCCGTCGACGCGTGGGCCGAGGTGCCGGCGGTGATCGTCGGAACCCCGTCGAACTCGGGCATCGTCCGGGGGCTGGGCTGGGAGGGCGCGCTCGACGAGGAGGGCCCCGAAGGCTTCCTCATCCGCTCGACCCGTATCGGCGGCCGGCCCGTCGTCGTCGTCGCCAGCGAGGGCGAGATCGGCGCGCTCTACGGAACGTTCCACTTCCTGCGCCTGCTGCAGACCGGGCGGCCCGCCGGGACCCTGTCGATCGCCGAGCGGCCCAGGATCCAGCTCCGCCTGCAGAACCACTGGGACAACCTCGACGGATCGGTCGAGCGGGGCTACGCCGGCCGCTCCCTCTGGCAGTGGGACGACCTGCCGGGCACGACCGACGCGCGCTACACCGACTACGCGCGCGCCAACGCCTCCGTGGGGATCAACGGCACGGTCGTCAACAACGTCAATGCCGACGTGCGCATCCTCACCGGGGAGTACCTCGACAAAGTGGCGGCGCTGGCGGATCTGTGGCGGCCCTGGGGCATCCGCGTCTACCTGTCGGCCAACTTCGCCGCCCCCATGCGGCTCGGCGGCCTCCTGACGGCCGACCCGCTCGACCCCTCCGTGGCGGCCTGGTGGAAGGAAAAGGCCGGGGAGATCTACCGCCGCATCCCCGACTTCGGCGGCTTCCTGGTCAAGGCCAATTCCGAAGGGCAGCCCGGCCCCAAGGACTACGGCCGCACCCACGCCCAGGGCGCCAACATGCTCGCCGACGCCCTGGCGCCCCACGGCGGCATCGTGATCTGGCGCGCCTTCGTCTACGACCCGGACGTGGACCCGGACCGCGTCAAGCGCGCCTACATCGAGTTCACGCGGCTCGACGGCCAGTTCCGACCCAACGCCGTCGTGCAGGTCAAAAACGGCCCCGTGGACTTCCAGCCCCGCGAGCCGTTCCACCCCCTGTTCGGCGGCATGCGGAAGACGCCGGTGTTCGCCGAGCTGCAGGCGACGCAGGAGTACCTCGGCCAGGCGAAGCACCTGGTCTACCACGGCCCGATGTGGAAGGAGTTCCTCGATTCGGACACGCACGCCAAAGGGGCCGGTTCGACCGTCGGGCGGGTCCTCGAGGGCGCCGTGCACCCCTACACGGTCACGGGCATCGTTTCGGTGACCAACCCGGGCCGGGACACCAACTGGTGCGGGCACCACTTTTCCCAGGCGAACTGGTACGCCTTCGGCCGCCTGGCGTGGGACTACGGGCTCCCGGCCGAACAGATCGCCGAGGAATGGGTGCGCATGACCTTCACCAACGACGACGCGGCCGTCGAGGCCATCTGCGGCATGATGCTGTCGTCGTGGGAGACCTTCATCCGCTACACCATGCCGCTCGGGCTCCACCACCTGATCGGGGGGGACCACTACGCGCCCATGCCCGAGAACGGGACCGCCCCGCGCCCGGACTGGACCGCAGTCTATTTCCACCGCGCCGGCCCCGACGGCGTGGGCGTCGACCGGACGCGCAGGGGGAACAAGGCGGTGGACCAGTACTTCCCGCCCGTGGCCGACCGGTTCGACGACCCCGCGACCTGCCCCGAGAAGTTTCTCCTGTGGTTCCACCGCTGCGCCTGGGACCACAGGATGCCGTCGGGCGGGACGCTGTGGGAGGAGCTGACGGCCGCCTACTACCGGGGGGCCGGGGAAGCGGCCGAACTCCGGTCCCGCTGGCAGTCGCTCGAGGGACGGATCGATCCCCGGCGGCACCGGGAGGTGGCCGCCAGGCTCGATATCCAGGCCGAGCACGCCGCCGCGTGGCGCGACCACATCCTCGGGTATTTCCAGGGCCACAGCGGCATGCCGGTTGCGCCCCGGTAGCCGAACCCGCCTCCCACGGGACCGGGGGCGGTTAAGGATGTGCTTTGTCGTTGGAAATAGGGTATACTCGACCCGTTTTACCGCTCGGAAAAACCGCTATCCAAAAAGGAGGATGATCCATGCCGGATTCCACTGGTGTGCCCGCGTCGGAACCTGAAGCAGCCGTTTCGGGAAATTTCTTTTCCCGGTTGATGGGGGTGTATGGCTCGCCCGGGAAAACCTTCAAGGAGATCGGCCGCGATCCCCGGCCGCTGGTGCCCGTCATCGCCCTGGTCGTATTCGGCCTCATCCAGGGCTTTTTCATGATGCGGTTCATCGATTTTGAGTCCCTGCCGCAGGGCATGGGCCCCCAGGGGCCGATGCCGCCCGAACAGGCCCAGGCCGCCGCCGGC
Organism: uncultured Acidobacteriota bacterium; assembly: GCA_964651155.1. GTDB lineage: Bacteria > Acidobacteriota > UBA6911 > UBA6911 > UBA6911 > UBA6911. The sequence continues at coordinate 6,076 of CAZYXB010000008.1, read as the reverse complement.
TTCATAAAGGGGATGATGGTGGTGTCGACCGGTGTCGGCACCCTGCTCGTCGCTTTGATCATCGCCGCCCTGTTTCTGCTCGCCAGCAAGGTCATGAGCGTCGACAACACGTTCAAGGCCGTCTTCACGGTGACCGTCTACGTGCTTCTGGCCATCGCCATTGTCCAGTTCGTGATCCTGGCGCTGGTGTTCGCCCTCAAAGGCGGGCAGAGGCTCACCCCCCAGAACATGGGCTCCTTCCTGCGGTCGAGCCTGGGGGCGATTCTCGCGGGCCTCCTCGGCGACAACGCCCTCCCCGGGTTCCTGATGAGGCTGCTCAACTACGTGGAGTTTTTCGCCATATGGACCATTGCCCTGCTGGCGATCGGGTACGCGGCGGTGTCGCGGAAGCTTGCGATCTCGACGGCGGCCATCCTGCTGGCGGTCGCCTATGCCGTCTTCGCCATAATCGCCGCGGCCATCGGCCCCATGGGGGGCGGTCCCGCCGCAGGATGACGGGGCCCTGGGGCCCGGGACGATCTTGAGGACGCGCCGGCGGATTTCCCGACGGCGGTGGCCGGAGGCGTCCGTTGGTGGTACACTTCCGCCTTCGGTTTGCTCACTTCGCGGGAGACAGGCAAGAGATGAAACAGAATGCATTCGATGAACTGCAGTGGCGGGGGCTGGTCTACGACGCGACCGACAACGTCCCCCGGATGCTCGCGGGCGGCCCGGTGGCCGCCTACAACGGCTTCGACGCGACCGCCGACAGCCTGCATGTGGGCCACCTGGTGCCGCTTGTCGCCCTGGCCCGCCTGCAGCGGTTCGGGCATGTCCCGATCGCGCTCGCCGGCGGCGGCACGAGCATGATCGGCGATCCTAGCGGCAAGGCGTCCGAACGCCTGCTGCTCTCCCGCGAGGTAATCGAGGCGAACGTGGAGGTCGTCAAGGGGCAGCTGGCGCGCTTCCTCGATTTTGACAGCAGGACCAACCCCGCCCGCCTGATGAACAACGCCGACTGGCTGCTCGGGCTGAACCTGGTCGATTTCCTGCGCGACGTCGGCAAGTATTTCACCGTGAACTACATGATCGGCAAGGATTCGGTCAAGTCGCGGCTGGCGCGCGAGGACGGGATCTCCTACACGGAGTTCAGCTACATGCTGCTGCAGTCCTACGACTACCTCCACCTGTACGACCACGCCGGGTGCACGCTGCAGACGGGCGGGAGCGACCAGTGGGGCAACATCACCGCCGGCGTGGAGCTGATACGGCGCATGCGCGGGCAGCCCGCCGGGGCGCTGGTCTACCCCCTGATCACCAAGGCCGACGGCACGAAATTCGGCAAGACCGAATCGGGCGCAGTGTGGCTGTCCGGGAAGCGCACGTCCCCCTACCGCTTCTACCAGTTCTGGTACAACACCGACGACCGCGACGTCATCGGGTACCTGAAATTCTTCACCTGGCTCGACCAGGGGGACATCCTCGAGCTCGAAGACGCCGTCGCGCGGCAGCCGGAGAAGAGGGAGGCGCAGCGGCGCCTGGCCCAGGAAATGACGCGGACGGTCCACGACGCCACGGCCCTGGCAAAGGCCGAGCAGGCGTCCGAGGTCCTGTTCGGGGGCGAAGTCTCGGGGCTGTCGGCCGACGAGGTCGCCGACATCTTCGCCGAGGTGCCGTCGGCGACCGTGCCGCGCGCGCAGTGCGATGGGGGCGGGATGCCCCTGGTGGATATCCTGGCCTGCTGCGGCGCCGTGCAGTCCAAAGGGGAGGCGCGCAGGGCGATCGAGTCCGGCGGGGTGTACCTGAACAACTGCCGGGTCGCCGACGCCGCGCTGCGGGTGGGCGCCGGCGACGCCATCGACCGCCGGCTGTTTGTCCTGCGCCGCGGACGCAAAAACTACTGGCTGGTCCGCATCGACTGAGGCGCCCCGCAATCCCCGCCCTCAGACGCCTTTGATGCGCGCCAGGGCCGCCAGGGCGCGTTCCCTCGCCATGCGGTGATCGACCACCGGCGGGGGATACCGGGGCGTCCCCAGCTCGGGTACCCAGCGCCGGGTGAACGCCTGCCCGGGATCGAACTTCTCCGCCTGCCTCTCGGGGTTGAAGATGCGGAAGTAGGGGGCGGCGTCGGCGCCGCACCCGGCCACCCACTGCCAGCCCAGGGTGTTGTTGGCCAGATCGGCGTCCACCAGCGTGTCCCAGAACCAGCGCGCCCCCTCCAGCCAGGGCACGAGCAGGTCCTTGACCAGGAACGAACCCGCGATCATCCGCGCCCGGTTGTGCATCCAGCCGGTCGCCCGCAGCTGGCGCATGCCGGCGTCGACGAAGGAAAACCCCGTGCGCCCCTGCTGCCAGGCGCGGATCCCTGGCGGGTCCTGCCGCCACGGGAACCGGGCGAAGCCGGGGCGGAGCGGGTTCTCGGGCGTGTGCGGGAAGTGGTGGAGCAGGTGGTGGGCGAACTCCCGCCACAACAGCTGCCGCAGGAAACCCTCCGCCTCGGCCGCGGGGCGCCGCGCGCATGCCGCCACGACCTGCCAGGGGGACAGTTCGCCGAAATGCAGGTGCGGGGAGAGGCGGGACGTCCCCTCCGTGGCGGGGTAATCCCGGTGTACGGCGTAGGACCTAAGGGCCGACGCCGCGAAGCGCCGCAGCAGTTTCTCCGCGCCCCTCTCCCCCGGCTCCCACTCCAGGCCCAGCCCTTCGGTCCAGCCGTGCGCCGGGAGGAGCTCCAGCGACCCGAGCGGCAGCGATTCCGGGCGCCGCCGGGGCGGACGGATGCGGGGGGCGGCCCGGACCAGGGCCGGCCCGAGGGGGGTGCACGCCTTCGAAAAAGGCGTGAATACGCGGAAGGGCCCGCCGCCGGCGGTATGGATCTCGCCGGGATCGTAGAGCAGGGAGCCGTTGCAGGTCTCCACCCTCACCCCTTCGGCCCGGAGGGCTTCGAGGACCCGGGCGTCCCTCTGCCGCAGCGCAGGCTCCACGCGGCGGTTCCAGTAGACGGCCCCGGCGCCGCTTTCGCCTATCAGCCGGCCCAGCGACTCGAGGGAGGGCCCGCGGCGCAGGACCAGACCGGAGCCGCGTCGCTCGAGGTCGGCCGCCAGGGCTGCGAGCGACCGGTGGAGCCACCAGCGGCTGGCCGCCCCCGGGGGCCAGCCGCCCTCCTCCTCCGGCGCCCAGATGAAGACGGGGACAATGCCGCAGCCCGACCGGGCGGCCGCGTCGAGCGCGGGGTTGTCGCGCAGCCGGAGATCGAGCCGGAACCAGACCAGCGCCGTGGCGTCCATGACCGAGGATCATAGCAGGAAAACAGCCCCGGGCCACCATTTTCCTCCGCGGGCGCCCCGGCGCATTTCTTGACGGGTCAGGCCTGCCGATCTACTATGGGGGCATGACGTCGGTGCGTAAAGCGACTACGGGCATTGCCGAAGTGGACCGGGCGATCGGCGGCGTGGTTTCCGGGGACAACCTGGTCTGGGAGGTCGACTCCGGGGTGGCCGGGGACCATTTCATCTCGAGCTTCGTCACCGCCTGCGAGGCCGGCGCCATCCCCGTCGTATACGTCAGCTTCAACCGCTCCCCGCAGACGATCGCGACCAGGTACGCCCGGCTCATGTCCCCGAAGCGGTTCCTCCTCATCGACTGCTTTTCCTCGGGCAAGGGGAACGGCGACGAGATGTTCCTCAAATTTTTCGACAATCCGGCGCGTCCCGCCGAGCACGCCCCGGTCCATATCGCGGACCCCTCGGATCCCTCGCGGCTCGAGCAGGCGCTCATGGCGGCCGGAACCCGCTCCGGCCATCCCGCGAACTACGTCTTCGACTCCCTCACGGGGATGCTCGACCTGTGGGGCGACGAAAACCGCGTGCTGCGCCTGTTCGGCCATCTCTGCCCGCGGCTGTACGACCTGTCGACGCTGGCCTACTGGCTTGTCGAGAAGGAGGCCCACAGCGAGTCGTTTCTGGCCAAGGTGCGGCACATAACCCAGGTGCTGATCGAGCTGTCGCTGTCGGACGGCCGGCGCGCGCTGACGATCCACAAGGCGGCCGGGAGGATTGCGGCCATCGGCGTGCCCCAGCTGCTCGACGTGAACCTCGGGGCGATCCCGGCCGACGGGGATGCGCTGCAGGAAGCCGGCCTGGACTGGATGACGCGCCGCGGCGAGGAGCTGCGGCGCAGGTACCGGGTCGACAGCATCGTCGGGGGCAGCGCCGCAATCCGCCGCCTGCTCGGGATTGCGGCGACGGCCGCCCGGAGCCGGTCCTCGGTCCTGATCACGGGGGAGACCGGAACCGGCAAGGAGCTGATCGCCAACGTCATGCACTACAACAGCGACCGCGCGGGGGGCCCGCTGGTGAAGATCAACTGCGGGGCGCTCCCGGAGTCCCTGCTCGAAAGCGAACTCTTCGGCCATGTCAAGGGTGCCTTCACTGGGGCGATCCGGGACTACGAGGGGCGTTTCCGCGCCGCCGACGGCGGGACGCTTTTCCTGGACGAAGTCAGCGAAATGAGCCCGCACCTGCAGGTCAAGCTCCTGCGGGTGCTTCAGGAGCGGCAGCTCGAGCCCGTGGGGTCGAGCCGGACGATAACGGTCGATGTCCGCATCGTGGCGGCAACCGGGCGCGACCTCATGGCGGAGATCCGTGCCGGGCGGTTCCGCCACGACCTGTACTACCGCCTCAACGTCATCCCCGTCCATATGCCCCCCCTGAGGGATCGGCGCGAGGACATCCCCCTGCTGGTGGACCATTTCCTGGAAAAATACAACAGGGAAGCCGGGCGGAACGTGACCCGGGTGCCCAGGGAAGCGATGGACGCGCTGCTGGCCTACTCCTGGCCCGGGAACGTGCGGGAGCTGGAAAACTGCATCGAACGCGCGGTCGTCATGAGCCGCGACAGCGGCGTCAGCCTCGACCTTTTCCCCGAGGAGATCCGGGAGAACCGCCCCGGGGACTTCATGCCCGCGACCCCGGCCGAGCCCGGGGACCCTCCGGCGGCTCTTCGCCAGGCCGTCATCCGGTTTCTGGCCGGCAGGGGCACTGCGGCGGGGGCCCGGGACGCGGTCCTCGACACGGCCGAAGAGACGGTGCTGCGCTACTTCGTGGATTCGGGCCGGTACAGCCAGCGCGAACTGGCCGACCTGCTTTCCATGAGCCGGGTGACCCTCCGCAAGAAGCTGGGCCGGTTCGGCATCTCCTGAGGCGCCGCCCTCTGCCCTTCCCCTCCGGTTCCGGGGCTCGGTCCGGGTTCCCGGGCTCGGGGCAAACTGGTATAAATAATATACACTACAGAAACAAAATATACCAAGGCCCGGCGCCCCCCTGCCCGCATAGAATGAAATAGAAAAAGATAATAGCTGTAATCTATTGATAATATTTAAGTAATTATTTTATAAATCCCGGGTTCCTGCCCTTTGCCTTTGGTACGCGTATTGCAGTATCTTCTGCCGGGAGCATCGGTGTGTACAGTATGCATACCAGGGCAGCGAGGGGCTGCCGTTCGGGTGCTCCCCGGCTGCAGGATGCCGCCTGCGGCCCAGAACGGCCCGACACGATGCCCGGGAGTTACCAGGGACAAACGGCAGATAACAATCCTCAGGGGTCCGAATGCACCTATCCGAAGCTGTCCACCGCGAAACTGTGCCCGTCGAGCCGTACCCGTCTCCGCCCGTCGTCGTGTTCGTCTGCGCCAACTGCGCGCGGCCCGGGAGGGCGGCCTCGTCGGCATGCAGGCCGAGGCCGGCCGTGCCGGATTTCCACTGGCCTTTCCCCGTAGAGCAGGTGGTGGTCCCCTGTGCTGGCCGCATCCAGCCCGAACATCTCCTGAAGGCGTTCGAATCAGGTGCAGACCTCGTACTCGTCGTCGCATGCGAATCCGGCAACTGCCATTACGCCGAGGGGAGCCTCCGGTGCATGCGGCGCGTGGAGTTCGTGCGGTCCCTGCTCGGGGAGATCGGGCTCAACGACGAGAGGCTCTTGCTGGAATACCTCCCCGGTTCCGCGGCCGAAGATCTCGCGTCTGCCGAAGCGGGGGCCGCGTCTGCCGAAGCGGGGGCCGCGTCTGCCGAAGCGGGGGCCGCGTCTGCCGAAGCGGGGGCCGC
>CAZYXB010000007.1:0-110054 GCA_964651155.1 uncultured Acidobacteriota bacterium | reverse complement strand
GCCGTTATTGCAATGTCCTATGGCTATATTCTTTTCTCGCTTGTTTAAGGATTAGAGGAACACGTTCCAGATTCGATCGACTGGAGATATCTCGAAAGAGGGTGAGTGTGTTTCGATAGCTTCGCCTTCCCACAACGGTTGAAGGACAAAGACGAGACCAGACCTCAATCGCAGCAAAGATCCAAATCGGCTGTTCCTTGTCACGGATGATCGTGCGAATCTCATCTGCCTGGAGCTCTGAGATGGCGATCCCATCTATCTTTTGATCATTGAAGCGGCGACAAGAATATGCCGCTTTTTGTAGCCAGCGATCGACCGTATTCCAGGCGATTCGCTTAACCCGAGCAATCGCAGATTTGTTCAAGCCCTCGACGCTGAGAGTGGCAACCTCATCGAAAGTTGTGCGACGGTGTTGGAGTCGATGGTAGGGTGTGCCCGAATTGGAGCAGAATGTCTTTCCACAAGTCTGGCATCGGTAGCGACGACGCTATCCCCACTTGGTTTTGTAGAATCCGTGGCGGATGATTTTTCCGGTTCTATTCAACCCGGATCCTGCGCATTGCATGTTTGGACACCTGAGACTTTATGTGAACAGATGTGAATTGCAATGAAGCGGAAGCTTCTACCGATACCTGAGGAGCCAGACTTTCCCGCAAATAATAAGTACCATCAAAACAGGCAGTTGATGCGTTCCTCATTATATATCCCACATTTCCAAATGGATTGTTTCGGATGGAAGAAATAAAAAAGGCCACCCCGAGGAATGGCTTCTGTTTTAAGGACAGACTACGGGCAAACCCAACATGGGGTTCAAGATATGGGCGGGTGAATGCCCCGGCAGGGAGAATCTCCCCGTCGTCAGGATCGACCTGGACGAACAAGAGCTGTCAGCGCTCGACCGCAAGCCGAAGTGGATGGTAGACTGGATCCGCAACCTCGAGGATTTTTTTGAGAATCTCCGAGCGGGAGGTCTCCGCACATGCCGGAAAGATTTCCCACGATGAGACCGCGGCCAAGGTTGAGCTCGAGTGCTGCCGCCTCCGGCGCTGGGGGAGAAGCACTTCGAGGAGGCCGTTTCCATGGGACGGTGCTCGACAAACAACGTTGCACGATGTCCGGGTCGAAGCCCAAGACGGGGGTTGGGCCCCCTCATGGGGGAAAGCGGTAGGTGTCAATGGCAGAGAAGAGCGGGAACACCGGCTACAAATGGCAGTTCAAAACGCGCTTCCGCATGCATGCCTTCGGTTGGCGGTCGCAGCCGGCCATTACACGGATCAAGGAAGCCGTCTTGGAGATCAAGAAGGTCGCGCGCAAGGACACGCTGCTGGCAGCCGAAGGCGCGGTTTCCTTCCTGGAGAGGATCTCCCCCGCCCTCGAGCGCGTAGACAGCTCTTCGGGGGCCATAGGCACCGCCGTCAACAACGCCATCGCGGTGCTCGTTGGCATCATCGTGGCGGCACCTGCTGACGAGAAGACCCGGCAGAAGTGGCTCGAGCGCTTGTTCGAAGCGCACGCGGCCGACCAGATCCCTTACATCGAAAGCCTCGCCGAAAACTGGGAAGAACTGTGCGCGTCGCCTCAAATCGCCTCGCGCTGGGCCGACGAGCTATCGGGCATCACCCGCATGGCGCTCAGTCCCGACAAGAACCTTCGGTGTTACTTTCACGGTACCACGATCTGCCTTGCCTCGCTCTATGCCGCGGGCCGCTACGACGACCTTCTCGATGTCCTCAAGGACGAAAACTTTTGGCCCTACAAGCGCTGGGCGGTGAAGGCTCTGGCTGCGCAGGGCAGGAGTGCCGAGGCCATCCGTCTCGCCGAGGGTAGCCGCAGCCCGTGGGCTAGCGACCTCGACATCGACCTGTTTTGTGAAGAGACGCTGCTCTCGTCCGGTCTCGTCGAGGAGGCCTACGAGCACTACGGTCTCCGAGCGAACCGCGCTGGAACCTACACGGCTTGGTTCCGGGATGTTTCGAAGAAGTACCCGCACAAGAAGCCCGCCGAGGTTCTCGAAGATCTGGTGGCCGAAACACCGGGCGAAGAAGGCAAATGGTTCGCCGCCGCCAAGGACGCCAAGATGTTCGACGAGGCTATCGCTCTTGCGAATCGAACGCCGTGTTCTCCGCAGACCTTGACCCGCGCCGCGCGTGACTTCGGCGAGAAGCGGCCAGCCTTCGCCATCGAAGCGGGCATGGCGGCCTTGCGCTGGCTGGTCGAAGGGTACGGGTACGAGATCACCGGACTCGACGTGCAAAACGCCTATGCGTTCACGATGAAGGCAGCCGAGAATGCAGGCGTGGTACCGCAGACACGGGAACGCATCCGCGCGCTTGTAGCTGCGGAGAGAGCTTCGGGGAGCGGTTTGTGACCCAAATTCTCGGACGGCAGCTGGGGGTGTTTCAATAGGCGTGGAAATCGTTCCCCATCCAGGCCAGAGGGCCCGGGCGTCGATGCGGCTCTGGATTCCATGGAAGCCGAGGTGCTGCGAGAATTGGTTCGCGGCTTGCTTCCGTGGCTCGACGACAAGACGTACTCCATGGTGACAGTCGAGATCCTTGACCGGGCAGCCAGGAGCAGGCGTGACTGGACCCCGAACGCTCCCACCGATGAAAGTGTCGCCGAGATTCCGGAGTTCGCCGAGGTGGCGCAGCGTCGGGGCTACGCCGACCCTTCGGAAGTGGACGGCTATTTACGGCAGGGAACGAATGCTTTCCTCGCCAAGGACTATCGCGCGACCCTTCAAGATCTTCCATGCCCTCGTCATCCCCCTTTCGGAGTGCAAGATCGATATCGGCCAGCTCGAGATGTGCGACGAGGTTCTGGGTGTCGACGTCGCGGATTGCGCAGCCCAGTACGTAGTCGCCACGTACATGACCACCGCTCCTGCGCATCGGGTCAAGGCGGTCAAGACGGCCATCGACGACATGTGCGCCGCCGAGCATTTCTGGCATCCGCTCGATCGGATCGAGCAGATGGCCCGCGATGCGATGACTGGGACACCGATGCCGACCATTGGCGCCGGGAGGTGGCGCAGCGTCTCGAAGGCGCCGACGGTTTGGCTGCCATCGCGAGATCGACGAACCGTTCGAGCGATTTCAGCGCCTGGTGCCAAACCCTGATCGTGGCAAGAGACTGGAAAGCGTCCATGGTCGCCCACAGTGAGGCGGCAGAAACCGTTTCGGGAAAAAGCTGCATGCGGGGAGATTTCCTGGACGGCGCGGGGCCCTGGCGGCCCCAGAGCTCGGTCGTAAAGACCTGCCCAAACGTCTTGAGTGCTCCTGGCGCGTGGAGCCCAGCCTCCCGCGTCTGCGCCGTTGGCTCGGCTCGTCGGGCAACAAAGCGGCTTTGAGGAAGCGAGTGACCGCGGCCATCGAGACCTGCCCCAAGAAGGCGCATCGTCAGCTGGCGTTCCTTCACGTGCTGGCTGGGGGCATGGTGCATGCGGCGAAGTTTCTCGCCCAATCCCCCGGCAGGGGCTGGTCTCAGAGCGAGCATCCGGGACATCTCCTCTTCCCGATGTTCTGCCGATTTCTCGGCAACACATTGCAGGACCCGGGTCGCAACATCGGGCGATGCGGTTCCCTTGAAAGGGATATGGACGAGCTCGAAATGCTCGCCCACGATTGCAGCGGGCCTCGACTGCAGACTTCCTCGGTCGACGACCTCCTGGCGCTTGCCGGAATCGCCACGGTTGCAGATGCATCCGCCCGGGCTGCGATGCTGAAGGCGATGCGGAAGGCGGCGGAGAAGCGGCTCGATGGCGTCACAGCGAATAAGGGTCGCCGAAGCCCCCGCCGCGTCGCTTGCAGTAGCTTGCATGGCCGTCGACGCATCCGGTGCCTCTGAGAAATGGCTTGCAGGCGTTCGAGATAAATATCGTCGTTCTCCTGCGCTGCAGAACGAATTCGATCGACTGGGGAGCCTCCGATGAAGAGGAAGCGCTTTGGGGAACGTCCCAGCCTAATTCCGTTCAGTGGCCTCGAAACCGAGCGGGCCAGGCCCCGCCGTAAAAGCCGGTGCCAACTCGGCGCATCGTTTCTCATACTATGGCTAGAAGCGTTCACGCCTCGGACGCACCGGTGCCGGGGGACCTCCTGGGCTTGAAACGACCTGCAGTCGAGGGCCTCGATCCCTGGGGGTACGTACTTCCGGCGGCAACGGCGCGACCCGCATCGGGCCATAGGATTCCGCAGAAAATGATCATCGGCTTGTGAAATCCCTCCAAGAAGCGGTGCCGGTTCGGGAAGCTGCTTATTATGCCGTCCCAGGCCCGCGCGGAAAATCCCCGGGCGCAAGGGCGTGTCCCACATCGAAGAGGACGGAGGGCGATGAAGCCGCCACGGCCTGCCCGGGGCCGAACGATTGAAACATCCGTGAGTAGGACGTGGTGCGAAAACACAAAACGGCAGCCCACCCGGTTCCCAGGAGCTACCGTGTCATGGCGAACTGATACCCGCTGCTGACGCCGATGGAGGACTTCGATACGGCGGCTGCATGCCCCCGGCGGAGACGCACACGCAGGTCTCCCCGAACGAAAAACAATGCCGGGGCAATGCGCCGGACCGGCGTGCCGTTCGAAGTTCACCGAAGCCACGAAAAGAATGGATCCCCCGGCAGAGGCGGGGAACAGCTATGAAAAGGGTTCGTGGCAAAGGGCACCGTGCCGGCCGATACTTCATCCGCACGTATCCGGCATGCTTATGTGCAATCGGTCAGGAAATTCCGCTCAGGGGCGCGCCTCCTGGCGCGGAGGCAACGGGGAAGATGCGGGGGATGGACACGGCGGAATCATGCCCATTTCAGCGGATTGCCCTGATCCGGAAAGTTGCTTTGTTCCGAGTGCAGCTTGACCAGCCGCTCCTTGCGCTCGCAGAAATCTTTCAGTTCCAGAAGGACCGAGTTCCAGCCTTGATCGAGGAAGGCATAGGTCTCTTCGTCCAGGGAGGCGTCGTCCCTGTCCTCCATGACTACTTCGGTCATGCCGGATTTGGACTTGATCGTATAGCGCAGGATGTGTTTCGGCGAACCGGGCAGGGTGTCGCGACCGTCCTCTATCCACAGAAGCTCCACCAGCGCGTTGTGCAGGAGGTCGGTAATGACGCCGCGACCTTTCTGGATTTCCTTCCCGGATTTCCAGACTGCGATGAGTTCTCCGCCCTTGCAGGGTGTTGTGCATTCGGCTTCATCGCAGAACCATTTGGTCAGGTCCTTCGCGTTCGTGAGGGCCAGGTAGACGGTCTCGGCTGAAGCTTTGATCCAGACCCGCTTTTCAATCGTGCTGTTCGGGGATACGCCGGGCATTCCGGTGCTATCGTCTCTGCTGCCTTTCACACCCTCTCCTCTCACTCCGGTTGCACAAGGCCGGCCCACGTCCAATCCTACCAGAATTCACCGCGGCAGAACAGCCGCAGATTGATCCCTGCGCACCGTGAAACCATCCAGCCAGACAATCCCCCGGATCCGGTTGTCCAGCTTGTGCAGCGGGTCCCGGTTCAGCGAAAGACGGATGGAGCCGGAAGCCTGCGAGACGGCAAAGGGGACGGATATGCGCATCCAATCCGTTGTCCGGGGGAACGGATCGCTGCGGGCGGTCGCCCCCTTTGCATCAGGATAGCCGGTAATGGATATGTACGGCAGGCTGTCCGTGGTCAAACCGGATGTTGTAACGTAAAAATCCAGGATATAGCTTCCGGGATCGGGAATGGGCACGATCTGGTGCAGGTGGCCGGCGGGCAGATTGGTTCCTCCGAAGGCGACCTTGAGGCTTTTCAATCCTTTCAGCCGTATTCCGGTGTCCACACCGAACTGAACCCCGGGTTCCTGGGTGTACCTCCAGTCGAATCCTCCACGGAGAATTCCGTTTTCAAAAGATCCGTTCCAGACCAGGTCCTCCGGGCGCCGGGGATTTTCGGGGGAAACAAACTGCGTGAGCCGGGAATCGGAAAGCCCCGTCCGCGCTTTGCGCAGCACGTCGTCCCAAACCCTGAGCGCTTCCGCAGTCCGGTTGTCCGAAAGGAGCCGATCGATCAGGGGGAACAGCGCGGACGGTTTTAGGTCGATTTCCGGCGGGACGGGGGTCTTCATACAACGCGCCCACGCCGCAACGGACAGATCGAGTTCATTCTTGCCCACGAGGAAATCGAGGTATCGAAAAGTAGATCGGAAATCGTCCGGGATGAGCTTCTGCAGTATTCCGCTACGATCGGGATCGACCTTCCATGCGGTTTCCATGGCTATCCCCAGTTTGGCCGCGTCGTAGCGGCAGGCTGTCCTGAAGCACGCATACATTCTGGGGAGGTCTCCTCTGCGGAGGAAAAAATTCCCCCCCTGCCATTGGATCAGGGGGGAATATGGCTGGATTTCCAGGGCGTGTTCCAGAGCTTCCCGGGCCGGACCGGGGCGACCTGCCCGTTCGAGGGCGTCGGAAAGGTCCATCCATGCCTGCCCGAGCAGCGGATTCCGCTCGAGGGCGTTGCGGTAGTCGTCGATGGCCGCCCCAATATCGGCCTGGAATACGGAGTAATGGTGGAGCCTTCCGCGGCGCCACCACGTGCTGGCGTTCGAGGGATCATAGGTGAGCGCCCTCGAGTACCCGTCGATGGTCGGTTCGGACCGGATGATGCGGTCGGACATGAAGATATTCCAACAGTGGTGCACGAGCATGGAAGCCGGAATCACGATGAGGACCGACAGTGCGGTGCGCCAAAGCCATGGATGTATGCGTAGGGCGGCGTGGCGGTTCCTGATAGGCATGGGAGCTTTTATGATAGAGGAAAGGCCCCCGTGGATCCAACAAATATCTCCCGGTACGGGCGGCCGCAGTCCCATGGTGACGGGTGTCCTGCTGGGTCGTACCGTGTTTTGCCGGCGGGCGGGGGCCTGCGCTGGAAGGATTCCCCGGTACGGGCGGCCGCGGCCCGGCCGAATGGGCCTTCCGCAGTACCGGCAGGATGCAGTTTTCAATCCAGGCTCTTGAGGCGTCCCCCGGGGACATTGCGGGACTGAAGCGCCGGGTTCATCGGGCTCGCGGCCGTCAACAGGGTTGACCGCGGGCGTGCCTACGCATCATAATGCGTTGTAGACAAAATAATGAGCGGGAGACCTATGCGCAAACGATTCATGTTGACGGCAGTCATCGTAGCTCTTTTTCTATTCTTCGGCGGTTTATCCTTCGCCATAGAGATGTATTTTGACTATCTCTGGTTTGCCGAGCTGGGGAAGGCCACCATTTTTACAACGGCCCTTTATGCCAAAAGCCTGCTGGGCGCCGGCGCGCTGCTGATCGGCTTCTTGTTCGTCTATCTGAACCTGTTGTTTGCCAATCGGAGCCCGGGTCTGATTCAGCTCGGCATACCGACCCCGAACGGGCAGATCACGGCCTATACGGTCACGCCCGAGATGGTGAGGCGTGTCATTGCGCTGCTGTCGGTTTTCGTGGGGCTTCTTCTGGGGCTTACCGAGGCCGGCCACTGGGAGAAAGTGTGGCGCTGGGCGCACCGTGTTCCGTTCAATATCGAAGATCCGGTTTTTTCCAGGGATGTTTCCTTTTACATGTTTACGATCCCCTTTCTCAAGGAACTTGTGACCGTTGGATTCATCCTGGGGTTTCTGACCCTCGCGGCCGTTCTGGCCCTGTACTATTTCAAGGGCGCACTGACTTGGAAGGGGCTGAAAAGCTCCAGCAGCGGGCGGCGGATGAGCGTTCACCTTTCCCTTCTGGCCGCATTCATATTCGTCCTCTTGGCGGCCAATGCGTTTTTGAACCGGTTTGAAGTGCTTTTCGGGCACCACAATGTTTTTTCTGGCGCCAGCTATACCGACCTGTACGCCCGCATTCCCTTGCTGACGATTCTGGGTTTATGCGCGCTGCTGTGCGCCGTCCTGTTTGTGGTCAACATTTTCACCGCCGGCAACCGTATCGGGATTTCCGCCATCTTCCTGTACGTCGTGGTCATGTTTCTGGGGAACCTGTATCCTTCCATTATCCAGAAGTTCATAGTGAACCCGAACGAATATGACAAGGAAAGCCCGCAGATCGCCCACAACATCGAGGCCACCCTTCATGCCTATGCCCTGGACAAGGTAGAGGAGCGGGATCTGTCGGGGGACGTGCAGCTGTCGCTGCAGGACATTCAGAATAACGCGACTACGATTCACAGTATCCGCCTGTGGGACCAGGAACCTCTGCTGGATGCCCTGAAACAGATTCAGGAGATCCGCACCTACTACGATTTCATCAGCGCCGACCACGATCGGTATGTTCTCGACGGCGAATTGAAGCAGTTCATGCTCTCCGCGCGGGAACTGAACTCGGACAGCCTTCTCGAACAGACCTGGATCAACAGGCATCTCAGCTACACGCACGGGTTTGGTGCGGCCGTCGGTCCCGTCAATACAGCCACGTCGGAGGGATTGCCGGAACTTATCGTCAAGGACATTCCTCCGTATTCCGCGAATGCGGAGTTTCAAATAGACCGTCCCGAAATATACTACGGGGAACTTACCCGGGAGTATGCCATCGTAGGAACCAAGCAGAAGGAATTCGACTATCCGTCAGGGGACACGAACGTCTACACGATGTACGAGGGGTCGGGCGGCGTTGCCGTCAAATCCATCCTGCGCAAGCTTTTGTTCGCATTCTATTTCCGGGACACCAATGTCGTTTTTTCTCCCCAGGTGACTAACGAAAGCCGTTTTATGTATTTCCGGGACATTCGGCAGCGCCTCAGCCGGCTCGCCCCGTTTGTGCTGCTCGATCACGACTCGTACATGGTGATATCGAACGGCCGCATTTTCTGGATTCAGGACGGGTACACCGTGTCGGACCGGTATCCCTACTCCGCCGAGACACCGGGCGTGGGGAACTACATACGAAATTCCGTGAAGATGATTGTGGACGCCTACAACGGGACGGTGGATATCTATGTTGCCGATCCGGACGACCCCGTGATCCAGGTGTACCAGCGCATCTACCCGGATGTCTTCCGGCCGATATCGGAGATGGACCCCGATCTTTTTAAGCATATCCGATATCCGGAAGACATCTACAGGGTTCAGACCTACATCTATACCGATTACCACATGCGTTCGCCCCAGGTCTTCTACAACAAGGAGGACAACTGGCAGATCCCGTCCATAGGGGGGAGCGGCGGGGAAACCGTCATGTCCCCATACTACATGGTCATGCGGCTGCCGCAGGAGGACAAGGAGGAATTCATCCTCATGCTTCCGTTCAGCCCCGGGAGAAAGGACAACCTGTCGGCCTGGATGGTGGCCCGAAGCGACGGGGAGAACTACGGGAAACTCGCGGTATACCGCTTCCCCAAGCAGAAACTCGTCTACGGTCCGCGACAGATCGTCGCCCGGATCAACCAGGAGGCGGAAATTTCCAGACAGGTCTCCCTGTGGGATCAGCGCGGATCCCAGGTCATGCTGGGCAACCTGTTGATCATACCGATTCAGGAGTCCCTGCTCTACGTTCGCCCCCTCTATCTGCGTGCCGAAAGCGGAAAAATCCCCGAGCTGAAGCGGGTCATCGCCGCCTATGAAAACCACATCAGCATGGAACCGACACTGGAGGAGGCCATCGAACGGATATTCAAGGGAAATATCTCCCAGGGGGCCGGGACCGGGGAACCGCTTCCCGGAGACCGTCCGGCGCCCGAAACAGTTCCGGACGCGGGGGATGCGAATCCCATCCGGCAGTTGCGAGACACGTATGAGAGGGCGGTCCGGGCGCAGCGGCAGGGAAACTGGTCCGCCTACGGCGAAGAACTGAGAAAACTGGAGTCCCTGCTGAGGGACTTGGAGGAGTCCTCCGGGGCACCGAATCAATAAAGATGGGAGGGAAGACCTATGGCCGGTTCCCAGTCCTTTGACGTCACCTGCGGCTGCGATATGCAGGAGGTCGACAACGCCGTCAACCAGGCATTGAAGGAAATCAGGCAGCGCTACGATTTCAAAGGGCTTCCCGTGAACATCGAACTGAACCGAGGCGACAATAAAATCGTTTTGCGCGGTCCGGATGATTTCAAGTTGCGGGCGATGTGGGACATCCTCCAGGAAAAGATGGTCCGACGGAAGGTGCCGCCGAAGAATCTGCAGCCGGGAAAGATACTTCCCGCCGCCGGAGGCACGGTTACGCAGGAGATCTCGCTGCAGCAGGGGATCCCGACCGAGACCGCGCGCGCGATAGTCAAATTCGTCAAGGAGTTGAAGATCAAAAGGGTGCAGGCCGAAATCCAGGGGGATCAGATGCGTGTTTCCTCCCCGAATCGCGACGATCTCCAGGCGGTGATCGGGCATATCAAGGAGAAGGATTTTGGATTGGAACTGAAATTCGGCAACTACCGCAATTGACCCTAGGCGTCCTTCAGCCCGAAGTATTCCATCCATTCCTCCACGTCCACCTCGGGCTCCTGGGGGCCGTTGCCGGCCGTCTGCCGCGTACTGCGGGCCTGCATCTTCGCGGTGAACTGCTTCCAGCTGAGGGTTTTCGCTCCCGCCATCCTGCACCTCGACTGTAGTTCCCGGTCGTTGGACACGACAATCACTTCCGCCGGGCGGCGGATTTCGCGGAGCCTGCCGGCGATGGCATCGTCAGCGGACTGCGGTGCGCTGTAGCGTACACGGATCCCCGCGGGAGGAGTCAATCGACCGGTATCGTCCCCATCGAAATACACCAAAAACCGCCCGCCGCCCGTTTGACGGTATCCGCCCAGGGTCAGGAGAAACGCCCGCCTGGTGTGCGGCCGGGAGAGGGCGGCCGCGGACGATTGTCCGATCAGGTTGTTACCGTCAAACCAGTAGGGCATGGGGTATTGTGCCATAAAAACCGGCGTATGCGAATTCCCATGTTCGTCACCGGGAGGCCGAGCTGCGGCTGCCGCGTCAAGGCCTGCCGGCGGCGCCGCATGCCGCAAACATCGCGTTGGAAGGAGACCATGAAAAGGAATTATGTGGAGGTCGCGCTCAAGACCGACGCCGACTCCGGAGAGCTGCTGGGGATGCTCGGGGAGAGCGGACTTTCAGGTGGTTGGGAGGAGGGGGGGATCCTGCGCATGTACTGGCCCGAGGAGCGGTGGAACGGCACGGTGCTTGAATCCGTACTCGGGGCCCTGAAGCGCCTCGGAGCCGGAGACGCCGGAAACGCCCCGAGCGTCACCATCGTAGAGGACCAGGACTGGAACCGGACGTGGGCGGCTTCGCTCGAGCCGATCCGGCCGGGGCGCCGCCTGCGCATCCGACAGAGCTGGCATGCGCCGGATCCATCCTTCGGCGGGATCGAACTGGTCCTGGATCCGCGGCGCGCTTTCGGAACCGGGTACCACGCGACCACGCAGATGGTGCTGCAGTGGCTGGAAGACACGATCACCGGCGGGGAGCGGGTGCTGGACATCGGGACGGGCAGCGGGATTCTCTCCATGGCGGCCCTGCGGCTCGGGGCAGCTTCGGCGCTGGCCGTGGATGTCGACGCTGACGCTGTCGAATGCGCCCGGGAGTATGCCGCCGCAAACCGGTTTGGCGGCGAGATCGAATTCCGGGTGGCTTCGTTCGAGGCGCTCGACGGGGGAGGATTCGACGCGGTCCTGGCGAACATCGACGGCAGGACCCTGCCGTCGTTGTGCCCGCATCTCCCGCGTTTCCTGAAGGCGCGGGGTGCCGCATGCTTTTCCGGGTTGCAGAAGGCAGACTACTGGGAGATCAGCAATGCCCTGAAGGACGCCGGTTTCCAAATAGCCGCCCACCGGCAGATGGGGGAATGGATCGCTCTGGAAATTGCCGCTTCGCCGAACGTTCCGCGATGAATGGGGGAACGTTCGGCAAAATCCTACGCACGGGCGGCGCGGATTCTTTCCGGGGTTAGCGGCATCTGGAAAACCCGGACGCCCTCCAGGTCGAAAAGCGCATTGGCCACGGCCGCTCCCACGGCAACCACCGACGGTTCGCCGCCTCCCTGGGGCTCCAGGGCGTCGTTTCGGACCAGGAACGCGTCGATTTCCGGCATCATGGAAAAGCGCGGGATCCGGTAGTCGTGGAAGTTGGTTGTGTGGATGCGGCCGCCCGTGAAGCGGATGTCCTCCGAGAGGGTGTATCCCAGGCCCATCATGATGCATCCCTCCATCTGCATCAGGGAGCCCATGGGGTTGATGGAAATACCCATGTCCTGGGCTGCGACGATTTTCCGGACGCGTATGGCCCCGTCGCGCATCTCAATCTCGGCGATCTGGGCCACATAGGTTCCGGCGTCGATGCCGCAGCCGAAGCCGTATCCCCGCCCGCTGGGCGCGGGCGCGGGCTTGTACCCGATCCGGTCGGCCGCTGCTTCCAGGGCGCGGCGTAGCCTCGCGTCCGATGTGTTTTTCAGCCGGAACTCCAGCGGATCCATCCCGCAATGTGCCGCCATGATGTCGATCTGCGACTCTTTCGCGAAGATGTTGATATTGGCCCCTGGAGCCCTCCACGTTCCTGTCAGGATCGGATGCGCGCTGGGGCCTCCTCCCATCATGGAGCCCATGTAGCTGCCGTAGGTGCGTATGAGATTGTGGGGGACGTCGTAGAGCTGATCGGATCCCCGGTCCCCCGCGTAGTAGACCTTGTAGTCCCACAGGGTCATTTTCCCCTCGCCGTCGATGCCGGACCGGATCTGCACGACGGCTGCGGGACGGTATGCGGTTTGAAAGAACTCCTCTTCGCGGTCGTAGGCCACCTGGACCGCCTTCCCTGTAATCCGGGCCAGACGGGCGGCCTCGACGGCCTGCGGCGCGGTGTTTTTGCCTCCGAAGGCCCCGCCGACCTGGGGAAGGATCACACGCACCTTGTCCGAAGGAATGCCCAATGTCCGAGCGATCTCGGACTGGTTCATGAAGGGGGTCTGGGTGGAGGCCCATACGGTCATGGTGTCCCCCTCCATTTTGGCGACCGCGGTGTGGGTTTCGATCGACGCGTGCGCCCCGTATCCGTTCAGGTACGTTTTCTCGAAGACCGTATCGGAGATCTTTGCCCCCTCGTCCAGGTCCCCCCTGGCCCCGATCGACCGGGGGCTCGGAGCGGTTTTGACGATATGGTCGAAAATCGTGTTTTCGTCCAGGCCGCTTTCGGGTGTGTCGTATTCCGGCCGGATGCCAGCCAGGGCCCGCGTGGCCGTCTCGGGATCGGCGTGCAGTACGGCTACGATGCCGTCCTGGTTTACGACCGAGACGCCGGGTATCCTTTCCGCGGCGGATGTGTCGAGGCTTTTCAGCGTGGATCCGTGTGCCGGCGGCCGAAGCACCCTGGCGTAGACCAGGTCCGGGAAGCGGAGATCGGCGGCGTATTTCGCCCGGCCCATCACCTTCTCCACCCCGTCGAGACGGGGGATCGACCGGCCCATGAGGGTGAATTCCGCTACCGACCTGGTGGCGGCCTTCCGATCGAGCTTGCGCGTGATTTTCTGTCCCTGGACCAGCTGCCCGTAGCTGACCCGGGACGCAGCGTTGCCCGGGGCCCAGACGCTGCCGTTCTCGAGCCGAAGCTGCGATGTCGGTTTGTTGAGCCGTTCGGATGCGAGCTCGAGCAGGATTTCCCTGGCCTCCGCTGCTGCGGCCCTCAGCTGCGGGCCGAAAACCCGGATCGACATGGAGCCGAAAGTCCCCATGTCGTAGGGGCACAGGGCCGTATCCCCCATGATCATGGTAACGGACTCAAGGGGAACCCCGAGTTCGTCGGCCGCCATCTGTGCCAACGCCGTGGTGTTCGCCTGTCCGAGTTCCACTTTACCCGAGAATACGGTGACGTTGCCGTCTTCGGCGATTTTCAGAAAGTCGTTCAGGTCGGTCGGGGCGCCGCCCATGCCAGGGAATTGGGCCGCGTGAGCCTGGGGACCCTTCCCCGGGGCGGAGGAGAAAAATATGACGATGCCGCCGCCGACGATCTTCATGAAATCCCGTCGCCCGAAAGGGTTCGTCGCGGGTTGCTGCAGTCCTTTGGATGTATCCGATCCCATGGCGCGCCTCATCTGTTTGTGGAAACACTTTCTATCGCCCGGACGATTCGGGTATGGGAGCCGCATCGGCAGAGGTTGTTGTCCATCCCTTTGATGATTTCGTCGCGGGTTGCCGAAGGATTTTCGAGCAGCAGTGCGTAGGCGTTCATCAGCATGCCCGGCGTGCAGAATCCGCACTGGACGGCACCGTGTTCGAGAAAAGCGCTTTGAAGGCTGTGCAGCATATCAGCCTGCGGCAGGCGGTTGGCCAGGCCCTCGATGGTGAGAACGTCCTTGCCGTTCACCTCCCGCACGGGGAGACTGCAGGAACGGACAGCCTTGTTGTCGATAACGACGGTACAGGACCCGCAAAGGCCGATCCCGCATCCGTATTTGGTCCCCGTCAGGCCCAGGTCGGTGCGCAACACCCACAGCAGTTTCCGGTCGCCTTCGACCTCCAGTGTCGTCGGTGCCCCGTTCAGTGTAAACGCGATGGTTTCTTTCATGGCGATTCTCTCGATTGGTGGTTTGAAATATGCATCGATTGTACCAGAACCACAGATGGTGACAACGAAAATCAGGCAGGCGTTCGGCCGCTTTCCGCAGAACACATCAAAAGGGAACGAGTGCGGCCGACTCTTGGATCCCGAGACAAAGGGGCGATTCCGATGATACACTTCGCATCGGCGGCGGGTGATGTGGCGCGTGGTAGAATCCAAGAGGGGCCGGGGATCTGGCATCGGCCTCCTTCGGGCTTCACAAGACCTAAGGGAGCGGACAGGGACCATGTTTTTGCCGACGACCGGAGAAGAGTTGAAGGCCCTTGGATGGGGCCGGCCCGACGTGATCCTGGTCACGGGGGACAGCTATATCGACTCCCCGCACATAGGGGTGGCGGTGATCGGCAAGGTTCTGCTCCACGCGGGCTTCACGGTGGGGATCATCGCCCAGCCAGATATCGGCAGCGGGGTGGATATCACGAGGCTGGGCCAACCGCGTCTGTTCTGGGGCGTGACGGGGGGCTGCGTGGATTCGATGGTGGCCAACCGCACGGCCGCAGGGCGGAGGCGCAAGCGGGATGATTTTACCCCCGGGGGCCTCAACAACCGGCGTCCCGACCGTGCGGCGATTGTCTATAGCAATCATATCCGCACGTTTTACAAGAATACCGCGCCGATCGTCCTGGGCGGAATCGAGGCCAGCCTCCGCCGGACAGCCCACTACGATTTCTGGTCGGACCGGCTGCGGCGGTCGATTCTACTCGACGCAAAAGCCGACTTTCTGCTCTACGGCATGGCAGACCGTTCAGCCGTGGAGCTCGCCCGCTGTCTTCGCGACGGGGGCGAACCGGAACGGATACGGGGGTTGTGTTATCTGTCCGGGGATCTGCCCGAGGGCACCCTTGCACTCCCGTCTTTCGAAGAGGTTGCCGGGAGCAAAGAAGAATTCACGAGGATGTTCCATGCTGTGTATGCAAACAACGACCCTGTCACGGCCGTGCCGCTCGCCCAAAGGCACGGCGGCCGCTTCCTTGTCCAGAACCCCCCGGCGGAGCACCTGCGGGATGCGGAACTGGATGCCGTCTATGACCTGGATTATGAGAGGGAACTGCATCCCTACTACCGCAGCCGGGGGAATGTCAGGGCCCTGGAGACCATTCGCTTTTCCATCACCACCCACCGGGGATGCTACGGCGAATGTGCCTACTGCGCCATAGCGGTACACCAGGGGAGAACCGTTCGTTCCAGAAGCGAACGCTCGATACTGGCGGAAGCCGAGCGGATGGCGGTGCATCCCAAATTCAGGGGAACGATTTCCGATGTCGGAGGGCCAACCGCCAACATGTACGGCATCGAGTGCCCGCGCATGCTGAAGGAAGGGGGCTGCCGGGACCGGGGATGCCTTTTCCCGAAAATCTGCCCGGCACTGGAGGTCAACCACGGGAGGCAAATTTCCCTTCTGAACGCACTCCGTAGGATTCCGGGTGTCCGGAAGATCGCCATAGCATCCGGCATCCGGCACGATCTGGTTCTCGCCGATGCTCAGCACGGGGACGACTACCTGTGCAACCTGGTGCGCTACCATGTTTCCGGACAGGTGAAAATTGCAGCCGAGCATTCCGAATCCCATGTTCTGGAGAAGATGCATCGTCCGGACTGCAGCTCCCTGCTGCGGTTCCGGCAGCGTTTTTTTGCCCTGAACCGGGCCCAGGGGAGGGAACAGTTCTTAACCTACTACCTGATCGCGGCGCATCCCGGCTGCACGGAAAAAGACATGAAAGCGCTCCGGTCCTTCGCCGTCGGCAAGCTGAGGCTTTTGCCTGAGCAAGTTCAGATCTTCACTCCCACGCCCTCCACCTATTCCACCCTGATGTACTGGACCGAGCGGGATCCCTTCACGGGAGAGGCGTGCTACGTCGAAAAGACAGTCAAGGGAAGGGAGAGGCAGAAAGCCATTCTCATCGCAGCGAACAGGGAGGGTACAAACCGAGGGCCGGGCTCCTCGTCCCGATGATCCGGATAATGCTCTGTACATTCCTCGATAGGGATCTATCCTTGTTGCCTATACTCGAGGGACCAAAACAGACCCAAGGCAAGGGAGGCCGAACATGAGCACCATTGCAGTGATTATCAGCGACCTTTTCGAGGACAGCGAATATACGGATCCGGCAAACGCGTTTCGAAAGGCCGGTCACACGCTGGTTCATATCGGGCTGCAACGAGGGGAGACTGTCAAGGGGAAGAAGCAGGGAACCCCTGTCAGGATTGATGTTCCCGTCGCGCAGGCGGCTGTCGAGGATTATGATGCGCTTCTGATTCCAGGCGGGTACTCTCCCGACCGGCTCCGGGCCGACGAAAATGCGGTCCGTTTCGCGGGGGACTTTGTCCGTAGCGGCAAGCCGGTTTTTACAATATGCCACGGCCCGCAGCTGTTGATAACAGCCGATGTCATCCGGGGAAGGAAGATCACCGGATACAAGTCCATCGTTCAGGATATCAAGAATGCCGGCGCCCTGTTCCTGGATGCAGAGGTCGTCGAGGACGGAAACCTGGTCTCGAGCCGCGTTCCGAACGATCTCCCGGCATTTGTCAGGGCCTCGTTAGACAAACTCGCATGACGCCGTTTTGCCGCCGGGCCTCGGGTATCCTCGCTGGTTTCTCCGCCGACGGGACGGGGCAGCATCCACTTCGGATTGGGCACCCAGGGCGGTCCACTGGCGTTGGGAATGGCCCCGGCACGGGCGGGGATGAGGGATTTTCAAGGGGGCGCCGTCCGAAAGGTGGAGCCATAAACTGCATGCAGCGTGCAGCTTATGGCGGGGCCGACGAGACTCGAACTCGCGACCTCCGGCGTGACAGGCCGGCGTTCTAACCAACTGAACTACGACCCCACCTTTACTCGAGGCGTTGCATCATAACGCACAACACACGGGGAGTGCAAGGCCGATTCTGTGATGACGGCGAGAAAATGCCGTTTTCTCCGCCCGGCGCCTCCGAATCCCTCCGGGTACTGGGCAAGGTCGGTCCCGAAGCCATGATGGTTCAGGTCGCACGCGCGGCGGCGCGTGCGCAAGATCGAGGCGGCCGGGGTGATTCCACAGAATCCGGGCGGCAAAGTTCGAGGTTTCAGGATATAGAGTCATAAACCCACGGCGTGACCGAAGGATACGATGCTGCCCGGTATCCTGGCGTTCCTTGTGCCGGACGTACTGCCGCCGGGCAGCGCCGGCGACGACGCAGATTCCTTTCATTTTGAGCCGATCGGACCCTTCAGGGGCGATGTCCGCGCGCTCCTGGCGGACGCGACGCGCCCGGCAATTTTCTCATCGGCACCCAATCCGACAGTGTCTATCTTCTACGCCTGGAGCGGAATTTCCTTTCGCCAGCGTCATGGCTCAGGATGATGACGGATGCGAGGGATGCGGGTTTCCGCGGTTCGGGCATCTCGGGGGATCCTCCATTACGACAAGGGACGTTCCTCGATGCATAGCCGTCTTTTCTCCGATCAGAATCGCTGTCTGCTATGATGTATTGTGCAAAGAGGGGCGCCATGAACCGAAGTCCCGGAACCCGAACAACGTATGCAGTCCCGTCCGCCCTTTGGGCGTTGCTGATCCTGGGGCGGCTCTTATCCCCGCCGTCGGCGGCTTCGGCCGATCTAGATTCCCTCCGGGAGCATTTGGCAGCACTGGAAGAGACTACTTTTGTGACCGCAGCTGTTTTTAAAAACGGGCTCAAGGTCCTGATCAACGAACATCGCGCGAATCCCGTCGTATCGATACAGGTGTATGGGCAAACGGGAATTGCCGACGAGCCGGACGCATTTCCCGGCCTGTCCGGCCTTCTTGCGTCCGTCCTATTCCGGCGCAGTACGGATGTGGGCACCGGCACCACGGTGCAGAACGCGCGCCTGTTGGGCGCGTTCCTGTCGAGTTCGGCCGAATATGGCCATTGCCGGTTCGAAATCCAGGCGCCCGCGGGCCAATGGAAGAGAGCCCTGCAGATCCACGCGGAGGCCTTGTCCGATTCCACCTACGGCCCGGAGGAGGTGGCCGCCGGTGTAGCGCTTGCCCGCGAAGAGGCCCGGCGCCGCCTGCGGGATCCGGCCGAAACGGCGCGTGGCGCCCTGCTAGATCTGCATTCTCCCTTGGCCGGCCTAAAGCGGTGGCGCGCCGTTTTGGGTGGAAATCTTGAGGCCGTTACCGGCCGGGAGCTCTCGGACTGGCATCGAAGAATTTTCGCCCCGGGCAATATGGTTCTGGCTGTTTCGGGTGATGTCCCCGCGATCGAGGTCCTCGACGAAGCGGCCCGACTCTACGGTGCGTTCAGGGGATCCGCGGTGCCGGCGCCCGCCGGATCCCCGATGGCCGCACAAGGACGCTTCCGGTATCGTCTCCTGCAGGGAAACACCCGGATCGGCCGCATTCTTTTTGGGTTTCCTCTGCCGGGCGCCGCCTCCCGGGATTATCCGGCGCTGGAAGTGCTGTCCGCCGCACTGGGCTTGGGAAACGGATCGGTGCTCGCTGGAAGACTGAGGGACCGGGATAAGTTGATCTACGAGGGTACGACCGAGTGGAAGCCCGAGAGGGGGCCGGGTTTTTTGACGATTCAGGTCACGGCCGCACCCGGGGCCATCGACCGGGCGGAAATAGCCGTGCTGGCAGAACTCGAGCTGCTCAAGCGTGCACCCATGGATGAAGCGGACCTCGAGCGCGCCCGTGCCCAACTGGAAAGGGTGTACAGAGACGGCCTGCAGACGGTATCCGGACGGGCCGGGATGCTGGCGCTGTTTGAAATCCGGGGCGATTGGAAACGGATAGACCGTCATCTCGACGACATCCGGAAGGTTCGGGCCGAAGACGTGAGGCGGGTCGCCGAAAGGTATTTTCGATTGGATTCCTGTTCCCTGGTCGAATATCTCCCGGAGGAAACGGATGCGCGCAACCGGACCGCCCCGTCGGTACAGGCCACACTGGAAGCGCTGTTGAGGCCGGCAACGGACCAGGAACTGGCCCGGAGGCAGGGGGAAATCGCACCCGCCTTTGATATCCCGGAAAGAAGGGATGACTACCGGTTCAGCTGGATCCGGTATCCGTTCCGGGTGGCATCCGTGCTGCGCGGCCCCGAGCTGTACATCCGGGAGGACCACACGAGCCCGCTGATCCATATGGGGCTGTTCTACCCCGGAGGCCCTTTGAAGGAGACAGAAGGGGATTCGGGCATCACCGCGCTGGCGGCGTCCGCGCTGCTCGGGGGAACATCCAAAAAGGACGCCTTCACGTTCCATCGCCAGCTTGAAATCTACGGGGGGCGCCTGCAGCCGGTGGTTGAGGCGGACTACTTCGGATTCTTCTTTTCCATCCCTTCGCAGAACTTTCCGTCCGGGTTCGGCCTCCTTCTGGAGGCTTTGAACGAACCGGGACTGGATCCGGAAACCGTCCGGTGGCGGAAGACCCTGCAGGGGATCGAGCGCACCCGGGACGCCGGCTGCAGAGGCAGAATCGAGGCGGCGCTTCACCCGGTGCTGTTCAGGGGGTCCCCCTATTCCCGGTGCCTGCTGGGAACGGAGGAAACCCTGTCCGGCATATCCCCGGAAAAGTTGCGCGAATGGCACGGCACCCACATCAAGAACCGGACCCCGCTGGTCGTCATTGTCGGTGACAGTGAGGGGACAAGCCTGGCTTCCTATTTTGTGAAGCACTACAGCGGATCCCGTTTCCGGGAATCAGCGCTTCCCCAGGCGCATGCGCAGGCCCTGGAGGCCCAGGAGGCGATCGAAGGGGAGTGGGCCGACGACCGGAGCATCGTTCTCCTCGGGTTTCAGGCCCCTCTGTACGGGGATAGCGACAGGCCTGTGACGGAAGTGCTACGGCGATATCTCGAAAAGAACCAGGCCGGCATGCTGCAAGACGGGGCGCAAGTGCAAAAAATAATCGTCTCCTATGCACCGAGGTTGCGCAGCGGGAGCTTTATCGCATATGCTGTCGTGCATCCGGGCAGCGAAGATAAGGCCCAAGAAGCCATGGAGAGGGAGCTCCGCGACAGTGCAACCGGCCCCTACGCCTCCAGGGAGTATCGTTCGGCGGTGAACGCGGCGGTTGGCGATTTCCAGCTGCGGCAACAAGAACCGTTCCTCCAGATTACGGATGTTGCGATGCATGTCCTGGCGGGAAACGGGATAGAAGGGTACCGATCGTTCCAGTCAAGGCTCAAGGCCGTCAGGGAAGAGGAGATACGGGATGCGGCCGAAGGCATCATCACACTAGAAAGGGCAGTTAGTCTGCGCATTTATGGCAAGGAACCTGCACACATATCTCCGGTCTCTCAAAAACCGGCTGCTGTGGAAAATTAAGCATCGCCTGGTGCTGACCAACGTGTTCATCGGAGTGATACCCATTCTCCTGATGCTTGCCATCTCCTGGTATGCGGGGCTGCTGTTCTATTACCAGTTCAGCTATTACCTTATAACGAATCAGATCAGCATCCACTCGGCGCAGATAGGAGCTTTCAGCGTTTCCATGAAGGACCGCCTGCAGGAAACTGCCTACGGAAGCGAGTCCCCGGCGCTCTCGATGAGGGAAGCGCTGGATTCCGGAGCCAGATTTCTCATCAGTTCCTATCCGTCTGCCATCATCATCCTCCACTTCAGGGACCCGAACACGGGCAAGATGATCACCTACATTAACCACGGGATGAATACCGGTACGATCGAGACATACACCATCCCTGCGTGGGTACAGGAGCACGATTTCAGGGGACTGGTGGTCGAGGACCTCCAGCAGGATATCCACGGCGGGCAATTATTCATACGGAGTTTCGTCGGACCTGATTTCATGTCCGACCTGGAATTCAGCCTCGAAGTATCAGTCCCATTCGACCAGTATTTTTTGAGCCGTCTGAAAGCGGCCCTGGGCCAGGATGTCTTGCTGGCCGATCGCGTGACGATCCCGAAGCTCAACGTCATGTTTCAGAACATTGACGTCCGGAACGAAAATATTGTGGATTCCACCTTCGATAGGGAAAAGGATTCGGATGCCTCCTGGTCCGGCTGGCTCTTTTCGCTGTTCCCCGTTTCGTGGGAGGATGGAGAGGAACGGAGCGCATTTGATCTGGGCGTTCTCCTCGTCGAACCGTCCGCCGCGAAACTTCTGGCGAATATTCATGAATCGGACAACCCGATAGGGAAAAGAATCCTGGTTGTTCTCCTGGCGGTTGTGAGTGTTTTTCTGCTGGCGGAGGTTGCCTCGATTTTGATAGGCATCAAGCTGACTAAGTCGATTACGGGGGCGGTCCGAAATCTGGACACGGGAACCGAATTCATCAAGCGGGGAGACTTCAGTCACAGAATCAATGTACGTTCGAAAGACCAGCTTGGTGCGCTCGCGACTTCGTTCAACCAGATGACCGAGTATGTGCAGCAGTGGATACGCGAGCGCGTTCTGAAGGAAAGAATGGAGCGTGAGCTCGAGATTGCCAAGGAAGTCCAGATACAGCTGTTCCCGTCCCATCCCCCGGTTTTGGACCACCTGGATGTTTCCGGCGTGTGTCTGCCGGCGCGGGTCGTCAGCGGAGATTTTTTTGACTACCTTCCGCTCGACGGGGCAGGGCTGGGCATTGCAGTCGGGGATATCTGCGGGAAGGGCATTTCCGCGGCTCTTTTAATGGCGAACCTTCAAGCCACCCTGAGAAGCAATGTTCTAAATCTGCAACAGCAGGACATCGAACAGCATGAGTCCTCCGTCGCAGACATTGTGCAGCGCATGAATTACCAGATGTTCGGCTATACGGCCGACAATAGGTTTGCGACCCTATTCTACGCTGTGTACAACGACACGGACCGTACGCTGACATACTGCAATGCCGGGCACAACCCTCCGCTCTATTTTGAAGGGGACACGGTCCGGCCGCTCCCCGTCGGGGGGACCGTCATAGGGATTTTCTCCGATTCCACGTATGACCAGGATCACATGCAGTTGAATCCGGGGGGAGTTCTGGTGGCGTACACGGACGGGATCATAGAAAGCGTCAACCAGCATGGCGAGGAGTTCGGAGGCGCCCGCCTTGTAGAGCTGGTGCAGCATCATATCGACCTGGACGCCGAGACGATCAAAGATCGCGTTCTTGAATCGGTCCTGGCTTGGGTTTCCGCCGATGAAAGGGACGACGACATGACGCTGATCGTGGCCAAAGTACGGCCTGCCGGCCCGTGAAAACCCGGGGGGAGAATCCCAGCGGCGGATGCCTTTAGCATGGCGGGTTCGGCCGGTTGCATTGGAATGCTTGACCCGCAGGTAAATTTAACAATAATACAGATGGAATCTGTTTGGATCATGGCCCGGGGCCCGTTGGAAGCATGGGCATGCGCCCATGCCGGAGCCCGGCCATTCCGAACCGGCGCGGCGCGAGGCGCGGCGTCTTCCAACACATTCCAGGAAACGATGTGCCCATGGCCCGACCGTTGTACTATACAACGTTTAAGATCAGCCAAATCTGCGGAGTCAATCCCACAACTGTGCAGAACTGGATCAAGGACAACAAGCTGCAGGCCTTTCAGACGCCTGGCGGGCACCGGCGCGTGACGCACGACGACCTGGTGGCATTTCTGACGAAGTTCCATATGCCGGTGCCTCCGGAACTCGACCGACGCGCCCCTCTGGTGCTGATCGTGGACGATGAGACAGACATCCTGGACCTGCTCGAGACGCTGTTGAAATCAGCGAATGCCGGCCTGGAGATCGCCAAGGCCCAAAGTGGTGTCGAGGCCCTGTTGATGATTGGAGAGCGCAAACCGGATCTGCTCATCCTGGACCTAATGATGCCGGGAATGAACGGGTATGAAGTCTGCAGCAAACTGAGGTCCAATCCGGGCACCCGGAACATCCGGATTGTCGCAATATCCGGGGACCATGATCCTATAGTGCGGCAGCAGATTCTGGAAAAGGGGGCGGATCTTTTCTTCAATAAACCGATCGACCTCGAATATTTCCGCAGCCACTGCCTGGAACTGCTGAACCTGAAGCCCGTCGATGCCTAGCGCCTGCAAGGAGACGCGCGCTCCCGCGCGGGCAGCTTCCCCTGCAGGAGCCTGTACGGAACATGCGGGAATACAGGGCCCATGTCACGGGCCTGCCGGCGTACCCCCGAGGATGCGCATCCCGCGGGCGCCGATCCTCGAAGATGCCCGGACGAGGGGCATGCCGTTTGTCCCGGGAATCCGTGCCGTCGACTCCCATGATGCAGGCTGCCGGGACGGGAATCCATCAGCCGGGCGCATCGAACGGAGGATATTTTGAGACGGGAAATATTTCGTGAATACGACATCCGCGGCATTGCGGGAGTTGACTTGACCGAGGAGACCGTCGAGCTGCTCGGACGGGGCATCGGCACGATGATGAGGCGGCACGGGAAAAGAATGGTTACGCTGGGGCGCGACTGCCGTCCAAGCTCGGACCCTTTCCGGGACGCTCTGGCAACGGGTATGCTGGCAGCGGGGGTGTCCGTTATCGATGCGGGGATCGTTCCCACGCCGCTTCTTTATTTTTCCATTCTGCATTGCGGCGCCGACGGCGGTGTCATGATCACGGGAAGCCACAATCCTTCCGAGTACAACGGTCTGAAAATCTGCATAGGAACGGATTCGGTGTACGGCGAGCGGATACAGGACATCTACCGCATCATCCAGTCCGGCGATTTCGCGTCCGGGCATGGAACGCTTTCGACCGTAGACATCATCGCTCCTTACTCGGAGCGTATCCGCGGCGGCATCAAGCTCAATCGTCCCGTTCGTATTGCCGTCGATTGCGGCAACGGCACGGCAAGCCTCGTGGCGCCGGACATCATGCGCTCTCTGGGCGCGGAGGTTACGGAACTGTACTGCACCATGGACGGTTCGTTTCCGAACCACCATCCCGATCCGACCATCGAGGGAAACCTGTCCGATCTGCAGGCATGCGTGCAGCAGGGGCGCCTGGAACTCGGGGTCGCATTCGACGGGGACGCCGATAGGATCGGAGTGATAGCGGACGACGGGACAATCATCTGGGGAGACATTCTGCTGGCCATATTCGCCCGGGAAATCCTTCGAAGAAGGCCGGGAGCCACGTTCATTTCCGAGGTCAAATGCTCCATGAACATGTACAGGGACATTGAAAAAAATGGCGGACGGGCCATCATGTGGAAAACGGGGCATTCCTTGATAAAGGCGAAGATGAAGGAGGAAAAAGCCGTTCTGGCCGGAGAAATGAGCGGGCATATGTTTTTTGCAGACCGGTATTTCGGGTACGACGACGCCATCTATGCCGCGTGCCGCCTGCTGGAGCTGTTGTCGGACCTGCCGGTCCCCCTGTCGGGAATCCTTTCGGAATTTCCCGCAACATTCGTAACTCCGGAAATCCGCGTTCAATGCGACGACGATACAAAATTCGGGGTTGTCGAAAAGATCAAGGACTATTTCCGCAAAGACCACGAACTCATCGAAGTCGATGGGGCCCGCATCCTGTTCCCCCACGGATGGGGTCTGGTTCGCGCATCCAACACGCAGGATATGCTGGTCATGCGCTTCGAGGCCGACACGCCGGAACAACTGGAGGCCATACGGGGGATGGTAGAAGAAAAGGTCCGGCAGCATGCGGGATAGGCCGGAGCTCCGGAGGGGCTGTGCAACCGGTGTGTTTGCTGCTATATTGATGCCGAAGCCCCTCGGCGGGATCCCCACCCGGCGGGCGGCATCATTGCGCGGATACCTTCTGAAGCCGGTTCCGATGGAGCTTCAGAACTTCATGCCATAAAGGATATTGGAGGGGGCTCCGTTGAAGAAAATACTCGCATTCGTGACGGTATGCGCTGTCGTTTGCTGGAGCCTGGCCGCCCCGCCGTCGGCGGCTGCATCGGAAAACCCGGTTACGTTCGCTTTTGTGGATGCAGGGTGCATTATCACCGCGGAATCGGCCGGCGCACACGCCTTCGTGGTGAATTTCATCAATCTTTCCGATTATGTCCTCGTCGTTCAACCGGCGGATTTCATATACAGGAGTGCGTCGGGACAGCATTACATCGGGCAGGTGTACAAGGTGAAGCACCAGGACCCCCTGGGCAAAACCCAGACATACACCGCGTCGGTCATGCTCAAGGGGCATTCCTTCACCGGGCTGAACATCCTGGGCTGTTTCCGGGAGAAGGAAAGCATTGAGGAAATGAGCGTCCGGATCGGCTCGCGACGGTTTTACATGCAGGCACTGGAGAAGATCCAATTTGACGAGCTGGTTCGAAAGATCGAAGGAGTGGACCTGGACAGACCCGATGTGAACGCCATGTATGGGGAACTGAACCTAGACGAGATGGGAACCGTTGAAAGTACGGACGGAACGGACGCATGGGACCGCGACTGGGAAGGACTGATCGCCGACGGGATCAATCCCCCAAGGGCGATCGAGCATCCTCCGGTTCCACTGCCCGAGGATGCCTCGGGATATGATCAGGGCAGAACGGTGCGGCTGTCCGGTTTGATCACGAAAAACGGGGGTGTCCGGCACCTCAAGGTGGTCAAGGGGATCAACCGCAAGCTGGAAGAGAGGGCGCTGGATGCCGTGGCGAACACCTGGCAGTTTCTCCCTGCCACCAAAAACGGGGAAGTGTATGAATCCCTCATGGAGTTCGACGTCCCGTTTGTCGCCCCGTTCCAGATCCCATGAATGCGGTTTTCAGCTGGACGCGGCCGCCGGACAACGGCCCTGGACCTCTCTCCTGCCCCCCAATCCGGGTACATCCAAGACGATGTCTCCCGTGTTCCAACTGCAATAACCCTGCGTATGGTGTACGCCGCATGGGTATTCCATCACTGCCGTACGGTATGGGATCTTTTGGGGGGGGGAGAAATGCGTAGAGGGACATTTGTCGATCTCGGGACGGCGGGTGTGGCCGCCGATGCAGCGATGGCGGCGCCGGTACCGTTTCAGTGCATCCCAAGGTCCACGAAACAGAAATGGATCGTGGTGTTCGGGACCGGGTAGGGAACCTCCCGCGATGCCGGCGTATGGATATCGGAGGGGTTGGGAGGCATCGCCTCCGTGGCGGATATCCGGCAGATCCCGCATCCTGAGATCCTAGTATCATCGGTACTGCCATACGCGGCGTAAGAGGACCGAAGGAACTCAATGATTTTCTTAAACGCGAAAGCGGACAGGATCCGGGGCAAAGTGTGCGGTTTGTTTGCCTGCTGCGGGGATATGCGGCGCGCTCCGGGTCCTAAACAGACGCAGGCCTGAATGCGGAGGTAACCCGGATCTATCCTCGGGGTCGGGGATGTCCCCATGAAGCTTTTCGGCGGGCGCGTCCCGAAGGACGGAACCTCCTCCGGGGTATGCGATGATTACAGGGTTGTGCGGCGGCATGGGACTCTTTACGGACGATTTCGACAAATTGGAATCGCAGGATTGCATGCAGTTCGGCAGGGATGCACGGGCAAGCGGAGTTCTGCGCCTCGGGGCTCTGGTACGATGAACACAACGACCTGCATTTTCCATGACACGGATGCTTCCGCCCACGATCAGCGCATTTTTGAAATCGTGGAGGAAGCCTACCGGCGGCGTGAAAACGCCACTGTTTTCGCAGCCTCGGAAGAACGCGCCGCGGAGATCGACCGGTGCCTGTGGATACTGCACCAGGACTCTTTCATCCCCCACAGGCTGCTGGCAGGCGGCGATGCGACGGGAACCGTCCCGGTCGCCATCATCACTGGCGAATGGCGGCCGTTTGCGTCCGGCGTTCTCGTCGCTGACGGTCACTGCAGCATCGCATTTGCCCGCGGCTTCGAGCGTATTCACGAGTTCGTGTACCACACCCCTCCGGGAATCAAGGAGGAGTGCCGAAAACGCTTCCGAGCCTACCGGGACGAATCCATCCCGGTGCAGTACCTGAAAGCGAAATCCTGGACGGGCGACGGATCGAAATAGGCGCCGACGGGGAACACCCGCGACCTGCGGCCGGGTTCCGGCTCTATCCGGGTACGCATCCACAGGGCCCTGCAGGGTTGCTGGCCCGCTGGCGACGGTGCAGCATCCCTTTGATTTGCGGATGTTCGGCATTCAAATACTAGAAAGACCAAGGCGGCCTTGCCAGCCTGCCGGCATTCCCAGGCCATAAGAAACGTACGTTCTTCATCAAGGGAAAGCGGACAAAGGCTCATCACCACAGCATTGTATTGCGCAATGGGGTCTATGTCGGCAGCAACCGATTAGGGACGATCTTCGCGCTTGTGGCCGTTGCAGGGTTCGCGTTGAGCGTTTTCCCCATTTGCTGGTTTCTTCTCGGAACGGTGTTCCCTGGCATAGTACTGTGCGTATTCCCGTTCCGTTGGCACAAACAGCACAGGCTGGAATTCGACGGCCTTTCGATGCTCGAGGAATCGAAGGAAAAAGAGACTTTCCAATCCGGAACCCGTCGGACCGGAACGGAGCCTGCCCGCGTGCAGTTCGCCCGACCGTCGTTGCCGCTGCAGTCGCCGGGCGGCATTGTGCCCGCGAGGCTTTATAGGGCATTGTGGTATTGCTGCAACGATACCACCTGCGACTCTTTTTTGCGGAAGGCGGCAATCCCCTTCGCGGCGGCTTTTGCCGCCGCCATGGTTGTGATATAGGAGACTTTATGCTTGATGGCGGTCTTGCGGATGTAGGAATCGTCCGTGGTTCCGCGTTTGCCTATGGGCGTGTTGATCACCAGGTTGATGTCTCCATTTTTGATGGCGTCGACGATATTGGGCCTCCCATCGGTTATCTTCAGAATAGCGGTAGAGGCGATGCCGTTGGCGGAGAGAAACTTCTGGGTGCCTTCAGTGGCCAGGATGTTGAATCCCATGCGTGAAAATTCACGCGCGATCCCCAGAGCTTCCTCCTTGTCCGGGTCGGAAACGGAGATCAGAACGGTGCCTTCTTTGGGAAGTCGTTGCTGAGCCGCCTCCTGCGACTTGAAAAACGCCAGTTCGAACGAATCCGCTATGCCCAGGACTTCGCCGGTGGAACGCATCTCGGGGCCGAGGACCGGATCCACCTCCGGAAACATGTTGAATGGGAATACGGCTTCCTTGACGCCGAAATGGGACAGTTTTTTGCGTGTCAGGTTCAGCTCTTTCAACTTCTTGCCCATCATGAGCTGCGTGGCGATCCGGACCATCTGGATATTGCACACCTTGGAGACCAGGGGAACGGTTCGCGAAGCGCGGGGGTTGGCCTCCAGTATGTATACCGTGTCGCCCGCAATGGCGTATTGAATGTTGATCAGCCCGAGGACCTTCAGTTCCGTGGCAATTTTTTTCGTATACTCTTCGATTGTCCGGCGATGCTTTTCCTCGATGCTGACAGGAGGCAGCACGCATGCTGAATCGCCCGAATGGACTCCGGCTAGCTCGATATGCTCCATGATGGCGGGGATGAAGGCATCCGTGCCGTCCGACACTGCGTCCGCTTCGACTTCGAGGGCGTTTTCCAGGAATTTGTCGATCAGGATCGGAAGGTCCGGCCAGACCTGCATGGCGCCTTCGACATACAGGACGAGATCCTCGCGATCATGCACGATTTCCATCCCGCGGCCTCCAAGGACATAGGACGGTCGGACCATGAGCGGGAAGCCGATTCTGTCGGCGATGGCGACAGCCTCCTCGACATTGCGCGCCATCCCGGAGGGGGGCTGCGGGATCCCGAGCTTTTCCATCCTGATGCGGAATCGGTCGCGGTCTTCGGCCAGGTCGATGATGTCGGGCGGGGTGCCGAGGATATTCACGCCCGCGCGTTCCAGATCCCGGCAGATGTTCAGCGGCGTCTGCCCGCCGAACTGGATGATGACTCCTTCGGGTTTCTCTTTTTCGTAGATGCTCAGAACGTCTTCGGTAGTCAGCGGTTCAAAATAGAGCCTGTCGGAGGTATCGTAGTCCGTGGATACGGTTTCCGGGTTGCAGTTGACCATGATGGTTTCGTATCCCAGGTCGCGCAGCGCGAAGGCTGCATGGACGCAGCAGTAGTCGAATTCGATCCCCTGTCCGATGCGGTTGGGGCCGCCTCCAAGGATCATGACTTTCTTGCGGTCGCTGACCCGGACATTGTCGGGTGCATTGTAGGTGGAGTAGTAGTAGGCCGCGTTCTCCACGCCGGAAACGGGTACCGGCTGCCAGGTTTCCCTGATGCCTAATTCCATCCTACGGGTGCGGATCTGTTGCTCCGGAATGCCGAGAAGTTTGGCCAGGTAGCCGTCCGCGAATCCGTCGTGTTTCGCCCGCGACATCAGGGCGTCGGGTATCATGCGCCCCTTGTGGGTCAGAATGTCCTCCTCGAGGCCCACCAGCTCTTTCATCTGCTGAAGGAACCACGGCTTGATCCTGGTCTTTTCGGAAATTTCGTTGATGTCGGCGCCTTTGCGCAGCGCCTCGTAGATGATGAAAATGCGTTCGCTCGAAGGCCGCCCCAGCATTTCCTTCAGCTCCTCCAGTGATTTTTTGTTGAAATCCTTCGCGAATCCGAGCCCGAATCTGCCGATTTCCAGGGAGCGGATTGCTTTCTGGAAGGCTTCCTTGAAATTTTTGCCGATGCTCATGACTTCGCCAACGGCGCGCATCTGGGTTCCAAGGCGGTCTTCGGCGCCTTTGAACTTTTCGAATGCCCAGCGGGCGAACTTGATAACGACATAGTCCCCCCAGGGGGTGTACTTGTCGAGTGTTCCATCTCTCCAGTAGGGAATTTCGTCCAGCGTCAGGCCGACGGCCAGAAGGGATGATACGAAAGCGATGGGGAACCCCGTCGCTTTCGATGCGAGCGCCGACGAGCGGGAAGTACGGGGGTTGATTTCAATAACGACGATACGTCCGTCCGCTGGGTTGTGCGCGAACTGGATGTTGGTCCCGCCGATAACGCCGATTGCGTCAACAATGGCATAGGAGTACTCCTGCAGTCTTTTCTGCAATTCGGGTGCAATCGTCAGCATCGGGGCGGAACAGAAGGAATCTCCCGTATGAACGCCCATCGCGTCGATGTTCTCGATGAAGCAGACAGTGATTTTCTGGCCTTTGGCGTCACGAACAACTTCCAGCTCCAGCTCCTCCCAGCCCTCGACGGATTCTTCAATCAGTACCTGCCCGACAAGGCTGGCGGACAGTCCGCGGCTGACGATGGTGCGGAATTCTTCCAGATTGTACACAAGGCCCCCACCGGTGCCTCCCAGGGTGTATGCGGGACGGATGACGCAGGGAAGGTCTATCCGTGAGAGGGCCTCCTCGGCGTCTTCCAGGCTCAGGGCTATCTCGCTTCTGGGTGTTTCGATGCCCAGTTGGTCCATGGTTCTTTTGAATGCCTGCCGATCCTCCCCGCGTTCGATCGCATCCGCTTGTACGCCGATGATCTGCACGCCATATTTCTCGAGAATCCCCGTCTGAGCGAGCTGGGCCGAGAGATTCAGCCCGGTCTGGCCCCCGAGGTTGGGCAGCAGTGCATCGGGGCGCTCCTTGGCGATAACCTTTTCGATCGAGGCGACGTTTAGCGGTTCGATGTAGGTAGCATCCGCCATGCCCGGGTCGGTCATAATGGTTGCAGGATTGGAGTTGACCAGGACGATTTCATAGCCGAGCTTGCGCAAGGCCTTGCATGCCTGCGTTCCTGAATAATCGAATTCGCACGCCTGTCCAATGATAATGGGGCCGGATCCTATGATGAGTACCTTATGAATGTCGTTACGCTTTGGCACCGAGTGACTCCTTTGCAAAGCCGGCACCCGCCGGGCTGTGGCTGCTGGTTGATTCCTGAGGCGGGAATCCGCGACAGGGAAGCGCGATGATACTGAGCGCCGGTATCATCCACGCTAGCGGCTGGCCGATGGTTGCCGTCTGCTGTAGTGTTCCTTAATCGCCTGGATTAACGAATCGATTGTAGACTCCTTTGGGATAATTTCAACCTCTTTGCCGAATAATTTGACCGCACCGGCCGTGACTGGCCCTATGGCCGCAATCGTCGATTTTTGAAGGAGTTGTCTCCCTTGGTCGGGCCCGAAAATTTCCACGGTGTTCCGGACGGTGGATGCGCTGGTGAAAACGATCAGATCGGGAGCCGCCTCCATGACGGCGCGGATGTCCCGACGGCGCACGCCGGCTTTGACGGTTTCATAACAGACGGCTATGGTTACCTGCGCACCTGCCTCCCGAAGCGCCCGCGGCAGAACATCCCTGGCCACTCGAGCCCTGGGCATCAGGATACGGCGTCCGGAAAGGTTCCGGAGCCCGCCCAAGTGACGCTCCAGGGCTTCGACAACACCCTCAGCAAGGAACCTTTCCGGAATCAGGTCGGCTTCGAACCCGTTTTCCCGCAGAGCGCTTGCCGTGGCGGGACCAATCACGCAGAATTTCAGGCCTCCCAGGATGGATGTGTCCACATTTCTCGCATGCAGGCGCCGGAAGAAATATTGGACTCCATGAACGCTGGTGAACAGTATCCAGTCGTATGTGTCCAGTGTGGACAGGGCCCGGTCGAGCGGGCTTGTGTCTTGTACCCCCCGGATTTCGATCACGGGAAACGCCAGGACGGTGGCGCCTGAAGACAGGAGGCCGCCGGTCAGTGAATCCAATTTGCTGGCGCTAGAGGCCAGGAGTATTGTTTTCCCCCGAAGAGGTTCGGATGTGTGCATGGACATTTTCAGCGTCTTTCACAAGGCATCCAGGATCGCACGTCCCCCGCGGGACAGGATGTGGTCGGCGAGCGCCGCGGCGGCCGCGCCGGCCGCCTCCGGTCGGTCCGTCACATACTCGTGCAGGACGCGCCTGCCATCGGGTGCAATGATCAACCCGTCGACGCGTATGCGGGCCCCCTCCACCCTGGCGTGGGCCGCCACGGGAACGTTGCACCCACCCCCGATATGCCGCAGGAAGACGCGTTCGGCGCGCACTTCGATGGAGGTTGCCGCATGATCGA
The DNA here is from genome assembly GCA_964651155.1 of uncultured Acidobacteriota bacterium. Lineage (GTDB taxonomy): Bacteria > Acidobacteriota > UBA6911 > UBA6911 > UBA6911 > UBA6911. The sequence continues at coordinate 77,652 of CAZYXB010000007.1, read as the reverse complement.
GTGCGGCTGCAACCGACAGCACCCGGGCGTCATTGGACCGGGCCTGTATCGCCAATGCCCCCTGCCCGGGAGCGGGGAGCATTCGGTGGAGCGAAAATCTTTCCGTTATCCTGTTTTGAAGACCGAGCCGGTTCAGGCCGGCAGACGCCACAACGACGGCATCGTACCCGGCGCCTTGCAGTTTATTCAGACGGGTGTTGATGTTTCCCCGGATATCGACAACCTCCAGGTCCGGCCTCAGTGCCAACAGCTGGGCCTGGCGGCGCAGGCTACCGGTGCCGATTCGCGAACCGGAGGGAAGATCCGAGAATCCGATGCCCCCGGACGAGACGAGGGCGTCCCTGGGGTCTTCCCGTTCCGGGATCGCAGCAACCCGCAACCCCGGCCTTTCATCGGTGGGAAGGTCCTTCATGCTGTGAACCGCCAGGTCGATCTCCCCTTCCAGCAGGGCACGCTCAATTTCCTTGACGAACACCCCGACGGACCCGCCCGCGCGGATCGAACTCGTCGTGTCGGCATCTCCCGCCGTCTTGATGATGCGGACCGATATCTCCATATCCGGGAATATTTCCAGAATGCGTTTCTGAGCCCATAGTGTTTGTGCCAGAGCAAGTTCGCTTCCGCGGGTGCCCAGTACCAGCATGCGTTGTTCCCCCCACAAACAGAGTATCCCTAATCTCCCTGAAGCCTGAAAATCTGTTTGATCATGTCGACGTAGGCCGCCTTGTCTATGGCGTCCTGACCGCTTCGGAGTTGCATGACCAGAGGATGTGCGATTTTGCCCGCAATGCGGGCGATCATGGATTCGAGTTCCTGAATCTGCTTCTGTTCCTGCGGCCCGAGTTTTCTCAGGCATCGTTCCAGTTCTGTCGAGCAGATTTCCCTGATGCGGCCCTGCACCTGCATGACGATCGGCGCGATCTCGAAAGATGTAAGTTTGGCGCAGAAAGATTCCACCTCCATGTCCACAATCTTCTCCGCCTCGGCCGATGCTTTTCTCCGCTCCTGCAGATTGGCCTCCACCACCATTTGAAGGTCGTCGATGTCGTAGCAGAATACGTTGTCGATCTCCCCGACTTCCGGGGCGATATTCCGGGGGACGGAGATGTCTATGCACGCGATGGAACGGTTCTTTCTTTCGCGCATGATCCGCTGCATCAAGGGGCGGTCGATAAGGGTTTCCGTTGCGCCTGTTGAGGTGAAGACGATATCCATGCGCGTGATCCAATCTGTCAACTCCGTAAAAGGCACCGCGATTCCCCTGAAGGAGCGGGCCAGTTCTTCGGACGCTTCGGGGCTGCGGTTGGTAATATGGAGGCCGCGTACGCCGATGCCGGAAAGGTACTGGAGCGTGGCTTTCCCCATTTTGCCGGCGCCGACGATGAGAACGTTCTTGTCGCTCAGGTCGCCGAATATTTTGCGGACAAGCTCTACGGCTGCGGAACCGATCGATACTGGGTACTCGCCGATGCTGGTTTCCGATCGGATATGCTTTGCGGCACGGAAAGCCGCCTGCAGGAGCATGTTGAGATACGCGCCTACGGTGTCGGCGTTCACGGCCGCACTGTAACAGGATTTCAGCTGGCCCAGGATCTGCGGTTCCCCCAGTATCATGGAGTCCAGGGAACTGGCCACCCGGAAGACATGGCGTACGGCCTCGTCTTCGATATGCCGGTACAGCTTCGGCTGCAGCAGGGAAGAAGGGATCCGGCTGGAGTCGGCAAGAAAGGTTTCGACGGACTGGATGCCTCCGGGAATCTCGGCCACATTCGCCAGGATCTCCACGCGGTTGCAGGTGGAGAGAATCATGCCCTCCAGAAGGTCGGGATATCCCGAAAGCTGGTTCAAGCATGCCTGCAGCCTGTCCGCATCGAAAAATACCTGCTGCCGGAAATCCAGTTCAGCGGTGCGGTGATTTAATCCAACAACGACGTAATGAACCATCTGAAATCCACACTGTGCGATTCTGCATATCTCTGCGTGTGCCTTGGAAGGCGCCGTACGGGGACCGTTCGGACAAAACGACCGCGGGCGGCTTTGTCACAGATACGTGTGCAGTCCCCAATTAATACCAAAGGTGACCAGGACCGACGCAAATCCCAGGATGCTGACGTACGCGGCATAGCGCCCGCGCCAGCGGGGTGAAAGTCTGTACAACAGCAGAGTCAGGTATATAAGCCATGTGATCAACGACGCCGTAACTTTGGGATCCCAATGCCAGGATTTCCCCCAGGCCTGCGGGGCTGAAATCGTTCCCGAAATTATGGTGAGGCTCATGGCGATGAACCCTACCGTCAGAAACAGCCGCATCAACTCGTCGCAGGTCTGCAAAGACGGCAGGCGAAAATAGAGAAACCGAAAATTCTTGTTTTTCAATTCTTTTTCCTGCACCAGGTATAGGATGCCCGATACGAAGGTCAGAAAGAATGCGGCGTAAGCCAGGAACGCGGCGCTGCTATGAAAATAGATCCACCCATTTTTCAGGTCCGGGGGAATGGCCTGGTTCTCATCGTAAATGAAGGTCGCCGTTATGGTGAGGAGAGAAACCAGCGGCAGGGTGAACGCTCCAAGCGCCTTGATGTCATACCGCAAATGTGCCAGCAAGAATGTCAGAGAGAGAAACCATGCGAAAAGGCAGAGGGATTCGGGCAGGTTGGTGATGGGGAAGTGTTGTCGCGCAATGCCCAGCAGTATCAGGGCTACGGTGTGAAAAACAAACCCGGTGGCGACCATGCCCAGGGCGATTTTCACAAATACTCTGCGTTTCCGGCAGAAGCCGAAAACCGAATGCAACAGGCCCAAAGTATACAGGGCGATAGAAATGGTCAAGGTCCAGCCCATAGGTTCCCGCCTACAAGGGGAAAGTCTACCACCTGTGCAAAAGGGCTGGCAAGGCCATTGCCGGCAGGCGGATGCCTTGCCGGGCACGGTCCCGGATGGGGCGCCATGGGGCTAGGGAGCTGCTTTGATGGATGCCTCTGCTCCGCGATAGCTCAATACCGCCCCTTCCGGGGTGATGCTTTCGATCAAATACAGCCCTTCAATACGATCGCCTTCGATGTATTTCCTGCCGTTGATGAAAATCATCCGATTTGCAGGGGTGTCGGAATACAGGTGAATGCTGATCTCCATTCCTTGTATAACCTCCTGCAAATCTTTGGTTCCAGGCAGGTTGCCTGTGTTCTGCGCCATGGGGGCGGCCGGGGGCGGGGATTGTGCGGAAAGGGATGCTTCCCCGGATATTCGGCTCGGTTCTGGCCTGCGGGGCTGATCGAGTGATTCCGGTCCTGCTATCGGGCGGGGCTTCGGGGATGTGTCCTCCCGGGCCGTCACGGCATCCGCTGCATTTGGGATGCCCGCTGCGGCGCCGGAACCGGGGCCGGCCGATGAAGAGGGGAACGATAGCGGGGACGGGATAGCCGCGCCTGTCGTGGCAGGATCCGCCGCTTCAGTAGCAGCCGCCCGGTTCTTCGACACGTCTCCATCGGAACGGCCCCGGTCTTCGTCCAGAAGAACAAAGATGCCCGTCACTGCCGCCAGCAGCAGAACCGCGGACGCGATCCACAAACCGGCGCGCGATCTTTCGGGAACGCTGTGGATCGTTCCCAGGTTGGGCACCCTTGCGACGCTCCGTTCCCGTTCGGCCTTTTTCAATGCGTCGAGTATATAGGACATTTAATTAAAGTGTTCCCCCTGCGTCCCCGTGACCTGAAAGCGTTGGAACCCCGGACGGATCATCCATGATGGCCAGCCGTACAAGGGTTTCAGGCCCGATGCGGCCATCCTCTACCAGCCGCTGCGTCTTTTGAAAAACCAGGATGCGTTGACGCAGACTTTCGTCAAACAGGTCGGAAGGCGATGCCTGGACGGGTTTCCCTTCGCAGGCGTCCAGAGTTCTGCGTACCCAGATGATTTCTTCGCCCTGCATTCCCATAGGAAGAATGAGCGTATCGAAGGGGGGCTTCCAGATCAATATAAGCGAACCGTCCCACCACCGATCCACTTCCTGTACCGGAAACACATAGTCCTGGCCGTCTATCGTCAGAGTTGCCGTATTCCCCTGCAAACCTACGAGAGTTCCGTGCCGCTTGTCCCCGTTCGGGAGCTCGAAACCCAGGATTGCGGGTATATCGAGCCTGCGGATCTTCAGCCAGTTGCCCGGCAAAAAGAGACATTGAAACCCGTAAGCCCTGCTCGCTGTACAGCCCATTTCCGAAGGTCGTATCTGAATGGGGATGCCCCAGGCGGCGTACAGGCTGTTGAAGCTCGAGGTGAGGGTGCTCTGAAGGAGCGGGGAACGGAGGAGGCCCTCCAATGAATGAGTCGGCACGGGTTCCACGGCCGGCTTGCCTGAAGGGATTCCCGCCGCCGTGGCGTTCCTGTCGGGAATTCCGGAGTCCTGTCCTGCCAATCGTCCGCCGGGTGCACGCAGGGGAACGACGGCTTCCGCAACCCCGGAGGTGCCGATTCCAGCCCCAGGGGAATCCGTTGCGGATATCCCGTGTTGCGGGGTTGAAACCGTTTCCTGCTTACGGATGCCGAAAAAATTCCATCCGGTACGGTTGTTTCCAAGAGGGCCGAAGGCGTAGGCCAGGGCCAGAAGAAGGACAAGGGCCGAGGCGATAACGGAAGCGTAGACCCATCGTCGGTGCACGGGACTGTGTTTGGCTGCGCTGATTTCTTTCGCCGCCTTGCGCACGATCGATTTCCCGACTCGCTGCTTGTCGTAGGCGTACGCTCCCAGAAGAGCGCGGTCGCACAGAATGTTGATCAGCCTCGGCACCCCTTTGGTGAGCCTGTATGTTTCGTGCAACGCCGAGGTCGTGAAAACGGGCTGGCTCAAACCCGCGATGAACAACCGGTGTTGAATGTAGGCCAACGTATCCTGGAGGGAGAGTGGAAGGAGGTGGTAGCGTGCGGTGATGCGCTGGGCCAGCTGACGGAGACTGGGATGGTCCAAAAGAGTGCTCAGTTCCGGTTGGCCGATCAGGATGATCTGAAGCAGCTTTTCCTGTTCCGTTTCAAGATTGGTCAGGAGCCGGATCTGTTCCAGCACATCCCGGTGAAGATTCTGCGCCTCGTCGATGATCAGAACTGTGCGCCGGTTACGGGCATGCGCTTCAAGCAGATACCTGTTGAGTGCGTCCACTAGTACTTTTATACTGTCGGTTCCGGAAGGGTACTGGATTCGCAGTTCATCGCAGAATGCGGCGAGCAACTCCACAACCGTCAGCCGCGGATTCAGGATGAGCGCAATGTCCGTTTCGGGCGGCAACTGGCTCACCAGGCACCGGCACAGGGTGGTTTTACCGCATCCTATCTCTCCGGTAAGCTGGATGAACCCACCGGGCTGTTGCACTCCGTACAGCAGATGGGCCAGTCCCTCACGGTGTCTTTCGCTCATATAGAGGTACCGTGGGTCGGGGGTCAGGGAAAACGGCGGTTCCTTCAGTCTGAAGTAGTTTGTGTACATAGAGCCGGTTCCTGTCCAGACGTTCGGATTCCAATTTCCGGCGTTTCCCAATGGAGCAAAATCCCATCGAAACAATGCCGGCAATCTTCAGACTGTCCGGAGTATTCTGAATATACCAGAGACGTTCATGATCTGCAAAACACCGTTTCACGCCCGGCATGGCAGCAAGGCATTGCCCTCTACAGGACACGGCCCTTTCAGGCAATGAAGCGGGCAGAATCGATCGCTCTTGATTTGAGCCGGCCATAGTGTAAATCTATTAGTAGAAGTTCATGCTCCCGCTGTTTCCCGCTCCAGTCCGTGCGAAAAGTACAAGGCTGTTCCTGAAAGATGTGTGAGGGCTTTTCCATGACGGCGCCGCGTTTTTTTGCGATCTTCCTTCCGATACTGCTGTTTCTTGCCACGCTCCCCGCCGTGCACGCCCAGGAGGGCAGCACGGGGAAAACCGGCAAGGAGAGCGCCCATGTTTCCAGACCCAAGGATCCGCCGAAATGGGAGCCGGTTCAACCTCCCGCCTTCGAGACGCCGTATGTGCCGCAACAAGTCCCTGAAAGGATCATTATCCAGGGGAAGGTGATTCAGGAGGACGGCGGCCCGCCCCCGTTCGGTACCATCATCGAGAGGGAATGCGGCCCCGTGGTGACCAAGGAAATACTGGTGGACTCAAACGGATTTTACAGTTTCGTCGTGGGGGATGCAAACCGGACGGCCGGGCTCCTGGTGGATGCCAGCGAGAACTTTTACTATAACACGATGCCGAGTACCTTCGAATACGGCATGGCAGGATTCCAGGGCTGGTTTCAGGATCGCAGCGATCCGCTGGAACTGATCGGGTGCGTATTGCGCGCGCACCTCGACGGCTATCACTCCACGGATGTGCACTTGGCGATCGGCCAAAGCATGGGTTTGGTGGAGGTCGGGACCATTCTGGTATATCCCGTTTCAAGAGTCACGGGAACCTCGGTCAGCGCCACGAATCTCAAGGCGCCCAAGGCGGCGAAGGACGCACTGAAGCAGGGTATCAAGTCATTTGAAAAGAAGGAGCTCGGCAAGGCTGAGGCCCTCTTCAGGGAAGCGGTGGCTATCTATCCGTCCTACTCGGATGCCTGGATAGAGCTGGGGTGGCTCTACCAGAGCGAGAAGCGGATCGAGGACGCGAGGAGATGCTACCGGACGGCATCGGATGCGGACAAATCCTATGTCAGCCCGTACATACGCCTGGCCCAGCTTTCTGCGCTGGAAAACAATTGGGCACAGACCGTGGAGTATTCCGGCAAAGCCTTATCCCTGGACCCGGTATCCTATCCCGACGCATATTTTTTACACGCTCTGGCGTACTACAGGACCGACCAGCTGGAACAAGCTGAAAAGAGTGTCCGGCAGGGCATACGCATCGACTTGGGCCGCAACATACCCCAAATGCACCTGATGCTGGCGAATATTCGGACCAAGAAGAGCGACCCGGCGGGGTCCATGGAGGCCATGAGGCAATACCTGAAGATTCGACCGAATGCCCCGGGTTCCGATCAGATCCGCATCCTGGTCCGGGAACAGGAGAAGAGCCTCCGCGCCTCTCAAAAAAAATAGGTTCGAGACTAGAGATCCCCTGCCCGGTTGCGACGACGGAGGCAGGGCGGGATAGTAAAGGAAGGTCTCACCGGCCGAGGGCGGATGCCACCATGGAGCGGGGAGGCCATGCGGCCCCGGCCGCCGTTGGATGCACCCGCCTGTAGTCATACCATTGCTTGGAGATGATCTGCCGGATATGCTTGAAAAGCATTATCCGGATATCCAATTTCAGTTCGAAGTTCAAGGGAAGCCAGACGCCCGGTTCCACCCTCTCGTAGTCTACAATCCCATCCGTGTTCCGAATCATCGCCACCACCCCCCCCCAGTACTTGAACGGTTTGCGCATTGCGAACTCGACACGGGCGAGCCCGTCGTCCTGCTGGGACACCCACAGCGTTCCGGTCAGCTGGTTCAGCGCGTGGTCCATCGTGCGCCGGACGGGCAGTGCTCCCTCTTTGGGTTTGAAAGCGATTTTCCAGCACATGTGGGCGCGGATACTCTCGGCCGCAACCAACTCGTACACATACCTGGATACGAAATCGGCGTCGAAGCGGATTGCCCGATCCTTTTCGGGTTGCAGATAATCTCCGCGATCTCGCCTCTTTTCGACCTCCTGGATGAAATTGCGCTTCTTCTTTTCCTCCGCTTCGCGTTCTTTGGAGTCGAGCGGGCGTCCGTTGACCTCTAAGAGTTCCTCAAATACAGCTCCGTGCAGAGGGTACTGGCGCGCGCGCAAAATCTCCGTTTCCGTGATAGCGCCCTTTCCGTCGAATTTTTGGTTTCGGGTAATCGACTCCGACTCGAATTCCACTTCTTTGTACGATTGGTACTGGGATTCCACCCTGGCGACGGCCTGCTCCATTATGGCGTCGGCGGAAAGCCCGTTGAGATCTGCGGCGTGGCCGGACGCGAGGAATACAACAGAAATGACGAGCAACAGGAATAGGGATGCTTCATTGAGGGCCATGCGGGAAAATCCTTTCCGGACATGCTTTGGCCTGCGCGAGGCTATCGACCACGCGGTATTGTAGCATGCCGTGCCGCTTGGCCGATACCCTTGGGATCCAGGAGGTGGCATCGAAAGGCCCGGACAACCAACGGAGGGATGGCGAAACAATTGCCGGCCTGCGCCCTTTGAGATAGTATTACGGTTGCTGGTGCGACATTTCCTGTGGGCAAGATACGCTGTCGAATGGATGGTTTCGGGAGGATGGGATGGGCCGAAGGGTGCTGTGCCGAGAATTTTATTCGCGCGCGGAAGCGGGGATCGTGCGCGAGCTGCTTCTGGCGAACGGGATCGAATCGTACATAAATTCGGACGACTGCGGGTCGGTCGATCCTGCACTTTCCTTCGCCCGCGGTGTGCAGCTTTTCATAGAGGAAGAGGATGTCCCGCTGGCGGAACAGGTGCTGGCGGCCGCGATGGAAAATGGCGCGCAGGACGGAGATCCGGACCCGGAGTAGCTACAGGTCCAGTTCCATATCGACAAACTCCGATTGGACTGAAAACGCCCTCTCCAGTGCGGACCCCAGGGCCCGGACGCCGAATGATTCCGTTGCGTAATGCCCCCCGAAAATGACGTTGATGCCGCAGTCTCTGGCCAGGTTGTACCCCTCGAGCGTCGCTTCTCCCGTGAGGAATGCGTCCAGGCCTAGTCGAGCAGCCTCTTCGATCCAGTCCGATCCCCCCCCGGATACGACGCCCACCTTATGAACCGTTTTGGTGCCGAACTCCAGGCTTCGCACCTCGCGCCCGAGAACGCCCTCCACCCTTTTTCGAAACTGCGAAATTTTCTCGCTGCGCCGCAGTTGGCCATGGTAGCCGATCGGTTTGCCCCGGTAGTCGCCGAACCTCTTTCTGCCGCTAATGCCGAGCGCTCTGCAGAGCAGGGCATTGTTTCCCATACGGGAATGGGCATCGAGCGGTATATGACAGGCATACAACGCGATGTTGTTTCCGATGAGGAAGGACAGGCGCCGATAGTGCAGTCCGGTGATCCGTTTCAGGGAATCCCCCCAGCTGATACCGTGGTGGCAGAGGACCATGTCGGCGCCTCGGGCACGGGCCTTTTCGAAAAATTCCATCGAGGCATCGACGCCGCAGCAGACCTTTGTGATCCGGCCCCTGTTTTCCACCTGCAGCCCGTTGTGCGATGCGTCGGGGTAGTCCTCAATCCGCATCTCGCGATCGAGTAACTCAACGATCCGTTTCAGATCCGCCATGGGTCCATTCTCCTGTGAGATAGCCGGGGCCAGCAGCGACAGGCCCGTTGCGGGAAAACCCAGAAACCGATCCCGCGATGACGGGAAGCAATCGGCCGGCTACGGCTCCGGGTGCCAATATACCAGGGCCGACCGCACTTCCTGCGGCCACTCGTAACGCCCGTTTTGAAACCTGAGCCTTCGCTGCAACAGCTGCCGCAGATAGTGGTCGTGTTCGCCGTCCGTATTCAATCCCAGAAACTTCTTCATGCTGTGCAGTGCCTCTTCAAGGCTTTCGCTGGTACGGGCGCGCCACAGACCCGTGTCTTCCATGAGGACATTGGCGCCGATTTCCATCTGCAGCAGGATATTATAGGCAATCGTAAAATTCGGGCTGTCCAGCGGCTGGCCCCAGATGTGCCGCGCGGCCTCGGATCGGACACCGCTGAGGGTCGGTACGCGGAGCAGCAGAAAACATGTGTCCGAAGTGCAGGCTTCCATCTTTCGGATGAAGGCAGGCAGATCGGGACAATCGTACATGGCATGCGAACACAGGGAGAAATCGTGCACATCCACGGATACGTCCGGCCAGGATCCCTGCACGATGTCGACGTTTTCGATCGTTCCCTCGTCAAGGCTCTGGCGCATGACGGCGATCATGGACGGGGATGGCTCCACGGCCGTGATTTTCCGTACATGAGGCGCAAGCCATTCCGCCCATGCGCCTGTTCCGGCCCCGATGTCGAGGACCGTCGAATCCGCCCTGACTTTTGAAAGGATGAAATTCCGGCTGGAGTCGGGTTTCTTCCAGCGGAGGCGTACGCTTTTTTTGAAGTCCGATGCCCTCGCGTGCCAGGCATCGATCGTTCCTTTGTCTCCGCGGCTTTCGATCCTGAGCCGTACCAGTTCGCGCCAGAGCGCATTCCAATCCGTCAATTGTTCCATCGGCTTTCCTGCACAAGATTCCTTGTTCATGGGGGCACATAGGTTGCCCCCGGTTCGCCAATCACGGCCTATCGAAGGCCGGAAATCCGTATTATACCCGGCGGTGCCGTTTTGAAATACGACGAAGATGGTGCGGGCATTGACGGGCGCCGATACCGCATGCATCCGTTGATGTCTATGGCCGTGCGGCAAAACGAACCGTTTTGAAAACGGGCACGGATCTGGAGGCGGGGATTGTGCCCGAACGCTGCCGGTGGGCATGGCGCTGCGGACGACGGATCAGAGCCCCGCCCGCACGCGCATGTGCTTCCGGAGAACGGCCTCCTGAGGTCGCCCTACGGTTTCTTCGCCCTGCCGATAGAGCGCGTCGCCGGTCTTCCCACTCTATCGGATCCCTTCAACAGGTCTTCCTTCGGAATGTGCCGGTCGGCCAGAACCAGTTGGATGTCTGCCGATATTTCCTGCATGAAAGGGGGTGATTCCGAATCGGCGGGACCGGATGCCGGAGAACTTGCGCCTATGGCATTTTGGGGGCAGGATGCCCGCCTGATTGCAGACCCCCTTTATTAAAATGTATGCTACAGTGAAACTATCATCGTGTAAGAACATGTCGGCGTGAGTTTTCCGGGTCGGGGACCCTGGAACGTACATTATGGAATCCACGCAAAAGCTACTCGAACGGTATACGGCACCGGGCTACCTGTTCGAAAAGCAGGACGACGGAAGCGTGTGCTGTGTAGCCTGCGGTCACCGCTGCAGCATTCCTCCAGGACAGTCGGGCAACTGCAGGGTCCGATTCAACCGGGACGGCATCCTTCAGGTCCCGTTTGGATACGTGTCGGGTATTCAGTGCGACCCGATTGAAAAAAAACCCTTCTTCCATGTGAGGCCGGGAGCAACGGCCATGAGCTTCGGCATGCTGGGCTGCAATTTTCACTGCATGTTCTGCCAGAACTGGAGGACGTCTCAGGTGCCGCGCGAGCAGGCATCCGTGCCGTATTTTCTGCAGGCGTCTCCGGAGGAGATAGTAAGGGCGGCCCGCGAACATGGCGCGGATTATGTCGTGAGCACCTACAACGAGCCCCTGATCACAAGCGAATGGGCCGTGGCCGTGTTCCGGGAAGCGAAATCCGCCGGACTGATGACGGCATATGTTTCCAACGGCTGCGGCACTCCTGAGGCCCTGGAGTATCTGCTGCCGTGGGTGGATGCTTTCAACATCGATCTGAAATGCTTCGACGCCGCCCGGTACCGGCGCCTGGGCGGACGGTTGCAGCCGGTTCTGGATACAATTGTGTGGCTCCATGCCAGGGGGGTATGGGTGGAGATCGTCACTTTACTGGTTCCAGGATTCAACGACTCCGCGGAAGAGATCCGCAAACTGACGGAATTTGTCCGGGGCGTGTCGCCCGATATCCCGTGGCATGTCACTGCATTCCGTAAAAATTACCGGATGACGGGGGTGCGCGACACGGCTCCCGAAGATCTGACGCGCGCGGTGGGCCTAGGGCGGGAAATAGGGCTTCGCTACATTTATGCCGGGAACCTGCCCGGGGATACCGGGGACCTGGAAAATACCCGCTGCCCGGACTGCGGGGGGCTGCTCGTTGAGCGCAACGGCTTCCGAGTTCTTCGATGCGATATGACCGCACAGGGTCTATGCCCGTATTGCGGGTCCAAAATTCCCGGGAGATGGAGCTAGGGATCCGGATCCGGGCACTGTAGAGAACTGTACCCCAGCGCGTATCCTCGCGGGTCCGAACCGTTGCCGGCCTGGGCAGGGGGAATGCTCCTCGGCATCCGCCGGAAAACCGAGAAGTCCCGCTGTATTTCAGGGTGCCTTCCTCCTGCATCCGTGCGGGCGGATGCGGAAACATTGTGGGTTTCACCATCGGTGTACCGACGGGCTACCCCCCCCGCACGGGGATCCTGGCGTTCCAGCCGGCGGCGGACCTCGGTTATTCTCGATATATGCGTTTGACTTAAAAAGGGCTATTGAATATTGTATCAGTACTCCAAATGCCTGGCAGGCCGGATTGTCAGAAAGTGTAGGGTCGCAACAACCGTTCGAGCTGTTTTCGTATGTCATTCGGAATGAATACCGTAGACGAGGAGGTCCGATGAATCAGCAATCCGCAGCAATGCAGAAAGAAACCTTCAAAACACCCGCATACGCATGGATAGTGCTTCTTGCAATCTATCTGGCAAGCCTTGCGGCACCATTGAACCTGTTTAAAGTGCCGCCGATGTTAACGACTCTACAGCCTGTTTTTAATCTGAGTCAAAGTGCCCAGGGCTACCTGATGTCGGTTTTCTCGATTATGGGGTTTGTCCTGGCGATTCCGGCAGGCTTTATCCTGAGGCGGTTCGGGATCAAGGCGACGGTTCTCGGCGCCGTTGCAGCGCTGGCTATCGGCGCCGGTCTGGGCGCCGTCTCCGAAACAGTTGTGCTTTTGTTCATCGGCCGGTTCATTGAAGGCGCTGGAATGGGGTTGATCATGGTATCGGCGCCCCTGGCAATCTCTCTTTGGTTCCCCGCGGACAAACGCGGTCTGCCCATGGGATTGTGGGCCAGTTGCATCGGAGTGGGCAATACCGCCATGTTTTATCTGGCCCCCAGGCTTGCCGCACCGTCTATGTCCGATCCGCTGCAGGTGTACCACTGGGAACACGTATGGTGGGCGGCCGCGTTGTTTTCGGCTATCGCATTTCTGATTTTCGCAATATTTTTCCGGCTACCCAAGAAGGGGGAAGCCCCGGAGGTTCCGGAACCGGCGGGAACCGGAAGCGCCCAGGAGGCCCGGCCCAGCCTGGTGAAGGCCATGGCCAATCGAAACCTTTGGCTCCTGAGCATATCGTTTCTCTGCCTCAACCTGGTCATTATGGCGATCAACACCTTCTACCCGGTCTATCTCGAGGTGATTCGGTCCTATACCAAGGAAAGTGCTTCAAGGACCGCCGCCCTTCTGATGCTTGTCGCCATTTTTTCCGCGCCATTGGGGAGCTATATTTCCGACAAGCTGAAGTCGCGGAAAATCATGATCGCCGTCCCGTTTGCCGTAATTGCGCTACTGTTCTTCTTCCCATTCAGCATTGAAGGGGCGGGTATGATCCAGTTGTACCTGATCGTCATGGGCCTCATGATGGGGCCCATCTCTCCTATCATTCTTGCAGCGGTGCCCGAAACGATGCCTTCGCCTCAGACGATCGGAATCGGCATGGGCGTCGCCGCCCTGGGCCAGAACCTGGGGATGTTCATCGGCCCGGTCCTGTTCGGATACTTGCTGGAGACCGCGAGCTGGCCGACGGCCGGGTATGTCATGATCCCGCTGTCGTTGATCGGCATCATTGCCGCATGCATGGCCAAAATACGGTAGAGGATTTCAAGGAGGCGCCCGGGATCGCGTCGCCGGGAGGCTTGCATTGAAGGACGGTCGGAATGCACCCCGAATGGCATGATGACGGGCCGGTTGCTTAGACTGTCGCTGCGCGGCCGCATCCCGCCGCGCAGCGACAACAGCCCTGGCTGAACCCGCCTTCGGACGGGATGCAGGGGGTCGGTTGTCATCGGCCCGGCGGCCTATCCATCCCCGCGGCGGCGGGCCGCCGGGCGCCATTTTCCGGCATCCCGGAGAATCGAATATCGGGAGTCCACAGGCCAGCCGCTGGCACATTCGTTCTGAAATCATGACTATCGACCGAAGGGGAGCACGCGTTGGGACTCTGCCCGCGGACTATCCCGGCACCTTCGGGGAATGAAGGCGAGAACGGCACGCATCGCCTGACTCTGCAGGGGGGCCCGAGGGGCGGCCGCGGAGGGAAGGGCTTCAGGGTACGGACAATTGAAACGCCAGCAAATGAAAACGGTTTTCAAAAAAGTGGCCTTCGCGGGATGCGCCATAAGTCTGTGCCTGTTGGTGCTCGAGCTCGCGATGATAGTGGCCGAACCGTACATGTCCGTCGGCCTGTATCAGTACGATCCCGACTTGGGTTTCAGCGTCCGGCCATACTCCCAGGGAACAAACCGTTTCGGATTCAACGACCGGGACTACGGGATCGATAAGGAGGAAGGCGTCTACCGCATCCTCGTCATTGGGGATTCCTTCAATTGGGCCGGCGGCAGGGAGGAGAACTACACCGCGCTTCTTGAAGATGCAATGGAGGCCCACTTCGGCAGCCACCGTGTCGATGTCATCAACGCCGGGTACCCTATGACCCATACCGGAGAGCAGTTGGCCATACTGCAAAAGTTCGGGCTGCAATACAGCCCGGATCTGGTGGTGGTCGGATTCTTCGCCGGGAACGATTTTATCGATGCGGATCCCAACCGCAAGCGTATCGTCATCAACGACACGTATTACGATATTGATCGAAGATACGAACTGCGCGCAATGGGCTATCCGATCGTTTTCAAATCCCGGTTGTGGCACTTCATCAAACAAAGGCTGGTGGTGTGGAGGAGTATCGAAAAGGGCCATGCGCAGGATTCTCCGGTCGCGCAGGGCGGGGCGACTGGCTCCGATACGGGCACATTCGAGGAAAAGGTATTTCTGGAAATAGAAAAATATCGTCTGGATTTCTGCCATCTACCTTCCTACCATGCAGGAAAGTATGCTGCAAATATCGACTATATCCTGGAGACGTTTTCCCAGATGAAACTGCGGCTCGACAATGTCGGCGCCGGGCTCGTGGTCGCCATATTCCCCGACGAGTTTCAGGTGAACGAGAACCTGTTGTCCCAGCTATTCCGGACCTACGGATTACAGAGGGACCAGTACGAAACGGAGTTGGCGCAGCGGCTGTTACGGGAACATTTGGATTCCTGCAACATTACCTATATCGATTTCCTTGATGCCTTCAGGGTGAAAGGGGAGCAAGAACCGCTGTACCTGAAACGGGACACCCATTGGAATCGATCCGGCAACATGCTGGCCGCCGACATCCTTTTCCAATTCCTCATCCCCCGCCTGGAAGACTATTTTTTCAATTCGACGATGGTCGCGCCGCCGCCACCTTCTCCGGGCGGGGCAGGATAAAATCTCTGTACCTGCGGATGGTCGCGAAGCAGTTCGGCAATGACTCGCCGCAGTATGCCCTTGCCGTGACCGTGAATAATGCGGACCGTCTCGGCGCCCTCGAGATAGCAGCTGTCCAGGTATTTGTCGACTCGGGCCGTCGCCTCGTCCACCTTCATGCCGATGACGTTCAACTGGCTGCCGGCACGGTCATCGGACAGGTCAAGGAACGCCGCGGCATCTGCCGGTTGCATCCCGTCCGGAGGCCGGACGGTGCCTGTCCTTTTCAGGTCGGTCGTGGGGGCGTGATACCGAATGGCCCCGATGGCGACAACAGCGGAATCTCCCGATAGCGAATCCACCGTACCTTCGCGGCCCAGGGAAAGGATCCGGACAGAGTCGCCCTCCTGGATTTCCGCATCCGCCTGCGGTGCATCCACCGATGCCCGGTTTTCGGCCCGGTCCGGAACCCCTTCCAACCGCATGGCCTTGCGGCGCAGGGCCGCGGACTCCCCATCGATTGCTTTTTTCAGGCGCAAGGACTCAATGCGGTCCGTGATCTTGCGCGCCGCGAGATCGCTTTCAGTCTGGAACTCCCGGATAACGCGATCCAGTTTCGAATGGAACTCCTCGACCCGCGTTTTGTCGCGTGCATCGAATTCCTTTTCCAGTTCGGCGTATTTTCCGGCGATTGCGGCCCTTTCGGAATCCAGGACGGCGCGCAGGGCTTCCTGCGCGTCCAGTGTCTCCTTGAGCTGTTTCAGATATGCACGGACCTGTGCGTAGCCTGGGTCGACGAGGGACTGCGCCGCCAGGAGAATCCCCTCCGGGATCCGCATGCGTCGCGCAATCTCGATGCCCGAGGATGAGCCGGCCGTGCCCAGCATGAGTCGGTAGGTCGGCCGCAGGGTGTTATCGTCGAACTCGACGGAGGCATTCTGAACACCTTCGGTCTGCGAGGCCCACATTTTCAGCCGCGGATAATGGGTGGAAGCCGCGACCATGGCACCGACGCCTCTAAAATGGTCGATGACGGCTATTGCCAGGGCTGCGCCTTCATCGGGGTCCGTACCGGTACCGACTTCATCCAGGAGCACAAGGGAAGGGGGATGCATATGGACGTCCATCTCAGCGATGTTGCGCATATGCGCCGTAAAGGTGGAAAGGTTGGCCGCCATGGACTGCTGGTCGCCGATATCGGCGAATATCTGATTGAAAACCGGCAGGGACGCTTCCTGCACCGGTATCAGGAATCCCATTTGCGCCATGAGCGACACCAGCCCCATCGTCTTGAGCGCAACGGTCTTGCCCCCGGCGTTCGGCCCGCTGATGACCAGTGCGGGCTGCCGGGACGTCAGCCTCAAAGATATTGGCACGGACGCCCCCCCGGAGGCACGCAGTGCATGTTCGAGGAGGATGTTTCTCGCTTCACGGAATTCGTAGATGTCGCCTTCGGAAATAACCGGCCGGATGCAATCGAATTCCCGGGCCAATAAAGCCTTCGCTTGAAGGACATCGAGCGCGGTCATTATTTCGACGGATTTCCGGATCTCCTCGAGGCTGCCGCGGAACCAATCGGACACTTCAAGAAGGATTGTGGAAATTTCCGCCGTTTCCCTTTCATGCAACCGCACCAGGTCGTTGTTTTGCTCGATGATGGTCAAGGGCTCGATGAAAGTTGTCTGCCCGCTGGAAGAGAGTCCGTGCACGACGCCGGGGACCTGGTTGCGCGAGTCCGTTCGCACGGGGATGACAAACCGTTCGTTGCGGAAGGTAATGATCTCCTCCTGCATGGCCTGGGACCGGGTGCGGATGATCTGTTCAAGTGCCCGGTGGATTCGTGCCCGCCGGTCGGCCAGCTCCTTCCGGATCAGACGGAGGTTGGCGCTGGCCGTGTCACTGATATCGCCGTTCGGGAGGATTTTACCTTCCGTCTTCGAAAGCAGCGATTTGGTATCCGGTATTGCGCCCGCAATACGACGCAGGTTCGGGTAGGCGTCCACCGGCTCTGCATTGCGGATCAGGACCTGCACCTGGCGGCATGTGGACAGGATCTTTTCAAGGGCAAGTATCTGTTTGGGCTCCAGCCTGGTTCCTTCGATCTGAAGATGCGCCAGGATCGGAGCGGGGTCCTCGATGCCCGCAAGCCCGAAATTCCCGTTGACGGACAGAAAATCCACGCACTCGTTCGCCAGGTCCAGTTCGCGCTGGATATCGGATCGGGACACGGACGGCCGGAGCTGGAGCATGCGCTGCCGCCCGGGAATGGTCTGGACATGACGGGCTGCAAGCGTGAGGAAGTCCCCGAGTTCCAGTGTGCCGTAGGTCCTGTCGTTCATACTCGCCCGTGGAATGCGCATGTATACACTATCCTACATGCCCGTTCCATCCCTCTGGACATACCATATACCGGTCGCAGAAATAATGCACACCGGAACCTTTCCGTACTACAATACCATGCAGTCGATGTTAGCAGTGGCCAGACGGTATCTTTTTCGATACAGTATGCAATTTTGGAGCACACGATGGGGAAAAAGGATTTCATCACGCTCAGGGACTGGTCTTCCGATTCATTGAACGAACTTCTGGATCTGGCTGGGGACATAAAGAAAAACCCGTCGGACTACAGTGAGGCTCTGCACCACCAAACGCTTGCCATGATCTTCGAAAAACCGTCCTTGCGGACGCGTGTCTCTTTCGACGCAGGCATCCAGCAGCTGGGCGGATTTTCACTGTGCCTGACGCAGAATGAAATAAGCCTCGGACGGAGAGAAACCGTGAGCGATGTGGCTCGTACCCTCGAACGGATGGTCCAGGGAATCATGGTACGGACCTTCAGCCACACGATCGTTGAAGACATCGCCCGGGAAGCCTCCATCCCTGTGATTAACGGTCTTACCGATTTCTGCCACCCGTGCCAGGCGCTGGCCGATTATTTGACCATCCGGGAGGTGAAGGGAACAACGCTCGGAATCAAGATAGGGTATATCGGAGACGGAAACAACGTCGCCCACTCCCTGATATACGGAGCCGTACGCTTCGGCGCGCACCTTGCCATAGCATCCCCCGCCGGGTACGAGCCGGATCGGGGCGTCCTTCAATGGGCGTACGATCATGGCAGGGAAACCGGATCCAAGATCGAAATGTACCATGATCCCTCTGCGGCTGCCGAGGGCGCGGATGTTCTTTATTCCGACGTCTGGACGAGCATGGGGTCCGAATCCGAAATGGCCGAGAGGAAGGCCGCCTTCGGCTCGTTCCAGATCAACGACGCCGTTGCGGGACGGGCAAAGGACGATTATGTCTTCATGCACTGTCTGCCGGCGCACAGGGGAGAGGAAGTCAGCAGTTCGATTATCGATTCGGATCATTCGATCGTGTTCCACCAGGCCGAAAACCGGCTGCACGCCCAGAAGGCCGTCATGGTGACGCTGATGCGTTAGACCCCGCCTGAAACCTCCGTGGGCCATCTACCGCGCCGATCGCGGGATCCTCCGGACCATGCCCCGGATTCCCAGACTGCCGCAATGCGGAATTCAGCAGGGGCGCCGCTCCCTGCCGGGAACAAATTCCCCCTGATAGTGTCCAAGACAGCAGAAGCGCAATAACGGTACAACCCGGCGGGCGCCTGCAACCGATAGATTTTCAAAACGTTATTCGGAAATGAACAATGCTGCTTACGGCAGAAATCTGCGGGGAGGTGTCTATGTTCGATACGATCAGCAAAGATACTGCGTGGAACCCGATGGCACGTTGCGCATCCCTGGCAACGTCTCTTGCCGCTCACGCCGCTCTGGCGTTTCTCGTCGCCTGCGTCCCGATGTTGGTGATGCAGAATGTCCCGCGCCAGGATGTGCTAACGTTTCTGTTTGCGCCGGTCTGGACCCCAGTTCCCGTGATTCCGTCTCCCCCCCCGGGCCCCTCGCGTCCTGGTCCCGACGTTTCCGCGGGAGACGTCGTCTCCGGCGCTCATGCCAGAATCCCGACCGGGGAAATGACGATGCCGGATGCGATCCCCAGGCTTGTTCCGCCTCCTTCGGACGATTATCCACTATGGGGCGGCGCTTCGGGCGGACACGGATCGGGCGGGATAGGACCGGCGTCCGGAATCGGCATCCCGGTCGCCGATTGGGTCCGAAATCTGCCCACGCTGATTCCTCCGCCCCCGATTCCCGATCCTGTCGTTCGGAACGCGCCCTTGCGGGTTGGTGTACTCAAAACGTCGAAAGTGCTCTTGCGCATTCCGCCGATCTATCCGGAGCTGGCCCGGCGCATGCACGTCTCCGGCATTGTGCATCTTGAGGCGCTTATCGACGAAGGGGGCAATGTCGCCGGAGTCACCGTTACGGAAGGACATCCCTTGCTGCGCGACGCCGCGGTGGAAGCGGTGACGCGCTGGAAGTTCACGCCAACCATTCAAAACGGGGAACCCATACAGGTTATCGCAACGATCAGACTTCATTTCAGGATCGAGTGAGCAGCCGGAATTCCGAGCTTCAGGTGCGGCACTGCGTGCCTGGAGTTCGCAGGAATGAACGGGCCACAGCGCCTTCTGGCTTGAGCTTCGTGGGAAACACGCCGGATATGCTGTTGCCAGCAGGGTGACACATAGTATATTTTGGACCGGTAGTTCATGGAGACGGGTCGCTCTGGAAGCGACAATTGGATACAAGCCCGCAACAAGAGGTACAGGCCTCGGGCATTACCCAGGAGAAGTTCATGTCGATAGTGCTCTGCCTACTGGTTCTGGTGTCGATGCTTTTGTTTGGTCTGACGCTGTCGTCAACAGCGCAAACTCCCGACCCTGCCGAATCGGACGATATCGAGCGCAGGGTTGCATCCATCCTGGAACAGATGACACTGCAGGAGAAGATCGAGTATCTGGGGGGAGTGGATCGGTTTGACATCCGCTCGATTTCGAGGCTGGGAATCCCCCGTTTCAAAATGGCGGACGGCCCGCTCGGCGTTCGAAACTATGGCCCGTCGACGGCCATGGCAGCCGGGATTGCGCTGGCCGCTTCCTGGGATACTGCACTGGCCGAACGTGTTGGCGCCGCTATCGGCAGGGACGCACGCGCGAAAGGGGTACATTTTCTTTTGGGACCGGGCGTGAACATCTACCGCGCGGCCATGAATGGCAGGAATTTCGAATACTTGGGGGAAGATCCCTTTCTCGCGGGTGCTATTGCGGCCGGCTTTATCAGGGGGGTGCAAGGACAGGGTGTCTGTGCGACCGTAAAGCATTACGCAGGAAACAACTCCGAATTCGACCGCAGGAGGAGCAATGCCCTAATCGACCAGAGGACTCTGCGGGAGATGTATCTGCCTGCTTTCGAGATGGCCATCCGGGACGCCCGTGTCGGAGCCGTCATGACCTCCTACAATCTGGTTAATGGACGGTACATGTCCCAGAACGGTCCTTTGATAAACGATATCCTAAAAAAGGAATGGGGCTTTGACGGCATTGTCATGTCGGATTGGACTTCAACCTACGACGGGGTGGAGGCGGCCAACGGAGGCCTCGATCTGGAAATGCCTTCAGCCGTTGCCATGAACCGGTATGTTCTTCTTCAGGCGATTGCCGAGGAAACGGTTTCAACCAAAACAATCGACGACAAGGTCGCACGCATTCTACGCACCGCTGTTCGTTTCGGGTGGCTGGATCGCGACCAGAAAGACCTGGGCGTTCCACGCTACAGCAGAGACGGCGCAGATGCCGCCCTCGAGGCCGCCCGCAACTCAATGGTCTTGTTGAAGAACGAAGGCGGGCTGCTGCCTCTGCGGAAGGAGGCTCTCCGAACCATTGCCGTTATAGGCCCGAATGCCCATCCTGCCCAAGCAGCAGGCGGCGGCAGCGCCCGTGTGGAGCCTTTCAATGCCGTCGGTTTTATGGAAGGCCTGAGCAATGCTTTGCACGGATACGCCGACGTGCATTATCACCCCGGCATCCCGAGTTTGGCCGCCATCGCCGATGCAACGCCATGGCGGACGTCTCCGGACGGGGCAGCGACAGGCATGCACCTCGAAATGTTCAACAATATGCAGCTTGCGGGAGATCCCGTGCTCACGTGCATCGAAAGACATGTCGGCGCAGGAGAAAAGGCAGCCGCGATACCGGAACCCTTCAGCTCGACCCGTTGGACGGGATACTACACGCCGCCCGTAGCGGGAACGTACGACATCTTCGTCCAGATACCGGGGGAAAGAATAGGCTATCGCCTGTATCTGGACGACAGTCCGGTTGTGGACGCCTGGAAGTTTTCCAGGGCCCTGCTCGATACAACACGTGCGTTTCTCTCCGCGGGCCCCCACAAGATAGTGCTGGAGCTCGTTCGACGCGGGGAAGGGTTCACCGGGGGGAAATTGCGATTGGGAATTGCGCCGACGGAAAACCTTGTGGATCCTGATGCCGTTGGATTGGCCGAAAAGGCGGATGCCGTCGTGGTCGCCGTGGGCTACGATCCGGAAACCGAAAGTGAAAGCGGGGACCGCACTTTCGGGCTGCCTCTGGGACAGGACGCACTGATCGGGGAGATGGCTGCGGCAAACAGCCGCACCATTGTCGTTATCGTTTCGGGCGGCGGCGTGGATATGCGGAGATGGCTCGATAGGGTTCCGGCAGTCCTCGCTGCCTGGTATCCCGGGCAGCAGGGGGGCAGCGCCCTGTCGGAGATCCTTCTCGGAGACACGAACCCGTCGGGGAGACTACCTGTCACGCTGGAAAGCAGGTGGGAAGACAATCCGACCTGTGAAAGTTATTACCCGCAGCCGGACACCGACGATGTGCCCTACGTTGAGGGGATCCTTGTCGGGTATCGGGGGTATGAAGGCAAAAACGTGGCGCCCCTGTTTCCTTTCGGGTTCGGACTGTCCTATACCGAATTCCAATACAGCGATCTCAACATCGAGCCGCTGGCTCCGGGGGAGGCCCCGGGCGGGAGCTCCGGATTTCTGGTAACGTTCACCGTGGAGAATACGGGGAAACGCGCCGGTTCGGACGTGGCGCAGCTCTATGTGGGATCTAGGGGCGTGGGAGCCCTGCCGCGGCCGCCCAAGGAGCTGAAAGGCTTCAAGAAAATCGCCCTGGGCCCCGGGGAACGGCAAACCGTGTCCATCTGCCTGGACAGGCGCGCGTTCTGCTATTACGACGTGCAGAACAAGGATTGGCGGGTCGAAGAGGGAGAGCGGGACATTCTTGTCGGCAGGTCCTCGGCAGAGATTGTATTGCGGGGAACAACAACCCTTGCGGTGATGGAGAAACCCTAGGTTGCACTGCCGGCCAATCGCCGGAGACAGCGCCTGGAGTCCGGCCCGCGGCCGTATTTTCACTATTTTCATTTGCCAAGCCCACGGTTTATGCTTCAATCGAAGTCGGTTGTTTGGCCTTCGGATCCCGGGACGGGATAAGGATGCGCATCGGAATGCCGCCGAAGGGAACAAGAACATTTCAAGGAGGATCTTCCCATGACCGGAGAACGGATCTCCCCGCTGGGGCGCCGCGATTTCCTGGCGGGTATCGGCGTCGCAGGCGTGTCGTTTACCATGATGCTGGGCAAGCGTTCCGCCCTGTTCGCATCGGCGGAAGCCGGAACGGATGTCCGGCTTCCAGACCTGCCGTACGCTGAAAACGCACTGGCGCCGCATATTTCCCAAAATACGATTTCATTCCACTACGGGAAGCACCACCGCGCCTACGTCGACAACACGGTTCGGTTGATCGCGGGGACGGAATTTGAAGGGGCACCGCTTGAGACTGTAATTGAACGAACCGCTGGAAAGCCGGACAAGGCCTCCCTGTTCAATAACGCAGCGCAGGTCTACAACCACACCTTTTATTGGAACAGCATGAAACCGGGGGGCGGCGGAGTTCCAAGCGGACGGATCGCCGGGAAAATCCGGCAGTCCTTCGGTGATTACGGAACGTTTGTGGAGGAGTTCACGCGTGCGGCAGCGACTCAGTTCGGCAGCGGCTGGGCCTGGCTGGTATGCGACGGGGACGCGCTGAAAATCATGCAAACGTCCAATGCGGATATGCCCCTGACCTCGGGCAAAAAGCCCCTGATCACGATCGACGTATGGGAACATGCGTACTATCTCGATTACCAGAACCGCCGTTCGGATTACATAAAGGCTTTCCTCGATTCTCTGGTGAACTGGGATTTCGCGGAACAGAACCTGGGCTGAAAAGAACAGGGGTACTGTCGCCTCGGGTTGTTGCCGTCAGCGACTGATAACGAAGATCACCATATCCGCCATCAGGTTTGGATTTTCCGCCACGATACGTTCCTCCTCCGTATCCAGGGCGATGCATTCGTGAATCCGGATATTCCGATCCCTGCAGAAATCCTCAAAATCCACTATGGAAAAAAAGCGGATATTGGGGGAGTTGTACCATTCGTACCGAAGAAGATTCGTGGACCGGGGCGCCCGTCCCTCCTCGGCAAGCATCCTGCGCAGCTTGTAGTATGCAAAATTGGGAAAACTCACGATCGATTTTTGGCTGACGCGGAGCATTTCCATGATGAGGTGATCCACATCGCGGACCGCCTGCAGGGTATGCGAAAGCACGGTGTAATCGAACTGCCCGTCGGCGAAAGCATGGAGCCCGGAGTTCAAATCCGCCTGCACCACGTCGAGCCCCCTTTCGATGCAATAGAGGACGGATTCTTCATTGAGTTCCAATCCCATCAGTTTCCGGTTGCCGTTCTTAAGCAGCTTTGCCAGCAGGCCTCCACGCCCGCAGCCGAGATCCAGAACGCTGAATTCGGGGCCTATGAGGCGGACGATCTGCTCGTTGTCCAGGCGCGGCCGGTGGATCGCCCCGAGGGTGCTGGTGGGGGCATGTACGTAAAAATCATCATCTTCAGTGCATTTCGGGGCACCGTTGCGGACATTGTCCAGAAAGGAGCGGAGGAGCTCCCCGTATACCGGCAGATCGTCCTGTAGGAGAAATGCGTCGTGGCCGCAACTGCTGACAATATTGCAGTAGCTGACCGATTTCCCCAGGCGGATCAGGGTATCGGTAATTTCCCGGGACTGTTCCGGGGGGAACAGCCAGTCGCTGGTAAAACTGATGACAATCCAGCGGCAGGAGGAACGGCCCAGATTTCGGGCGAGCTCATCCTCGGTGTTTCCAAGGTTGAACAGGTCCATGGCCAGAGTCAGTTTGATGTAGCTGTTGGCGTCGAAACGCTCTACGAATTTCCCACCCTGGTAGGCCAGGTAGGAACCGACGCTGAATTTTTTCTCGAACTCCGTCTCCACCGCGTGAGGTTCGAGGCGATCCGCCTCGAACTTCTCCCGCATCGATTCCGGCGACAGGTACGTAATGTGGCCCAGCATGCGCGCCAGTGCCAGGCCATCGGCCGGGATGGTGCCTTTATCAAGGTATTCGCCTTCGTTGAAATTGACGTCGCGGCGGATTGCGTTGCGTCCCACGATATCGAAGGCCAGTGCCTGGGTCGTCAGTTTGGCGCTGGTGGCGATGGCGACCGCGCCCGCTACACAATCGGGATAGGACGTCGCCCATGTCAGTACCTGCTGTCCGCCCACGGATCCGCCGACGACAGCAATCAGGCGATCGATCCCGAGATGGTCCATGAGCATCTTCTGTACGCGTACAATGTCTTTGGCCGTGATTGTCGGAAAATCGGCACCATACCTTTTCCCGGTTCTGGAATTCAGGCTGTGCGGCCCGGTCGTCCCCCTGCAGCCCCCCAGGGCGTTCGGGCATATCACGAAGTATGTGTTGGTATCTATGGGTTTCTCCGGCCCTACGACTATGTCCCACCAGCCGGGATCATCCTCCGGGTCGTGGCGGGCTACATGGGAGTCCCCGCTCAACGCATGGCAGATCAGCACGGCATTGTTCCGCGCCTCGTTCAGGCTCCCATAGGTTTCATAGGCCACGGTGACGTGTGGGATGCGGCCCCCCAGTTCAAGGTCGAGCGGTTCACTGAAATCAATGGATTGAAGATGCTTCAGTGGTTGCGCCGAACGCAGGCTGTCACTGCTTTGAAAGAATTTCATTACCCTTCCTCCGTTCTGCGGACCCGGCGTCCAGCCGATCGGTTCCGAAAGTCTATCCTTGGGACAGGCGCAGCGCCCGGTCGAAATCTTCCTCGATATCGGCGATATCCTCTATGCCGACCGACACGCGGATGTATTCCTCGGATACGCCTGCCGCCTCTTGTTCTTCGGCGGTCAATTGGGAATGGGTCGTTGACGCGGGTTGAATCACCAGGGTTTTGGCATCTCCGATGTTGGCCAGGTGGCTGGCCAGAGACACGTTGTCGATAAATCGGACGCCTGCTTTGCGTCCCCCGTGGATGCCGAATCCGAGGATGGCGCCGGCGCCGTCGTGCAGATAGCGCCGCGCAAGCGCGTAATGCTTGTGACTTTCCAGCCCCGGGTAATTCACCCATGCCACGGCAGGGTGCTGCTCGAGCCACTTCGCCAGTTCAAGTGCATTCCGGGTATGCTGTTGCATGCGAATCGGAAGCGTTTCGATGCCCAGAAGGAACAGAAAGGATCCAAACGGGCTCTGGCAGGCCCCGGTATCCCGCAGCCAATGGGTGCGCATATGCATGATGTAGGAAAGATTCCCGTGAGGCTTCAGGGCTTCGGTGAAAACCATCCCGTGATAGGCTTCATCCGGCGTGGTGAATTCCGGCCATTTCCTCGGGTTGTCCTCCCAGCGGAAGTTGCCGCTGTCAACGACTGCCCCGCCAACATGAAGGCCGTGCCCGCCTATGAACTTGGTTGTCGAATACAGGACGATATCGATGCCATGCTCGATTGGCCTGAAAAGAGCAGGGGTTAGCACCGTATTGTCCACGATTACGGGTAGGCCCAAGCCATGGGCCAGTTCCGCAATTTTATGAAAATCCGGAACGTCGTTTTTGGGGTTTCCGACCGACTCCAAGTACACGGCGCGCGTATTGTCGTCTGCCAGCTGCAGGATCCGCTCCGGATGATCCGGGTTGAAGAAGCGGGCTTCTATGCCGAACTTTTTCATCGTCTGGGCAAACAGGGTATAGGTGCCCCCGTAGAGGCTGGTAGAGGAAATGAAGTTCTGGCCGGCCCGGGTAATGGTCAGCAGAGCAGCTGTAATGGCCGCCTGCCCGCTTGCGAAGGCAAGAGCCCCGATGCCCCCGTCCAAGGCCGCCAGCCGTTTTTCAAGAACATCATTTGTCGGGTTGTTCAGTCTCGAATAGATGTTGCCGAACTCCTTGAGAGCGAATAGATCCGCCGCATGCTCCGTGTTATGAAACAGGTAGCTCGTAGTGGCATAGATTGGAACTGCACGCGCGTTCGTCGCCGTATCCGGCTCCTGGCCGGCATGCAGGGCTAGTGTGGCCAGACGGTATTTTGGTCTCCCGCTACTCATGTGATGCACCGTTCCTTTCCGATGAAGGTGCAGGCTAAGCACCTACGAGCTCAGGCCCGTATCTCCGGATACGCGCCTCTCAGGCCCTTTTCCTTATGGAAACTGCATTGACAACAGAATACTCTATTAATACGATAGAGATTGTCAAGAATCATTTCGGCAATGGCCAACGCGGCTCTGTTACCCGCAACTGTCCTGGGTGACATTGAATAAAGATCGGCGGCGGCAACCGTTTACGGGGTGTCGGTCAGCCGATGATACAGCCGGTAGGTGGGCATATCGAAACAGACCACAATGGTTTTTCTAGGGAAGTAATTCTGCTTCAGGAAGTGCGTTATTTCCCGGACCGCGATCGTGGATGCCCTGTCGATGGGGAACCGGTACGCGCCCGTGCTGATGGATGGGAAGGCGATGGATTCTGCCTGCAGTGAGCGAGCTAGTTCCAGGCAGTTACTGTAGCATTCCGCCAGCAACGCATCCTCGTTGTGGCTGCCGCCGCGCCAGACCGGGCCTACGGTGTGGATAATCCATCGGGCGTTGAGATCATGGCCACCGGTGACTTTGGCTCCGCCGGTCGGGCATCCGCCGAGTCTGCGGCATTCGTCCAGAAGGCGGGGGCCTGCGGCGCGGTGGATGGCGCCGTCGACGCCACCGCCGCCCAGAAGACTGGTATTGGCGGCGTTGACGATGATGTCAACATCAAGAAGCGTTATATCGCCCCGGGCCAGCTCTATCCTGTTTTTCTCGAAACGATCACCATGCATATGTGTCACGCATACTCGGGGTACATTGTTTCATGGGTCATTTGATCGAGACAGGATTGGACGAGTCCGGGGACATCCAGCCCGGCTTCAGCCTCTTCGGCCTGGTGCAATTCCGTCATCGTTTCCGGGTGTCGTGGAACGAAAAGGGAGCAGCAGTCTTCGTCGGCAAGGATACTGGTCTCATAGGTGCCGATTTTTCTGGCGGTCTGAATGATTTCTTCCTTGTCGGAACCGATCAGGGGGCGGAAAACCGGCATGGAAACCACGCTGGAAATGGTCCGGATGTTTTCCAGTGTCTGGCTGGCCACCTGGCCGAGGCTGTCGCCCGTAACCAGTGCGTTGGCCCTTTCTCTACGGGCGATCGACTGTGCGATGCGCAGCATGAACCGGCGGTAGAGGACAACGCGCAGCCGCGGCGGGGCATAGGCGACAATATCCTTCTGAACAGCCGCGAATGGAACCATAAAAAGCCTCGATTGCAGTTGAAATTGCGACAGAATGCGGAGAAGGCTGCGGACCTTGTCCTGTGACTCAACGGTCGTGTGCGGAAAACTGTGAAAATGCACATACTGAACCCTACATCCCCGGCGCATGAGCCTGAAGGCCGCTACCGGCGAGTCGATGCCTCCCGATAGCAGGCAGAGAGCCTTTCCCCCGGTTCCATAGGGGAGGCCTCCCGCGCCCGGTATTCTGTCCAGGTATAGAAAGGCGCGGTTTTCCACGATTTCAACGAAAAATGTCCGATCCGGATTCGACAGGCGAACGGCAGCCCCCGTCCTCTCCTGCACGAATGCGCCGAGCCGTTCATTGATCTGCTGGGAATTCAGAGGAAAGTTTTTGGTCCCACGACGGGCGTCCATTTTGAACGACTCAAAATGGTCCTGGAAGAAGGTTTCGAGGCCAGATTCTATAGCTTCGATAGAGGCTTCCACTTCCCGTGCGACAACGAAATTGGCGATGCCGAAAACTCCGGAGAGTCGTCCCAGAATGGCATCGGTCGGAGAATCAGGCAGAAGTTCCACAAGCATACGCCCGGCGATCTTGCGCACCTTGCCGTAGGGCAATCCCTTCAGCGTGGCGGTGATGTGGTTTTGCAGGTGTGCTTCGAACCAGCCCCGATTGTTTCCTTTAAGGTTTATTTCATGATAATGAATAATGATGGAGTGTTTCACGCCCCTAATCTTAGCGCATAAGTTCCTCTCAATGAACAGTGATTCCAGCTTTTCTTCCATCGCGATACCCCGGCAGACGCAGAACAGGGTGCAGGGTCGCATCAAGGACAGCTCATGACAAATTGAGCGTGGAAAGCGGAAACAATAAATTCCTATCAACGTAGTATTTTTGTGATGATCAACCGTGGATATGCTCGAACGCCGGCAATTTCCGATTGAAAAGTTGCACAGGCTGGAGACATCATGAGCAAGGACCTCAACAGCATCATTCTCACCCCGCAGGAATTGCAGATTATGAAGGTGGTATGGGAGATGGGAGCGGCATCGGTAAAGAACGTCTACACGATACTGTCTTCACGAAAGAAGATCGCCTATACCACGACACTGACCATCATGGGGATTCTCGAGTCCAAGGGAGTCCTGACGCACTCAAAATCGGGTCGGGCATTTATCTACCGGCCGCTTTTATCGAAACAGCAGGCAATACGCAACCAAGTGGCTGAAGTGTTGAATAGGTTTTTCGACGGTGACCCCGAGAAACTCCTTGTCGCTATCAGGCAAGAAAGCGATCTGGGATTGAATAGAAAAGATGCGGACATACAGCCTATTATTGAATCATTACTTTAGTCTTTTGGCGCATAATACCCTTTCCGGTAATTCAGCTTGAAATCTCCCCCGAGCACTTTAATTTCAATCTTTCGGTACCGTCCGTCCTTTTGGGGATTGGTCGACGTGTAGCCGATGCTGTATTGACTGCGCAGTTCCTGATTGATCTGCCGGAAGGTTTCGAACAATTCCTCCTGGTAGGGGGAAAAAACGCGCCCACCGGTCTCTTCCACAAGCCTTTTCAGTGTTTTCTCTCCGACGGAATTATCGCCAACCCCGAACAGCGATCCGGTGGTCACGTTAACGGCGAAAATAATTGCCTCGGATCTCAGGGCCATTTCCAAAGCCTGATCCACAGTGTACATGCTGTTCTGGTCTTGCCCGTCGGACAGGATGATAATGGCCTTTCTGCCCGTCTCGCGGATCAGTTTCTCGTCGCAGCTGAGGAATATGGCGTCAAAAAGCCTTGTGCCGATGCCACCGGCCTTCAGGGCATCTATTTTACCCGCCAGTTTGTTGGGATCATTCGTAAAATCCTGAAGCAGGTTGATTCCGGGATCGAATTCCACCACCATCGCCCGGTCCTGCTCCCCCAAAACGGAGTGAAAAAAGCTTGTAGCCGTTTCCTTTTCAAACTGCAGGTTGGGTTTCACGCTCTGGCTTGTGTCGATCAGCATGGCGATTGTGAGGGGTATATCGGTTTCACGCGCAAAATTTTCGATGCCCTGTTCCTTGCCGTCTTCATAAATTTTGAAATCCTCGCGGGTGAGGCTGGTCACAAACGAGTTGGTTTTCTTGTCAAAGACCGAGCAGATTATATTGACGAGATTCACATCCACCCGGTAGGTCTGGCTGGAGAGTCTATCCGGAAGGCCAATTTGCACAGACGCCTGGGCGGGCTGGGAACTGGAATCGGGGAAAAGACACGTTCCGGGATCGGCCATTAAGATGAAAATCAAAGCTGCTACCAGCTGGAAGCGACGGGACGGGCATAAAGCCATAGTATATCCTGTAATTTCATAGAGATATAGACGCCAACGATGCCATTATAAATTTGGGGCGTCTATTCGTCAAGGTTCCACCGCCCTGCAGCCGATGCCGCACCGGCCAAAGAGGTGGAAGGAACCCAATATCTGGAGCCTTTCCCCTATTCGGAAATCCGGGACAGAAAACGAAGGAGCTCCACAGGGAGTTCCGCCTCCAGTCGCATGCATTTTCCTGTCACAGGGTGGTGAAAGGTCAGTTGATGCGAATGCAGGAACGGTCTCCCGAGATCCTTCAGGGCGGACTGTATTCGGGACGAAACATCCATACGCTTTAGCGGCCCATAGAGGGTGTCCCCAACGATGGGGTGTCCTTCATAGGCGAGATGTACACGGATCTGGTGCGTTCTTCCAGTTTCAATGCGGATACGCAGCAGGGAAAACGGCGTATAACGTCGTTCAACCACATAATGAGTGACGGCGGAACGGCTTTTTTTTGCCCGCGTGGATATCTTTTTCCGGTTGCGGGGATCCCGGCCAATGGGTGTGTTGATCGTGCCGCAATCAAGACTGGGATGCCCATACACCAGGGCCAGGTATTCTTTGCGCACCAACCTGTCTTTGAACTGCTGGGACAGGATCCTGTGGGCGTGGACGTTTTTAGCGACTACCATGACGCCGCTCGTACTCTTGTCCAGCCTGTGGACAATACCCGGCCTTATGGGATCCCCGGCTTCCAGGGGACCCATGTGATGGAGCAGGGCATTGACCAGCGTCCCGGAGTGAATCCCCGCTCCCAGATGGCATACCATGCCGGCGGGTTTGTTGATCACGGCGATGTCGCAATCTTCGTACAGGATGTCCAGAGGTATCGCCTCGGGATGAGGCGCATCGTCCGGTGCCGGTGGAACGTATAGCGTGACACGGTCGCCCGCCCTTGTCAGATACCCGGTTTTGACCGTTGCACCGTTGACCAGAAGGTACCCTTTGCGAATCCAGTTCTGGATTTGGGATCGGCTTTCTCCAAGTTTCTTGTCGGTCAGAAACTGATCAAGACGGATACGCGTCTCCTCCGGAGGTACGGTCCAGATCTCCACCATGCCATTAGACTCTTCAACGCCTTTGGGGCGGGGGAATTATTCTTCCTCCTCGGTACGGTCTTTCTGCGCTTCTTCGACAATCTTCTGGGCTATGTGTGCCGGCACTTCGTCGTAATGGGAGAATTCCATGTGATAGCTGCCCCGGCCCCCTGTCACGGATGTAAGCACCGGAGCGTAGGAGACCATTTCGGACATCGGAACCTGGGCTTTGATGATCTGGATGTCATGCTTCATGTCCATCCCCTGTAGGCGCCCCCTCCGGCTGGTAAGATCCCCGGTCAGCGCCCCCGCATATTCCTGGGGAGCGAAGATTTCAACGTTCATGATGGGTTCGAGCAGAACGGGATTCGCCTGCTCCATCGCCTTCTTGAACGCGAGGCTTCCGGCAATCTTGAAGGCCATTTCTGAAGAATCCACAGGATGGAAACTCCCGTCATAGAGCGTCACCTTGAAATCAACGACGGGATAGCCGGCTAAAAATCCTCTGGCTGCAGATTCGACGATCCCTTTTTCGATTGCGGGAATGTAATTCCTGGGGACGGATCCCCCGAAGATCTCGTCCGCAAATTCGAAATGTCCGCCTCGGGGTAGCGGTTCCATCCGTATTCGGCAGTCTCCGAACTGCCCGTGTCCGCCTGTCTGCTTCTTGTGCCGTCCCTGGACGTCCGCCTTGCCCCGGATGGTCTCACGGTAGGGGATTTTGGGCGTCTTCAGAATCACTTCCACACCATAGCGCTTCAACAATTTTGAAACCGTGATTTCGACGTGGAGCTGCCCGTTCCCGGACAGCAAAAGCTGCTTGGTCTGGGGATCGCGGGTATATTTGATCGCGGAATCCTCCTCGAGGATGCGCGTCAGGGCGTTGCTGATCTTGTCCTCGTCCCCGCGGCTCTTCGGCTCTATCGCAAAGGTGATCGAGGGCTCGGGGATCTCGACGCTCTTGAACAGGATGGGTTTCGAGGGGTCGCAGAAAGTGTTCCCGGTCGTGGTTTCCTTCAGCTTGGTGACGGCAAAAAAATCACCCGCATGTACCTCGCCGACGGGAATCATTGTCTTCCCCTGCGGGATCTGGAGCGAACTGAATTTTTCACTTTTCCCCGTGGACTGGTTGTTGTAGGCGGTGTCGGAACGCATGGTGCCGCAGTAGAGCTTGACAAGGCTGATCCTGCCTGCAAAAGGGTCCGCGATGGTTTTGAAAACGTAGGCAGCGTAGGGTTCCGAGCTTGAAATCGCCCGTTCGACCCGTTCCTTCGTCTTGGGATCAATCCCTTCGGTTGTGCCCACTTCGGCAGGAGAAGGAAGCAGGTCCGTTATGGCGTCCAGAACCTGCTGAATGCCGATATTCAAACTGGCGCTGGCATAGAAAATGGGATAAATGTTGCGCTGTTTGATGCCGGACTTCAAGCCGGCTATGAGATCTTCACGGTTGAGCGTCCCGTCGGCGAAGAACTTTTCCATCAGCTCGTCGCTGCCTTCAGCGGCCAGTTCGATCAGCTTCTCACGGGCGCTTGCCATTTCCTCCCGATATTCCGCAGGGACATCGATTTCCTGGAATTTCCCCGATCCGTCTGTCTCGTATCGATAGGCTTTTTCATCCAGAATGCTAATGATGCCTTTAAAATCTTTTTCAATCCCCAGGGGGATTTGCACAGGGATCGTCCCGCGGCCGAATGCCTCCTCGAGGGAAGCCAGGGCGCGTTCGCTGCTGGCATTGTCCCTATCGAGTTTATTGACTACGATGATGCGGGGTAGGTTGTACTCGTCGCTGATCTCCCAGACTTTTTCCGTTTGAACTTCTACGCCTGCAACGGCATCGACGATCACTACAGCCGCATCGGTGGCGCGAAGCGCAAGCTGCGTTTCCGCTAAAAAGGGCCGGTATCCTGGGGTATCGAGGATGTTGATTTTTTTCTTGCCCCATTCGCAATGCGCCAGGGAACAGCTGATGCTTATTTTACGTTCTATCTCTTCGTCTTCCCAGTCCGTAACGGTGTTCCCGTCTTCCACCCTGGCCAGCCGATTCACGGCCCCGGAGTCGAACAACATAGCGGATGTCAATGAGGTTTTCCCTGCAGCTCCGTGACCAATAAGACAGACATTCCGGATGGATTCACTCTCGAAAACCCTCATAAAGGAGCTCCTTTCAGGTGGAAGAACAGAAATTCGCACAAAAGAAAATGATACTACCATAGAGCGGAATCGGCTGCAATTCATTGATAATGCATTCAGGCGCGGGCGTTGCGCCCGCTAGGATGAAGTAGCGTTTGCGCCGACGGGTGTCTACGGATCTGGAAACAACGTTTTGCGGATCGTGTTGCCGGGGAACATGCCGCGCCACTGCCAGTAACGCTCACGGCGGGGCGTGATTACGCGTTCCCCCTGTTCGGGTTGGCGGGTTGGTTAAGGCTGATCCGAAGATTCCTTGAAATCACATTCGCCGCTGTCGCAGTAGCGAATTGTGCCGGAACGTTTCGTCGTTTTGATGATGGTGTATTTCGCATTGCACTTGGGGCATGGTTCTGGAACCGGTTTGTTCCAGAGCACAAAATCGCATTCGGGATAATTGGAGCACCCGTAGAAGGTCTTGCCTCTGCGGGATTTCCTCTCTACAATCTCTCCTCCGCATCCTTCCTTGGGGCAACCGACTCCCGTTGATTTCAATTTGATGTATTTGCAGGTCGGGTAATCGCTGCATGCGGTGAATTCGCCGAAACGGCCATGCTTGAGGGCGAGGTTCTTCCCGCAGACCGGGCATTTTTCGTCGAGCGGGATGTCCTGTTTTACGACCGATTCCTGGGCGGATTTGACGATCTTTTTCGTGTTGCGGCATTCCGGATACCCGGAGCAGGCCATGAACTCCCCGTAACGTCCACGTTTCAGTATCATGGGCTTGCCGCACTTGTCGCATTCGATCACTTCGGCTTTCCCATTTTCGGGTTCCTCGGTCGTTCCGTTCTTGGCTATTTCCTTCGTATTGCGACATTCGGGATAGCCGGAACAGGCCATAAAACGGCCGAATTTCCCCCACTTGATGACCATTTTCTTGCCGCACTTGTCGCAGATCTCATCCGTTTCGAGGGATTCGGTCTTGATGTTCCTCATCTCATCTTGGGCGAGGATCAGTTTTTTCGAAAAACGGTCATAGAATTCGCGCATCGCCTCCTTCCAGGACTCCCGTCCCGATTCTATACGGTCAAGGCTGACCTCCATGCGTGCGGTGTACTCGTAGTCGAAAAGTTCCTGAAAACTCGAAACAAGAAGCTCCAGGACGATTTCCCCGGTTTCGGAAGGATAGAATTTCCCCGATTGCTTTTCCACGTATTGACGGTCCTGTATGGTGCCCAAAATGGAGGCATAGGTGCTGGGGCGTCCGATCCCTTTTGATTCAAGTGCCTTCACCAGACTCGCTTCATTGTAGCGGGAAGGCGGCTGGGTGAAGTGCTGCGCGGGTACGAGCTCCTTTACGTCAAGGATCTCTCCGACGGCCAGTTCGGGAAGAATGGCATCGGCCTCAATGCTCCGGGGATCGGTCCCGTCATCCGGTCTGGTCTCCTGATAGACGGCAAGGAAGCCCTTGAATTTTTCAATGGATCCGATGGCCTTGAACTCGACATCCCCAGCTTCGATTGTGACGTCGGTCTGATCGAACAGAGCGGGGTTCATCTGCGAAGCGACGAAACGATTCCATATCAAGGAGTATAGCTTCCAAAGTTCCGGTTCGAGGTCTTTTTTAAGACTTTCCGGGATTCTTTCCACCGATGTGGGGCGGATGGCCTCGTGCGCTTCCTGAGCGGTCTTTTTGGATTTGTAGTAGATGGGATGATTCGGGAGGTAATCCCGCCCGAAATCCCGGGCAATCAGCGTACGGACCTCCTGCAGCGCACTTTCGGACACGCGACTGGAGTCCGTGCGCATGTAGGTGATGAGGCCGACCGAACCTTCCCGGCCGACTTCGATCCCTTCATAGAGCCTCTGGGCCAGGAGCATGGTTTTTTTAACCGAAAAATTGAACCTGCGGGCGGCGTCCTGCTGCAGTTTGCTGGTGATGAACGGGGGAACCGGATATTTTTTCTTTTCCCTGCGATGCACGTTCTGAACTACAAAGGGCACATGGCGAAGGCCGTCGACAATGTTTTGGACACTGCCTCCATCGGAGACGTCCCATTTTTTGCCGTCTATCTGCCGCGCTTTCGCTGTAAATTCCGGAGGTGTTTTGCCTGCCAGCCTGGCCGAGAGGGTCCAGTATTCTTCCGATTCGAATGCACGAATTTCCCGTTCACGTTCCACGATCAGCCGCAGCGCAACGGTTTGCACCCTGCCGGCGGAAAGCCCCCTGCGGACTTTGTCCCACAGCAGCGGGCTGATTTGATACCCGACAAGACGATCCAGCACCCGTCGTGTCAATTGCGCATCGACTTTGTTCTGGTTGATGTGGCCGGGATTTTTGAAGGCTTCCTCAATGGCGTTTGGGGTGATTTCGTGAAACAGAACCCGGTAGATGGTCCGATCTTTGCCCAACAGCTCCTCATACAGGTGCTGGCATATAGCTTCTCCCTCCCGGTCGGGATCGGCGGCGAGGTAGATATTCTTGATCCCTTTGGCTGCAGACCGCAACTCTTTGACAACTTTGGATTTTCCCGGGATTATCGCATACTGCGGCGTGAAATCCCCGTCCACATCCACGCCCAGTTTGCTTTTGGGCAGATCCTTAATGTGGCCTACGGAGGCTTTGACAATGAAATTTTTGCCAAGATATTTGCCGATTGTTTTGGCCTTGGCAGGAGATTCGACGACAACAAGTGACTTAGTCATAGAAGCGCGCAATATACCAAGCTTGGCGAAAAATCCAAGGAAAAAACACAACCATGCATTGAAATTCCCGGCGGGCACACCCTTTTGCCCGCTCCCATGAAAGACCGCTGGTGTCCCTGGACCAGCACCGAATCAAGTCATCCATACACCTGGGCGATCCGAACCGAAACAGCGCAAATCCCGGAACGTACCTGCAGTGGCCATGCATTCAAGGACAGGATCCGGCAGCGGAGGTCCTTGAGGGCAAGTACCGGCCCGGTGGTTCGTCCAATGAACCTCTCGCTTGCCGAATCCTCCCCCGGAGGCTGCCCCGCAGGGGAACGTGAAATTCTCTGCGGTGTTTGCCGGTCCGGTGCCGGCGTACATTCAGTCAGCGCGGGTGCAGGCTCCCGGCAACAGGGCAGGGGACCCCAAGAAGGAACGGCTTCGACGGGCACTGCCGGGTCGGATTACCCGCTTTCCAGTTCAAGGTTCCAGTACGGGAAGTCGCGCCAGACCTCCGGCGCATTCCGAAGTCCGATCGTTACGTGCAATATCGATGCGATTTCTTCGGGTTCTTTCGGCTGCCGGATCAGCGTCATGCCCGCCTTTTCGGGCGTTCGGCCTCCTTTACGGCAATTACAGTTCACACAGCAGGTAACGATATTTTCCCAGGATTTCGTGCCTCCCATGACGTTGGGTATGACATGGTCGAAGGTCAGGTCTTCCGGGCTGCACTTCTTGCCGCAGTATTGGCAGGTATGCCGGTCGCGTGCATAAATGTTGGCCCGGGAAAATTTCACGCGATGGGATCTCCTGCGGATGTGCACATACTTTAAAAGTCTCATGACGCAGGGCAGTTTGACGGTGAAGCTAATGCTCCGTATTTCACGGTCGTATTCGGCCAGAACCTCCACTTTGCCGCAGCAGAGAAGATTTAGGGCTCTTCGCCAGGAGACGATGTTGATCGGTTCGTAGGATGCATTCAATACAAGCGTATGTTCCATAGGGACCCGCGAATCGAAGGCACTGCATTCTGCCGGGTTGGTCTAGGACTGGATGTGGCTCGGGTTATCGGCATCTGTGCATCAGCCCGGACGGCGTATATCCCGCAAGCGGGACTCGCCGACATTCAAATATAAGGACGGTTCCTTGTCAAGCATGTTGAAAGGAAAGCGTGCATGGTATTAAATCATGCCGATGGGTATCGAGAATCAGGATGTTCGCCCATCCGGAAGTGATCCGAGCAGGGCAGGGGTTGAGGCCCCGGCGGATTACACCCCCGGGAGCACGTCGTAGGCAATCTGTCACTGGGTACTGCGCATGAGAGTCCGACCGGGCATAGAGGTTCTGCTCGAGAGCCGCACGCATAGGCTACGGGGCGCCAAGGTGGGGGCTGTGGTGCACCCGGCATCCGTGTTGCCGGATTTGAGGCATACGGCCGACGCCCTTGCCGCCTGCGGTTGTTTCCGGCTTGTTTCGCTCTTCGGGCCGCAGCACGGAGCAAGGGGCGAAAGGCAGGACAATATGGTCGAGTCCGAGTTCTACCGCGATCCGGATCTCGGGCTTCCCGTCCATAGCCTCTATGGTGATACCCGAATCCCGACCGAAGAGATGCTGCGGGACATCGATGCGCTCCTGTTCGATCTACAGGATGCCGGAACGCGTGTCTATACGTTTATCCATACAATGACCTACTGCATGCAGTCCTGTGCCCGGTACGGGAAAGCCATGGTCGTGTTGGACCGCCCAAACCCCATTACGGGGCGGCACGTCGAAGGGAACCTGTTGCAGCCACAGTACCGATCCTTTGTTGGGCTTTGCGCGGTCCCGATGCGCCATGGAATGACCGCCGGGGAGATGGCGCTGCTTTTAAATTCCGAATTGGATATCCATTGCGACCTGACCGTCGTCGAAATGCAGGGATGGCGCCGCGATGCCTGGTTTGACCAGACCGGCCTGCCCTGGATACAGCCTTCACCGAATTTGCCTGCACTGGAATCGGCAACCGTGTATCCAGGCATGGTTCTGCTCGAAGGAACCCATGTTTCAGAGGGACGGGGAACTACGCGTCCCTTCGAACTGATCGGAGCTCCGTATATCCGTAGCCGGTCCTATGCCGAATACCTCAATGACCTCGGGCTCCCGGGGGTCTATTTCCGCCCTGCCTATTTTCAGCCGACATTCAACAAATGGTCGGGTGAGGTGTGCGGGGGCGTGCAAGTTCATGTGCAAGAGCGCGATGCGTTGGAGCCGTATCTCACGGGGATTGCGGCTGTGACAGGAATCCTGAACCTGTACCCGGAACATTTCCGGTGGATCGACCCCCCTTACGAATATGAGTTTGAAAAAAGGCCCATTGAAATCCTATGCGGATGCAGGGAAGTTCCGGATATGATGGAACGTGGTGCCGACCCGGAAACGTTCCGGGATTACTGGCGACGGGAGGTTGAAGACTTCCTCAAAAGGAGGAAACCGTACCTTCTATACGAAGAATGAACGGGTGCCGTAACGGAATCGGCGCCCGTATGCTACTATGGAATTCCTGCATCCGTGGAAAACATTCAATGCTGGAATGCAGCAACAAAGCGAAAGCTCCTGAATGATGGGTACATATCTATGATTATTGGACTGACTGGCAGGAATGGATCGGGGAAGACCGTAGTTTGCGATTACCTGAAAAGCCGCGGGTTCGCCTACCGGTCCTTATCCGACGAGATACGGGAAGAGATCCGCAGGCAGGGGCTCCGGGCGGATCGTGAGACTCTCATTGACGTTGGAAACCAGCTGCGGAACTCCTTTGGCCCGGGCGTTCTGGCCGAAAGAATTCTGAAAAGACTCGACGACGGGCAGAACAGCGTGATTGATTCCATCCGGAACCCATCGGAAGTCGATGTACTGCGCCAGCACGGTCCTTTCACCCTGGTTGGGCTGGAAGCGAATCCGGAAATCCGTTTCCGGAGAACCCGGGAAAGGGGACGGGAGAATGCGGCGCAGACGCTCGAACAGTTTCTCGGGGAGGAATCACGGGAACTGGATTCCCAGGATCCTGCCCGTCAGCAGCTGAATGCAACCCTGGGCCTCGCGGACCTGGTGGTGACGAACAACGGCACGCTCGAGGAGCTGCATCGGAAGCTGGACGCATTGCTGCCGCCGCTGATGAGCCGTTTTGAACGCCCCTCCTGGGACGCCTATTTCATGGGGATCGCCAAGGTCGTCGCCATGCGCAGCAATTGCATGAAAAGAAAAGTGGCGGCCATTATCGTCAAGGACAAAAGGATCATTTCAACCGGGTATAACGGAACGCCCAGGGGAGCGAAAAATTGTAATGAAGGGGGATGTCCGCGCTGCAACAATATGGCCGAAAGCGGTACCGCTCTGGATGAATGTCTCTGCTGTCACGGCGAGGAGAATGCCATCACACAGGCGGCCTATCACGGGATCAGCCTCAAGGGTTCCACCCTGTACACAACCTTTTCTCCCTGTCTGCAATGCAGCAAGATGATCATCAACAGCGGCATATGCGAAGTGGTCTACAACCAGGAATATCCGATGAACGAACGCGCGCAGGCGCTTTTAAGTGAATGCGGAGTATTGTTGCGCCGACACCGGGTATAGGGTCAGGCGTTTGTCGTACTCAATCGGGCGATCGGCTGCGGTTCAGTCGTTTCGAGGGCTTGGTGGGCACGGAAACCGAAGTTAAAATCGAAATCGATGAGCCGGAAAGTTTTGTCCGGCTGCTGCAGGCGCGTAATTACCGGGTCGTTTCCGACAGGCATTTCGAGGACAACCTGCTTCTTGATTTTCCGGGGGCAACCCTGAAATCCTCCGGCAGGCTTTTCCGTATACGGTTCGCTAACGAAAAGGCCATTCTCACCTATAAGGGGCCTCCCAAGGCCGATGGGATATTTAAAACAAGGGAGGAACTCGAAATAGGCCTGGATAGCGGCATCGGGGCGGTCGAGATTCTAGAACGTATCGGGATGCGGGTATGGTTTCGCTATCAGAAGTACCGAAGGGAATTCGCTTTGCATGGCGTCCTCATCGCGGTCGATGAGACCCCTATAGGGAATTACGTGGAACTTGAGGGCACGGAAACGGGCATATGCGATCTTGCGCGCACACTGGACCTGGACGCGTCCCGGTTTTTACGGCACAGCTACTATGCGCTATATGTGCACTTCTGCCGCATCAGAGGAAATCCTCCGGGGAATATGGTTTTTTGATTCCGGAATGGTTAGAATTTAAAAGGAAATGGCCGGGCGCCCCGGAAACGGTGTGACACCCGGAATGGGTTACTGATTTGAGAACCGAAGCTTCCGAAGAAAGCCTGCAGAAAAAATTCGATTTTTCCTCACCGAAACCACGCCCATTCGTGGGAACCCTTCCGGCTCGGATCGATGTCTACGAAGACGGGTTAGCCGACTTTTTCCGGTGGCGGACGGGGCTGGACTATTATATGACGATCGACAGGATTGTCGATTTCATAGTGGAGACGGGGAGGTTGAAAGTCCTCGACCTGCTTGCCGACACGGCTGTATTCGCGCTCAACCTGGCCCAGCGCAAAGCGTTCCGGGGACATGTCCTTTCTTTCGACACCAACGTAACGCTACTGGAGCGCGCCAAACAGCGAGCGGCTCAATTGAAGCTGGATGAAATCGTCGAATTCAGGCCCTTTCGCGGTCCGGCAATTCCCGTTCCCAGCGGCAGCTGCGATGCCGCAGTATCGATTTTCGATTTTCACAGGCATCCTGCAGAACCGTACCTTGCAGAAGTGATGCGCGTCCTGATTCCAAACGGGCATTTCATTCTTGCCGAGTTGATCGAGTCGGAGAATGCGAAAAAACCATGGGTCTCATTGTGGAAAAAACTGCAGCTCAAATATGTTAAAAAGAATGATTCCGAAGCCGCCGCTGTATATTACGACCAGGAAGAAATCCTCGCCCTCCTGTTCAAGGCTGGTTTCCGTCAGGTAATCGTTCAGGGGCTGAATGTTCCCGCGACTGCGTATTCCGGGGTTTTCTGCCTTATTGCCGCGACCAAATAAGGTATGGGGACGTACCCTACAGGAGAGATGTTGTGATAGGACGGAGACACATTCCGGCCATTTGCCTTCTAGTAATACTGCTGCCGTTTTCGAGCTTCGCCAACCAGGTGCACAAAATCAAGAAAGTCGGGAAATCCCCCAACTTCATAGCGTTAAGCCCGGCAGGCACAAGGCTGTATGCGACCTCCTTCGGGACGGATGAGCTGTTGGGCATCGATCTGTCCAAGGGGGCCGTGGATCAGAGGATCAAAGTCGGCGCCGCGCCGCTCGGTTTTGCCCTGGTGGATCGCGGAAAAACGGCTCTGGTAGCCTGCAAGGATGCGGGCAGCGTTGCCGTCGTAGATCTGGAAGCGTCGCGTATCGTCGGCAACATCAACATACCAGGGTACCCGAACGCCGTTACAGTCGGCCCCAGAGGATACCGGGCCTATGTGACCGATTACGGACACACCCGCCAGGGGCAGCTGCACATCCTCGATGTGCGCGAAAGGAGGCTCCTCGCAACCATCCAAATGGGGGCTTCACCATTTACCTCGGTGGTTTCCCCCGTCAACGAGTATGTCTATGCCGTTATGGGTGGCAATGACGAGGTATGGGTGGTCGATCCGGAACGTCAGTCTGTTGTTCATAAAATCGGCGTGGGGAAGGCACCGGACGGCATCGCGATGGCGCCTGACGGACGTAGGGTGTACGTCGCCAACAGCCAGTCGAACGATCTTTCAATTATAGATGCCAGGAATATGCGTGTTCAGGTAACGATCCCGGTGGGGAAACTGCCTTTCGGAGTAGCCGTCAGCCCCGACGGGAAGCGGGTCTTCGTCGTGAACAACGGATCCAGGAACGTGTCGATCATCCCCGCCGACCTCACCAGCCTCGAAATAGGTGCGTTTGAGGTTGAGAAAGGCCCCACCAATATTATTGTCGGCCCGGATAGCCGGACCGTGTATGTGGTCAATGAGCTTTCAAACTCCATCTATGTGATCGACGTCCCATAATGTTACGAGTAGGTTTGACCGGCAACATCGCCACAGGGAAAAGTACCGTAGCGTCGAAATTCGCCGAGTTGGGTGCCCATGTGATCGATGCCGACCTGATCGCACACGATCTTATGGCCTGCGGCACTGAAACCTACAGGGCGGTGGTTGATCAGTTCGGCAAAGACATCCTATGCGGGGATGGATCCATAGACCGCAGGATTTTAGGCAGC
The DNA here is from genome assembly GCA_964651155.1 of uncultured Acidobacteriota bacterium. Classification (GTDB taxonomy): domain Bacteria; phylum Acidobacteriota; class UBA6911; order UBA6911; family UBA6911; genus UBA6911. The sequence goes on along the minus strand of CAZYXB010000007.1, from coordinate 35,389 downwards.
ATCATCTTTAACGACACCGAAAAAAGACTCCGGCTCGACAGCCTGACCCATCCGGCAATCGGATCGGAGATTTTCAGGAGAATCGGGGACTTGGAGAGAACGTCCGTTCGTGGGATTGTCCTAATCGAAGCGGCGTTATTGGTGGAGGCCGGCAACAAAGAGAAATACCATCGTCTTATAGTGGTGACATGCTCCCCTTCCATACAGATAGCCCGCCTGATGGAAAGGGGCAACCTGACCTACGTTGGGGCAAAGGCCCGCATCGATTCCCAGATGTCGATGAAAGAGAAACTCAAGTTTGCGGATTACCGTATAGACACATCGGGCTCCTTGGCGCAAACCTACGATCAGGTCGCAGCCGTCCACAGGGATCTCCTGCTTCAGGAAATGCGCCTGGCTTGCGCCTGACGGAGCCGTGGTCCTATGTGCCGGCCGATGCCGTACCCCTTCCAGACGCACATCCGACTACAACAGAACATGCTCCGCCCTGATCGCACACCCGAATCCTAACAAAAAGCGCGACGCCTCGTTCCGCCAGCATCGGCGGGACTAATGGATGATTTTCTGCCAGTAGGTGTCGTAGTCTTCCTCAAAATCGGGGCACCGGTCCTCCGTGTGGCATTTGATGCAGCTCTCCATTGGCGGATTGGCGACCGGAATCGGCTTCATGGTGTCGAGGTGCTCCTGAGCGTTTCCGTGACAGGATTCACATTGAATATTCACCAGCTCCTGCTGCTGCTTTTCCATGATAAACCCGCCGGTTGTTTCGAATAGGGTCGTATGACAGACGAGGCAGGAGGGATCAAACTGCTTCGATCGTTCAACCAGGGTGCTGTAGGCTTTGGCATGATCGGATGTCTTCCATTGCCTGTAGGGCTCGGAATGACAGGGCTCGCAGGCGGCCGCTCTCAGCGTGACCGATGCGGAGTCATCCCCCGATGATTGGCTGGAGCCTCCGTAGAGCTCAACGATCTTATCGTTGTACTCCGTGATCATCGCCTTCACTTCGGGATCGTCTTGAATCTCTTCACCGAAGGGGATCAGGGAATTTGCAGCCGCGGTTTCCTCCCCGGGCGTTATTTCGATTAATCCCTGATATTGGCCCTTCTCACCGGCGTTCACCATCAGGGTGGACCCTGTCTTTTTAGGATTTCCGGTCTTGATCTTATCTTGGCCCCCGATAATCAGGTTGATGCCTTCGACGCGTCTGGCGAGACTCCAGTCATAGGTCGATTTCTGATGAGCCAGGGCAACAACATAATCCACTTTGCCCGCCAGCTCTGCGACAACGTCCGCGGCAACTTCCAGCGGATCCTGCACGCGGGCGGTTCCTCCGGTCGCTTTTTCTACATTGGCAACCATTTCCGATGCGTCGCTGATGAGACCGAAGATTCCGACCTTCAGTCCTGCAACCTCTTTGATGACGTACCTTTGAAAAACGGGGGATCCGCTTGCATCTACAAGGTTTGCGGATATAAACGGAAAATCCCATTGTTTCTCGATTTCCTTCAGGACGGGAATGCCGAGCACCAGGTCTGTCTCTCCGATATTGACGGCATCCACGCCGATGTGGGCGAAAATCTTGGCCATGGAGTCCGCCTTGATTTTTGCGGATTTCACGACCGATTCAGGGATTTCCTCATCCTCGTTCAAGAGGTCTCCTGCATCGACGACAATCAAATTGCCGTTATTGTTCTTGCGGTATTCGTTCAAAAAATACGCTTTCTTATACAGCCCACCGAGCTGTTCTCCGGTTTCGGCTCAGCCACAGGATTCGAAATACCCCATGATATTACCGCTGTAGGCAATGGCAAACTTGGCGCCATCCGCAGCGCGGGAGCTTTCAACGGAAGAGCCGGTAACGTAAACGATAGCAGCGCCGATGAGTAGAGCCACAAAACAAGCCGTTTTTTTCATCCACAACCTCCTAACAAACACACATCGCAATTCTGGTACTTTCTAATACCGCATGAACATGCCATTCATTTCAATAATAGCATCTCCAATGTCTTTTGCACGAGGAATTCAAGCCCCCTAGCCCCCGGCAGAACAGAACGATATGCGTGAGGCATTGTCTTAAGGCAAGAGAATCCAAGTGCCGCGGAATGGGCCGTCGTGCTCGGCTCTGCTGCTGGAGACGACGGATCCCCGGATGCGGAATACAGATTGAACCCCGGATATGGGTGTGTTATTTTTTGCCCTTAACCATCGACACGGATAAGGATACAAACGTGGGGACCACTAAACTGACGCGTAAAGAGATACTTGCCGAAGATCCCATCCATGGATCCATCATCATGCTGGTTGAATTTTTCAGCAAGAACAAGACGACCATCTCCATTCTGGTGGCGGCAGCAATTATTGTGGCCGCGGGTGTGTATTGGGGGAATCTTTATCTGGAAGGCAAGGAGGAGAAGGCTCAGGAAACACTTGGTAGGGGCATCCAGTTCTATCATGCGGAAATCGATCCTGATGCTTCCGACGACCCCTTCGGGAATGGCCCTGTCGCGAAATTCAAAAACGACACGCTGAAATATCAGGCGGCAACCGTTGAGTTCGAATCCATTGTTTCCGGACTCGGTCATTCAGGCGTGGCACCCATCGCCCGCTATTATCTCGGGCTTATACACCTGAAAAAGGGCGAAACGGATACGGCAATCGAGAACCTTGAACGAGTTTCCGGTAATTCGAAAAGCCGCACGCTAGGGCAGCTTGCCCGTCAACTGCTAGCTCGAATCCATGTGGAGTCAGGGAATTACGAGGATGCAAGAAATGTTCTCCAATCCATGATCAAGGACCCGGAGGTCGAGCTTCCCAAGGAAGAGCTGAGAATACAGCTGTCCAGAATTCTGGCCGTCGAAGGGGACAACGAAGCGGCCGTGAAGGTTCTCCAGGAAGGGGCTGCAGAAGGATCCTCGCTAAGCCCGCTCCGACAAAAGCTTATGGCTGAATTGGACAAGCTGCAAACACAATCGCAACTGGACGCTCAGCATTAGCGGCAACATCGAATTCCGGCCTCTGTTCCATGTGGGCGGATACAGATAGACTTATGGAATGCCGCTGTAAGTCCTTATATTCCACAGGTTTTATCCTTGACAAAGCTTTTATCGGTACTATAATTTCCTCCTTCGCTGAGGGCAGGAGTATTGTCGTGTTCATTGAAATTGAGAGCCTCAAGCCGGAACCGCTTCACGTGCATCATGTTTTCCAGGCAGGAGAGTTGACGTTTTCGCGAGAGGATGCCATTCTCAAAGAACCCGTGACAGCCGATTTTGTTCTTGAACATACAGGCAGCGACCTTCACATCTCAGGGAGCGTGAATACGACTGTTCGTTTCCAATGCGCCAGGTGCACCAAGGAATTTGTCAAGGATCTCTCTGCCGGATTTGATCTCTCCTACCTGCCTCAGCCTGAATGGACGGATGAGGAAGGAGAGGTCGAACTCCACTACGAAGACATGGAAGTCGCATTTTACGATGGCATCGCGCTGGATGTAAATCAGATGGTTCTGGAGCAAATCGAATTGGCGTTGCCGATGAGGTTCGTGTGTCGGGAGGATTGCAAAGGTCTCTGCCCTCAATGCGGAACCGATTTAAACGAAGGGCCCTGTTCCTGCAGCAAGGAAACAGCCGATGCCCGTCTGGCCAGCCTGCTGGATTTTAGGAGAAAAATGGATTCATGAAGGTATGGATCCACCGTCGCAGGCATTCAATCCCTTTGTAATTATGGAGAAATCTATTCATGCCTAATCCGAAAAGGAGACATTCCAAATCGCGCCGCGGAAAACGCCGTGCGCACGATTTTCTTCAGACTGTAACTCCAGGCGTGTGCCCCAACTGCCTGGAACCCAAGGCGCCACATCAAGCATGCGCAAAATGCGGCTACTACAAAGGACGCCAGGTAATGGATGGCGCTGACGAAGTCTAAAATCCCCGGAACAGCCGGGGATGACTGCATACGTACATGATCACTATCGCGGTTGACGGGATGGGGAGCGACAATGCTCCCTATAGTGAAATCGAGGGGAGCATTGCCGCTGCCCAGGAGTACGGCGTCCGTGTCCTTCTGGTTGGGAAAGAGGAGCTCCTGGACCCCATCATGAAGAAGGTCGGCCGAACAGGTCTGCCCATTGAAATCCGCAACGCGACCCAGGTCGTAGCGATGGATGAACCGCCGACTCAGGCCCTCCGAAAGAAGAAGGATTCATCCATACGGGTCGCCGCCAAAATGGTGCGGGAAAATACCGCCAGCGGCCTGGTGAGTGCTGGGAATACCGGGGCCATCATGGCTATCTCGAAAATGGTTTTCGGCATGGTACCGGGCGTCGACCGCCCCGCACTGGCTGCCGTGCTTCCCACCTTGACCGGGCATGCTGTGCTGCTTGATGTAGGCGCCAACGTTGTGTGCAAGCCGCAGCACCTGGTCCAGTTTGCCGTCATGGGACACCTGTTCAGCAAAATCATTGTCGGTGTCCCTTCTCCTCGCGTCGGCCTCATGTCTGTGGGAGAGGAAGAAACGAAAGGGAACACCCTGACCAAGGAGGTTTACCAAACTCTGAAAAAGCTGCAATTCAACTTTATTGGAAACGTTGAAGGCAGGGATATTTACAACGGTCGGACGGATGTGATTGTTTGCGATGGATTTACCGGGAATGTCGCCTTGAAGACGAGCGAGGGGCTTATCGAGACAGTCCTGAAGCTGCTGAAGAACGAACTTTCCAGCAATCTTCAAGCAAAACTTGGAGCGTTGCTGAGCCAGCAGTCCTTCAAACGGCTGAAGAAAAAGCTTGATTATTCAGAATACGGCGGGGCGCCTCTTCTCGGGCTCCGAGGCGTTTCAATCATCTGCCACGGAAGGTCGAGCAGCAATGCAATCAAGAACGCCATCCGCGTCGCGAAGGAATTTTCGGAAAATCAAGTGAATGCAAAGCTCGAATCCGAGTTGAACCAGATCAACACCCTTTCAAACAGCTTGGAATCCGTCAGCGGATAGCCTGCCGACGGCGGAAAGTACTCAGGGCACGGCAAAACCGATCTGCCGTACGGCTCCGGAATCAGCATGCCGAGGCGGCTTCGGTTGGTTGATTTTTTTGAATCCGGATAGTTGGATGCTACAATAGAAAACTTTACGCCACGGCGTATTCGCTCATTGGTGACCGAATGTATGAGGAGGAACTGCAATGGCATCAGTAGAAGAAAAGGTCAAATCGATTATTGTGGATCAATTGGGTGTCAATGAATCAGAGGTAACGGGCAGTGCATCGTTCGTGGACGATCTTGGAGCGGATTCCCTGGACATCATTGAGTTGGTCATGGCTTTTGAAGAGGCTTTCAGCATTGAAATCCCCGATGAAGATGCAGAAAAGATCAAGAGCGTACAGGATGCAATCCACTATGTCGAATCCCACAACAGTTAGAGTGAAAAGTGCGGCAAAGCAGCGACTCTGGATGCACGGCCTCGGCGCACGGGCTTCGCAAATAGTGGAACGTAATTCATAACGCATTCAACGACGGGGAACGCATCATGAAGATAGTGGCTTGCATCAAGTATGTCCCGGATACGACCATCAAAATCAAAATTTCTCCCGACGGAAAAAAGGTGGATCTTTCGGATATTGCCTTTATCGTGAATCCGTACTGCGAGTTTGCGTTGGAAGAAGCTCTGAAAATCAAAGAAGCACTTGGTGGTGAAGTGATTGTCGTCAGTGCCGGACCCGAAGCTGCGACAGCAGGGTTGCGAACCTGCCTGGCGATGGGGGCCGATTCCGCAGTGCTCGTATCCGATCCCGTCTTCGACGATGCGGATTCGAACCTGACGGGGAAGGCCTTGGCCGCAATCTGTCGCGAAATACAACCGGATCTGATACTGTTCGGCAAGCATGCGATAGGCGTCGACAACGGTCAAGTTCCTTCCATCGTTGCGGAAAGCCTGGACATCCCACAGGCTTCTGTTGTTACGAAATTGGAAGTTCAGGAAAAGAGATTCCGTGCGGAAAGGGACATTGAAGGCGCCCATGAAATTATCGAAGGAAGCCTTCCTGCGGTCATCACGGCGCAGAAAGGGCTGAATGTTCCTCGATACGCTTCATTGAAGGGAATTATGGCCGCCAAAAAGAAACCGATCACCGTGAGGACCCTGCAGTCCCTTGGATTGGCGAAGACTGACCTTGAGCCGCGCGTTTCCGTAGAACGGGTGATGTTGCCGCCTTCTCGACCAGCGGGGAAAGTCCTCAAGGGCGAGGTCGCCGAAGTCGTGGCCCAGCTCTTGAAACTGCTGCACGAGGAAGCCAAGGTTCTATAACATCGAAATACGGTTAGGAAATACGGAACAAGGAGGGAATATGGCCCAAGGCGTCATGGTCTTCATTGAAGAGCGGGAAGGTAAGGTCAAGAAGACCTCGTTGGAAGCTCTGTCGGCTGCAAGGAAACTGGCGGATGCGATGCAGGAACCGGTGACCGCCGTGCGTGTTGGAGAAGGAGACCCTTCCGAAAACCTGGCGCACTACGGGGCGGATGCCGTCATGAGCGCCCAGCACGAACTGCTCCGGGACTATTCCACGGAAGGGTATTGCACTGCTCTGGTAGAGGCGGTGCAACGAGTGCAGCCACGGTTCGTCCTTAGTGCCGCAAGTGCAATGGGGCGGGACCTGTTGCCGCGAGTGGCCTCCAGGCTCGACGCCGGTGTCGCGCAGGACTGTATTGAGATAGGAATAGCCGGGACCGGACAGCTGGAATGCGTGAGGCCCATTTTCGCAGGCAAGGCGTATGCGAAAGTCCTGGTGCATACAACGCCGGCCATTGCGACGTTGAGGCCGAATGTTTTCCAGGTTGCAGCTGCGGATACGACACGCGTCGCCGAAAAGTCCGCCCTGGTACCGGAACTGAGCCCGGATAAGATCAGGGCCTCCGTCAAGGAAATCAAGGCGTCTTCCGGACAGATGGTCGAGCTGACCGAAGCCAATATCATCGTTTCGGGAGGCCGGGGGATGAAAGGCCCCGAGAACTTCCCCATTGTGGAGGCATTGGCCAATGCCCTGGGCGGGGCAGCCGGCGCTTCAAGGGCTGCAGTGGATGCCGGGTGGATCGATCAGCAGCATCAGGTAGGCCAGACGGGGAAAACAGTCTCACCATCACTGTACATCGCCTGCGGCATAAGCGGAGCAATACAACATCTGGCCGGGATGTCCTCTTCGAAATATATCGTCGCAATCAATAAAGATCCCGAGGCCCCCATTTTCAATGTCGCCGATTACGGCATTGTCGGCGATCTTTTTGAAGTCGTTCCGGCTCTGACTCAAGCCATAAAAGATCAAAAATCGTAGCTGCAACCCGGGAATGTCCTCAGGCGCATTCCGGTTTTCTCCATGAGCCCGTATTTCCCACCGGCAGTCCTGCGCGGCGCAAGTTTAGAGCGCCGACGCAAAAAAAAGGTGAGAAATACGGGCTGATGTGTTATAGGATCACTGTATTCTCTTTTCAAAATGGATTGATCTTAATGGCGACCTTGTCCAAACTGGGGAAAAAGTCGGGGGACCGAAAGCACCGCAGGGCACTGGTCAACCTGCTGGAAAGTCTCCGCAGTGAGCTTACGTGGCGCGACGCGCTTGTCGGGCTGTTGGCCGCAATCGTCCTGTCGGCCATTTTCGCCGGTTTCCGCCAACAGGTGATCCCTGTATTCGAGGTCGGCCAGATTGCCGACCGGGATATACGCGCCTCTAAAGATGTCCAGTACGTGGACGAAGATGCCACGGCCGCAAAGCACGCGGAGGTCCGAGCGGGCATCCCCCCCGTCTACCAGCTCGACCAGGACCGTATCATAAAGAAAAGAAATGCCATACGAAATGCCTTCGCAGCTGCGCGCGCACTTCTTGAAGAGAAATATGGCACCGAGCGTGACTCTATCCGTACAGTGGAGGAACAGTCTCTGATCTCGGAACTGAAACTGCGCGTCGGAAAGGCGCTGCCGGAGGAAATCCTGCCCGCTCTGTTGAGGGAGCGATTTGATCCGGCGAAGGAAAGCGGGATCCTCAAAATACTCGATACCGTCCTTCGGGAAGGTATTATCGGGGATCGCGAGGAGTTTTCCGGGGAACATGGAACGGGGATCGTCATCCGGAACAGCTCTTTCCCGTTTGAACATATGCTGACGAACGCCAATCTGATCCGGGATCTTTCAGAAGCGCGGGAGTACCTGAGGCAATTCGACCTGGATTTCCTGAAATGGTCCGGGAAGGAGAAATCGGCACTGATCCGGCACTTGGAAACGATGCTGGAGCCCACGCTGGTCTACAACGCGGAGGAGACGGAATCAAGAAGGGACATGGCCGCCGATCAGGTGCCCGTCGTGGAAATTCAGATCAAACGGGGCCAGACCATTGTCCGGTACGGCGAACGCATTACGCCGGGCCTGATGCGCCAATTGAAGGCCTTAAGGAACCTGTGGAAGCCTTCCTCGATTATTCTGCGCGGGCTGGGATTTTTCGTATTTGCCATCATCCTGCTGTATGCGCTCTGGCGCTATCTGGTTTCCTTCAAGTCGCGCTACCGGAAGATCAGGAACTGCGCGACCCTGGTGCTCGTAATCGTAACGTCGGAAATACTGATCATCCGTCTTGCATCCTCGCTGGCCGACATTCTGGACGCACGGTTCCACAGGTTCCAGGATCCTTCCATCCTCTATTACGCCATCCCGTTTGCGCTCGGGCCGCTTCTGGCCACGCTTCTCATCGACGTGAATCTCGGTATTGTGACGACCATTATCCTCGCAACGCTGACCGGACTGTTCTACGGCGATATCAACGGAGCCGTGTACCTGATCATGGGCAGCCTGGCAGGTATTTACAGTATTCGTCAGTACAAGGACAGAGCTGCCATCATCAAGGCGGGCTTCGCGATTGGGATTCTGAACTGCATATGTTTTGCGGGTCTGTATATCCTTGGGCAGGATTCCGTTACGTTTTCCCTTGGTATTGATCTTGTAACCGTGGCCTTCATCAGCGGCATCCTGGCGTCGACCCTCGCATCCATAATGCTGCCCGCCCTGGAATACTTTTTCAAGATCGTAACCGATATCCGGCTGCTGGAGCTGTCCAACCTCAACGACCCGATATTGCGCCGGCTTTCGGTTGAAGCTCCAGGGACATACCATCATAGCCTTATGGTCGCCACGCTGGCCGAGGATGCTGCTGAGGCCATTGGCGCCAATCCGCTGCTCACCCGCGTATCCGCCTACTACCACGACATAGGCAAGATTCTGAAGCCGGAATATTTTACAGAAAACCAGTCCATGGACTACAACAAGCACGAGGAAATCTCCCCAAGAATAAGCAGCCTGGTTCTATCGAGCCACGTCAAGGACGGGCTCCAGCTGGCAAAAGAGATCGGATTGCCGCAGCGCATACGGGAAATGATACCGCAGCATCACGGAACGCGCATGATGTCCTATTTCTTTCAGAAGGCAAAGGAAACGGCCGATGATCGGAACGGAGAGGTCTCCGATTCCGATTTCCGTTATTCGGGGCCTAAACCCCAGAGCAAGGAGGCTGCCATCATGATGATGGCGGATTCCGTGGAGGCTGCCTCCAGAAGCCTTTCGGATCCCAACCCTTCACAGATCATGGGAATGATCGACAGATTGGTGAACGACATCGTGCGTGACGGACAATTCGACGAATGCAACATTACGCTCAAGGACGTTCGACTCGTTAAGGGAAGCTTCTTTAAAATATTGACCGGCATCTTTCACCGGCGCATCGAATATCCGGGATATGACTTTAAAAACATCGACACGAAATCAGGCGGAACTGCCCTCCCGAATACAGATCCGAAACAAGCAAAGACTCTATAGGATAGAACGCGCAGCGGTCGCCGCTTTCTGTTCAAGGGTTCTACTGGAAGTCGGCAAACCGGGACTCGCACTTTCTGTGGTATTTGTCGGTAAACGTGAAATGCGTCAGATCAACGCGCAGTACAGGCATAGGAATTATCCTACCGACGTATTAAGTTTCGACTACGACGGAATGATTCTCGACGGCGTCCCCCTTCTCGGGGAAATCCTCGTAGCTCCCGCGGTCGCTGAGTACAATGCGCGGTCCTGCCGCAGTACTGTGGGCATGGAGGTCAAAAAACTTCTTGTCCACGGTATCCTCCATCTCTCGGGACATGATCACGAGACGGATGATGGACGCATGCGGCGACTGCAGGCATCTCTTATGAGACGGGCCTTTGTGCAACAAACGAGCGCTGTCGTCTCCCCGCAATCCGAGAACCTTGACCATGTAAAGGCATGTTCATGATTGCATCGTACCTGGAATCAACGGCCATTATCCTGTGCGTGGCAATAGTCTTCATTCTTTCGATGGTCGAAAGCGCGCTGATCCAGGCAAGCGTCCTGTCACTGAAGATGCTCATGGAGAAGCAGGAAAAGCCCGCAACACCACCAATGTCCCTCGTGCTGGAGAATAAAATGCAGATCATGATTCCCGTCCATCTGGGCATTCAGGTCTGCCTGATCGTCATCGCCATTCTGACGACGCATATATGCCTCAACAATTGGCCCACGCACGGGATCCTGATTTCATTTGTATCCGTACTGCTTGTATCCATTCTATTTCGGCTGCTTCTGCCAAAACTGTTTACGCAAAACGAGCCGGAAAGAAAGTTGATCCATCTGCTACAGATGTTCCGGCATTTCTATCGGACGCTCCATTTTCTCGCGTTGCCCGTCTCCGTACTGCTTTCCCTGCATAGAAAGATGCATGAGGAGGTGGAGAACGGCAGCGACGGGAACGGGGACGAAGCGTCCGACGAGGAGATTCAGGCATACCTGGAAATCGGCGAGGATGAAGGCATCCTTCAGGAAGAGGATTCGGAGCTGATCCAGTCGGTTGTGGAATTCGGGAACACGCTCGTGCGCGAGGTGATGACGCCCAGGACAAAAGTCATCGCCTGTGAAGAGAATGCGACTATCGCCGAATTGAGGAAAACGATGGTGCAGTACCGGCATTCCCGGATACCGATTTACCGCGAAGACATCGACCATATCATCGGCATTGTGTACATACGGCAGCTGATGGCTGCATACGTTCGAGGGGGTGAGGCGGAATCTATCGCGGGACTTGTGAATCCCGTGCTTTCGGTCCCGGGAACAAAACCGGTATCCAAACTGCTCAAAGAGTTACAGGCCCGGGGAGATCACGCCGCAATCGTTATTGACGAATTCGGAGGCGTGGCGGGATTGGTCACTCTCGAGGACCTGGTGGAGGAGATCGTAGGCGAAATACGCGATGAGGATGAAGCGAAAGTCAGCACAATCATCGAAGAAAGCCCTCATAGTTTCATCATTCGCGGTAGCACGGAAATCTCCATGCTGGAGGAGCGAATTCAAAAAAAGTTCGAAGGGTTGAACTGTTCCACCGTAGGCGGGCTGGTGATGTCCCATCTCGGACGCGTTCCTGCATCGGGGGAGGTATTCGTCTACGAAGGGCTCAGCATCAGGATTCTGGATGCCGACCGAAGGCGGATCTTCTGGATTCGCATACAAACATCGGAGGCCGAAGAGACAGAATCACGCTCCGGCAACTCGGAATGAAGCCGCAGGGAGAGTGGAAGACTGGTCTGCGGGATACTGCCTTCCGAAGGCGGTATCTTCAATAGTGTGATTGCCCATGTTCGATGCAGCAGACAGAAAATTCATGAAGGCGGCCCTGGCTTTGGCTGCGAACAACATCGGCTTGGCCGGCCCCAATCCCAGTGTCGGATGTATCGTCGTTCGTGGCGGCGAGGTCGTCGGTCACGGATGGCACGAGTACGATCGCATGGACCATGCCGAGGTTATGGCCATGCGCATGGCCGCCGGCAACGCCGCGGGTTCCACGGTGTATGTCACTCTGGAACCTTGCTGCCACCAGGGACGGACACCGCCGTGTGCGGATCTGCTCATACGCAAGAAGGTGGGGCGCGTGGTGGTTGCGCGCATCGATCCGAACCCGAAAGTCTCCGGAGGAGGCATCGCAAGGATGCGTTCCTCTGGCATCCGGGTGGATGTAGGTCTGATGGCGGATGCTGCGGGACGCATTATTGAAGCCTATGCCTGCCATATGGCTACGGGGCTGCCGCTGGTGGTCTCCAAGGCGGGGATGTCCTTGGACGGGAAGATCGGCACGGGACGGGAGGAAGGGCGGCGGATTACCTCCTCACAGGGCCTGGAGTATGGTCAGGTATTGCGGCTTCGTGCCGACGCGCTGCTCGTTGGAATCGGGACTCTTCTGTTGGACGATCCGGAATTGACCTATCGAGGGAGACATCCCAGGCGAAAGCCGCTGCAGAGAGTGGTCCTGGACTCAAGGCTGAGGACCCCACCGCAAGCCAGAATATTCCGATCCGTTGAAACATCCCCGGTTTTGATTTTTTGCAGGGAGGGCAATGCGGCACGACGCCACAGGAAACTGGAGGCTCTCGGCGCCGAAATAGTCGTCGTACCGAACACCGGCGACATGCTGGACCTCCATTCCGTCCTGAAGGAGCTCGGCCGTCGGGAGGTCCAAGGACTTTTGGTTGAGGGCGGGAGCCGCGTGCACTGGGGATTTATTGCGACAAGTCTGGTCGACCGTTTCGATTTTATTTTGGCCCCAATGGTGCTGGGCGGAGATGGTGCCATTTCATGTGTCGGCGGAAATGGATTCGCGGCTACGGTTGATGCTCCCAGGTTCAGGATTCGAAGAAGGTTTTCCGTAGGCCCCGATATGGTTTTGGAAGGGTACCCTTCCTATTCACGGTCCATCATCTCGCCGTGGCTTCCTCGATAAATTCCTGCATTCTCCGTGCGATATCTGGGGCCGTCATCAGGGCGGAGACAACCGCGGCGCTACAGGCACCCGCTCCCAGTACCGAACGTATTTCCCTCAGCCCAATACCTCCGATTGCCACTACGGGAAACGAGGATATTTGGCACGCCTTCTCCAAGCGTCTCAGCCCAACGACCCGATCCGCTACTTCTTTTGTCGAAGTGGCAAATACCGGCCCGAATCCGATGTACTGGACCGGTAGCCGCGACGCGCGGCGAACCTGCGGCAGAGAATGCGTCGACCAGCCGACCACGCATTGTTCCCCCAAAATCCGCCTCGCCGCCTCCGGCGGCAGATCGTCCTGGCCAAGGTGAACACCGGAGGCCCCGCTGCTGAGAACAAGATCGCAGCGATCGTTGATCAGAAGGATGACGTCTTTCTCAGCAGCGAACTCCATGCATTTCCTCAGGTCGGGCAGCAGATCGCGGGCAGGAGTGGTCTTGTCTCGTATCTGTACCATCCGGGCTCCGCCAAGAACCAGCTCCTCGAGGATGCTGAAATGGTCGGTCTTCCCGGAAAGCTTCTTGTCCGTTATAGGGTAGACAGGAGGGAGTTGGAACTGCATATCAAGTTTCCGCCTGAACATTGTTTTTGGTCGTCTCCCATCGGGTGGTGAAACCGGTTGCGTATGCGCGGCCTTCCAGAGAATCGACTGGCGGATAGATGCCTTTATTATGCGGATTCACGTTATTCGACCGCCTGCGGCCTCACTATCGACCCGCATGACGTTGCCCAGAGACAAGCCCCTGGCTGGATACGGCTCCCTGTACCGGAGTACGGTTGGAATCCGGTGACGGCATTCAGATCCTTGACTCCATTCATAGGCATACACCTGTCGCCTGGTGCATTACGGGATATTGAAGCGGTGGTGTCTCCCTTGACCGGAATCGGCGCTTCTGGCGACGGGCATCGTGCGGCTCCTTGAAAATAGGGGGGCAACGGAAGATCTGGATGGTATCATCAAATACATCCGATGTCAAAAAGCGCCCGTACCCGGGCAAGCGGGCAGGGCATCCACGGAAAGGTTGCACCCTGAAACTGCAGGGCGGTTCGAAAGAGTGCAGGTTTGTCAGGCAACTATGCATCCAGGCTTCCCAGGGGTGAATGGAATCTGGAAAGCCCGGAGGGGCATAGGATGTGCGGGCAAACATGCCCGCTGTCGTATTACTTGATAATGCGGGGGGTGACGAAGAACAGCACTTCCTGTGATGTTCGGGAAGCGGCGTTCCGGCGGAACAGGTTCCCGACAAGGGGCAGGGATCCCAGGCCGGGCACCTTATCCTCGGAGGTGGAATCTTCGTCGATGATAATGCCGCCGATGACGGTGGTCCCGCCGTCACTGACCAGGACGCGGCTTTCGGATTCGCTAATGCGGATCGAAGGCACGGATTCAACCGTTCTGCCCCAATCCGCGGTATTGTTGGCGACCTTCAGGTCCAGAACGATATTCCCTTCGTAGGTGATTTGAGGCGTCACCGTGAGCGTCAGGGCTGCATTATAAAACTGCACCGTGGTCGTGTTGTTGGAACGGACCAGTACGGGGAATCGCGTTCCCTGACTGATAACGGCGGGAGTGTTGTTCTGCGCCGTCACCTTTGGCTGGGAGATGAGCTTTGCCTGACCCTTGCTCTCTCCGGCAGTCAGGGCCGCGTCGAGAAGGAAAGTATCGAAAATGTTGCCAATCGAAATCCCCAGCCCGCCGAAAGCTTTGGTGGACGGAAGGTTGACGTTGTAGTTGCCCGCCCCGCCAGGGCTAACGGCCCCGGATTCGCTTGCAGTACTCTCGGATGCTCCCCTGCCGGTCAGATCGTTCCCCGCCGCATACGCGGAGTCCGGTGTTGCGCTTGGGCGAGTGCCTCCGATAGTACCGAAGGTATTGGGCCCACCGACTGTGACACGCTCGAGATTCCCCTTGACGAACCCGAACTGAACCCCGATTTCCCGGGCAAAATCACGGGCGGCCGACACTATTCTGGCTTCGATTTCCACCTGGGGCTGGGGGATGTCAAGCGTGGTGACCAGCCGCATCATTTCATCCAGAGAACTAGGTATATCGGTCATAATCAGGGAGTTCGTGCGTTCGTCTTGCACAACGGTGCCGCGGACGGTTTTGAGATCCGTCAGGGTGTTGATCAGAGTGTCCGCCTTGGTGTAGTTCAAGCGCCTGACACGCGTTTCCAGGTCTGCTGCGAGAACTTCAGCCTTTTTGAGGGCTTCCTTCTGTTTCGCTTCTTCCTGTAACGTTGATTTGGTGGCAATCCGTATCAGATTTCCTTCGATCTGTCTGTCCAGCGAGTGATTAACCAGAACCATATCGAAAATCTGGTCCCAGGGAAGCTTCTCCACCTTGATGGATATCGATCCCTTGACCTTCGGGTCCAGCACGATGTTGATGCCCGCCTCCTCCGACATTACCCGGAAGAAATCAACCAGCGGAAGGTCCACGAGATCCAGGGTGAGGAGTTGCCCCGAAAACCTGGAAGCGGCTGCATTTTCCCCAACGGCCTGGGTAACGGTGTTCCCTTTGTTGTCTGCCTTGGGCAGGGGTACCGATGTCGCCTGTAGCGAGGCAAGCAGCAACGAAGCGTCCGGTGTATCGAGAACCGGATCGGTTGTTTTAAGTGTATTCGCTTCGGCCGAAACCGACTTTTGCTTCTGAAGGCCGTCTTGCGGGGGAACGGAAACACGGCCGGCGGGAACCTGATCAGCCGTAGGCACCACGGGTTTCTTGACGGGGGCCGATGCCGTCTTCTCCGCGGAAGGCTTCACCGGCGGGGCAACCGCCGCGGCCGGATCAACTCGTTTCGTAGCCGCACCCTGCCCACCGCCCGTGGAAGCTGCTGTCACAGGGTCGGACTTGGTAGACTGCGAAGCCGTGGCTCCAGCCGAGACAGTGGCTGAAGAAGCGGAAACGGACGGAACTGGTGAAGCAGCCTTGGATCCCGAGTCGGCTTTCTTGGCGGGGATATCGGCTTTGAGCGCTGGTTTCACCGAAGGTGTCGGGACAACCGGAGGTTTTGCCTCTTTGCTCGATGCGCCCTCAAGGAGGGTTACCTGGACCGATGTCTTTTCCAAGGCGATTTTGTGGATCACGGGTTGCACCCCGAGGTCGAATACCACCCGCGCAATTCGCGGCCCGTCCTCCTGAAACTGGCTTACACGCAGTTGTTTAGCCGAGGCTGCGTTTAAGGGCAATTTCATGAAGGGAACTCTGTTTATGGTGTTTTCGAAATCGATGACCAGGCGGGGTGGATTCTCCAGCCTGAACGCCTTCGGTTCCAGTAAACGGTCGGTTTTCATGGTCACCGTCAGCGCACCGCCTTCTTGTGCAGCCGAAATATCCGCCAGGACCCCGGACGGGGAAGTCTGTTTCACATCCGAGGCTTCCGTAGATGCTGCGAACAAGGGAACAGCCAAAGACAGAGTGAAAAGGAGAATACAGAGTTTTGCATTCCTTGTTAGGTAAGACACGAAAGAGCTCTTTTCTGTGAATCGAATTTTCATACCCGCCATCCTATGGTGTCCTCAGCTTCTTGGTCACTTCCTGGGCAATGACTTTCCCAGATCTCATTTTTGTTTCACGGACCAGAGTGATGGAATCACGATGAATTGTTTTGAGGTATCCGTCGAAAAGCCTGTCTCCTTCCCGGAGGAAGTAGGCTCGGTTCCCGGATCCTTTGATGATTGCCAATCGGTGATTCTCCCGTAGGGAGATTCCCTTCAAATCCGCTTCGGCTATATACGTGCCGGCGATTCCAGGAGGGGGGAGCCCCCGGTCGATCTCCTGATCGCCTTTCTTCCCTTCCTTTTTGAGGAGTGGATTCAGAAAAGGATCACGAATATGGACAGCTTTAAAAGAGACGCCGGCGTAATTCCTGATGGAACTTTCGCCGGAATTCGCCGGCAACGATTCCGTATCGACACTGCCGGCCGGTTCCTGTGCGAATACGGGAAGGGAAGAGAACGCGGCCACGGACAGGCCCATAGCCGAACAGGTCAGAATTCCGAATACAAAGAAATCCCGGGGAATGCAGTGGGACCCGATACCTCTCCGGATATTCAGTTTGCGTAGGCGCATCCATTTCATAATAGTCATGGCGCTGTCTCCTTAATTATCCAAAGCGGCGGTGCCGGAAGTACCCGGTTCGGCTTCCTTATACACAAAGGTCGTTGCTGTGCAATTGGCTTTCAGCGTTAGTTTCGGGTTCATCGATCCTTTAATCTCCTGTATGGTGATATTCCCGACGTCTATGATCCTGGTGGAACGGCCTATTTTTTCAAAGAACGTGCCCAGCCCGTTGTAATTCCCCTCTACCTCAAGGTAGATCGGCCAGTCAGAATAGAAATCCCTTGATTCTACCGGCTTCGGATTGAATTTGAGGATTTTCAGATTGCTGGAAACCGCCATGTGCTGGACGCTGCGGAGGACTGTAGGCGTTTCCTTCTGAGCCGGCAGAATGCTACGCAGATCGGCAAGCCGCTTCTCCAGTAGAGCCAGTTCGCGCTTGAAAGTTTCCAGCTGGCTTTCGACCGCGGCCAACTTCGCAACGGATAGTTCCAGTCTGGCTATCTCGGTTTTAAGGTCGCTGCAGGCCTGCACGCGGGGTTTCAGGATATACATATAGAAGACTCCTGCGATGCACAGGACGAGCCCCGCTAGAATTGCGTGCTGAACCGGACTGGGTAGGCTTTTAAAACTGAATCCATTTAGAGACATTCTTTCACTCCTCCGTTTGGTACTGTGCGCTCATGCAAAGGAGCGAGAATTTCGACGCATCCTTCTGACTTTCGATCAACTCGAGATCCACGCTTTGGAAAATGCCGCTTTTTGCGAGGTTGGTCATGAAGTCCGGGATGGCTTCGATTGTTTGCGCATACCCGACGATCTGAACGCGATTGTCCTTTTGGTTCAGTGTGGTCAGCCAAAGAAGCCTGTTTCTGGGCATGCTCTCGAGCACATGGTTCAGAAGGAGCACGGGACCCGTCTGCTGATCCTTGAGTTTTTCAATCACCTCGATGCGTTTCTGCTTTTCAAGCTTGATCTTTTCGTATTCGCCAAGCTGTTTTTTCAGATCCTTCAGGCGGGTTTCCTGAATGATAAGATCGTGCTTCATTGCAGTGAGTTTGGTTTTCTGATTATTGATGAACAAATACCAGCCGCCCATTAAAACGGCCACCAGTACAACAAAGGCAACGAGTACCGGGCCGGTGCGGGACATTTTGGGTTTCACAAAAGTCTTGTGCGAACGGGCAGTCGGATCTCTCAGCAGGTTTACTTTAATCATAGCCGCTCTATTCCTCGGTATTTCGGAGTGCTAAACCGACCGCGATGGCGAAATCGGGAGCGCGATCTTCTATCATTGAAGATGGGAATCTCTGTGGGTTGTATTTGACCCTTTGAAATGCGTTGAATTTTTCGGTCGGAATCTCAAACTTCCGGGTCAGTGCGTCTATCAACCCGGGGGTGTGCGCCGCTCCCCCACTGACGATCATGCGGTCGATATGGTCCACTGTTGAGGTGGACTTGAAGAAATCATATGTTTTCTGTATTTCAAGACAGATGATTTCCGTAACAGATTCGATCACCCGGGTAACTTCCGAAGCATCGACGCCCTCAACCGAGTCACCGTGCTTCAGGGACTGAGCCTTGTCGTAGTCAAGGTTGAATTCTTTTTGAATAAATTCCGTGTACTGCTGCCCTCCGACGCCAACGTCTCTGGTGAAAAGAAAATCGGTTCCGGAAACGATATTGATAGTCATGGTGCTTGCCCCGATGTCGAGCAGTGCCACCGTGCTCCGGTCCGTCGGGTCGTAATTGAGCTCGTAGGCGTTTTGAAGGGCAAAGGCATCGATATCCACCAGCACAGGAGATTTCCCGGCCATTTTGACCACACTCGAAAAATCCGTGATTTTGTCCTTTTTAACAGCCACCAGCAGAACGTCAAGGTTTCCGGTGCCTGTGTTTTCGCCCAGAACCTGGTAGTCTAGGTTGACATCCGCTATGTCGAACGGAATGTATTGTTCCGCTTCCCATCGTATGGATTCGGCAAGTTCCGCATCGCTCTGCACCGGCAAACCAATTTTTTTCACAATGACAGAATGACCGGAGATGGAGGTCATGACCCGTTCGTTCTTGATGCCCTGTCTTGCGAAGATCCGGCCGATCGCTTCAGACACCGGAAGCTTGGAAATGATGACTCCGTCGACGATGCAGTCCGGAGAGATTTCCTCAATACCGAGGCTGACGAGTTCGTACTCGCCCTTGCGCAGTGGCCGGAGTTCAGCTTCCTTCAGTGCCATAGAACCGATATCGAGGCCTATTGCCTGTTTGTTACGATTCAGAAAACTTAGCATAGTGTTTGCGCCGTATTCTTCACCCTATTGAGAAGGTAGTGAGTAGTGTTCGTTATCGAGATGCTTTGATTCATATTGTTTTAATATTGAATCCGCAGGAACGCGCCCGTTCCATGTATGCCTTATCGACTTGTTACCTGTCATGTTGCATTTTTTCTTTTTTTGTGTGGTGATTTCCGTCACCAATTTTTGAATTCCCGCGACAGACGGGGAAAGGCCGTGATATCATTTTTCTGAAAAATGAGATTCAAAAACAGGAGGCGGATTGGTACAATATATCCTCAATTTACCCAGGGATTAGTCTGCGCCAAATGCTAGAAACGGCCTCTCTGGATAGAATGGATTTCAGGGTGCATTCAGGTAGGCGGGATACCCGATCCGCATACCGGCGCCCTTCCGGATTCCGCAGCTTCTAAGATCGGTTCCGTAGATTTAATGTCAATTCTTCTTGACACTTAGGCGTGTCTTGGATAGCCTAAAGGATTGTTTTACTAGATAGTTAACAGAGGGAGACTGCAATGAAGAGTTATATCCCCTGCCGAGAGGATATGCAGAAGAAGTGGCACGTAATCGATGCTGAAGGGCAGGTTCTCGGGAGGCTTGCAACCAGAGCCGCAAGACTCATAACCGGCAAGGATAAACCGATTTATACCCCTTTCCTTGATACCGGCGATCATGTCATCATTATCAATGCCGAGAAAGTGAAACTAACCGGCAAGAAACTGTCGGACAAGAAATATCGGCACCATTCTGGATATCCGGGGGGATTGAGCGAGATCACCGCCGGCGCTCTGTTAGCAAAATTTCCGGAAAAATTAGTATGCGAAGCGGTCTATGGAATGCTCCCAAAAACGAAGCTGGGGAGATCCATGAGGAAAAAGCTGAAGGTATACAAAGGCCCGGTGCATCCGCACGAGGCCCAGAAACCTGCGGAACTGGCACTATAGCCCTCCGTCGGATACCCATTAATGATATGGCAAATTGAGGGTTTGAATGTCTACAGTCGAATACTACGGAACGGGGAAACGTAAAAGCTCAACAGCTCGCGTGCGTCTCATTCCCGGTGAGGGACAGGTGACTGTCAACAAACGCGGCCTGAGCGAATATTTCAAGAACGAAACCCAGCGTACAGTGATCCGCTACCCAATGGCTGTAACGGATACAATCGGCAAGTTTGATGTCCGTGCACTGGTTGACGGCGGCGGTACTTCCGGCCAGGCAGGCGCCATTCGGCTGGGTATTGCTAAAGCACTATTACAATTCAACACCGAACTGCGGCCCAAGCTGAAAAAAGTCGGACTTCTGCGACGTGATTCCCGAATCAAGGAAAGAAAGAAGTACGGACAAAAGGGGGCCCGCAAGAGATTCCAATTCTCGAAGAGGTAGTCTGAGGAGGTTCTATTTGGTTTCGATTACCATGAAACAATTGCTGGAGGCGGGAGTTCACTTCGGCCACCAGACCAAACGCTGGAACCCGAAAATGAAGGATTACATTTTCGGGCAAAGAAATGGTATATACATCATTGATTTGCAGAAAAGCATCAAGCTGTTCAAGAACGCAATTCAATTCATGTATGAACTCGGAAACAACGGTAAAAGTGTTCTGTTTCTGGGGACCAAGCGTCAGGCGCAAGAGGCCATCCAAGAAGCGGCGCAGCGGACATCCACGTACTACGTGAACCAGCGCTGGCTGGGAGGCCTGCTCACCAATTTTGTAACAATACAGAAAAGCATCAAACGATTCCGCGAGTTGGAGACGATGCGCAGCGGCGGGCAGTACGATCTGTTTTCCAAAAAGGAAGTGGCCCGATACGAGCGGGAACGCAAAAAACTCGAGAAGAACCTGTCCGGCATCAAGGACATGACCGAATTGCCGGATGCGATTTTTGTCATCGACACCAAGCTCGAAACCATTGCCATCAAGGAAGCTGTCAAGCTCGGCATTCCGGTTATCGGCGTTGCCGATACCAACTGCGATCCGGATGAAATCGACTACATCATCCCGGGCAATGATGACGCTCTTCGCGCCATCCGCCTCATCACGGACACGATAGCCCAGGCGTATCTTGACGGGAAAGCTGTCTACGAAGCCCAACAGAAGGAACTTGCGGAGCAGATGGAGAAGCAGCGCAAGCTCCAGGCAGAAAAGGCCGCCGCTGCACGCCAGGCTGCCGCGAAAACGGCTGAGGCAGTAGCCTCCGCGGCGTCCGCGGCATCAGCCGTATCTGAAACTGCCGCCTCTTCAGATCCTTCCGGCACACCTGCAGAAGAAACTTCGAATGCTGCCGATACGGCGTCCAAGCCGAAAACTACCGTTCGGAAAACACTGCAGCGAAAGGCGAGACCGAAGAAACCGGAAATCGCGGCGGCACCGCCACCGGACTCCGTGACGGAAGCGCCTTCGCCTGAAGTCCAAGCCGTCGAAGAAACGGCGGAATCGCCTGACGGGCTGGATGGAAAGCCTGAAGAGACGGCTTCCTAGTCAGCCGATCCAGGCAATAGTCGAAGATTCGCGTTAGTCTTTTCAAAAAGGAATTTCGGTAGAGTATTCAGACCTGCGGGCGGGAAGCCTCGTGCATTCCTGCCCGCTTCGAGCAAGTGAAGGTCCGTTTCCGTGAAGGCATCCAAAGCAAGGAGAAATACTATGGCCGTTTCCGCAACCCTGGTAAAAGAACTTAGAGAAAAAACCGGCGTCGGTTTTATGGAATGCAAGAGTGCGCTTCAAGAAGCGAACGGTGATTTGGATGCGGCCGTTACCATTCTTCGCAAGAGGGGGCTCGCCTCCCTGGCAAAGAAATCCGGCAGAGAAACAAAAGACGGGCTGATCGGCACTTATGTGCACAACGGCAAAATTGGTGTTATGGTTGAGCTAAATTGCGAAACCGATTTTGTCGCCCGGAATCCTGATTTCCACGAACTGGCCAAGGACCTCGCAATGCATATTGCGGCAAGCGACCCGAAGTTCATCGGGAAAGAGGACGTGGGCGAAGAGGTGTTAGCGGGAGAGCGTGACATATTCACCGAACAGGCTAGATCTACCGGTAAGCCGGAAAGCGTCATCGAGAAGATCGTCGAAGGGCGCCTGTCCAAGTTCTATTCTGAAATATGCCTTCTTGAACAGCCGTTCGTAAAGGAACCGTCAACCAGCGTCCGCGAGCATATCGCCGCCCATATCCAGAAAATTGGAGAGAACATCCAGGTGCGCCGGTTTGTTCGCTATAAACTAGGGGAATAACGCCGACCCATCGGATGGTCCGTCCGTTCGGCACCAGATCCTCCGAAATGCCTGCCGGACTGCACATCGCCAGACTCCTGAAAGGGATCTGCCCCGCAGTTGGCGGCAGTAGAACGACAAACGGCATCCGGACGCAGCAGAAACACGACCGTTCGTCAGATTCTTTGAAGGCCCTTCAATCAGGCTTCACAGTACAGCGAAACATCTTCTGGAGGGATGCATGGATAAAGATCAATCCGGGATACAGCCGAGATACAAACGTGTATTGCTGAAACTGAGCGGCGAGGTCCTCATCGGAAACCAGGGATACGGCGTCGATCCATCAATGGTGGACAGGCTGGCCGAGGAGATTTCCGAACTGCATGCAATTGGAGTACAGGTAGCTGCCACTGTGGGCGGCGGCAATATCATCCGCGGTATAACCGTCAGTAAAGCAGGGATGGACCGCGTCACCGGCGATTACATGGGAATGCTGGCCACGGTCATCAACGCCCTTGCGCTTCAAAACGCCCTTGAAAAAAGGAACGTCTTTACCAGGGTCCAATCAGCGATAGAAATGAAGGCAGTTGCCGAGCCATTTATCCGAAGGCGCGCCATACGGCACTTGGAAAAAGGGCGTGTCGTTATCTTTGCGGCGGGTACGGGGAACCCATATTTTTCCACCGATACCGCGGCGGCATTGAGAGCGATGGAGGTTGGAGCTGAGGCGATATTCAAAGCAACAAATGTTGACGGGATCTATGATTCCGATCCGGCCGTCAATCCATCCGCAAAAAAGTTTGAAGAACTGACGCACCACGACGTGCTGACGAAGAGGTTGAGGGTCATGGATACCACGGCTGTGACCCTGTGTATGGAAAACAGAATGCCTATCATTGTTTTCAATGTCCTGCGTCCGGGAAACATCAAGAATGTCGTATTGGGCTCGAAGGTAGGTTCCATTATTCAATCATAGTGTCCAGGTGATGGTTAGAACACAGGAGGATAGATTCGATGATCCGAAAAACGATCGATTCCGCAAAGCAGGGGATGGAAAAGTGCGTTGAAGATATGAGGGGGAACCTGGCTACAATCCGCACCGGCCGCGCCTCGATCAGCATTCTCGATCACATTCAGGCGAACTACTACGGGACACCCACACCGTTAAATCAAATGGCATCCCTTTCCACACCAGAACCTGCGTTAATACTGATCCAACCTTGGGATACATCGACCATTTCCGCTATTGAAAAGGCAATTCTCGCATCTGATATAGGATTGACGCCCGCAAATGATGGCAAGGTCATTAGGTTGCCGATTCCTCCGCTGACTCAGGAACGGCGCAAACAGATTGCAAAATCGGTTGCACAGATCGGAGAACAGCATAAAGTTGCAGTGCGCCAGGTGCGGCACGAAGCGAACGACACACTGAAAGCATACCTGAAAAACAAAGAGATATCGGAAGATGACGAACGGGACAGCCTGAAAAAGATTCAGGAATTGACGGATGAATACATCAAGAAAATCGCGGAGCTTCAAAAACAGAAAGAGGATGAGATCCTGGAGATTTGAAGCCTAGGCTCTTTTTTGCGCTGAAACGGAGTATACTAAATGATTTCTGCAACACAGATCAAGAAGGGCATGACCATAAAGCTTAACGGGGAGCTGTATCGCGTCTTCTCCTTCCAGCACATAACGCCGGGCAATTGGCGCGGCATGGTCCAAACCAAGCTGAAGTCCATAAATAGCGGATCGATCATTGTGCATCGGTTTCGATCCGAGGATCGGGTGGATCAGGCCTATCTAGAAACCCATGAAGTGGAATTCCTTTATTCCGACGAGACCGATTATTACTTCATGAATACGGAAACGTTCGAGCAGTTCCATCTGCCGGCGGACCTTCTCGAGGAAGCCATTCCCTACCTGATACCGAATATAAAATTGAAGGTTGAATTCCACGAGGGGAACGCCATCGGGGTGGAATTGCCTTCATCGGTGGAACTCCGGGTGGTTTCCACGGAACCGGCACTGCGTGGGGCAACAGTGAGCAACGTGAACAAACCGGCTACACTGGAAACCGGCCTTGTGATACAGGTGCCTCCATTCATCAATGAAGGAGAGCTCATCAGGGTCGATACGACCGAGGGCAAATACCAGGAACGAGTGAAATCCTGAGGCAATGCGGCTGTCTCCAGCCGCTGTTTCAAATACGATTTGGAAGATGGAGGGTATAGATCAATGAAGGAAATCACCACAAGCCTCCGGCTTTCACCCAGCGAAATCCCGAATCGTATATATGGTGTGGACAACTGGGGCGGTGGATACTTCGACGTCAGTGAACAGGGCTATTTGACGGTCCACCCGACGAAAAATCCATTGATTGGGGTTGAAGTCGTCTCATTGATACAAACTCTGGTACAGCGCAAGATTATGCCCCCCTATCTTCTGCGTTTTCCGCAAATCCTGGACACCCAAATAAAGGAAATGCACGAAGCCTTCCGCAATTCCATTGCCGAATATAGCTACGGTGCACAACACCGTGCTGTTTTCCCCATGAAGGTAAACCAGAAAAAAAGCGTCGTGGAACGACTTTCCGCTGCCGGGCACCGATATGAATACGGCCTTGAAGTCGGAACCAAAGCCGAACTGGCTGCGGCTATTACCATGAACCTCCATCCGAATGCCTTGCTGATCTGCAACGGGGTAAAAGACCGCAAGTATCTGGAATGGGCACTCGGCGCATCGAAAATCGGCAAGAATCCTCTGATAGTCATGGAGGACGTCAACGATATCAAGAAGATCTTGGAAGTATCCGCCGCAATGGAAGTTCATCCGAAACTAGGTGTACGGGTGCGGGTTTTTTCCAGAGGTGCAGGGAAATGGGAAGAATCCGGAGGGGAGACATCCAAATTCGGAATCAATACCATACAACTGCTCGACTGCCTTAAAATGGCTTCCGACAGAGGAATCGTCCGCCAGATTAAGATGCTCCACTTCCACATCGGTTCTCAGATAACCGATATCCGGCGGATCAAAAATGCTATAAAAGAAGCAGCCAGGGTATATGCGAAGGTATACAAAATGGGATTCCCCATCGAATACCTCAATGTAGGAGGCGGTCTGGGGGTGGACTACGACGGAAGTCGCACAGCTTCGGACTGCAGCGTTAACTATACCATGCAGGAATTCGCCAATGACATCGTCTATACCATCAACGAGATTTGCCAGTCTGAAAATGTGCCTCCTCCCACAATAGTCAATGAAAGCGGTCGCGCCATTGCGGCCCACCACGCAATATACATCACGAACGTGATCCGAACCCTGAATCCAGGGCTCGGAGGGACCGAAATTAATCCGTCCAACGTGGATTCTGAAGTCGTCGAAGAGATGACGGATCTATACAAGGACATCAACCCGAAAAATTTCCGTGAATACTACCACGATGCGCTCCAGAACCGGGAAGAGTTACAGTCACTTTTCAACCTGGGATACATGAATTTGCAGAACAGGGCCCAGGGCGAATGGCTGTTCTGGCAGATATGCAGAAAAGCCATCAAGTTTTCCAAGTCCATGAAGGATCGGCCGGAAGAATTCATCGATCTCGAAAATATCCTGGCAAGCAAGTATCTCTGTAATTTTTCCGTTTTCCAGGCCACGCCGGACAGTTGGGCGCTGGATCAGCTTTTCCCGATCATACCGGTTACACGTCTGACGGAGGAACCGACTGAACGTGCGACTCTATGCGACATCACATGCGATTCCGACGGGCATATTGACAAATTCGTCGATCTGCGCGATGTCAAGCAGGCGCTCGAATTGCACGGAGTCCTTGCGGAACCCTATTACCTCGCTATTTTTCTGGTTGGTGCGTACCAGGAATCTTTGGGCATGAATCATAATTTGCTCGGCTCTCCCAACGAAGCTCATTTTCTGGTGGATGATTCCGGGAGAGTTCATATCGATAAAGTGATTCGGGGGGAGACCCTGGGGCAGGTGCTGGAAACTGCTGGCTATACCACACAGGAACTTGCGGAAAATTTCCGCCGGTTGACCCAGAATGCCGAAACCCAGTCCAAAATAACGCGGGAAGAAAAGGACTCCCTATACGAATCCTATCTCTCCACATTAAACGGCTACACCTATCTCGAAGACTGAATCTTCCCGTGGCGGAGGCGCGCGGTAAACCGTGAGGCTCTGGGAAGCTTTCCCATACTAGCAGCAGGGCCATGGATCAGTCATTGCTCAGATTCGTCCGCAATCCCGATGAATCCTATCTGGCAATTCTTCTGCGGAGCGCCCGTATAGCCTGCCTCACGGCAACGGGAGAAGTCCCGCCTTGTTCTTTCCGTCTTGAAACGGCCTTTTCGAGCTTCAGGCAGGGGTACAGATCCTTGTCGAAAAACGGGGAGAAGCTCTGAAATTCCCTAAGCGGCAGGTCTTCCAGCGCTAAGCCCAATTCTGAAGCGCGAACGACGATTTTCCCCACAATGCCGTGTGCTTCGCGAAACGGCATATTTTTTGATACGAGATAATCCGCAAGCTCTGTGGCATTCAGAAATCCGGAGCCCGCGGAAACATGCATTTTCACCGGATCAATGTTGAGACCGACCAGTACGCGTTGCATCATCAGCAGGCATTTTTCGGTCGTACTGATCGAATCGAATACACACTCCTTGTCCTCCTGCAGATCCTTGTTGTACGTCATCGGGATCCCCTTCATCACCGTGAGAAAGGCGACGAGGTTTCCCACTACCCTCCCGGTTTTAGCGCGAACAAGCTCCAGTGCATCGGGGTTCTTTTTCTGCGGCATAAGACTACTGCCGGAAGCTATGCTGTCATCAAGTTGGATGAAGGAAAATTCTCCGGAGTTGTACAGGATGAAGTCTTCCGACAGTCTGCTGAGGTGGGTTGCACAAGTAGCCGCGAAATAGAGGAAATCCAGGACAAAATCCCGGTCGGAAACGGCGTCCATGCTATTGGCGGATACGGATGAAAATCCCAGATCTTTTGCAAGAGCTTCACGGTCGATACAGTATACTGTCCCTGAAAGAGCCCCGGCTCCAAGAGGGCAGACATCGGTTCTTGCCCTTGCGTCCCGTAATCGTTGCCTGTCCCTCAGCAACATTTCCGCATAGGCAAGCAGATAATGGGAGAAGAGAACTGGTTGCGCTCTCTGAAGGTGCGTATACCCAGGTATGATCACCCCGAGATGCTTTTCAGCCAGATCCGTCAGGGTGTCGAGCAGAACGTTGATTCTATCCTCGAGGACGGATTCTTTCTGCATCATGTATAGACGAAGATCGGTTGCTACCTGGTCGTTCCGGCTTCGACCCGTATGAAGCTTCAGGGCAAGCGTTCCCACTTTCACGGCAAGGGCCTGCTCAACAAAGGTATGGACATCCTCCGCGCTGCTTTTTTGAATAACATCCGGATGACGCCTGTTGTCCTCGAGAACGCTACGAAGACCTCGTTCCACAGCCATACGTTCTTTCCTGGAGAATACCCCCGCACGCTCCAGAGCACGGGCATAGGCCAGGCTCCCCTGAATATCCACTTCCAGCAAGGCCTTGTCGAAAGGGAGAGAATCGTTAAACTTGGAGAAAAAAGGATCCTGTTCGGAAGTAAATCGGCCTCCCCACAATTTCTTCGTTTTCAAAGGGCACCTCCTTTGCACCATTACGGTTCTGCACATTCAGGCCGATTCGTCCGCAGCCGGTAGTTCATCGGGTCGGCCGGGTTAGGGCGGAATAGCCGAAGGCCTATCGGTCCCGCAGGTGTATTGCCTCGCGAATCCCCGACCGGAACAAACGGATTCCGTTGCGGATTACAGGATTTTCGCAGATTAGACGGATAGGGACAAACTTTATTTGAGCATGAATACAAATACCCACAAGGCACACGTGGAATGTGTCATGTACGGGATTCCCAGGACATTCCGTTTCTACATATCAGCGGTATCGTCTGCAGAAGATTCCATCCCCATACGCCGCAGTTTCTCCACAAAGGTGGTCCGTTTCAGGTGAAGCAGGGATGCCGCCCGTTTCTTGTTCCCCTGGGCAACCTGTAGGCTCTGGAGAATAAGATGTTTTTCAAGATCGGAAATCATGGCATTGAAATGGATGCCGTCATCGGGAATGTCAATGGCCCGAAGTGAAGAATTCTTCGGGGCGGATTTCGATGCAATCGGAAAATCTTCCAGGTCCAGAAGTTCCTTGTCCTCGGAGAGTGTGACCGCCATTTCGACTGCGTTGCTCAATTGTCGAACGTTGCCAGGCCATTCATAAGCGATCAGATTCTTCATCGCATCGTTGGAAACGCTCTTAAGAGCAATATTTTGCTCCTTGCAATACTTTATGAGGAAATGTTGCACAAGCAGGGGTATATCATCGCACCGGTTCTTTAATGATGGAACGTTGATGGGTATGACATTGAGTCTGTAGTACAGGTCTCCTCGAAAGTCCCCCTTTTCAACCGCTTCCAGAAGGTTAGAGTTTGTCGCCGCGATGATCCTAACATCGATTTTCACCGTTGTCGTACTTCCGACCCGCTGGAATTCGCGCTCCTGGAGCACCCGCAGCAGCTTCACCTGAAGGTCCAACGGCATGCTGGATACTTCATCCAGGAAAAGTGTGCCATGATTCGCCTGCTCGAATCGCCCTATTCTATGCTGGTGGGCTCCGGTAAAAGCTCCCTTGACATGACCAAAAAGTTCGTCTTCGAGGAGATTGGACGGGATGGCGCCGCAATTGACGCACACCATTGGCTGGTCCTTCCTCGGGCCGTTGTAGTGAATGGCGCGGGCAATGAGTTCCTTCCCAGTTCCGGTTTCTCCCTCGAGGAGCACATTGCTGTTTTTCGAAGCAACCACTCTGATCAGCCTGTAGATGTTTTTCATGGCCGCACTGTTTCCGACCAAATTGGGAAAACTGTATTTATCCTGGAGTTCACAGCGCAGCATCCTGTTTTCATTCTTCAGCTGCTGTTCCTCGAGCCCTTTTTCAACACGGACAACCAGTTCGTCGAGTTGGAACGGTTTGGGAAGGTAATCGTAGGCACCTTTACGCATAGCGTCGACGGCGGACTGGATATTTCCGAATCCGGTCATAACAATGACAATCGTTTCGGGGAACAGAGCAAGAGCTTCCTCAAGAATCTTGTCTCCAGTCATTCCGGGGAGCCGTACGTCGGTGACTATTACGTTGTAAGGATACTGGCGAAGCATCGCCATGGCCGATTTGCCGTCCATAGCCTCATCCACCTCAAAACCAGAATTCTCCAGCGCCTGTCTGATAATTTCCCGCATGTAATCTTCATCATCGATAATAAGGATCCTCGCGTCTTTTCTGCCGGCCATACGGTCCCTCTCATGAAATATGTAAATACCCGAGAAAACGTACAGAAATCACGCCGATATCGGAGTTTTTATATATCTCATAGTATTCACATATGTCAAACTAATTATTTCCATAAAGCTTTCACTACTGTCCGATAAACTAATCCTCATATCGCGAGAAGTCACTGAAAAACATAATGTTCCAGAAACAAAAGTGGGAGCGATTTGAACTTGAAGTAAAGCATAGTCGACCCAATCCAATATACATTACCATTGTTGGATGAATACCGGACGCCCCAATTCGCCTTAGTTATGAGTTAATAGCACCCCGAAGTATTTCATCTGTGTGTCAATTGCTGTCATCGGACAGGAGTGCCTGCTGAGATCAGTACCTGCACCGCCGGATGATGGACGATGCAACCCATATGCGGATGCCGCTACCACAAACACGGTCCATAATGCGATTAACCTGTCCTATAAAATGGATTCAATGATTTTCCGTAAGTCCTAGTTAGAAGTGTCGGATTTTTGGCGCAATAAATAGAGGAATTGGCACAAGAACACTGTATTCCGCAGGTGTAAAACAAGCCCTAGAGCAGTCCGTATACAAATCAATCGACATCGGTGACTATATCCCACAAATCTCTACAGAGCTGTAAATAGATTACATTCCTATAATTACAAGGATAACGCAGCATTCCAAAGATAGACATTTCCAGGTCAAACATTCCTGCCGACATAAAAGAAAAGGAGGCGCACCTAGATTGGAATACGAATTGCACATTTAGACTTCCGAGTGAAAGATTTGAGATCAGGAGATCCACCTTCAAATGAGTGTTGACACAACTACCACACTTGCCAGCCAAAGAAAAACCCTCGGGAAACTCCGCCTGCTTATCCCCATTGGAGTGATGGGGATCCTGCTTGTCATGGTTTTGCCCATGCCCACCATGGTCGTGGATCTCCTGATCAGTTTGAATATTATTTTATCAATACTTATTCTTCTGGTATTGATGTACATCCTGCATCCGGGCGATATTTCCGCTTTTCTTTCACTACTATTAATCATCCCATTATTCCACCTTCCGTTGAACACCGCTTCAACCCGTCTGATCCTGCTCGATGACGTCAGTGTGCAGGATGCCGTAAAGAAAGTCATCCAATCCCCCGGACAGTTTGTGGTCAGCGGCAGTTACTTTCTTGGAATCATCGTGTTCCTGTTTCTGTATCTTTTCACAAAGCCGGATGAGACAACGGCACATGTTCCGGCCCTGAACGGGATAATCCGCACACAGAAATCATTCTTATTACAGCAATGGGCAGAGGGTTCCGGAGGACCTTCACGCTATGACAGGAGCACATATCACAGACCTTGTTTTCAACCAAACGACGTTGCATTAAGGAATGAGCTATGAAGACAGCGTTCAACAGACAACGCGGTTCAACTGGGCATCAGAGTTCCAAGTCCCTCGCAGCCACGCTAACCTCCACCAAGAACCCGTTAACTCAATTAGACGGTCACAATACAAGAATCCTTGCGATAACGAGCGGGAAGGGAGGGGTTGGCAAAACGAATGTGGTCGCGAACCTGGCCGTAACCCTCTCGGAATTGGGGAAGAAGGTGGTAGTCTTGGACGCGGATTTCGGCCTCGCGAATATAGATGTTCTGCTCGGACTGACTCCCCGATACCATCTAGGTCACGTACTTTTCGGTAATAAAACACTGTCGGAAATCATGGTTTTGGGACCCAAAGGCATTCGCATTATTCCTGCCAGTTCCGGATTCCAGCGCATGTCTGAACTGACCTCGGCCCAAAGAAACCATCTAGTTGAATGCTTCACAAATTTGGATTCCGATACGGATTATTTAATCATCGATACCGCTGCCGGAATTTCTCGCAATGTTATTCATTTCTTGCTGTCGGCTCATGAGGTGATTGTGGTCAGCGCACCGGAACCAACCGCTATCGTCGATGCATATGCTGTAATCAAGATCATTCTGGCAGAAGATTTCGAAAAACAGATTCAGGTTTTGATCAACTCCGTAGACAGCGCGGAAGATGCTTATGAAGTGTTCTGCCAGATCAACTCGGTCGTCAAAAAATTCCTGTACCGGGAAATAAGCTTTTTGGGACATGTCAATCAGGATTTACATGTACCGCAAGCAGTTCGCAGCCAGATGCTAGTAACTCACAGATACCCCGATTCTCCTGCCAGTGCGTGTTTCCGCAATATCGCAAGGCGTCTCGGCCAGCAGGATATTGGGGAAGAAATCCCAAACGAGCTCGTTTGGGAGAAGCTTCTCAATGACTGGATCAACTGAAACAGTCTATCCGGAGCCTCTTTACTGAGAGACCATGAAGTGCTTTTTGAATAGCCAACGGGATTGCATCCCATGCAGTCCACTCAAGAGGTATAGAATATGCAGGAATTTGCACATCAATCCAAGGTATTCGAAACAACAGTTTCCGCAAATTCGCATCGAGATGAATTGATTCTGGAACATCTTCCACAGATCAAATACATCGCCCAACGGATATCGACCAAACTACCATCACATGTAGAGCTGAATGATCTAGTAAGCGCAGGCATTTTGGGCCTACTGGATGCGATAGACAAGTTCGACGAAAGTCGCGGCGTTAAATTTAAGACCTATGCCGAACTCCGGATAAAAGGTGCAATTTTAGACAGCCTGCGGAACTTGGATTGGGCGCCTCGCTCGCTACGCAAAAAGAGCAAGGATCTCGAAAAGGTGTACCGCGAACTGGAGCAGCGTTTCGGACGTCCCGCCACAGACAAGGAGGTCTGCGACGAGATGGACATAACACTCGATGAATTCTACGAGCTTGTGGACCAGATCAAGGGACTAAATCTTGGTAGCTTCCAGGAACTTTCCAACCAGGATGACGATAAGAGCGGCGAACCCCTTGTGAAGTACGTTCCAGATGCACCTCAAATGGATCCCTTCTTTCTTTATCACAAAACCGAGATTCAGGGAATTCTCAGCACAGCCATAGACCTGCTACCTAAAAAGGAACGGCTAGTTGTCTCCCTATATTATTTCGACGAACTAACAATGAAGGAAATTGGGAAAGTTCTAGGAGTCAACGAGTCACGCGTTTCTCAGCTGCATACGAAGGCAATGCTGCGACTTCGCACCAAGCTGAAAAAGATGAATGGACAGGACTAGGGATACGCACTGATATGAATAAAATACTTTCTCAGGATGAAATTAATGCCCTTTTTTCTGCGATGTCTTCCGAAGAGGGAGGCATGGAAACAACAGACCATGAAAAGAGACCACGCTACAAAAAAGTCTTTAATTTCGATTTTCACAGGGCTGATGATATTTCACTGGATCAGATGCGCTCCATTCAAATGCTGCATGAACTTTTCACCAGGAGTTTTACGTCCTCTCTTTCCGCTTATCTAAAAACCGTCGTTGATATCCTTCTCATCAATCTCGAACAGTTACCTTATGCGGACTTCTTAAAAAAGCTGCCAAATCCGACTCTGTTTGCACGCGTGGGGATGAGCCCTTTGGATGAGAACCTTGTACTGGAAATGAGCCCGACGCTTGTTTTCCCGATGATAGACATGATTCTGGGGAAACCAAAGCATAATATGCTTCGCAGCATGACTCTTACTGAAATTGAGATGAATATTATCGATGACGTTCTCGGGCTCGCGATGAGGGATTTACAGCGCGCCTGGAGTTCGGTTATCGATCTAAATATCTTTGTTGAGGATAGAGGGACCAAGGCACAACTGTTTCAGGTAGTATCACCATATGAAACCGTCATTGCCGTACATCTGGAGCTCAAGATAGGCGACAACTCTGGAACAATGAATCTATGTATACCTTCGAGAGTGCTCAAACAAATAAGTAATATATTTGATCAGCAATGTTGTGTTCCCACTGTGCGCCATAACCCTGTTAAAGTGAAGAGGACAGGGATGGAAAAGGAGATGGGAACCAAAGTAATAGTTGTTGAGGAATCCGGTGTGGAAACCCCGGCTTTTGTGCCGGTTGCCGCTTATCCGGAGGGCAGCGGCAAAGGCCTTCGCCGAAGATTTAGTGCCGCATACAAGCGACGGATCTTGCAGGAAGCAGACAAATGTAACTCCTGGGAACTTGGCGTGTTGCTGCGCCGTGAAGGTCTGTATCACTCCAATCTGACCACATGGCGCAAACAGCGTCAATCCATCGAACTTTCCGGCCTTCAGCCCAAGAAGCGCAGGGAAAAACCAAAAACAGATAAATCCCTAATCCAGGAAAATAAACGCCTGCGTCGAGAGAACATGCACCTTAAAAAACGCCTGCGCCAAGCGGAAACAATAATAGACGTCCATAATAAACTTTGCGATAGGGCTAATAGTTCCTCTGATAAAGCAGAACGAGAACACCATTAGTGCTGAGAAGTCCTGAGGGAACACTCCGGTTCAATGAGGTACTCCCCATTGTCTAGACAGAAAATGCACCTAAATAAGGTGGAATCCCTGTCTGGTTGAAATGCAACAACTTAAGGCAATCCTCAACATCATCTGTCTCTGATTTTTGCAAAGTGGTGGTTACTATTCTGCACCACCAAATCTGTCCCGTTTTCCATTATCCATTTACGTCAGGATCCAGCACTCCAGATGGAGAGCACAATCCCTTTTCTATACAGCGACTGCTCAACGCCCTGTTTTTCTTCCGAAGGTAATCTCCATACCCGACTGGAAGCGGTTGCTTCTGCATTCCCATTACCAAGTTCATAAAGTATCTCAGGGTTTTTTGACGTGCCATCAACTGATCTCTTTTGGCCACCAGAGGCACCTGCCCGATTTTCCTAGCAAAAGCATTTAGGCAACTACCTAGCACTTCAAACCCAATTTTAATAGATGCCAGTACAATACATATCCTGATGAGCCGGCCTCATAGCAGACTCGTAGTTTTTCTGCTGATCCGAGATATTTGAAAACCTCCTTACCGACTCGGGTCGATTGGGTATTATTCCCATAAATAGTACTTCAATGTTTCTTCCAAGCTATGCAGTAGATACAGCTATCGTTTTGCAATCAGCGGCTGAAGTGTCAACGGCCGTAACCCATAGAAAAAACAGATCATTCTTGACTAAAGTGCTATTATTCGGAGGACAATACTCTATAATAGTAATCTCTTTGGGGATACTATGGGAATTAAAGCCAACAATCCCATGATTGGCTTGCCTGATACCGTTCAGCAGATCGACGTTTCTGATAGTCTGTCAGTAAAGGAACTAGGCCTCAATGATTTGGTGAGATCCGCACAAGATGTCCGGGAATCTAAAATTGAGCAGATTCAAAAAGATATATTGAACGGAACCTATAACGTAAAAGCGGAACAAATCGCCGAAAAGATCATTGAGGATGATTTGCTGAACGAGGTTTTTAAGATTTGATATAACTGGAGATGGCCATTCCCATGGACTTTGACCTCCTGAATCCTGACGGCTTGCCGTATCCGGAATCAATTGCCCTGGATGGACGACTTAAAGAATAGCTACCCATATGGATACGATTAAAATCCAGAAATCCAAGGCCCGGAAGAAACACCAAACAAATGAGCCGAACGCATCCCGGACAGACGGGGGTTTCAGTGATCTCAGGATCTGAACTATGG
>CAZYXB010000006.1:0-112756 GCA_964651155.1 uncultured Acidobacteriota bacterium | reverse complement strand
CAGCAGAAAATCGAGAATGCCTCGGCCGGGCGCTCCCTACTGTCTGAATCGCAGTTTCCGAAACAGGAGGTTTGCTTCCGCGGCGTCTGTGCGGGTACACTGGAAGGGGCGGCGATGCGGAAGGGCGGGCGCAGATTTTCCGGACGGAGGCACCATGGCCAGCAGGGACACCGACACCATCAATACCGGAAGTGATGCGGCGAGGCTTCTGGACTTTCTGTCCCGCCGGAAGGATTCCCTCTCCCCGCTGCTGATCCTGACCCACGACTACCCGGATCCGGACGCCTTGGCCTCCGCGATGGCCCTCGGCCACCTCGCCCAGCAGTACTACGGCATCACGTCCAGGATCGCCTACGGGGGCATCATCGGGCGGTGCGAGAACAAGGCGCTGGTCAAGCTCCTGGATATCCCACTGCGGAAGATACGGCCCGAGCACTTCAGCAAGTACCGCAACATCGCCCTGGTCGACACCCAGCCCAGGTTCGACAACAACGCCTTCCCGCCGAAACGCAAAGCCACGATCGTCATCGACCAGCACGCCTCCACAACCAGGCCGGCGGCCGACCTGGCGATCATCGACACCGAATGTGGCGCGACCTGCGCCATCGTCGCCCGGGCCCTGCTGCTGCTTGGGGACCCGATCCCGCCCAGGATCGCGACCGCCCTGGCCTACGGCATACTGTCGGACACGCTGGGACTGTACCGGGCGCGGCGCAGCGACGTCATCGACACCTACCTCGAGATCATCCACCACTGCGACCTCCGGATGCTGGGGCAGATCCAGAACCCGAGCCGGTCCAGGCAGTTCTTCCTTACGCTCCACCGGGCGCTCGACCGGGCGCTGGCCTACCGCCGCCTCCTGGTTTCGCACCTGGGGCTCGTGGAAAACCCGGACCTGGTGTCCCAGATGGCCGAGTTCCTCCTCACCTGCGAGAACACGCAGTGGTCTTTCTGCACCGGGCGGTACCGGGGACGCATCCACGTTTCTTTGCGGACGTCCGTACCGAATACCGAGGCGGGGGAGGTGCTGCGGTCTATTTTCGACAACCCCAAGGACGCCGGCGGGCACGACGCCATAGCGGGCGGTAGCTTCCGTCTCGGGCGCGATCCCGCCGAGGAGCAGTGGCAGGAGGCGGAACAGACCCTCCAGCTGCGGCTGCTCAGGAAGCTGCGGCGCTCCACCCGGGCTCCGCTGCGCAAACCCTTCGTCTCCGCCGCCGGCGCGGATCCGGGCGCCCGCAGCTGATGCGCCCGCGCACCTTCCCGCCCTTGGCCTAGCGGAGCGCGGGCCCGAGCCGGCGGGCCCTAGCCCAGCCTCCCCTTCTTCTCCAGCGCATCGGCCACCTTCCCGAGGCGCATCGACTCGAGGGTTTCGCGCGTCGGGTAGCCGTTTTCGGGGTTGTACCCCTCGAACTTGTAGAACCGGGTCTTGAAGTCCTCGACTTTCGCCCGGTCCAGGCGGCGCCCGGCGCCGGTGGCGTACTGCCATTTCCCGTCGATGTACATCGGCATGTCGTGCCCCATGCTCGGCCGGTCGTAGACGTAATCGGGGTAGACCTCCATATCGCGGTGCCTCCCCTGCAGCACCCAGATGGACCGGTCCAGGGTGTAGATTTTGTGGCCGAGTTCCATGGAGTCGGGGAACGACAGATTGCCGCCGGTGACGGCGTTCCAGAAGCGGGGCTCCGCCTCCGGGGTCGGGCCCCGCCTCGAGGCCGTGTTGTTGGTGATGCACATCGGCCACCGCCAGCCGCAGAAACCGCCGGCGCCGATCCAGAATTTCTCGTAGTGCTTGATCCAGGCCACCTGCTTGACCTTGTGGTCCGAGTAGATCCCCGTGGGCCCGTCGCTGTGGTCGACCATGAACGGGTCCCCCTGGTAGGGCACCATTGCGTCCGTGTACAGCTTCGCGGCCTCCTCGGCGGTCAGGTAGGGGTCGCCCGACCAGGCCATCCAGTGCAGCGGGTAGTTCGACATCATGTGGAGCATGAGGTCGCGCTCCCCGAGCAGGGAGCCGAACCCCCATTCCGCCTCGACGCCGGGGTCGTAGTGATTGGCCGTCCCCCAGTAGGCCAGGCTGAGCTCGCCGCTGTTGACGTCCTCCTGGTACCGCCCGATTTTTTCCGCGAACCGGGCGCACGCCTCGGCCAGGTCGTCTCCGATCCCCTCGCGCAGGGCGATCTGCCGCATCAGCGAATCGGCGTAGGCGAACGTGCCGGCCATGTCCAGCGGCAGGTCCGTGTCGATCTGCTTCCCCTTCCCCAGGATCCCCTTCTTGTGGAGGGTCTGCACGTAGCTCATCAGCGGCATCAGCTGCCAGTGGCCCAGCCCGTACTTCTGCATCAGGTCGTTCCCCTGCCGCGTGAATTT
The DNA here is from genome assembly GCA_964651155.1 of uncultured Acidobacteriota bacterium. Taxonomy (GTDB): domain Bacteria; phylum Acidobacteriota; class UBA6911; order UBA6911; family UBA6911; genus UBA6911. The sequence goes on along the minus strand of CAZYXB010000006.1, from coordinate 110,386 downwards.
CAGGGAGCCCTCGACGTTGATCACCATCGTGCCGGCGCACACCGACTCGTTGCTGTCGCCCGTGGCCAGCCGCATGCGGCACCCCCTGGGGCAGGAGGCGCAGGCGGCGGCCCGCGCCGGTGTCAGGGGCAGGTCGCGGTTGAGCACGTTCCCCCCGCTGGGGCGGCCGCTGATGAGGGCGTAGGGCCCCCCGGCGCCGAAGCGCTCGGCTTCTCTCGGGTTGTCGACGTTCCACTGGAACTGGCGGAACCAGAGCCTGGCGTCCATGAAGGCCTTCGGGTCCGCGATGGGGACGTCCCCGCTGCCGATGACGCTGATGGCCTTGAGGTTCTTGGACCCGAAAACGCCGCCGTAGCCGCACAGCGCCGCCTGGGAACCGGGGCCGTGCAGCAGGGCGCCGAGGCGGCTTCTGTTTTCGCCCGCCGGGCCGCAGCAGACGACGGCGGGCACCTGCGTGGTGTGGCAGTTCTCGGCCAGGTCCGCCCACTCGCCGTACTTCATGCCGGGGACCACGCGCCTGGAGATCTCCTCCTGGGTGTCCCACGTGTCCATCCCCCAGATCCCCGCGGCGCTTTCGATCGTGACCCTGTCGTCGACGATGTTGATCCAGACCGGGGCGTCCGCGGCCCCCCCGACGACGATGCCGTCCCAGCCGGCGAACTTCATCTGCGCGGTGAACCGCCCGCCGAAGTTGCTGTGGCCGAACCACTCGATCGGGTAGAGCATCGGGCCGAGGCCCTGGACCTCGCACCGCCCCGATCCCGGCATGAAGGTGCCCGAGAACGGGGACGCCATCATGATGATGAGGTTCCGGGGGTCGAAGGCCTCAAACGGCAGCTGGTCGCCGACGAGGTCGAAGAACACGGCCGATCCGATCCCGTGGCCGCCCCCGAATTCCTGGTATTGCTCGGTGGCGATCGTCCCGATCGCCTTCGTGGTCAGATTGACCCTCAGTATCTTGCCGGTGTATCCGCCTAGGCTCATTCCTCACCTCCCCCCATCGCCGGCCACGCGATGCTGATCTTGGGCACGACCGTGCTGTTGTCGACCAGACCGAGGTTGATCCAGTGGTCGTTCCGGAGATTCACGTCGTACCCTTCCGTCTCCTTCTGGTCGGGCATCCGGGAGACGAACCGGATCGCCATCATGGGGCAGCTCTCGACGCACGCCTGCCGGCCGCCGGGCCCCCCCTTCTCGTTCCAGTACGGGGTGTCGATGCACAGGTCGCACTTGGAGGACTTCCCCTTCCCGTCGATGGTGACCCAGACGGTGCGGTGGGGCTGCTGGGGGCACATCCGGAGGCAGGTGCGGCAGCCGATGCATTTGTCGCTGTCGATCCTCCGGACATTGCCGTTGGCCGTATCGACGTAGGCCGCGCCGACCGGGCAGCTCTGGACGCAGACCGGGACCTTGCACTGCCGGCAGGGGGCGATCTGGATGTCGTTGGGAAATTTCCCGAAGGAGTCCTGGATGATCTGGATGCGGGAGCGCGACAGGCTCTGGACCCCGTAATGGACCAAAGAGCACGCGAGCATGCAGGTCGTGCACCCCGCGCATTTCTTGCTGTCGTATACCAGGTAGCCTTCCGACGCCGGGAAGGCGGCCGCGGGGGCCTCTGCGGGTGCGGCCTCCGCCGTGGGCGCTTCAGACAGCAGGGCGTCGGCGGCGACCACCGCCCCGCCGGCGGCCAGAAAGTCCCGTCTGGACAGTCTCTTCCGGGCCTCGGCCCCTTTTGTTTCAGGTTTTGAATCTCCGGGCATGGGATCTCTCCTTATTTTTTTTGATGGGGGGAACGCGGCGTGCGGCAGACGGGCCCGCCGTCTTCCCCGGGGGGGGCATTCGGTTTCCGGGGGCGCGCGGCGGCCGCGGAACAGCGGCCGCGGGGCCACCCTGCAGGGTGTGGACCGGTCATGCCCTGATTCTTACCCAAACCCCCCGCAATAGCCAAGGATTATTTGGAGAAACGGCCGGGCGCCCCCGCCCGGGGCCCATACTCTCTCCATTCGGGGCAAGACTGCGGGCGCCCCCGCCCGGGGCCCATACTCTCTCCATTTGGGACAAGACTGCGGGCGCCCTGTGCGCTATAGTGGCACCCGTGGCGGAGCGGCGCCATGTCCATTCCGCGCCGGCGGCGGGTGATCCGCCGGGCCCCCGGTGTGTTCCGGAGCCCCGGGCCGCCGCGCGGGACCCGTTCGGGGCCTGTCCGGGCCCCCGGTTCGGGGGGCCCCCGCCGGAAAGGTTGCGGCTGATGCACCGGGTGACGGGACTGCGGGTGACGGCGCTGGGCGCCCTCATCCTGCTTGCCGGGGCGGTCCGCTGGCTTGCCGGCCCGGCAACGGCGGCAACCCCGGAGAAGGCCATCCCCCGGTTCCACAAGGTGAACGACACCCTCTACCGGGGCGGGATGCCCCAAGACGGGGGATGGGGGCTTCTCGAGGAGATGGGCGTCGCCACCGTGGTGACGTTCCGTAACGAATCCCCCGAGCGGGCGCTGGTCGAAAGCCTGGGGATGCGCCACGTCGCCATCCCCCTGACCGCGACGCAGGGCGTCCCCGGCCATGCCATCCAGGAGTTCTTCAAGGTCATGCGCGAGCCCCGGAACCACCCCGTTTTCGTGCACTGCCGGCGCGGCGCGGACCGCACCGGCGCCATGGTCGCGTTCTACCGCATCGCGTTCGAGGGGTGGGATCCGGAGCGCGCCTACCGGGAGGCGCGGGACATCGGCCTGCGGTGGTGGTATTTCAAGCTGAGGAAACAGATCCGGCAATTCGGCCCGGAGCCCTTTTCCGGACGGATCCCGGAAGATCCGCGGGGGGGCGGGATGCGCCGCGGCGCTCGGCCCGGCCCGGCCGGAGCGGGAACCGGCGAGGGATTGCCTAGTGGCGCCAGAACGTGCGCGTCAACAGCACCAGGACAACGTAGAATTCCAGCCGGCCGATAAGCATGCAGCCCGAGAGGACCCACTTGGCCAGCATCGACAGGTCCCCGTAATGACCCGCCGGCCCCACCGAGCCGAGTCCGGGCCCCGCATTGAACATGCACGCGGCCACGGCGGAGATGCCCGAGAACACGTCGATCCCGTCGAGCGACAGCAGCAGGCAGGCAACCAGGTTCGTGATAAAAGCCAGGTACACCAGGTTCAGCAGGCTCTGGATGGTCCGCTCGGGGATGGCCAGGGAACCGAGGCGGACGGTGAAAATCCCCCTCCGCTCCACCAGGCGCCGGAACTCCCTGCCGACGACTTTCAGAAGCAGCAGGATCCGGAAGGCCTTCAGCCCTCCGGTGGTGGACCCGGCGCACCCGCCGATGAACATCAACGCCAGCAGCACGAGCTGGGAGAACGGGGGCCAGGCGCCGTAATCGTCCGTTTCCAAGCTCGTGCCCGTCATGACCGAACAGGCCTGGAACACGGCGTGGCGCAGCGCAGGCCCGGGCGCGAACCGGCCGCTCAGCGCCAGGCTCGCCCAGATGCCGAGGGCGGCCAGGGCCGCCGTGGCCAGGTAGAAACGGAGTTCCGGGTCCGAGAAAAACCTCCGCACCCGGCGTCCCGCCCAGAGGCGGTAATGGAGCGTGAAATTGACGCCCGCCAGCAGCATGACGACGATGAGGACACCTTCGACCAGGGGGCTGTCGAACGCCGCAACCCCGCTGTTGCGGGTCGAGAATCCCCCCGTCCCGACCGCGGAGAAGCAATGGCAGAGGGCGTCGAACGGGCCCATCCCGGCCAGGCGGAGTCCCAGAAACGCCGCCACGGTCATCACGCCGTAGATCTTCCAGAGGGCGCGGGCCGCCTCGGAAACCCTCAGCGCGAGCTTTTCGGACCGGGCCCCGGGGAAATCGGCCCTGTACAGCGGCAGCCCGCCGATGCCGACCAGGGGGAGAACGGAGACCCCGAGCAGGACGACGCCCATGCCGCCGATCCAGTGGGAGGCGCAGCGCCACAGCTGCAGGCTCCCGGGGAGGACCTCGACGTCGGCGGCCACCGTGGCGCCGGTGGTCGTAAACCCGGACACGGACTCGAAAAAGGCGTCGGTGAACCCCCGGTAGGAGGGGGAGAAGCAGAAGGGGAGGCTCCCGAAAAGGCAGACGGTCAGCCAGACGGCCACCGTGAGCAGGATCCCCTCCCGGTCCGACAGGGCCCGGTCCCCGCCTCGCCGGCACCCTACGAGCAAGCCGCCGGCGGCGCCGGAGGCGGCCACGGCAAGGAGGAAGGGGAGGGGATCATCCCCCGCGGCCAGGCCGTACAGCAGCGGGAGCGCCATGCATCCGGCCAGCGCCAGGAGGAAGCGGCCAAGGATATGCAACAGCTTCGCTGCGTCGATCACGCCTCCTGTCCGCTCCGATGGTCGGCCAGAAAGAAGGATTCCACTTTCGGCACGGTCCGTTCCAGCGCGAAAATGATCACCCGGTCCCCCGGATGGATGACATCCTTGCCGCGCGGCACGATCACCTCTCCGTCGGGCCGGCTGATCGCCCCGATGATGCATTCCCGCGGCAGCTTCAGGTCCATCAGGTGCTTCCCGACCACCTTGGAGCCGGATGCAGCGATCAGCTCGATCGATTCGGCCTCCTCCTCCCGGAAGGAGGTCACGGAAATCACCCGCCCCTTCCGGACGAACCGGAGGATCCGGTCGACGGCCGTCAGCCTCGGGCTGACCGTCGTCGTGATCCCCAGCCTCTGCACCATCGGCAGGTAGTTGAGACGGTTGATCAGGGCGATCACTTTCTGCGCCCCCAGCTTGCGGGCCAGAAGCGACGCCATGATGTTGTCCTCGTCGTGCCCCGTGAGGGCGAGGAAGGCGGCGACCCCCTCGATATGCTCCTCCTCCAGGGTGGATTCCTCCGTGCCGTCGGCGTGGATCACGATGGTTTTCTTCAGGATCCGGGAGATCAGGTCGCACCGTTCGGCGTCCCGCTCGAAAAGCTTGACGGCGGCCCCCTTGGCCTCCAGCTGCTGGGCCACCTCGATGCCGATCTGCTTCCCCCCGAGGATGAACACCCGGTCGAGCGTCTCCTGGGTGCTCAGGCCCATGAACCGGTAGGCGGCCTTCAGGTTGTCGGCGCGGGTCATGACATAGACGGTGTCGCCCGGCAGCAGCGATTCCCCCCCGTGCGGGATAATGGCCTGCTGCCCGCGGAAAATCATGGCGATGATCCCGTGGTCCCGCGACCGGGCCGCGTCGAGGTCCTCGAGGCGCTTGTGCGCCAGCCAGCTGCCGTCGTCGATGTTCATGCCGAAGAGCTTCACCCGCCCCTCGGCGAAATCCAGGATGTCCGAGACCCCGGGGACATGCACGACGCGCAGGATCCGCTCGGCGATATCGGTCTCGGGATGGATGATGAAATCGATCTGCACGCCGGCCTCGCGGCAGACATGGCGCCAGAGGTCCACCTCGTGGGTGCGCAGGCGCGCCAGCCGGACCTTGGCCCTGGATTCGACGGCCGCGATCAGACAGAACAGGACATTGATATGGTCGACGCTCGTCAGCGCTATGAGCATTTCCGCGTCGGCGATCCCGGCCTTCCGCAGCGTACCGATGCTGGCGGCGTTCCCCTGGACGATCCTGGCGTCCATCATCTCTTCCAGGTTCCGGCAGCGGTCGGCGTCCTGCTCGACGATGACGACCTCGTTCCCTTCCCGGATCAGGCGGGCGGCGACCAGTGCGGTGGTCTGCCCCCCTCCGGCAATCAGGATTTTCATCGTGCCTCCCATCCGGACCCGCCCCGGCGGCGCCCCTATCCCCCGAAATGGATCAGATACAGGATCGGGGCTATGATCATGGCCACGACCGAGATGAGCTTGATGAGGATGTTCAGGGACGGGCCGGACGTATCCTTGAAGGGATCCCCCACGGTGTCGCCCGCGACCGCGGCCCTGTGCATGTCCTCATAGGCGTCGCCCCAGCGGTTGTGGCCCTGCTCCTTGATCTGCTTCTTGGAGTTGTCCCACGCCCCGCCGGCGTTGGCCTGGAAAATGGCCAGGCAGACGCCGGAGATGGTCACGCCGATCAGCAGGCCGCCCAGCATGTTGACGTTGATGACGCCGATGACGACCGGGACGACGACGGCCATCAGCCCGGGGGCGATCATCTTCCGGATGGCGGCGGCCGTGGAGATCTCCACGCACTTCCTGTACTCGGCCTTCCCGTCGGCCGCCTGGATGACCGCCCGCTCCTCCCCGTTGGGCTCGCGGTCCTCCGATTCCGCCTTCTGGGCCGCCTCCAGGGCGGGCCGCAGCTCGGGGATCTCCCGGAACTGGCGGCGCACCTCCTGGATCATGTCCTGGGCCGCCTTGCCCACGGCGATCATGGCCATGGCCGAAAACCGGAACGGCAGCATGCAGCCGATGAGCAGGCCCACCAGCACGTAGGGGTTGGCGGCGTCGATGTCGACCCGCCCCTGCATCTTGGTCAGAAACGCCGAGGTCAGCGCCAGGGCGGTCAGCGCCGCCGAACCGATCGCGAACCCCTTCCCGATGGCGGCGGTCGTGTTCCCAACGGCGTCGAGCTTGTCGGTGCGCGCGCGGACCTCCCTGCCGAGGCGGGACATCTCGGCGATGCCGCCCGCGTTGTCCGCGATCGGCCCGTAGGCGTCCGTCGCCAGCTGGATCGCCGTCATCGACAGCATGCCCAGGGCCGACAGGGCGATCCCGTAGAGGCCGGCGAACCGGTAGGCCAAAAGGATCGCGACGCTGATGGCGATAACCGGCAGGCTGGTCGAATTCATCCCCACGGCGATCCCCTGGATCACCGTCGTCGCCGTGCCGGTCCGCGTCGCCTCGACGATCGACCCCACGGGGGGCTTGAACGTGGCCGTATAGTACTCGGTCAGGACCCCGACCAGGACGCCCGCAAGGAGACCGGCGATGACCGCGACGGCCAGGCCCCACCAGGCGTAGACGACCCTGTTGCCCGTGATCAGGTCGGTGACGGCAATCCCCCCCGCCGGGAGCAGGGCCCGGATGGCCCAGAGCGTCCCGAGAACCATCAGGGCGGATCCGCCGAACATCCCCTTGTTCAGGCCCGTCTGCGGGTTCCCCCCCTCCTTGGTGTGCACGAAGAAGAAGCCGATGATCGAGGCCAGGATGCCGATGACGGCGATGGCCAGCGGCAGGTAGACGCCGTTCATCCCCGATCCGGGGGCGGCCGCGTCGAGGCCCGTGAACCAGGCCGCGCCCAGGATCATCGAGGAGATGACGGCGCCGATGTAGGATTCGAACAGGTCCGCCCCCATCCCGGCGACGTCCCCGACGTTGTCCCCGACGTTGTCGGCGATGGTGGCCGGGTTCAGGGGGTGGTCTTCGGGGATGCCCGCCTCGACCTTCCCGACCAGGTCGGCCCCGACATCGGCCGCCTTGGTGTAGATCCCCCCGCCGACGCGGGCGAACAGCGCTATGGAGGAGGCCCCGAGCGAGAATCCCGACAGGATGTTCAGCACCGTGTTCATCACCCCGACGTCGGTGAGCGCCTCCGGGTAGATCCTGGTGTAGAGGATGAACAGCCCGCCCAGGCCGGCCAGGGCGAGGCCCACCACGGACAGCCCCATGACCGAGCCCCCGTTGAAGGCGACCTTCAGGGCTTCGTTCAACCCCCTGCGCGCGGCGCTGGCCGTGCGGATATTGGCCTTGGTGGCCGTCCGCATGCCGAAGTAGCCGGCCAGCCCCGAGCAGAACGCGCCGAGGGCGAACGACAGCGCAATCAGACCGTTCGTGCTCTGCGCGGCCCCGACCATGTGGTTGGAGACGCCGAGCAGCACGGCGACGGCGACGACGAAGACGGCGAGCACCCTGTACTCCCGGCCGAGGAACGCCATCGCGCCTTCGGCGATCCATCCGCCGATCATCTTCATGCGGTCGGTTCCCGCATCCTGTTTCGTCACCCAGGCCGCTTTCATGTAGGCGTAGATCAGGGCGAGAACGGCCACCGCAGGGCAGAGATAGATAAAATGGACCGGTTGCACTATGTCCCTCCTATGATGATTTCCTGAAGCGTCCCCGTCGTACCGGGGCCGGCCGGGCAGCCGCGACCGTCGCTGTCTTCCGGGTACCCAGAGGCGCATCATACACAATTATCCGCGGCCGGGGGAGCAGTTTTTCTCCCCCTCCACCCGGCCCGAGGGTGCGAACGGGATTGACGGCCCGGCCCGGATGTGGTTAGGTTTCCCCTGGTACCCGGCGGCGCCGTTCGGTCCGAACACCCCGGGGGAAATACGCCGGGGCCTTGGAAACCGTCCGGGCGGCACGCCACCACCACCCGCGCCCTGCAGGCGCCGCTTCCGAGGGCCGCAGGCCGACAACCGAGGGGGATCCGATGGACATCAAGGGGCCCGAACAGATATTCGACATGGATGCGCTCAAAAAGATCCAGGTCCGGAAAAAACCGGTCCTGTATCTGATTGCGGCCGTCCTGATTCTGATAGTGGTATTCAACCTGATCTACCAGATAGAACCCGAACAGGTGGGCATCGTCCTGCGCTTCGGCAAGTACGTGCGGACGACCGAACCGGGGCTCCGCTTCAAGTGGCCGCTGGTCGAAAGCGTCACCAAGGTCCGCGTGCAGCGCCAGCTGAAGGAGGAATTCGGGTTCCGGTCCGAGGGGCCGGGATTTCGGACGCGCTACTCCCAGGCGAACTTCGAAAGCGAATCCTCCATGCTGAGCGGGGACCTGAACGTCGCCATGGTGGAGTGGATCGTGCAGTACCGTATCGCCGACCCCTACAAGTACCTGTTCCGGGTGCGGAACATCACCGACACCTTCCGCTTCATGAACGAGGCCGTCGTGCGCACCGTCGTGGGGGACCGGACCATCACCGAGGTGCTGACCGTGGGCCGCGAGGAGATCGAGATCACGGCGCAGCAGCTGCTGCAGGAGCTGTGCGATCTCTACGACACCGGGATCACCATCGACCAGCTGGTGCTGCAGGACGTCAACCCCCCCGACCCCGTCAAGCCCTCCTGGGACGAGGTCAACCAGGCGCAGCAGCAGAAGGACCGCCTGATCAACGAGGCCGACGCCGAGTACAACCAGATCATCCCGCGCGCCGAGGGGGAGGCCAAGCAGGCCGTCCTGCAGGCCGAGGGCTACGCCGTTGACCGCGTCAACAGCGCCATGGGCGACGCGGCCCGGTTCAAGGAGCTGCACGCGCAATACCGCCTCGCCCCGCAGGTCACGCGCCGGCGCATGTACCTGGAAACCATGCAGAAGATCCTCCCGCAGCTGGGGGGGAAGCTCTACCTCGACAACGAAGCCAAGAGCGTCATGCCGCTGCTGCCCCTGGAGTCGCTCCGGGGGATCACGGGCGGCGGCGCCGCAGCGAAGGAGGCCCAGCCATGAAGACTCATCCCGTAATAACAGCCGTGCTCCTCTTCGCGGCGCTCGTGCTTCTGAACAGCTGCCTGTACGTCGTCAGCGAAATCGAACAGGTCGTCGTCACGCAGTTCGGCGATCCCGTGGGCGACGCGATCATCACACCCGGCCTCAAGTTCAAGTGGCCGTGGCAGGTGGCCAACCGCTTCGACAAACGCTTCCTGGAGTGGAACGGCGACGCCAACCAGGTCCCCACGAAGGACAAGCGCTTCCTTTGGGTCGACACCTACGCGCGGTGGCGCATCGTCGACCCGCTCCTGTTCTTCCAGCGGCTGCAGAACGAGTGGGGGGCCCAGTCGCGGCTCGACGACATCATCGACGGGGAGACCCGCAGTTCGGTCGCCCGGCACGACCTGGTGGAGATGGTGCGCAGCACCAACCGCGACCCCGAGGACATCCTGCTCGGGTCCGAGGTGGAGAACGCCATCATGGCCGAGATCACCAAGGGGCGGGACGGCATCGTCCGGGAGATCCTCGAACGCGCCTCGAAACGGGTGGAGAACCTGGGGATCGAGCTGATCGACGTGCGCTTCAAACGGATCAACTACGTCGAGGAGGTCCAGAAGGACGTCTTCGAGCGGATGATCGCTGAGCGGAAGCGCATCGCGGCACAGTACCGGTCCGAGGGCCAGGGCGAGGCGGCCCGGATCCGCGGCCAGCGCGAGCTCGACCTCAAGAGGATCCAGTCCGAGGCCTACCGCCAGTCGCAGGAAATACGCGGGAAAGCCGACGGCGAGGCGACGCGCATCTACGCCGAAGCCTACAACCGCGACCCGGCGTTCTACGCCTTCACCAAGAGCCTGGAAACCTACGAGAAAACCACCGACCCCCGGACCACCTTCGTCCTGACGACCGACAGCGACCTGCTGCGCTTCATGAAATCCATTCCCTGACCGCGCGGCCCCCCGGATGCCGGCATCCGGGGGGCCCGGCCCGGCCTTCGTACTAAATCCTTAATACTTTCAACAGCCTGCGGGACAAAAAAAATAAGTGGTGAATTCGCCCGGGTTGTGTTTATCATAGGCGAGCCCATATTCCAGCGATGCACCGACGCCGCCGGGCCGGAACCCGGGCGGAAAGGGGTCGGGCCGCGTCGCTAGATCCGGCCCTGCGGCCGGTATGGCGGTTGGATGGAAAGCATCTTTTTACCAATCAAGTCGGAGAGAGGAACATGCATACACTCAAAAGGCATCGTCGGAGCTGCATCCCGGTTTGCATAACCTTTATTGCACTCATAGTTGCAGGCCGCGGGTTCGCGCAGCCGGCAGGGGCCCCGCAGGCGCTCTATGACGCGCTGAAGGCTTTCGAACTTCAGACCAAGGCTTCCGTATCCAACCTGACCCTCAAGCGCGACCGCGGGGAAATGACCTTCACCGGGGATTTCTACTTTGCCGCGCCGGTCAACGGCCGGGTCACCGGGGCCGTCTTCATCGGGGAGGGCCGGTTCCGCGCCCCGGCGCCGGACATCCCGTTCGAAAAGGAGAACCTGAAACGGTTCCTGGGCGAGGAATCCGTCGACTCCGACTTCAAGACCGCCGTGCTGCGCTTCACCGACGACACCTACGACATCATCGGCAAGGGGAGCGCCGCCGCCGCCGCGCCCTCGGACGCGACCAAGCTCGCCCAGGGTCTCGACCCCAGCCTGCTGAAGGAGACGGGGGCCAACATATCGGCCCGGCTGGCCACGTCGATCGCCAACAACGAGTCCCCGGGCTTTTTCCTGGCCCAGTTCGACAAGGGGAAGCTCAAGTGCTTCACCTTCCTGGTCGACCCCCAGTGCCGCATCCCCAACTACACGTTTGAAATCGACGCCGGCGAGAAAGTCGTCCTGTTCCGCTACGACTCCTACGCCTACAGCAACGACCTGCTGATCGCCACCTATTCCGAGGAGGATTTCACGCAGAACCGCGTCAGCTACTCCGACGACTATGACGTTGCCGACCCGAAGCACTACAGGATGGAAATCGACCTGCGCAAGGCCCGGAACGAGCTGCGGACCGACATCCGCATCGACTTCAAGTCCCTGATCGACAACCTGCAGGCCATCCCGATGGTTCTCAACGAGAACATCACCGAATACAACAACGAGCGCCTGAAGCATTCCATGCGGGTGCAGTCGGCCAGCTACAAGGGCCAGGCCATCCCCTGCATCCAGGAGGACTGGGAAACCGGCCTGACCTTCCTTTTGCCGGAACCGGTGGCCAAGGACGACGAGTTCAGCATCGACGTGGTCCTGGCGGGCGATTTCATCGACGACCAGCAGCAGATGCGCAACAGCCACTACCCCCAGGGGAATTCCAGCTGGTACCCCCGGCACGGGTTCATCAAGAACTCGACCTTCGAGCTCATCTTCCGCCACAGCAAGGGGGACACGATCTCGAGCGTCGGCACCCTGGTCAGCGAGGGCCAGTGGCCCGACAGCGACGACGGCAGGACCGAATACAAGATGGAAACGCCGATCTCCTTCGCCTCGTTCGTCGCCGGGATTCTGAAGCCCCACAACAGGAAACGGAAGCTGGAATTCGGGGACATGGAGCTTTTGTTCTACTCGCCCCCGACGTCGGCCGATCTGACCACCGTGAAGGAGGAATTCGTCCTGAACGAACTCGGCAACGTACTGGACTATTTCAGCAGCGGTTTCGGCCCGTACCCGTACGAATCGATCCGGTCCACCTTCCGGTCCAGGGGCGCCAGCCGGCCGTTCGCCACGATGATGACGGTCCCGGGGATGGATTCGGCCGACCGCAACTCCTACAAGTACATCGGCACGGAAGCGTCGAAGCAGTGGTGGGGGTGCGTCGTCAACTCCAGGTCCTACCGCGACCAGTGGCTCGAGGACGGCCTTTCGGAGTACTCCGGGCTGCTCTACGTCCTGGCGCGCATGAAGAACATCAAGGAGCAGAAGGAATTCCTCGACGTCATGCGGTTCAACCTGAAGAACCCCCCGCAGACCGACACCGGGGTCGGCCAGGGCAAGATTTCCGAAATCGGCCCCGTCATCCTCGGGCGACGGCTGCGGACGCGCAACTCGATGAACTCCGCGAGCATGGTCACCCAGAAGGGCACCCTCGTGGTGCGCATGCTCCACTACCTGTTCAGCGACCCCCAGACCGGGGACGACGCGCGCTTCTTCGAGATGATCCGCGACTACACGGACTCCTACGCCTTCCGGGCCGCCAGCACCGACGACTTCAAGCTCGTCGCCAACAGGCACTTCGTCAACACCCCGGTAGCCAAGGCCTTCGGGCTGAAGGACCTCAACTGGTTCTTCCAGCAGTGGATCTACGAGGCGAAGCTGCCCAGCTACCGCCTGGAGTACAAGATCGAATCGGGCGAGGGGGGCCAGGCCGTCGTCACCGGCAATCTGATCCAGGAAAACGCCGGGCCGAACTGGTTCATGCCCCTGCCGATCGTGCTCAAGTTCTCCGGCAACCAGCAGGCGCAGTCGATCGTCTACGTCAACGGGCCGGAAACAGCCGTCAACATACCGCTGCCGATGAAGCCCAATTCGGTCGAGCTGGACCCGGACATGTGGATCCTGTCGGAAAAGACCGAAACGAAGAAGCGGTAGCGGGACAGCACCATCATCGCGCTGCACAGGCGGGGGGCGGGCCATCGGGTTCGCCCCCCGCTCTTTGTGCGGCCACGAAAGGAAGGCATCGCATGCGGCGACGATACGGTCTCGGCCGGTTCCCCGTCCCGGTTTGTATCGGTCTCCTGCTCTGCTGCGGCTGCGGCCCCTCCAGGGACGTGCACGTCGAACAGGGTGTGCTCCGGGGGACCCGCGGCAGCCACGGCTCGGTCCTGGTGTTCAAGGGCGTCCCCTACGCCGCCCCCCCGGTCGGGGATCTCCGCTGGCAGCCGCCCCGCCCCCCGAAGCCGTGGAAGGGCGTCCGGGCGGCCGGCGCGTTTGCGCCCGGCTGCGTCCAGAAGCCGGTGCGGTCCCTTCTGCCCTGGACCGAGGAGTTCATGCACCAGGGGGAGACGGGCGAGGACTGCCTGTACCTGAACATATGGACGGGCGCCCGTGCAGAAGGCGCCCGGCGCCCGGTCATGGTCTTCCTGCACGGCGGCGCCTTCACGGGGGGATCGGGCAGCGTTGCGGTCTACGACGGGGAGGCCCTGGCCCGCAAGGGCGTCGTCGTGGCCGTCCCCAACTACCGCGTCGGCCCCGCCGGATTCCTGGCGCACCCGGAGCTGACCCGGGAATCCGACCACCGCGCCTCGGGCAACTACGGCCTGCTCGACCAGGCGGCCGCGCTCTGGTGGATCCACAACAACATCGCCGCGTTCGGGGGGGACCCTGATCGGGTGACCATCTTCGGGCAGTCGGCCGGCGCCGTGAGCGCGGCCCTGCTGGCGGAGTCCCCCCTGGCCGCCGGGCTGTTCGCGCGCGTCGTCCTGCAGAGCGGTCCGGGGCTGTTTCCCCCGGGGGCGCCCGGAGGCGCCGCCCCGCTCGAAGAGGCGGAAAGGGAGGGGGAGCGCTTCGCCCGGGCCCTGGGGGCACCGACGCTCGCGGCGCTGCGCGCCCTGCCGGCCGAAGCGCTGCTCGACATCCCCCCGGAAATCCGCTTTGGCCCGGTCCGCGACAACTGGTTCGTGCCCCCCGAACCCCTGCGGGCGGGACGCGCGGCCGTCCTCATCGGCTCGACCGCCGACGACCTGGGTCTCGGCGGGTCCGGGGCGACCGTCCGGGAGTACGAGGCGGCGGCCCGGCGGCAGTTCGGGGACCGCGCAGGGCTTTTCCTCGGGCTCTACCCGGCCGCATCGGACGCCGCCGTCCCGGCCGCAGAGAAGGACAGCGGCAGGGACCGGGCCCGCGTCTCCATCCACCTGTGGGCGGCCGGGCAGGCTGCCGCGGGGGCCGACGTCTACACCTACTGCTTCGACCGGGCCATCCCCTGGCCGGAGCACCCGGAGTTCGGGGCCTTCCACTCGGGCGAGCTGCCCTACGTTTTCTCGAACCTCCGCCTGCTCGACCGCCCGTGGGAGGACGCCGACCGCACCCTGGCCGAGCAGATGTCCTCCTACTGGGTCCGCTTCGCGGCGACCGGGGACCCCAACGGCGAGGGCCTGCCCCCGTGGCCCCGGTTTGACGCCTCCCTGGCGGCCACCATGCGTCTCGGCGCGGACCCGGGCGCCGTGGCCGTGGCCGCGCCCGAGAAGCTCTCCTTCTGGAAAGAGGCGCTGGCCGGCGCCGGGCAGCAGGAAAGCGCCGGCGGGGATTGACCCGCCTGCCCGATGCCGGTATACATCTACCGTGCACCGGCGGCGCCGGGGAAAGGTCCGGGATGAACATTCCATACTACATACAGGTCGCGGCCACCATACGGAAGCGGATCCTGGCCGACGAGTACGGCGACGGCGAACCCCTCCCCTCCTCCGAGCAGTTCGAGAAGGAATTCGACGTCAGCGCCATCACCGTGAGGAAGGCCCTGGAGATCCTGGCCCGGCAGGGGATCCTCCTGCGCCGGCGGGGCATCGGCACCACCGTCCGCAAGCCCCGCCCGGAGGTGGTCACCTTCGCCGTGGGCGGCACCTTCCGCCGGTTCATCGACTCCTACAAAAAGGAGCTCCGGGGATCGGACATCCTCTCCATGGCGACCGTCCCCTGCCCCCCGCACGTGCGCCAGCTGCTGGGCCTGGACACCAGGCAGCGGGTGCTGTGCATCCGGAAGATACGCCGCCATTCGGGCATCCCCATCGGCTACTTCCTGCACTACGGCGACGCGCGCCTGTGCCGGGGGATCACGCGGAAGCAGTCGGAGACCTACACGTTCCAGGAGCTTTTCGAAAAGGTGTCCGGGCGGAAACTGGCCCGGATGGAGGAGACCATCAAGGCTTCGACCACCGACATCGACCTCGCCAGGGTCCTCGACACGGGGTTCGGCAGCCCCCTGTTCTTCATCGAAAACATCTTTTTCGACACCCAGAACCGGCCCGCCACCCTGACGCACATCTACTACCGGGGGGACATGTGCGCCTACAGGGCCAACGTGCGGCTTTGACCCCCCCGCCGGGGGTCCCGTTTCGCCCCGGCGCGGTTTCGCTATTGACCTCGGGGGGCGGAGCGTTTATTGATATAGCGCCCTGCATTCTGTCCGCAGGGTGGCCGGGCGGGAAACCATGCTGAAACTGGGAACCGGAAAATCATCCCTGCACACCCTGGTGCAGATCGCCATCCTCCTGGGGTCGCTCTACCTGTTCCTGCTGAGCATCGACCTGCTCGGCAGCGCCATGCGCCTCTTCGGCGAAGGATTCGCCGAAACGCTGATCGCGAGCACGTCGAACCCCCTGGTCGGCCTGTTCATCGGGATCCTGTGCACCTCCGTGGTGCAGAGCTCCTCGCTGACGACCTCGATCGTCGTCGGCCTGGTCGGCAGCAACGCCCTGACGATCGCGAGCGCCATCCCCATCATCATGGGCGCCAACATCGGCACGTCGGTGACGAACATGCTCGTCTCGCTGGCCCACCTGAACCGCTCCGCCGAATTCCGCCGGTCCTTCGCGGCCGCCAACGTGCACGACTTCTTCAATTTCCTGTCCGTCCTGGTCCTGTTCCCCCTTCAGCACTACACGAACTTCCTGGGGCACGTGGCGCACGCAATGGCGGAATTGTTCCAGAACGCGGGCGGGCTCACCCTTTTCAACCCGCTCAAGGCCGCCACCGCCCCCGCCGCCGCGTGCCTGTGCGCCGCGGCGCGCAATCCGTGGCTGCTGCTCGTCATCGCCCTGGCCCTGCTGTTTTTCGCGCTGAGGCAGCTCGTGAGGGTCCTCAAGGCCCTCGTCGTCGCCAAAACGGGCTCCTGGTTCGACAAGTTCCTGTTCAAGCACCAGTTCCGGGCCTTCGTCGTCGGCCTCCTGCTGACGGTCCTGGCCCAGAGCAGCTCGATCACCACCAGCCTCGTGATCCCGCTGTGCGGCGCCGGGCTCCTGTCGCTGCGCCAGATCTTCCCCTACACGCTCGGGGCCAACATAGGGACGACCGTCACGGCCATCCTCGCCTCCATGGTCACGGCCAACCCGAGCGCCGTGACCGTCGCCTTCGCGCACCTGCTGTTTAACGTCAGCGGGACCGCCGTCTGGTGGCCCCTGCAGAAAGTGCCGGTGTATTTGGCCGACACGTTCGCCGCCTACGCGGTCCGGAACAGGATCTTCCCGATAGCCTATATCTTCGCCATGTTTTTTGTCATACCATTGATCGTGATTCTAACTCTCAACTAGGGTGTCCCCATGCTGAAAGAACTGCTGGCCATTTTCAAGAAAGACAGCAAGATGGACGAGGCCTTCTCCCGGTCCTACGAAATGCTCGCCATCAACAAGGACATGTTCATCAAAGCCAGGAAAACGCTGAGGGAGACAAACACCGTCGAGCTCGACCGGAGCGTCTACGAGCAGGACAAGAAGATCAACAAATACGAGCGGGAGGTCCGCAAGGACGTGCTCCAGCACATGGCCGTCTCGGGCATCGAGGATATGCCCGCGGCGCTGAAGCTCATCGGCATCATCATCGACCTCGAGCGCATCGGCGACTACGCCAAGAACATCGTGGAGCTGGCCGAGTGCCACCAGGCCAAGCTCACCGCCGGCGGCGCCGAGGAGGACCTGCTGAGGATCGAATCGGCGGTGGAAAACGGGTTCGACCGGGCCAAGCACGTGCTGGAGACCAACGACGCCGAAGCCGCCGAGGAGCTGATCAAGGAATTCATGTGGGTCAACCCCCTGTGCGACAAGTACGCGCTCGGGTATATCCGGGAGGAGGACGAAACCCTGTCCCGGCGGTCGACCGCGGCCCTGGTGCTGTACTTCCGATTCCTCAAGCGCATCCACTCCCACCTGCGCAATATCGTCACCACCGTCTACCGGCCGTTCCACAAGATCGGCTTCATCCCGTCCAGGCACAAGGAGCACAAGGGATGACGGGCCCGCGGAGGCAGCCGCCCCCGCGAACCGGATTCCCGGAGCCGCAGCCATGAAGGCATCTCAGATAGACAGGAGCCGCTACCTCCGGGGGCTGCTCGTCCTCATCGGCAAGGACCGCGTCGTCGACCCCGACGAGCACGCCCTGGTTCTGCAGTTCGGCCGGATGCTGGATTTTGACATCCGCTTCTGCGAAGCGGCCATGGCGGACCTGCTCACCAACGAGCATATCACCGACGACCCGGTCGTCTTCGACGAGCCCGAGATCGCGGCATGCTTCCTCAGGGACGCCCTCAGGGCGGCGCTTGCCGACAGGGAGATCCACGCCCGCGAGTTCGCCTGGCTGGAGAAGGTGGCCCGGGCCAACGGCATCCCCGACGCCTGGATGCGCCGGGAATCCCGGCGCCTCCGGAAGACGAAATTCCCCGGGAAGTCCCCCGGCAGCTTCGAGATCCGCCGGTTCCTCTAGCCCGGGGCGGCCCCTGCCGCCGGGCCGTCAGTGGAGCGACAGCCCCCCGTCGTGCACGATCAGCTGCCCGGTGACCAGCCTGCTGTCGTCGCTGGCCAGGTACAGGGCCGTCCCGACAAGGTCCTCCGGGTAGGCCGGCCGCTTGATGCACCGCAGCGGCAGCTGGATTTCGTCCAGGGGCTCGGGCGGGAACTTCTTGTTCCAGTCGAACTCGTCCCCCCCCTCGGAATGCGTGAACCCGGGGGCGATGGCGTTGACGTTGATGTTGTAGTCGCCCAGCTCCCTGGCCATGCCCCGGGTCAGCGCCACGACGGCCCCCTTCGACGCGATGTACTGGGGCAATCCCGCAACGCCCTCGAAGATGGTGGCCGATGCGATGTTGATGATTTTGCCCCCCCGGTCCCGCATGTAGGGGAACACCGCCTTGATGCAGTGAAAGGGGCCGAGGGCGTTGGTCTTCATCACCTGGATCCATTCCTCGCTGGTCACTTCCATGAAGGGCTTGATCGTCACCAGCGTCCCGGCGTTGTTGACCAGGATGTCGATGGCCCCGAACCGGTCGACCGCGGCCCGGGCCAGCGCGTTGCACTGGTCCTGCTCGGTGACGTCGGCACGGACGTACAGGGCCCTGCCGCCCGACGCCTCGACCGCGGCCACCGTTTTCGCCCCGTCGGCGATATCGCCGATGACGACGCCCGCCCCTTCCCGCGCGAAGCCCGCGGCGAACGCGGCGCCGAGCCCGCGCGCCGCGCCCGTGATGACAGCAACCTTCCCTTCCAGCCTCATAGCCCGCCTCCTTTGCCGGTTGTGGTATCGGACTCCCCGCGCCCTCCCGAGGGGTGCGCCCTGCGCAGGGCGGCCTCGACCGGCATTATGCCCCAACCGCCGCTCCCCCTGCAACAGCATCGGGCGCCTCGCCCCCGCGAACCGCCCGAAGGAGGGCCGCCCGGGCCGATTATTCGTGGACCTCGGGCCGATCAGAGACTATGATAGAGGCCTGGCGCCCGAAGGCGCGGAAGTCTGCACCGGGAATAGCCGCCGTGCAGCGTCTTAATAAATTCATGGCGCCGGGCCGGGTGGCCCGGCCTGCAATGGAAACGGAGGATATGCACATGGAAATCAGGCTGACCGCCAGCGGATCGAAGCCGCTGTCCACCAAAACGTTTTTCAGCGACGAGAGCGGGTTTGAAGTTGCATCCGTGATCGTCATGGGCAAGAAGGACTGCGTAGTGCTCGACGCGCAATGGACCCTGTCGAACGCCCACAAGGTCATCGCGGAAATTTTGGAAACGGGCAAGAACCTCACGACCATCTACCTGTCCCACGCCCATCCCGACCATTACTTCGGGGCCGGCGTCATCGCCCAGGCGTTCCCGAAAGCGCGCGTGGTGGCCGTCGCTTCCGAAGCCCAGATCATCAACAAGCAGTTCTTCGGCAAGATCGAGCACTGGGAAAACGTCATCGGGGCGCACAACGTCTGCCGGGTGACGACCCACGCCGAAGCCCTCGAGAACAACTACTTCGAGCTCGAGGGGCACCGCCTGGAGGTCCTCACGAAGGTCATGGGCGACATGCGGTACAACACCATGGTGTGGATCCCCGACATCAAGACCCTCTACGGGAGCGACGTCCTGTTCAACCAGGCGCACCCTTTCACCTGCGAGCTGACCAAGGAAGAGCGCGCGCAGTGGATCGCCGACGTCGACAAGATCGAGACGATGGGGGCCGAGGTCATCATCCCGGGCCACCAGAAACCGGGCATGCAGTTCGACCGCAGTTCGCTCGACTTCACCCGGGACTACATCCGCGTAACCGAACAGGAGCTGGTCCGGCAGGACACAGTCGCCGGGTTCTACCACGCAATGGCGGAACACTTCCCCGACGCCAACCTCGTCCGCCTCAGCAACGGCATGAACGCGGCCGTCTTCAAGGGCGGGCTCGACTGGAACTGGCGCGAGATCGAATAGCCGCCGGGGGCGGCCCGCACGGGCCGCCCCTAGAGGCCTGAAGGCGCGGCGGGCCCGTCCCGGCGGTCCCCGGCGAGCACCCGAAAGGACTGCTCGAGGCGTTCGCCGTTTTCATCCACCAGCGTTATCGTGTGCGGGCCGGGGCCGGGATCGAGGGCCATCCGGTGGATATCGCGGGTGGTCCCGAGGAATTCCTTGTCCAGGTGCCAGTGGATCCGCAGCTCCGGGTTGCGGTGCGCGGCCTCGAACACGGTCCGCCCCCTGCTGCCGTCGAGTTCGACCGGGACGTAGATCGCGCCGTTGTCCCCCGGGTAGAGCAGGGACAGGGGGGGGGCGCCGGCCGCCGGGCGTCCCTCGCGGCAGTCGCTGCGGTACGGGGGCAGGGGCCGGTAATCGGCGTGCCGGCTCCGGTAGAACCACTCCCATGCCGGGGGGAGGACAAACCAGCTGACCGGGCGCACCGAACCGATGCGCTCGCAGGAGCCGTCGACCCTCCACTGCATGGTCGGGTCGCACGGCACCAGGCGGCAGTGGGGGCAGCTCCGGCCTTTCTGCCCAGCCAGGGGAACCCGAATCTTTTTCGTCTCCCCGCAGAAGGGGCCCGCCCGGTGCCCGCTGCGGGCGCACACCTCGATCTCCACCATCCCCGATTCCGGGGCGTCGAACCAGCCCGTGGGGCCCAGGATTCCGAAAATCTCGAACATGACGGGGGCGGCCGCGGCGATGCCGGTCAAACCCGGTCGGCCCTCGCCGTCGGCGTTCCCCACCCACACCCCCACCGCGTAGCCGGGCGTGACGCCTATGGCCCAGCCGTCCCGGAGCCCGTAGGAGGTCCCGGTTTTCCAGGCCACGGGCCGCGACGAGGCAAAACTCCGCCAGGCCCCCTCCTCGTCGGGGCGCGACACCTCGAGCAGGGCCTCGAGAGTCCGCCAGCAGGCGGCGGGCCCGAGGGCGGAGCGCGCGCCGGCGGCGGGATCCGGGGGGGAGGAGAGAAGGTAGCGGGGGCGGCTGAAAGGGGGGTCCGGCCCGCCCCCCGTCGCGCCGGCGGCCGCACGGGCCAGGCCGGCGTAGATGCCCGTCAGGTCCCACAGCGTCCCCTCGGCCCCCCCCAGAACGAGCGTCAGCCCGTACCCGGATGCGGCGCGGTGGAGGCTGGTCATGCCCAGGCCCTTCAGCACGCCGTAGAACCGGTCCACCCCGAACGCCTCGAGCATGCGCACGGCCGGGACATTCACCGAGCGGGCCAGGGCCCGGTCGGCCGCCACGGCGCCCTCGAAGGTCCCGCTGTAGTTTTGGGGCACGAAGCCCCCGATGCGGGTCGGGATGTCCGGCACCAGCTCCTCCGGGAGCAGTTCCCCCGCGTCGAGCATGGCGGCGTACAACAGCGGCTTCAGGACGCTGCCCGTGCTGCGCGGCGCCGTGACGACGTCGACGAAATTGCCGTGCTCCGCGTCGGAGAAGTCCGGGATGTTCCCCACGTAGACGAGGGCCTCCATGGTCCGCACGTCCAAAACCAGGGCGGCGGCGTTGTGGATGCCGTTGCCGGCCAGGCGGCGGTGGTGCCGCCCGATGATCTCGGTGGCCCGCTCCTGGAGCCCCTTGTCCAGGGTGGTGGCGACGCGGGCCTCCCGGTGCCCCCCCTGCTGCCGGACCCGGCCGAGCAGGTGGGGCGCCAGAACCGGCAGCGGGTGCGGGGCCCCGGGCAGCGGTTCGGCCTTGGCCAGCGTGGCGGTCATGCCGTCGATGACGGCGCAGCCGTGGAGCCTGTCGAGCAGCCGGTTCCTCTTCGCCAGAAGCCGATCGTGCCCCTTCCCCGGGAACACCAGGGAGGGGCTGTTGGGGAGGACGGCCAGCATGGCCGACTCGGCCCAGGAGAGCTGGTCCGGGCTCCGGGCGAAATAGCGCCAGGAGGCCGCCTCCAGGCCGACCACGTTGCCGCCGAAAGGCGCGTGGGCGGCGTACAGGGCCAGGATCTCGCGTTTGCTGCGGGTCGCCTCGAGCCCGACGGCCAGGATCATCTCCAGGATCTTTTCGCGCACGGTGCGCGCCGGGTGCCCGCGCGACAGGCGGACGACCTGCATCGAAAGCGTGCTGGCCCCGCTGACGACGCGCCCGGCGCGGACATTGGAGCGCACCGCGCGCAGCACGGCCACAGGGTCGACCCCGAAGTGGCTGTGGAAGCGGTGGTCCTCGTAGAGGATGACGGCGCGGGCGAACTTTTCGGGCGGATCCCCCCCCGGGGGGAAGCGCCACTGCCCGTCTCCGGCGATGGACGCGCCGAGGAGCGCGCCGTTGCGGTCGAGCAGCACGGTCGAGTACGGGGCCCGGAAAAGCCGGCCGGGCGAGAAGCACCACAGCAGGACCGCGGCCGCGACGGCGGCGGCGGCGACAAGCGCCGGCCGCGGGACGGCCACTTTCCGCCCCCCTTTGTTTCGCTTCATCCGAACGGACCCCCGCACGGGCTACGGCGCGGCGCCGGGCCGCTCGACCGTGATCCAGCGCCCCGGCACCCGCGCGTTGATCGTGGCATCGTACATGGCCTCGGCTCCGACCGGGGGCAGGTAGAATCTCCCCAGGTAGCTGGCGTTCGCCAGCATGTGAAACGTCTTGCGCTCGCCCTGCCCGATGCTGAAATAGGTGTACACCCGGTCGTCCCGGATGTCCTGGTAGTCGAAACCCGAGTCCTGGAACCTCCCCGTGGGGGCCATCCTCAGGTTGCGGATTTCCCACCCGGAGGGGACCATGTGGGTCAGCGCCACCTCCCGGTACTCCCCCTGGTACCCGGTGTTGGCGACCTCGACGGCGATGATGAATTCGAGGCCCTGTTCGAGCTCGGACGGGTCGAGCTCCCTGTTGTCGAGCGTCCGGTACCGGATCTTGAGATCCAGGCGGCTCCGGGAGGCCTTCTCGGCCCCCGGGGGCGGCACCCCCTGCCGGATGAGCCGGGCGTAGAGCGTCACGGTCCCGCTGTTTTCAAGCTCCAGCACCGCGGCCTCCCCCGCCGGCGCCGGAAGCGGGATCTGAACGACGGGGAGCGCCGACCGGAGGGATTCCCTCCCACCGCCCCGCCAGGAGTAGGCCAACGCCATCTCCCCCTCCCGGGCGACGGTCAGGCGCGCCAGGGCGATCAGGGCGAAGGCCGTCGCATGGGTGCTGTGCCACTGGTCGCCGCCGAGCATCCCGGACACCTCGCCGGCCAGCGGGAGCGCCTCGTCGACCATGTCCATGATCCCGAGCGTCTCGAGCACCATGGCCTTGTCGCGCAGCGTGGAGCCGAAGGTATGGGACAGCTCCCGGTATTCGGGCACCTCCCTGGAGGCGCCCTCGACGAGCTCCAGCGCCGCTTCGGGCTGCCCCGCCATCTGGAATGCCGCCGCCAGGCGCCAGCGGGCCTCGTCCTCGAGCCCGGGCATCTCCTTGAGGCGGTTCATGGCGCCCAGCTCCGGGGACCCCGCCAGGGCGAGGGTGTAGAGCCGGTAGGCCTGGTGGAGCCCCGAACGTGGCTCCCGGCGGGTCCAGGACAGGGCCTTGCCCCTCTGGTACTTCTGCCACTGGCCGAGGACGCCGCCCGGTATCCGGTAGCCCGCCTTGCCGGCCTCGACAAAAAAGTGGCCGACGTAGCTCGACGCCCAGTCGTGCGCCTCGTCGGCCCCGGGCCAGTAGGCGAACCCGCCGCCGGGGAGCTGGTACCTCTGCAGGCGGCCGATTGCGGCATTGACGTTGGCCTGGATCTCGTCCTCCCTTTCCGTCCCCAGCTCGAGGAGCCGGGAGAGGTACAGCTGCGGGAAGACCGCGGAGGCCACCTGCTCGACGCAGCCGTGGGGGTAGCGGATCAGGAAATCCAGGCGGCGCGCCAGGTCCAGGGGCGGGATTCGGGAGACTTCGAGCCAGGCCTCGTTGGTCCCCTCCATCCCCGTGAATGCGGCTTCCTGCCGCCAGGTCCGGCCCGGGTTCAGCGCCGCGTCCGCCACGAGGGTCTCCCGGTAGGAGGGCATCCGGATGTCCAGTTCGATCGTCTGGCGCGCCCGCTCCCCTGCGCCGGCGGCGGCAAGGGTGACGCGGACCATGCCGGTCCGCGTCTGCGTCCGTAGCCGGAAGGCGACGAGGCCCTCGCCCGGGTGGTCGAACGCGATCTTCCGGATCCGCGGGCCGACCACCTCGGCGGGTCCTTCGACCGCGATGTCGATCGCGGCCTCGCGGACCTTCTCCCCGAGGGCGAAGACCGACACCGGCAGCTCCACCTCCTCGCCCGGGCCGAGCACGCGCGGCAGCGTCCCGAGGATCATCAGGGGGCTGCGCACGAACACGGACCGGTCCGCATGGCCGAAGGCGCGGCCCTGGCCGGCCGTCACCATGACGCGGACCGACCCCACGTACTGGGGGATCTCGATCCGGTGGGTGTTCTCGCGGCCGGCGCCGAGCTCAAACGGGCCCAGGAACCGGACCAGCGGCGGGAACCGGTCCGCCTTCTTCTGCCCGACGGGGCCGGCGTCGGCGCCCCCGCCGACGGCCAGCATCCGCTCGAGCGTGCCGCCGTAGGCGCCCGCGACCAGGTCGAACAGGTCCCAGGTCCGGACCCCCAGGGCTTCGCGCCGGTAGAAGTGCTCCCAGGGATCCGGCGTGGCGAACCGGGTGAGATCGAGCAGCCCCTCGTCGACGACGGCCACCGTGTAGGTCATGGGCCTGCCGTTTTTCTCCCGCACCGTCAGCGTCCCGGGATGGTCGGGTTGAAACTCCGCGGGCGCCCCGACGACGGGCTCCAGCCGCGTCCCCGGGTCCTGCACCCGGATGGGGACGACGCCGTAGAGGCGGATCGGCAGGTCGTTGTGCGTCTGCAAATGCGGCTGCAGCAGCGTCACGTGGGCGTAGATGTTCGGCGCCATCTCGGGGGTGGCCGTGAAGGTGTAGCGCACGGTTTCCTCGCCGGTCTCGATCCAGGAGCTGCCGAGCATCCGGGTCCCGTTCTCGAGCGACACCAGGCCCCGCCCCTTCTGCCCGGCGGGGATGGAGAGCACCACGGTCTCGCCCACCCGGTACTCCTCCTTGTCCGATGAAAAGCTCAGGACCGTGGCCCCGCCGGGGCTGTCGCTGCGCCCCCGGCCGGCCCATCCCGGCCAGTCGACGTAGACGGTCCTGCCGCTGGAGTGCCGGCCCTCGAGGTCGGAAACGCGGATCAGGTAGCGGCCCCATTCCGGTTGCTTGATCTCGAAATCCCAGACCCCCGTGCCGTCGGCGAGCTCCACGGTCCCGGACTGGATGGGGCGGTATTCCGGGGTGCCCAGGTACTCGGCCATGGATTCCCCCCCCTTTTCCCACCACCAGCGCCATTTGACCTTGTAGACCTCCACCCGGACACGGCTGCCGGCCACCGGGGCCCCTTCGTTGTCGACCGCCACGAGGCGGACGGGGTGCCGGGTGTCGGTCAGCAGCATCCCCCGCTCCTTGTCGCCCGGGGGCACCAGGATCCCGATGTACCGGTCGAAGGGGTGGTAGGGGAGGCTCACCCGGTCCATGCTCGAGGCCCCGCCCGGCTCGAACACGCGCGTGGTGAAGTCGGCGCGGAGCATCCCGGGCGAGACGCCGCCGACCTGGATCCCGGAAGAGAAGCGGGCCCGGCCGGCCGCGTCGAGCGTCCCGTCGAACACCGTGTGGCTTTCGGGCTTGAACGTCCGGGCCGGGTCGTCGAAGGAGTACTCCCCGTACTTCGGGAAACGGGTCTGGTCCGCCGTCAGGGTCAGCTCCATGGCGGCCTTCAGGTCCCGGGCCGGCGCCCCGTGAAGCCACGCCGCCGAGAGGTCCCCCTCGATCCTGCCCCCCTTGAGGCTCCGGACGCCCTTGCCGAAATCCAGGGCGATCTTCAGCCGGTTGGGCATCACGGTCTCGATCTTGAGAAGCTTGGTGAACTCCGCCCCCCCCGCCCGGATCCTCACGTTCCAGTTGCCCGTCGGCGCGTCCGGGTCCGTCCGGAGCCGGAAGGTGTAGAAGCCGTTGACGGGATTCTTCCGGTTGACGGTGTCGACGAGCTGCCCCCGGGGGTTCCTCAGTTCGAGCCGGACCGGGTAGTCCCCGGGCAGGGTCGTTTCCGTGTCCAGGAGAATGAAGGTCAGGTGGATGGGGTCCCCGGGCCGCCAAACGCCGCGCTCCCCGTAGATGAATCCCTTCATCCCCCCCTCGACCGCGGCGCCCGAGACGTCGAAATGGCTGACCGACAGCGACTGGCCGTCGTCGAGCCGGAGGTACCCGTAGCGGCCGCGGCTTTGCGCCACCAGCAGAAACGGGGCCCGTTCGGTCGCCATCCGGGCCGTGCCGTCCGCCGCCGTCCCGGAACGGGCCAGGACCTGCTGCTGGTAGTCGAGGAGCGTGATCTCGGCGCCGGCGACCGGCCCGGTGGTCTTCAGGTCCGTGACGGCGGCGAAGAAGGATCCGTCCCCGCCCCTTTTGGCGATCAGGCCGAGATCGGACACCAGGAAGTTGCGGTAGGCGTTGATGCTGTGATCGTAGTAGTCCCAGTAGTACCCCGGGTGGCAGGGATTGCGGCGGTTCTCGAAATGCTCCCTCCAGTTGCGGCCCGGACCGTAGGTGTCCCAGTAGCTGCTCTCCTGCTCCTGGTCCCAGTCGGCGAGCGCCTCCTCGGGCGCCTCGCGGCCGGCCCCCGGGGCCGAATCCCGGCACTGGTAGACGACGTGAGGCCGCCGGAAGTAGACCTGGAGCCTGTAGAGGCCGTCGGGATCGCCCTCGACCAGGGAGGACACGTCCAGCCCGTGTCGGATCCAGCGGTTGCGCTGGTCGGGCGTGAACCCGAGCGGGATGGTCTTTTCCCAGACCGTGCGCCCGACCCGGTCGAGCTCGCGCTCCCCCTCGAGCTCGTTGACCTGCAGAAACTGGGGGATGTTCTTGTCGTAGACGCGGGTGGCCCGGACGATGACGGCGCGCAGGTTGTTGGTCTCGATCGGGATGGTGAGCCCCTGGCTGGTGGGGAGGATAACGCCGCGGCCGGCGAAGCGCACCTGGGGCAGGGACTCCTCGAAGGAGACTTCCGAGACGGTCCCCTCGGCAAGCCGCTTCCCCGCGGCGTTGCGGATCCCGGGGCGGACGGTCACGGCGACCGTCCCGTCCCAGGGCTCCGGGCTGTAGACGCGCACGACGTTCTCCGCCATGCCATAGCGGAGGCCGGTCCGCTCGCCTGCCGCGATGAGGCCGCGGAGATCCTGGGCGGGGTCGACCGGGTCGCTGAAGCGCACCTCGATGCAGGCCTCCTCCCCGGCCACGGCCGCGGTGCCGAGAACGGCGAACGTCCCGAGGGCGGGGACCGGTACGTCTTGGCGCCCCTTCTTGTCGACGCCGATGGGGACGCCGTTCCACTCTACCGCCACGACCGTCGGCTCCGGGCCGCGGGTGATCCCCTCGACCAGGAAGGCGTGACGCCGCCCGCCGTCGTTGTGCACCCAGGACACCGGCAGGTCCTTCCCGTGATGGGACGCCCGGAGCATCTTCCGGATGTCCGGGCCGGCCTCGGTATCGGCCGTCACGATCTCCCCGCCGAGCTGCTGGTGCTCCGGGGGCCGTCCGGCGATGCTCTCGAGGCCTTGGAAGGAAATCTCGAAGGACTGCTCCAGGGTCGTGAACCGGAACGGGAACAGCTCCCGTCCCCGCTCAACGCTACACAGCGCCGACAGGTCGAGCGTGGCGGCGTAGGAGGTCCCCCGGGGGAGCCGGTTGCGGGGCCGGAACTCGATCGTGCGGCTGTCGGCCCAGACGGCCACGCCGCTGATCCGGGGATCAAAGGAGAACGGGGAGCGCTCCAGGGGGACCTGGACCCGGTCGCCCGGCACGATGTCCTCGACGAAGCGCACCCGGATGGCGCTCTCGCTGGAAACCGGCCCCGCGGTGTAGGCAGACACGATGTCTTGAAACAGGGAAGGCTCCGCCTGCTGCACCGATCTGCCGCAGCCGGAAACGGAAACCAAAATTGCGAGCAGCAGGGCGCTCGGGACGGGGCGCATCCGGTTCATGGCGTCTCCATAGAGAAGTGGATTTCGGATGCACCCTGTAATAGCACCATGGCAGGGTAAAGTCCAATGCTTCTTCTCTGGTTGGGATTGTATGGATCTGCGCCAAATGGCGTGCGCCAAATGGCGTGCGCCAAATGGCGTGCGCCCGATTGCCGCGCGGGAGCGGTTGCGCCGCCGGCTAGGCCCGCATCATGGTTTCGGGCGTCCGCACCCCCACGACCTCGCCCCGGACGCATTCGGTTCCGTTGGCGTAGACCGACACGGAGACGACCACCTTCCTCTCCTTCATCTCCCGGACCCTGCCGCGGATCTCCAGCTCGACATCGATGGGCGTCGGGCGCACGTAGTCGACGCGCAGCGACGCTGTGACGAACCGGGGCACCCCGCAACCCGGGCGGGCGCGGAAGGCGGCCGCGGCGGCCGTGCCGGTCCCGTGGCAGTCGACGAGCGAGGCGAGCAGCCCGCCGTAGACGAACCCGGGCATGGAGGTGTGGCTCGGCCACGGCCTGAACCGCGCCACCGTTTCCTCGCCGTCCCAGTAGCTCTTGAGCCGGAGCCCTTCGGGGTTGAGCCGCCCGCAGCCGTAGCAGAGGCTCATGTCGTCGGGATAGAGGTCCTGAATGGCTTTCGCTTCCATCCTACTCCCTCCGGGGCTCACCCCCGGCGCAGGCTTTCCTGCAGAATATCTTCTTCCGGTACACGACGAGGAGGATGAAGGCGAGGACGAGAAACGCGGCCGCCGCCAGGACCGGGAGGACGGTCGTGAGGACGGAGCCGCCGACGGCCGCCGCGTTCTCTCCCGTAACCACGGCGGGGTTGGCGGCTCCCGCCGTATGGGCGGTCGACATCAGCCGGGTCAGCACCGTGCCCGACTGCACCGTGGCGGCCATCCCCCCCCCGACGATGAACCCGGTCAGCCATTTGAGCATGCCGTTGTCTATCGGCAGGATCGACGTCATCAGAAGGGTCCCGGCCCCCACGGCGAGCGGGGTGGTGATGGTATCCAGAAGGGTGTCCACCACCGGTATGTAGTAGGCCGCCACTTCGATGACGGTGGCCGTCGCGAAGCAGATGATGGCGGGCCAGCCGGCCAGCCAGCCGAAGCCGTCCTGGACGGGGAGCACCCCGACGTGGGCGGCGATGCTGGCCACCAGCATGGGTACGAAAACCCGGAACCCTGCGCTGGCCGCCAGCCCGATCCCCAGGGCGACGGCCGTGACCATTTCAGCGTTCATTTCCATGGCGCTATGCCCGTTGAGACCGCCGCGGCGGCTACAGCTCCTTGACCGGGACCGCGCTCAGGGTCTCGACGATGTAGTCGGTGGCAAAGCCGACCTCGAGGGCGAAGTTGAGCGCGGCCTTCGAGCTGGGGGCCTCGAAAAGGATCACGCCGTCGTAGCGCCCGAAGGTGATGCAGACGTCGAGGATCTTGATCCCCCTCGGGGCCTTGAGTTTCTTGAGATATTCCACCGCTTCCCTGCCCTTGCCCTTGGGCACCAGCAAGCTCATGAACAGCATGGACTGCCTCCTTTCTGTGGACGATCCGACGGCTACGGGACCGGGTCGAACGCCCGGGCCCGGCCGCCGGGTTTGCGGCCGCTACTGCAGCGGCGGGATGCGGAGAACCTGGCCCGGGTAGATCAGGTCGGGGTTCTTCAGCATCGGCTTGTTCGCCTCGAAGATGACCGGGTATTTCATGGCGTCGCCGTAGTACTGCTTGGCGATTTTCGACAGCGTGTCTCCCCGGACGACCGTGTAGTACTGGGCCTCGGGTTCGGGCGCGACGACGCGCATGCGGTCGTCGACTTTGGAAACCCCTTCGACGTTGCCGACGATCAGGGCGACCTTTTCCCGGTCCTGCTGGCTTTTGGCGGTCCCGAATACCGTGGCGGCCTCGTCGTCGAAGTCGACCCGCAGTCCCTCGACATCGATGCCGAAGGTCCGCACGTGGTTCTCCAGGGACTTCCCCTTGGCGCGCTCCCGGTCCTGCTCCATGGCGTCGGTCTCATACCCGAAGACCTTGGCGCCCGCATTCTTGACGAAATCGATCAATCCCATGACTGCTCTCCTTTCCTGTCCGCGGTTCGGCCCTCGGACGGGCCGCCCCTATTTTCTGAACAGCTTCGATGCCATGCCCAGGACGTCGTCGAGCACGGATCCGTCCTTGTTGCCGTCGAGAAACTGGCCGAGCATCCCCGCGAGCCCGTCCTGCGGCCCGGCGGCGGCGGCCTGCCGGCCGGCGCCGAGGTTCTGCTTGCTGAGCGCCCCCATGACCATGGCGGCCACGACCGGCAGCATCTTCTTCAGAACGTCCTGGCCGATGCCCGTCTGGGCCGAGGCCCTGGTGGCGACCTGCCGGCTGACGTCCTTGCTCCCCAGGATGTGGCCCAAAATGCCGTTGCCGTCCTGGACGGTCGCGGGGTCCCCCAGGACGTCCGGGTTCTCGAGGTACCGGGAGTGCGCCCCCGATGCGAGCGCGCCGAGGAGGCTCTCGAGGCCGTCGGGCTTCGAGGCGTTGCGCGCCAGGCCCTGCCCGAGCGCGGGCAGAAGGTTGGAAATAGCGGAGGAAACCTGGCCGGCGTCCAGCCCGAAATTGCGGGCCAGCTGCTGCACGGCCCCCCCGCTCCCGGCATTCAAAAGCATGTCTAACAGATCCATAGTACCTCCAAGTTGACACGTTGCGGCCGTCCCGGGCGGCCCCGCGGCTGCGACTTTGCGGGATGCCTCCGGGCGGCCGCCCAGACGGGCGGGGCCTAACGGCCCCCGCCCTCCCCGGCCATCAGCCGCAGCCGCCGGATCCTTTCTTCCATCGGCGGGTGGGTCGAGAACATCTTCTGCAGCCCCCCCAAAAACGGGTTCACAATAAACAGGTGGGAGTGCGCGGGGTTCCCCCGCTGGATCGGAACCCGCTGGGACCCCAGATGCAGTTTTTCCAGCGCGCTGGCCAGGGCCAGGGGGGTGGAGCTGATCTCGGCGCCGCCCCGGTCGGCCGCATACTCGCGCGTGCGCGAGATGGCCATCCTAAGCAGCATGGCCCCGAGGGGCGCGGCGACGACGATCAGCAGCAGGCCCAGGGGGTTCGACCTCTGCCGGTCCGACCCCACGCCGAAGCGGGAGATCTGCCCCAGGGTGGCGATCGCCCCCGCGAAGGTCGCGGCGATCGTGCTGGTCAGAATATCCCGGTTCTTGACATGGGTCAGCTCGTGGGCCATGACCCCGGCGAGCTCCTCATCGCTGAGGATGCCCATGATCCCCTCGGTCGCCGCGACGGCGGCGTGCTGGGGGTTGCGCCCCGTGGCGAACGCGTTGGGGTTCGCCTCGGGGATGAGAAACACGCGCGGCATGGGCAGGCCGGCCTTCTGGGCCAGAGACTGCACGATCGGATACAGCCGCGACCCGTCTTCGGGCCTGACCTCGTGCGCGCGGTAGTTTCGCAGCACCAGCTTGTCGCTGAACCAGTAGGAGAAAAAGTTCATGCCGGCCGCGAGGATGAAGGCCAGCACGGCGCCCTGGCGGCCGCCGACGAACCCGCCGACGAGGACAAACATCACCGTCAGGGCCACCATCAGCAAAAATGTCCGTGATCGGTTCACTGGAAGCTCCCGGCACATCCCCCGGGCAGGCCGAAGGATATGCCCGAAAACGGCGGGGCGCCCGGAAACGGCGGGCGCCCGGACCAGCAATGCGGTTATTTTTCCAGAATGAACGTGACCTTCATGATGACCCGGTAGGCGGTGATCTTCCCCTTCTCCACCACTACCTGCTGTTCCTGTATCCAGGCGCTCTTGATGTTCTTGACGGTCGCCTCGGCGCGCTTGATTCCCTGCTGGATGGCGTCCTCGAAACCCTTCTTCGATTCGGCGCTGACTTCGATGATTTTGGCTATGGACATGCCGGCTCCTTTCCTTGTTGGAACTGCTGTTTCAGATCCGGATAATGATGCCGCGCCCCCGTGCAGGCGATGGTGGCGGGGAAAACGTCGGGCAACGTGCAACCCTCCCTGGATGCAGTCGGGCCGATACCGGTGTATATTGTGGGATTATACCCCGTCCGGACCGGACCGGGGCGAATATTTTCAAACCTTTTCCAGAAACAGGAGGACCGAACCATGAACACACCCCGCAAACCCGGCACCGGGACGCGCTTCGCCCTCATCTTCGCACCGGCCGCGGCGGCACTGGCCATCGCCGCACTGGCGGCCGCCCTGGCGGCGCCGCCGGAGGCGGCCGGGGACGAGGACGAGGATGCGGCCGTCACCCGGGAGACGCTGCTCGACCGCATCCTGATCGAAGACCTGCTGACGCGCTACTACGTCGACCTGACATCCGGGACCGGCCACGACCTGGCCCGGTATTTCACCGAGGACGCCGTCTTCGACGTCAACGGGATGGTGGCCGAGGGCCGCGAGGCCATCAGGAAGCTTTACGAGGGGGTGGGCGGCGAGGAGGCCAACCTCGGCGGCAGGGTGCACATGCTCCTAGGCAACCCGGTGATCCGCGTCCGGGGGGACACGGCGACGGCATGGCTCGTCTGGACCGGCGTCATGAACGACAACATCCGGCTGGCGCCCCGGCTGCTCGAACAGGGGCGCGAATACACCGAGCTGGTGCGGCGCGACGGCCGCTGGCGGATCCGGAAGCGGTACGTGACCGCCGACAGCGGCATGCCGGCGCTGTGGGACGCCACCTACCGGCCCAGGGAGCCCCGGGATCAGCCCTAGGCGGCGCCCGCCCCCCCCCGGGCGGCCCTCTAGGCCCCCGGCTCCCATTCGAGGATGAACCTCCGCTGCCGCTCCG
The DNA here is from genome assembly GCA_964651155.1 of uncultured Acidobacteriota bacterium. Taxonomy (GTDB): domain Bacteria; phylum Acidobacteriota; class UBA6911; order UBA6911; family UBA6911; genus UBA6911. Next base: position 77,857 of record CAZYXB010000006.1, on the reverse strand, counting down.
TCTGGGGGGATTCCCTGTCCCGCTGGGGATCCCCGCGCCGGAGCCTGCGGATGAGGCCGAGGGCGGCCTCCCCCCGCTCGATGCCGTGGCGGACAAGCCAGCAGCCGACCACGGTCCCGGTTCGCCCGAAGCCGCCCAGGCAGTGCACGTAGGCGGGGGCCTGGCCGAACACGGCACCGTCGACGACGTCGAGGATCTCCCGCATCCGGGCCGCCGGGGGGACGTCCATGTCCGTGACCGGCAGGCGGCGGTAGTCGACTCGGAAGCGCCCGGCGGCGGCATCGCCGATCAGCCCGCCGTAGGGGGCCAGGGCCTCCCCGTAGAGGTTTGCGTCCTCGGGCGACGTCAGGTCGACGAAGCACCGGATGCCGGCATCGAGCAGCGCCCGCAGCTTCTCCCGGGCCCGTTGCGGGTCGGGATGGCCCGGGTAGGCGCCGGCCAAAAATGCCCCCGGGACGACCCAGTAGCTGCGGTCGAAGGGGACGGGGAGGGGTGCCCCTTCGGCGGCGCGGCGGACCTCCGGGGCCGGGTCCGGCACGGGATTCCCCGAGCGCCGGCGCGTCAGCGCCAGCAGCCGCCCGGCCAGCCCGGCGATGGTCTCCCGCATCGCCAGGCGGTCGAGCCATTCCGGCGGGATCCCCCCCTCCCCGTAAAAGGCGCCGGCCAGCTGCCCGTAGACCGCGGCCGTCGTATCAGCGTCGTCCCCGAGGTTGACGGCCAGCAGGCACCCGTGGCGGAAGTTCTCGCTGCGGTCGAACGCCCACAGGGCCGCCTCCAGGGAACGCACGACGTACCCGGTCCCCCGTATCTCCGGGGGCTCCTTCCGGCGGAAGGAGCCCGATGCGATCTCCCGCACTTCCGGAACCAGGGGGCGGTCCTCCCAGTACCCGCGCACCGGGCAGTACTGGTCCCCGACGAGCGCCTCCTTGCCCTCCCCCCGCAGGGCGCCGACGGTCAAAGCCGCCAGGTAGCGGCAGGCGTCGAGGCATCCGGCGGCCGCGTGGGTGGTCTCCGAGCTCCGGGCCGCGAGCTCGATGGCCAGGCGCGCATCCTCCGCCCACGCCATCGGCACCGGGGCAAGCCGCATCAGGGACCCGTTGCCGGCGCTGCGGGGGTCGGCCGACCCGCTGCGGGGGTCGCCCGTCCGCACAAACCGCACCAGGGCCCGGTGCGTGGCCTCTCCGATGTCGAAACAGGAGCCCGTGGAACTCCAGTGCCCGTCGCGCCACCACCGGACATACCGCCGCATCTGGTCGCCCGGGTCGAACCCGCCCCGCTCCAGGATGCTTTCGGCCAAACACAGGGCCATCGAGGTGTCGTCGGTCCACTGGCCCGGCCGGAGGCCGAAAGGCCCGCCGCCGACCATGTCCCGGACGGGTTCGAAGCTCCCGGGCTCCATGAACTCGCGCGCCGTGCCCGCGGCATCCCCCGCGGCCAGGCCGAGCAAACACCCGCGGTAGCGCAGCAAAACGTCCATCGCCCCCCCTCGGCTATACCTTAAGGCATCCCCCGCCGGCGGCCCAGCTAATTTTCACCGCCCGGCCAGGGCGGGAAAACATGGGGCGGATCCGCGGGCCCCGGTGGTATGATGATGCCGCGGCCCGCACATGCCGGCCGATGGCGTCCAACTACGATACAAGGCAGGCACCCCCTATGAAACAGACGATCCTTGCAGCCCTTCTGGTTTTCGCGCTTCTCCTCCCCGCTGCGGGGGTTCCCGGCGACGACTGCGCCGGGGACGTCCCCGACCCCCGCGGGACAATGACGCCGTGGGACAAGGGCGCCTGGGAGACGGGCAAATACCGGAACGTGTTTTTGGAGGCCGGCTACAGCCAGGCCGACATCGACGCCAAGCTCGCGAAGGCCTACCGCGACATTTTCGAGGGGCCCGATCGCGTCTACTTCGAAGTGGGCCCGGACATGGCCTACGTTTCCGACCTGAAGAACCACGACGCCCGCACCGAAGGCCTCTCCTACGGCATGATGGTGGCCGTGCAGCTGGGCAAGAAGGACGTTTTCGACCGCCTGTGGCGCTGGACGAAGAAGTACATGCAGCACCAGGGCGGCGCCCGCGACGCCTACTTCGCCTGGAGCGTGGACCCGAAAACCGGCAAGCACAATTCCGAGGGGTCGGCCTCGGACGGGGAGCTCTATTTCGTCACCGACCTGCTGTTCGCCTCCAACCGTTGGGGGAACTCGACGGGCATCGACTACTACGCCGAGGCCAGGAGGATCCTCGACGCCATGTGGAGCAAGGACGGGACCGGGGGGGTCACCCACCTGATCAACACCGAGCACAAGCTGATCACGTTCGTGCCCGACGCGTCCGGGTACGGATGGACCGACCCGTCCTACCACCTGCCGGCATTTTTCGAGATATGGGCCGCCTACGCCCGCGACGGCCACGAACAGTTCTACCGGGAGTGCGCCGAGGCGTCGCGCGCGTTTCTGCACCGCGCCTGCCACCCGGAAACCGGGCTCAACGCCGACGCCACCGAATTCAGCGGGGCCCCCAGGGAGAACCGGTGGTTTCCCGGCGCCTTCCGCTTCGACTCCTGGCGCGTCCCCATGAACATCGCCATGGACTACTCGTGGTTCGCCAAGGACAGGGAGTGGCAGCAGGACTACGCCCGGCGCATCCAGAATTTCCTGTTCTGCCGGGGGATCGACACTTTCGAGGACCAGTACAACGTCGACGGCACGCTCCCGGAATTCATCCTGCCGGCCGGGGGATTCCGTTCGTTCCGCCACTCGCTCGGGCTGGTGGCCACCTCCGCGGCCGCGTCGATCATGGGGACGCAGGGCAAAAGCTGGAAGTTCGTCGACGCGGTGTGGAATGCGCGGCTGGAGCCCTACGAAGACGGCTACTTCGACCCGTACTACGACGGCCTCCTGTACCTGTTCGGCCTGATGCACCTAAGCGGCAACTACAGGATCATCACCCCGGAAATGCCCTAGGCCCCCCGGGGGGGCCCGCCGCCCTTGTTCTCCGTCGATCAGGAGCATGAGGAATTCGCGGGATCCGGGCCTCCGGGGCCTAGGGTGCTCCCTGGGCGCCCCGCCCAGAACCTTATGGCCTAGGGTGCTCCCTGGGCGCCCCCGCCCAGAACCTTATGACCTAGGATACTCCCTGGGCGCCCCCGCCCAGAACCTTATAGAGGGTGACGAGATTGCTCAGGCGCGCCAGGCGGATGCCGACAAGCTGCTGCTGTGCGCCGTAGAGCGCCCGCTGGGAGACGAGCACGCTCAGGTAGCTGTCGACCCCCCCCTTGTAGCGCGCCTCGGTCAAACGGAGCGTTTGGGCCAGGGTGTCGACCAGGGCCTGCTGCGCCTGCTGCTGCCGGACCAAGTGGGCCCTGCGGCTCAGCGCGTCGCTTGCTTCCCTGAAGGCCGTCTGGATCGCCTTTTCATAGCCGGCGACGGCGATGTCGCGGTCCACCCGGGCGGCATCGTAGCCCGATTGCCGGGCGCCGGAGTCGAAGATCGGCAGCGCGAGCTGCGGCGCAAAATTCCACGTGGCGGCCGAGGGCTGGAACAGGTCCGCCAGGTCGCTGCTGGTGAGGCCGGCTGCGGCCGTGAGCGCGATGCGCGGGAAGAAGGCCGCGCGGGCGGCATTGATGTTGGCGCTGGCCGCGGCCAGCGCGTGCTCGGCGGCGAGGATATCCGGGCGGCCGAGCAGCACGTCCGAAGGCACCCCGGGCGCGACATCCTTCATCGCCGCGGCCGCATCGAGGTCCAACGACAGCAGGTCGTCCCCGACCGGGGCGCCGACGACCAGGCCGAGGGCGTTCCTGTCCAGGGCGACCTGGCCGGAGAACCGGGCGATGTCGACCCGCGCGGCCTCCACCTGGCTCTCGGCCTGGCGCAGGTCGAGATCCGAGGCGACGCCGAGGTCCCTCGACTGCCGTATCAGGTCGCGGTAGGCCTGCTGCGCGTCGAGCGTAGCCCGGGCGAGATCGAGGGACTCCCGGTCGGCCGCCAGCTGGAGGCATCCGTGGGCGACGGCCGCGACGAGCGACATCTGGGCGGCCGCGCGCGCCTGCTCCGTGGCCAGATACTGCTCCAGGGCGCGGCTCTGCAGGCTGCGGATGCGGCCGAACAGGTCGAGCTCCCAGCTGGCCGTTCCCAACCCCACCGTGTACTGGGCGACCGTTTGGGCCTCCCCGTCGCCGGACATGTTCTCCGGAATCCTGTAGCCCTCGGCGCTGGCCGAGACGGCCACCGTGGGATAGAGTTCGGCCCGCTGGATCCGGTACAGGGCCCGGACCTTCTCCACGTTGAGCGCGGCGATGCGGAGGTCGCGGTTATGGGCCAGGGCGAGCTCGATGACGGCCCGCAGCCGGCCGTCGGCGAAAAAATCCTGCCACCGGATGTCGGCGGCGGCCTGCGCGGCCCCGGGGCCCTGAACCGGGCCTTCGGGCCAGGCGGCCGGGCCTTCGGGCCAGGCGGCCGGGACCGGCGGTTCGGGCCGGACATGAACCGACCGGGGCGGGCAGCCGCACAGGAGTATGGACAGTGCCGCGAGCGTCAGTGCGGTACGTTTGCGCATCATGCTAGACCCCCCCCCGGCGAGGTTTCGGCGGCCGGGACCCGGGGCCGATTCCCGTTCTTCCTGCCGAAAAGCCGGCTCACCGCCACGAAAAACAGCGGGATGAAAAAAATGGCCAAAAAGGTGGCGGTGATCATGCCGCCGAGCACGCTGGTCCCGATGGCCTTCTGGGCCCCGGCGCCGGCGCCGCTGGCGATCGCCAGGGGCAGGACCCCGAAACCGAAGGCGAGCGACGTCATCACGATGGGCCGCAGCCGTAGCCTCGCCCCCTCGAGCGTCGCGTCGATCAGGCCCATCCCCTGCTCCACGCGGATCTTGGCGAACTGGACGATCAGGATGGCGTTCTTGGTCGTCAGGCCGAGCACGGCCAGCAGCCCGATCTGGAAGTAGACGTCCGCGGGCAGCCCGCGCCCGGTCGACGCCAGCACGCCGCCGATGACCCCGAGCGGCAAAGCCAGCAGGATCGAGATCGGGATCGTCCAGCTCTCGTACAGGGCCGCCAGGACGAGGAAAATGGCCAGGATGGAGAAAGCGTACAGGATGCCCGTCTGCTGCGAGGACATCCGCTCCTGGTAGGAAAGCCCCGTCCACTCGAACCCGAAGCCCCGGGGCAGTTTCGCCGTGAGCTCCTCCATCACCTTCATCGCCTCTCCGGAGCTTCTGCCCGGCGCGGGCTCGCCCTGGAAATTGAGGGAGGGGAATCCGTTGAACCGCTCGAGCTGCGGGGAGCCGAACATCCAGTGCCCGGACGCCAGGGCGGTGACCGGGACCATCCTGCCCGCGTTGTTGCGGACGTAGAAATGCTCGAGATCGTCCGGAAGCATGCGGTAGGGGGCGTCGGCCTGCACGTAGACGCGCTTGACGCGCCCGTTCTGGATGAAGTCGTTGACGTAGGCGCTCCCGAAAGCGGCCGAGATGGCGCCCTGGACCGAGCTGACCGGCACGCCGAGGGCCCCGGCCTTCTCCCAGTCTATGTCGACCTTGTACTGCGCCACGTCCTCCATCCCGTTGGGCCGGACGTTGGCCAGGCGCGGGTCCTGCATCGCCATGGCCGCGAGCTGGAGCCGGGCCTCCATGAGCTTGTCGTGGCCGAGCCCGCCGCGGTCCTGCAGCATGAAGTCGAACCCTTGCGCCATGCCGAGTTCCGAGACCGCCGGGGGGCTGATGACATAGATCCGGGCGTTGCGGACCGAGGCCATGACCGGGTACGCCCTCCGGATGATGGCGTCCACCTTCAGGTCCGGGCTGTCGCGCAGGTCCCAGTCCCGCAGCTTGATGTAGACCAGACCCTGGTCCTGGCCCGCGCCGGCCGCGCTGAACCCGGCGATGCCGAAGCAGGACTCGACGGCCGCCTCCTCGTTTTCGAGGAAATGGGTGCGCACCTTCTCCAGCACCTCGACGGTCTGCTCCTGCGTCGAGCCCGGCGGCGTCTGCACCAGGGCCAGGAGCACGCCCTGGTCCTCGTCGGGGAGGTACCCCGTGGGCATCCTCAGGAACAGGTACCCCGTCAGCGCCACGATGAGGGCGAAGACGGCGAAGACGGGGGCCTTGTGCCGGAGGATGTGCCCGACGGCGGCCTGGTAGCCGCCCCGGAGCCGGTTGAACATGCGGTCGAACCACAGGAAGAAGGGGCGGAGCAGGCGCAGGCCGGTCTCGGCGGCCTCGTGCCCCTTGGGCACCGGCTTGAGAAGGTTGGCGCACAGCACCGGGGTCAGGATCAAAGCCACCAGCACCGACAGGATCATGGAGGAGATGATGGTGATGGAAAACTGGCGGTAGATGATGCCCGTCGATCCCTGGAAGAACATCATGGGGAAGAACACGGCCGCCAGGACCAGCCCGATGCCCACGAGGGCGCTGGTGATCTCGTCCATGGACTTGCGCGTGGCCTCCAGGGGGGGAAGCCCCTCCTCGGCCATGATCCGCTCGACGTTCTCGACGACGACGATTGCGTCGTCGACGAGCAGGCCTATGGCCAGGACCATGGCGAACATCGTCAGCATGTTGATGGAATAGCCGAAGGCCGAAAGCACCCCGAAGGTCCCCAGGATGACGACCGGGACGGCGATCGTGGGGATAATGGTGGCGCGCAGGTTCCCCAAAAAGAGGTACATGACGAGGAAGACCAGGATGATGGCTTCGATGAGGGTCCGGACCACTTCGCCGATGGCCACCCGGACAAACGGGGTGGTGTCGTACGGGTAGACGACCTTCATGCCGGGCGGGAAGTACCGGGCCAGCTCCTCCATCGCCGCCTTGACCGCGTCGGCGGTCTCGAGCGCGTTGGCCCCGGCCATCTGCCGGATGGCCAGGGCGGCCGCCGGGTACCCTTGGTTGAAGAACAGCTTGAACTGGGAAAACTCCGTCCCCAGCTCGGTGCGGGCCACGTCCCGCACCCGGACGACCGAGCCGTCGGGGTTGTTGCGCAGCGGGATGGCGCCGAACTCTTCAGGCGTTTTCAGCAGGTTCTGTACCGTGATGGTGGCGTTGAGCCTCTGGCCGGGCACCGCCGGCTGGCCGCCGAACTGGCCCGCGGACACCTGCACGTTGTGGATCCGTATCGCCGCGACGACATCGCTCGGCGTCATGCCGAAATTCGTCATCCTGGGGGGGTCGAGCCAGATCCTCATGGCGTATTGCGCGGCGAAGGCCTCCACCTCCCCCACTCCGGGCACGCGCGCGAGCGACGTCTGGAGCTGGGACGCGGCGTAATCCATCAGGTCGTCCTGGTCCAGGCTCCCGTCCTCGCAGGTGAGCCCGACGATGAGGAGGAAATTGCGGGTGGACTTGCTGACCTCCAGCCCCTGGCGCTGGACGGTTTCGGGCAGCATCGGCATGGCTAGCTGCAGCTTGTTCTGCACCTTGGCCCAGGCCAGATCCGGGTCGGTGCCGGGCTCGAAGGTGAGCTCGACGCTCCCGATGCCCGTGGATGTGCTGCTCGACTCCATGTAGAGCATCCGGTCCAGGCCGGTCATGTTCTGTTCGATGACCTGGATGACGGTGTCCTCGACGGTCTTGGCCGAAGCGCCGGGGTACATGCCGCGGATGGCGATGGTGGGCGGGGCGATGGGGGGGTACTGGGAGATCGGCAGGGTGACGATGGCGATGATGCCCGCCAGCATGATGCCGATGGCTATGACCCAGGCAAAAACAGGACGATCGATGAAAAATCTTGCCATGGCGCGCCTCCCCCTACTCGGCCTTCGCTGAAGGTTGATGTTCCGCCCCGGCCTGGCCGAGGGGGACGGCCCGGACCGCCATGCCGGGGCGGACGTTCTGGGTCCCCTCGACGATAACCCGTTCCCCGGGGGCGAGCCCCTGGGTCACGAGCCACCGGTTGTCGATGGCGCGGTCGAGCGTCAGCATGCGCGGCTCCACCTTCTCGTCCCGGCCGACGACCAGGGCCACGGGGTTCCCCTTCGTGTCGCGGGTGACCCCCTCCTGGGGGATCAGGATGGCCTCGGGCCTGCGCCCCTCCTCGATGACGGCGCGGACGAACATGCCGGGCAGGAGAACCTGCCTGGGGTTGGGAAACACCAGCCTCAGGGTGACCGAACCGGTGGTGGGATCCACGGTGACGTCCTGGAATTCCAGGGTGCCCGTCTCCGCGTAGGGGGTCCCGTCCTCCAGGAGCAGCCGCACCCGCTTCAGGCTGTCGCTGCCGCGCTTGAGGTCCCCGCTGTCGAGGTTCCGGCGCAGCCGCAGCAGCTCGGCGGCGGCCTGGGTCACGTCGACGTAAATGGGGTCGAGCTGCTGGATGACGGCCAGAGGGGTGGGCTGGTAGGCCGTCACCATGGCGCCGACCGTGATGTTCGACATGCCGATCCGCCCGGAGATGGGCGCCTTGATGGGGGTGTAGGACAGCTGGATCCGTGCGCTCTCGACGGCCGCGCGGTGGACCGCCACCGCCGTCTTCTGCATCGCAAGGTTGGCCTCGGCCTGCTCCAGGGCGGCGGCGGCATCGTCGGAATCCTGCTGGCCGACGGCGTGGATCGCGGCGAGGTCCCGGAAACGCTCGACCCTGGACCGCAGGGCCGGGAGATTGGCCTCGGCCAGCCTGATGTTGGCCTCGGCCAGCTCGAGCGACGCCTGGGCCTGGTCGAGAGCCACCTGGTAGGGGGCGGGGTCGATCTGGTAGAGGACATCGCCCTCACGGACGCGGCTCCCCTCCTGGAACAGGCGTTTCTGAAGGAGGCCGTTGACCTGGGGGCGGATCTCGGCCACCAGGCGGGCGCTGATCCTTCCGGGCAGTTCGGTCGAGAGCACGACCGGCTCGGTGGCGACCGACACGAACGCGACCTCGGGTGCGGCCGCCGGCATGGAAGCCACCTCCGATTTGCATCCCGACAGGCATAGACCCGAGACAATCAACCCTGCTGCGCCGGCAACTCTGATCCGATGATGAACCCGCATGCTGCAACTCCTTTGAAAAATCGATCGGTGCGTCAAACCACGTGACGGTTGCAACCTTCGTGCCACTTCTTCCACTGCGGCCGCGAAAAATCAAGGACTCGAGGAGATGGGCGATGAGATCCCCGGACTGAAGGCAGTGGCAGGACCCACTAGTATGCACGAAGCGGGGGCGCTGGTGCAATAGGCTGGGGGTTTTTCCGGCCCCTCCCGGAGGAATCCGTTCCCGTGCTGCGGATTCCCCTCCCGCCCGACGGAACGGCCCGCCGCCGGAGCATCCGGGGGGGATCCCGGGGTCCGCGCCAATGACATATTGGCATTTGCCAGTGTCATGTGCCGATTTGTCGGCAGATGGCGGCACGCCCGGCGGCGTTTCGGGCTATGGGCGCCGCAGGGCCCGGGCGCCCGCCGGGCGCTCCCGGCGAGCGACAGCGCCGGATCGGCCCGCACTCTGGCAAGAAACTTGCGTGCGGAGTAGGACAGATATTGCGGCCGGCCGATCCCCCGGTCCGCAATCCGGGAGGGGCAACGGCATGTTTCGTCTGCAGCGGGAGGACAGTCCCCACGGCGTCCGGATCGCCATCGGGGGCGCCCTGGCCGACGAGGCCGTGGCGCTGGCCGAAAGCGCCTGCCTGGAGGCCCTCGCGGCCGATGTCCCCGTAACCGTTGTCCTCGACGATGTTACGGAAATCGACGTCCGGGGCCGTGCCCTGCTCCGGCGCCTGGCTGCAACCCACGCCCGGCTGCACGCCGGGGGCGTCTACCTGCGCTACGTCATCGACCACGCGCGGGCCTCCGCCTGAGCCCCCGGGCCCTCACCCTGCCGGGCCCCAGTCACAGGCCGGAGGGGAATGTTCGGGGTTCGACTGTTCGGGGGGAGTGTTGTATGATGGGACGATGGGCGTCGACAAATCCACCCTGTACGAAGCGCTGTTCGAACTGTCCCATGCCATTTCTGGCCACGACGACATGGACGGCCTCTGCCGCTCCCTGCGCGGGTCGCTCAAGCGCGTGCTGACCTTCGACGGCCTCGCCCTGTTCCTCCACGACGAGCAGGGCGGCACGCTCCGCATGTACGGCTTCAGCTTCTCCGACAGGTTCGGCGCGGCCGACATCCGGCACACCCTGCCCGTCGACGGCAATCCGGCCGGCTGGGTCTGGTCGAGCCAGCAGCCGCTGCTCATCCCCGACCTCGGCGGGGAGACCCGCTGGCCGGGGGCCCTCGAGCCCGTGCTCGCCTACGGCCTGGACTCCCTCCTGTTCGTCCCGCTCACCACCGGCAGCCGCCGCCTGGGCGTTCTGGCCCTCGGGTTTCTCGCCGCCTCGGAAATCGGCCCGGACGAGGTGAATTTCGTGCACAGGGTCGCCTCGGAGTTTGCCGCGACCATCGACCTGTACCTCACGCGCCGGCAGTACCTGCACGAGCGCGACCGCCTGCAGATGCTGATCGACCTGACCAACGCCCTGGTGTCGAAGCTGTCCCCGGACGAACTCTTCTCGGCCGTCGCCGAGCAGCTGCACAAGATCACGGATTTCGACATCGCGGCCTTCACGATCCTCGACCCCAAATCGGGGGAGCTTACCCTCCGGGGCGTCCGCTACGAACCGGATCCGGAACTGGAGATCGACCGGGTCTCCTCGCGGCCCGAGGGGCTGCCCGCGGCCGAGGCCCTGGCGACGGGCAAACCGGTCGTGACCGACACGGTCGACTTCGACCGGTTCCCCGCGCCCGTCTACAGGCGCTGGGCGGACGCGGGCTTCCGCTCCTCCTGCTCGATCCCCCTGGTGACGCGCAACGCGACGCTCGGGACACTGGAGCTCGGCCGGCTCGACGGCCGGCGGTTCGGCGACGGGGACGTCGAGCTTCTCGTTTTGGTGTCCCGGCAGATCGCCATCGCCCTGGAGAACTCGCTGACCTACCACGAGCTGGCCGAGATGAAGGAGAAGCTGACCGAGGAGAAGCTCTACCTCGAGGACGAGATCCGCTCCGACCGCAACATCGGGGAGATGCTGGGCGAATCGCCCGCGCTGCAGTCGGTGCTCGAAAACATCCGGATCGTGGCGCCGACGGACGCGACGGTCCTGATCCTGGGGGAGACCGGCACGGGGAAGGAGCTGGTCGCCCGGGCGATCCACCAGTCCAGCCTGCGCAGCGGCCACGGCTTCGTCAAGGTCAACTGCGCCGCCATCCCCTCGAGCCTTTTGGAAAGCGAGCTGTTCGGCCACGAAAAAGGCGCCTTCACCGGGGCGCTCGCCCAGAGGATCGGGCGCTTCGAGCTGGCCGACCGGGGCACCCTGTTTCTCGACGAGATCGGGGAAATCCCGCTCGACCTCCAGCCGAAGCTGCTGCGCGCGATCCAGGAGCAGGAGTTCGAGAGGCTGGGGAGCAACCGGACCATCCGGGTCGACGCCCGGTTCGTCGCCGCCAGCAACCGCGATCTCAAGGCCATGGTCGACGCCGGCAGGTTCCGGAGCGATCTCTACTACCGCCTGCACGTCTTCCCCCTCGTCGTCCCCCCCCTGCGCGACCGCCGGGAGGACATTCCCGTCCTGGCCCGCTATTTCACCCAGAAGTACGCGCAGCGGACGGGCCGCAGGATCGACGCCATCTCCGCCCGGGACATGAGCGCCCTGGCCCGCTACGGGTGGCCGGGGAACATCCGGGAGCTGCAGAACATCATCGAGCGGTCCGTCATCCTGTCGCGGGGGAGGACGCTGGAGCTGGCCATGCCCGAATCGGCCCCGGGGTCCGGCCGGGGAGGCGCCCCGGCCCTGCCCGCCTCCTCGGCCGGGCGCGAGCAGATCCTCCGGGCCCTGAAGGATTCCAACGGCGTCGTATCGGGGCCGGGCGGGGCCGCCAGGCGGCTGGGGCTGAAACGGACGACCCTGCAGGCCCGTATGAAGAAACTGGGGATCCGCCGCGGTTTCACCTAGGAGGGCATGATGGACAGAACAGGACCGAGCGACAGGGCGACTGCCGGAGGCCCCCGCGGGCCTGTTCGCCGCCGGGGAGGTCACCGGCGGCATTCACGGCGCCTCCCGCCTGGGATCGTGCGCCATCGCCGAGTGCCTGGTCATGGGGCGCATTGCGGGCGAAAACGCCGCCCGGCGCGGCGCCTGATGCCTACGGGGGCAAAGACGCGCGGCCGTGCAGGATGCGGCCGGATACGAGGGATGCCATGAGACAAACCAGTCTGTGGGTGCTGTACGTTCTGGCGGGGCTGCTTGCGGCCGCCGGCATCGGGAACCCCTCGGCAAAGGATGCCGCCACGGCCGCGCCGGCCGCAACGGCCGGGCCCGAACCGGTACGGGGGAAGACCGTCAAGGAGTACCATCTTGTCCTCGGCCGGGAGGGCGGCCTCTGCGGCCTGTGCCACGATCCGCAGGACCCGCTCGCCCCGGCCGAGGACGACCGGTGCCTCCGGTGCCACGGCGGCTACGAGCAGGTGGCGCTGCGGACGGCGGGGCTCGAGAAGAACCCGCACGACTCGCCCCACTACGGCGCGACGGCCGCGTGCACTGCATGCCACAGGGAACACGCCCCGTCGGAGGCCCTCTGCAACGCGTGCCACCTGTTCCGGCATGAAAACCTGCGGTAGCCCCCCGCCGCCTAGGGCGCGCGCCCTAGGGCCTGCACGTCCCGCACGGCCGGAAGCCCGCCGCGACGGCCTCGTCCCTGGACTCAAAGACGCGGGTGCAGTGTCTGCAGTTGTAGTCGGGGCATGCCGGGGCGTGAAACACCCGGCTGCGGACGTTGCCGTGATAGACGACGGGGGCCTTCCCCGGGGCCGCCCACATCCCCGCCCCGCCGGCTTTGGCCAGCGTCTCCAGTTCGGCCAGCAGCCAGTCGCCGTTGTATTGGACGTAGTGCGACGCAAGCCCCGCCCGGAGTAGCTCCACGGACACGTCCCGCCCGTCGACAAAGACCCGGCCGACCGTCCGGCCGTACCGGTCCTTCTCCTTGACGACGACCTCTACCGTCTTCCCTTCGAGAAGCCGCGTCGTGAATTCCTTCGCGGCCTCAGCGAACGGCTCTCCGTTTTCCGGGCAGTCGACCCCCTCGATGCGGACCCGCAGGGCCGCGCCGTCAACCGAAACGTCGATGGTGTCGCCGTCGACAACCGACAGGCACGGCCCGGTGAAGGAGTCCGGGGCGGCCGCGAGGGGGACCCAGAGCCCGAGCAGCAGGGCCAGGGCCGCGAACACGCGCACGCATGCCTCCGGCGCCCCGGACGGGCCGGGCAGCGGCCGGGATCCCCGGGGGCCGACACCGGGAGGGGGGGATTGCCGGCGGCCGACGGAGGAAAACGGAGCAGCGTTACGCCGTGAGATCTTCGACCCTGGCGCCGGGCGCATTCTTTTTGACCGATGCGATGCCCCCCTTCATGGAGCTTGTGCTCGAATACATCTCGCTGCGGCCGATGATCTCCTTGTTGGCGGCCTTGAGCACGAAGTAGGGCTCTTTCTTGGCGGAGGACCGCACTTCGAAGTTGGCGTCCTTCTGCGCGCTCCTCTGCACCGACTGAATGCCGTTGACCGCGCTGGCCTTGGCCTTGTACTGCTCGCTGGTCAGAACGACCTGGCCGTTGGACGCCTTGAGCGTAAACATGAACTGGCCGCTCTTGCTTTTCTTGAGCTCAAATTTACCTGCCATGGGCAATCTCCCTGGTTAAGACAGACGCCCGGCCCTGCCGGCGGGCCCGCGGCGCCTGGCATGTTCACGGATTTTTCTGCAGTGCCCCATACCTTACCACCGCAACCCTGTCGCGGCGCAACCCTGTTGCGGCGCACCAGGAAACATTGTAGGGCCTTTCGCGTTCTTTGGCGAAGAAAAAGAAGCGGCGGCGCCGGGCAGGCAGCCGGGCGGGCGCCGGGCAGGCAGCCGGGCGGGCGCCGGGCAGGCAACGCACACGCAATCTGATCTTGCATTTCAGGCCGCGATTTGAATACATTGTGGGACGGGTCGGCACAAAGATCGGAAAAGGCCCGCCTGCCGGAATCAGCCTTCAGCCAGGCCATCGGGAATTGAATCGACACAGAATACAAAAGACGGGAGACTAGGAAAATGGATACGACGTACAATCCTTTCACAACAGCGCAGAAACAGTTCGACAACGTGGCCGCCATGCTGAACCTCGACCAGGCGATGCGAAGCATCCTCCGCAGCACGCTGCGGGAGTACCACTTCCTCATCCCCGTGCGCATGGACGACGGCAGGGTGGAGGTGTTCCAGGGATTCCGGGTGGTGCACAACGACGCGCGGGGGCCGGGCAAGGGGGGCATCCGGTTTCACCCCCAGGAGACGATCGACACCGTGCGGGCGCTGTCGATGTGGATGACCTGGAAATGTTCCGTGGTCGACATCCCGCTCGGGGGGGCCAAGGGCGGCGTCATCTGCGATCCGCACAACCTGAGCAGCCGGGAACAGGAGCTGCTCTGCCGCGGCTGGGTGCGCCAGGTCTCGAAGAACGTGGGCCCGCTTTCGGACGTGCCGGCCCCGGATGTCATGACCAACGCCCAGCACATGCTCTGGATGCTCGACGAGTATGAGACGATCCACGGGGGCAGGTTCCCGGGGTTCATCACCGGCAAGCCCGTCGGCATGGGGGGGTCGCTCGGCAGGACCGAGGCCACGGGCTACGGCCTGATCTTCACCGTCCGGGAAGCGCTCAAGGAAATGGGCGTCCGCCCGCAGGACACCATCGCCAGCGTCCAGGGGTTCGGCAACGTCGCCCGGTACGCCATCGAGCTCTACCAGCAGATCGGCGGCAAGGTCATCGCCGTCTCCTGCTGGGACCAGAACGACCGGACCTCCTACACCTTCAAAAAAGCCGGGGGCATCGATTACGCGGAGCTGGTCTCGATCACCGACAGCTTCGGGAGCATCGACAGGAAAAAAGCCGGGGACCTGGGCTACGAGATCCTCGACGGATCCGCCTGGATCGAGCAGGACGTGGACATCCTCATCCCCGCCGCCCTGGAGAACCAGATCAACGCCGATACGGTGTCGAAGATGAGCCGGCGGGTCAAGCTCCTGGCAGAGGGGGCCAACGGGCCGACGACGCTCGAAGCCGACGAGACAATCCGGAAACGCGGCATCTTCCTCGTCCCCGACTTTCTGGCCAACGCCGGCGGCGTGACCTGCAGCTACTTCGAGCAGGTGCAGAGCAACATGAACTATTACTGGACCAAGGAGGAGACCCTGGGCAAGCTCGACGAGAAGATGACGGCCGCCTTCATCGCGGTCAGCGAACTGGCCAGGCAGAAGAAGATCTACATGCGGGACGCCGCCTACGTCATCGCCATCGACCGGGTGGCCAAAGCCACGCGGTACAGGGGATGGGTGTAGCCCGCTTTCGGGACGGCCGGCGGCCGTCCAGTCGGCGGCGGGGATTCATGGATGAACGAGAGGAAAAGCCTGTCCGCCAATGAGCGCATATTCCGTTTCAACCGCGAGACCTTCGGCGGGACGGAGACCTTCACCTACCTGGGGGACGGGGAGCTGGGCGGGAAGGCGCGGGGGCTGGCCCTGATACAGGAGGCCATCCTCCCGCTCCTGGCCGCCCGCCCGCTCCCGTCCGTCTCGGTCTACGTCCCCAACCTGCTGGTGGTCACCACCCGCTTCTTCGACCTGTTCCTCGAAAACAACGGCCTGTCCTGCGCCGCCTTGGCCGGCCAGAGCGACGACCGCATCGCCCACCGGGTCCAGAAGGCCGAACTGCCGCCGGAACTGGTGGGGGACCTGAGGGCGTTCGCCTCGAAAATCCACAGCCCGCTGGCGGTCCGGTCCTCGAGCCTCCTCGAGGACCAGGCGCAGGCGCCGTTTGCCGGCGTCTACGAAACCAAGATGATCCCCAACAACCAGCCGGATCTCGACTCCCGGTTCAACCGGCTGGTCGAGGCCGTGAAATTCGTCTGGGCGTCCACCTTCTTCAAGAAGGCGACAACCTACATGGCCTCGGTCGGCCGCAGCCCGGAAGAGGAAAAGATGGCGGTGATCGTCCAGGAGATCGCGGGGCAGCGGCACGGGGACCGCTTCTACCCGAACATTTCAGGGGTCGCCCGCTCCTGCAACTTCTTCCCGTTCGGGCACGCCGCGTTCGACGACGGCATCGTCAACCTCGCCCTCGGGCTCGGCAAGACGATCGTCGACGGCAGCCGCGTCTGGTCCTACTCGCCCGCTTTCCCCGGCACGGACCCCCCGTTCGCCACGGCCCGGGACCTGCTCGAGCAGACCCAGACGGATTTCTGGGCCGTCAACATGGGGAAGCCCCCGGCGCACGACCCGATCAGGGAAACCGAGTACCTGGTGCAGTGCGGCCTGGCCGATGCCGACTACGACGACACGCTGGCGCTGGCGGCCTCGACCTACGACGCCGAAAACGACCGGATCCGGATGGGAACGGGGACGGCGGGCCCCCGGGTCCTCGATTTCGCGCCGCTGCGCCGGGCGAACGTCCTCCCCTTCAACGAGGCGCTCGACGATGTCATCGACCGCTGCCGGGAGGCCTCCGGCGGCCACGTCGAGATCGAATTCGCCGTGAACTTCGAGAACAGGCCCCGGCTGTGCGCCGACATCAGCCTCCTGCAGGTCCGGCCCATCGCCCTCAGGCGGGAGCCGGCCGACATCCGGGAAAGCGACCTGTCCGGGCCCGGCGTGCTGCTGGCTTCGGAAAGGGTGCTGGGCTACGGCGTGATCGACACCCTGCGCGACATCGTCTACCTCCGGCCCGAGAGCTTCGATTTCCGGCACTCCCGCCAGATGGCCGAGGAGATCGAGGCCGTCAACGCCCGGCTCGTCGGCCAGCAGCGCCCCTACCTCCTGATCGGCTTCGGGCGGTGGGGCTCGACCGAACCGTCGCTCGGGATACCGGTCGCCTGGGGGCAGATATCCGGGGCGAGGGTCATCGTCGAGTCCAGCCTGCCGGGGAAGGACATCGACCTGAGCCAGGGGTACCATTTCTTCCACAACATATCCAGCCTGGGCGTCGGGTATTTCTCGCATAAGCCCGGCGACCCGTACGCCATCGACTGGGACTGGCTGGCCGGGCGGCGCCTTGTCTCCGAAACCCGCTTCGTGCGGCACGTGGAGGCGGAATCGTGCCTGAAGGTCGTCATGGACGCGGGCAAGAAACTGGGGGTGATCCTCAAGTGAAACGATCCAACGGCAAACAGATACTCAGCCTGGTCGACGAGCTCCAGGAGCGGACCAAGGAGCTGACCTGCCTCTACCAGATCGAAGAGCTGCTGCTCGACACCGTGTCGCCGCTCGAGGACCTGCTGCGGAAGGTGGCCGGGATCCTCCCCTCCGGGTGGCAGTTCCCGGACTTGTGCCGGGCCAGGGTGACCTACAACGGCGCCGTCTACCAGGGCGGGGATTTCCCGGAGACCCCCTGGAGGCTCGACGCCGACATCCGGGTGCAGGGGAAATCCGTCGGCCGGATATCGGTCTTCTACCTGAAGGAGGTGCCCTCGGCGAAGGAGGGGCCTTTCCTCAAGGAGGAGATCAAGCTGATCAACACCATCGCCGACCGGATCAGCTACACGATCATCCACAAGACGATGAAGCAGGTCTTCGAGGAGTGGGAGGAGGCAAAGGAGGAGTTCTCCCGGACCGGAACGCAGGAGTGGCGCGTCATCGTCGACATGCTCGAGCGCACCGACAGGCACACCTACATCTACATCGCGCAGAAGATGCTGCAGCACCTGTGCTGGCGGGGCGTCGAGGAGGCCAACCGGCTGCTCGACCGGCCCCCGGACGGCGCCGGGGGGGAGGCGCTGAAAAACGGCGCCGACGCCAACCGCCCCACGCAGAAGCAGACGAGCAACGACATCCTGAACCGGGGAGGGGAGGTGTTCCGCATCGCCTCGCGGAACCTGAGCGGGAAGCAGATCCTCTCGTTCATCCACCTCTGGCTGCAGCAGGAGAAGCTGCGGTTCTTCATCAAGACCATCGACAACCCCAACTCGTCGCTCAACGAGATCATCCACGCCGTCACCCGCTACCAGTACCTCGAGGCCGAGGGCACGGAGCTGCCCGCCTCGATCGAAAAGGGGCTGCGCGTCACCCTGATCCGGCGCTTCTTCTCCGACCAGCTCGAGTTCATCAAGATCGCGAAGGGCCACCTCGACATCCGGGACTACTACCAGCTGGTCCACCGGATCATCTTCCCCGCCAACAGCCGGGGAAAGCTCGGGGGGAAGAGCGCGGGCCTGATCCTGGCCAGCCGGATCCTGGCGGCATCCGGCGCCTACACCGGGCAGTTCGGCGAGCCGAAGGTGCCGAAGACCTGGTACATCACCTCCGACGGGCTCATCAGCTTCCTGCACAACAACAACTACGAGGAGATGAGCGACCAGAAGTACAAGGACATCTCCGAAATCGCCTTCGAGTACCCCAACATCGTGCAGATCTTCAAGAACTCCCACTTCGCCCCGGAAATCGTCAAGGGGCTCACGGGCGTCATCGAGGATTTCGGGGACCGCCCGATCATCGTCCGGAGCTCGAGCCTGCTCGAGGACCGGCTCGGCGCCGCCTTCTCGGGGAAGTACAAGAGCCTGTTTTTGGCCAACCAGGGGAGCAAGGAGGACAGGCTCGAGGCGCTGATGGACGCCATCGCCGAGGTCTACGCCTCGACGTTCTCCCCGGACCCGATCATGTACCGGACCGAGCGCGGCCTGCTCGATTTCCACGAGGAGATGGGCATCATGATCCAGGAGGTCGTCGGCACGCGGGTCGGGCACTATTTTATGCCCGCCTTCGCCGGCGTGGCCTTCAGCAGCAACGAATTCCGCTGGTCCCCCCGTATCCGGCGGGAGGACGGCCTGGTGCGGCTCGTGCCCGGGCTGGGCACCCGGGCGGTCGACCGCGTATCGAACGACTACCCGGTGCTGATCGCCCCGGGCAACCCGGAGCTGCGCGTCAATGTGACGCCCGATGAAGTCCTCCACTATTCGCCCAAGATGGCCGACGTGATCAACCTGTCCGGGAACCGTTTTGAAACCCTCGACGTCCCGCTCCTGCTCCGGGAGTTCGGCAACGACATCCCCGGGATCCACCACCTGCTGTCGGTCTGCGAGGGGGACCACCTGCAGACGCCGACGAACAGCCTGCAGCTGGATTTCGGCAAGGACAACCTGGTCGTCACCTTCGAGGGGCTCCTCAAACACACCCGATTCGTCGGCCAGATCAAGTGCATCCTCGACACCCTGGCCGCGGAGTTCGCGACGCCCGTCGACATCGAGTTCGCCCACGACGGCACGGACCTGTACCTGCTGCAGTGCCGCCCCCAGAGCCACTCCCACGAGTACGGGCCGGCCACGATCCCCGCGGACATCCCCGGAGACAGCATCGTCTTCTCGGCCAACCGCTATATTTCCAACGGCCAGGTCCCGGACATCTCGACGATCGTCTACGTGGACCCGAAAGCCTACGGCCGGCTCCCGGACCTGTCCGAGTACCAGGCCGTGGGCCAGGCCGTCGGGCGGCTCAACAAGCTGCTCCCGAGGCGGCAGTTCGTCCTGATCGGGCCCGGCCGCTGGGGGAGCCGGGGCGACATCAAGCTCGGCGTCAGCGTCACCTACTCGGACATCAACAACACGGCGATGCTCATAGAGATCGCCAACAAGAAGGGGGACTACGTACCGGAACTGTCCTTCGGGACCCATTTCTTCCAGGACATGGTCGAATCCTCCATACGCTATCTCCCGATCTACCCGGACGAGGGCCAGGCGGTTTTCAACGAAACGTTCCTCCTGCAGTCCCCGAACCTGCTGCCGGAGATCCTGCCGCAGTACGCGAGGCTGGCCGACACGATACGCGTCGTCGACGTGCCCGCGAGCGCAGGCGGCAGGGTCCTGAGGATTCTGATGAACGCCGACCTGGGGAAAGCCGTGGGATTTTTGGCCGAGCCGGGGAGGAAGTAAGGCGGCCGCGGGGCCGCCCGGGTGCCCGGCTCCGGGCCCGGGGAGGGTTTCCTATGGACAAAAAAACGAAATTCAACGCCTCCTACGTCGCCCTGGCCCTGCTCGGGATCCTGATCCTGCACAACGTCCTGCTGCTGGGGATGCGGGCGCCGGAAATCCCCTACAACGAGTTCCTCGCTCTGCTCGAGCAGGGGAGGATCCGTCAGGTGACGATATCCGAAAACCACCTGAGCGGCACGATCGAGGAGGAGGGGACGGAGCGCCGGTTCATCACCACCCGGGTGGAGGCCGATCTAGCCCTGCAGCTGGCCCGCCACGACGTGGAGTTCCGCAGGCAGATCGAGAGCACCTTCCTGCAAGACATCGCCTCCTGGATCCTGCCCGTCCTGCTCTTTTTCGGGCTGTGGTTCTTCCTCATCCGCAGGGTCATGGGCAGCGGCGGCCCGCCGGGGTTCATGTCCATCGGCAAAAGCAAGGCGAAGATCTACGTCGAAAGCGACACCAAGATCAACTTCAGCGACGTCGCGGGGGTCGATGAGGCCGTCGCCGAACTGAGGGAGGTGGTGGAATTCCTCAAAAATCCCTCCTCCTTCGGCCGCCTGGGGGGGAGGATGCCGAAAGGGATCCTGCTCGTCGGCCCCCCGGGGACGGGCAAGACGCTGCTGGCCCGGGCGGTGGCCGGCGAGGCCGGGGTCCCCTTCTTCTCGATCAGCGGTTCGGAATTCGTGGAAATGTTCGTCGGCGTCGGCGCGGCCCGCGTCCGCGACCTCTTCGAGCAGGCCCGTCAGAAGGCCCCCTGCATCATCTTCATCGACGAGCTCGACGCGCTCGGCCGCGCCCGGGGCGCCGGCCCGCTCTCCGGGGGGCACGACGAGAAGGAGCAGACGCTCAACCAGCTGCTGGTCGAGCTCGACGGCTTCGACTCGCGCGGCGGGACCATCCTGCTCGGGGCCACCAACCGGCCCGAAGTGCTCGACGCCGCCCTGCTGCGCGCGGGGCGCTTCGACCGGCAGATCCTGGTGGACCGCCCCGACAAGGCCGGGCGCGCGGCCATCCTCGCCGTCCACCTGCGCGGCGTCGAGCTCGACACGTCGGTCGAAGCCGGGGACGTCGCCGCGCTGACCCCCGGGTTCACCGGGGCGGACCTGGCCAACCTGGTCAACGAGGCGGCGCTGCACGCGACACGCCGCGGGGCGGACCGCGTGGTCATGGACGATTTCACGGCCGCCGTCGAGCGGATCGTGGCCGGGCTCGAGAGGAAAAGCCGGCTGCTCAACCCGAAGGAGCGGGAGATCGTGGCCTACCACGAGATGGGCCACGCGCTGGCCGCGGCGGCGGTCCCGGGAAGCGACCCGGTGCACAAGATCTCGATCATCCCCCGGGGTATCGGGGCGCTTGGCTACACCATGCAGATGCCGACCGAGGACCGGTACCTGATGACCCGGGAGGAACTCGAGAACAAGATGGTGGTGCTCTTGGGAGGCCGGGCGGCGGAGAAGGTCGTCTTCGGCCACCTTTCGACGGGGGCCGCGGACGACATCGGCCGCGTGACCGACATCGCCCGGAGCATGGTGACCCGCTACGGGATGCTTGCGGAGCTCGGGCACGTCACCTACGACAGCGACCCGGTCGGATGTTTGGGCGTGCAGGCCGGGGGGCTGCACACCCGCAAATACAGCGAGGACACGGCCCGGGAGATCGACTGCGCCATCCGGGACCTGGTCGGCAGGGCCTTCGGCCGCGCCCTGGAGATCCTCGAAGCCAACCGGGAGATCCTGGCCGAGGGCGCCCGGCTTCTGCAGTCGCGGGAAACGCTGGCGGGGCCCGATCTTGAAGACCTGTTCGGCCGCGTCCGCGACTGACCCGCCTACTGAACCGGGGAGACGAACCCGTCGGGCTTGATGGTCAGGACCGAGCAGTCCACTTTCTGTATGACCTGTTCAGCCGTGTTGCCGATCAGGAACCCGGCCAGGCCCTGGCGGCTGACCGTCCCCATGACGATGAGGTCGACGCCGTGGTCTTCGGCGAAGCCGGGGATGACCTCCCCCGGGACCCCGCGCAGCAGGTGGAGCTCCCTCCGGATTCCCGGCGCCGGGTACTGCAGGGCGAGGCTGTCCAGAGCCTGCCGGTGGGATTCCTTCTCCTGTTCGACCATCGCGTCGAGCTCGCCGGCGGAGACCACGGCCCGCTTCAGCAGGAGGGACTCGCCGAAGAACTCCCACACGTGGACGACATGCAGCTCCCCGCCCCCCATCGCGGCCAGGGACGCCGCCAGCTCCATGATCTTGCGGTTCAGGCCCGCCCGGGCGTCGCCGGGATCGGCCGGGTCCACGGCGGCGAGGATCCTCCCCTGGCCGGCAGCCTCCCGGGAGGGCTTCAGGACCCACAATGGGCAGGGGCACTTGCGGATAAGGTTCAGCGACGTGGTGCCGAACAGCTTCTGCTTCAGCCCGCCCTCCCCCTCGGCCGTCATGATCACGAGGTCGAACGCATGCCGGTGCACGTGACGGATGACGGTGATGAAGGGGATCCCGAAGACGACGTCCACGCGCGACAGCGGGAGGTTTTTCCCGGCCAGCAGCGCCTCGATCTCCGCCTTGCGGTCCTCGATGTAGAGCCCGGCCAAATCCCGCCCCTTCAGCCTGGAGCTGAGCCGGGACACCTCGCTTTCAGGGACCTCGATCACCTCGAGCAGGCTCAGGCTGGCCCCGTTGTTTACGGCGAGGGCCGCCGCCTGGCCGATCGTCTGCCGGTCGGTTTCGCGGCCGGTCAGAACCATCAGAATGTTCTTGAACCTTTGCATCGGGATCCTCCTGCGGGCATGGGCCGCCGAAAAGTGCGCTACGGGTCCGCCCCGCCCAGAAGCGTATCATGCCGCGGGTGCCGCCGGAAGCCGTACCGGAAAATTTCTTCGGACGCCGCCCCGCGTTTCCCGGGGACGAAAGACCGCGCGCCGCCGGGGCGCCCGGAGTGCTATAATACCCGTCGGCGGCCCCGGCAGGCCGGCGTCGGCACTGCCCCGGGGCGCAGAGAATGTGCATGTCCCATCCTTATTCCATTGGAGGTATGCAGTGAAACGCATCCATCGATCCGTGACGTTCGTCCTTGTCTTGTGCCTCGTGCTCACCACCGGCCTGTTCGGGCAGGTCCCGCAGGGGGACCCCGCGCCGGTCCCGGAGGCCGTCGCCATCGCCCGGCCGACGGCCGGAGAGATCGCGCTGGCAGAACGGAGCCTGGCGGCATTTTTCGAAACCGCGGACCCCGCGGTCCGGGAGATCCACAGGAAGTACCCCGGGCTGGTCGCCGTGCGCGTCCCGCCGCCCAATTCGGCCATCGTCCCCGACCTGGCCCCGTACTTCCAGGCGAAGCATCAATCCAACCTCGAAATCGCCCGCTCGGGCAACATCGACGTCCTGTTCATGGGGGATTCCATCACCGATTTCTGGCGGAACGACACGGGCCCCTACGCCGGCAAGCCGGTGCTCGACAAATATTTCAAGGACCTCCGCATCGCCAATTTCGGCATCGCGGGCGACACCACGCAGGGGGTCCTCTACCGGCTGCGGCACGGCGAGGGCCAGGGGTTCAGCCCGAAAGCGGTCATGCTGATGATCGGCACCAACAACACCTCGCGCAACACCGCCGAGGAGATCGCCGAGGGGATCGGGGCGGTGGTTCTACAGCTGCAGAAGGATTTCCCCAAGGCCCGGATCCTCCTGCTCGGGATCTTCCCGCGGAGCACGCCGTCCGATCCCGTGCGCGCCACCATCGCCAGGATCAACAGCATCATCTCCCGTCTTGACGACGGCGACCGCGTCCACTACCTCGACATCGGGAAGGCGTTCCTCGACGCCGAAGGGAACATCCCCGAGGACGTGATGAGCGACCGGCTCCACCCGTCGGCGAAGGGGTATGAACTCTGGGCCGAGGCCGTGCAGGGGCCCCTCAGGAAGCTGCTGCGGTAGCGGGGGTCCGGCGCGCGGCAACATTCCAAGGGAGGTCCGACAGTGACTGGAAACAAAGCTTTGCTCTCATGGATCCGGCGGGGGCTGCTGGTTCTTTCCCTGGCGCCTGCGGCGGCGGCGGCGCCTGCAGCGGCGGCGGCCGAAGACCGGGCCTTCGGGTTCCGGCCCGTCTTCGGCTCCGACATGGTGCTGCCCCACGGCAGGAGCGTCGCCCTAAGCGGCTACGCCCCCCCGCTTTCGGCGCTCACCCTCACCGTCGACGGCCGGAGCTACGACTTCACGAGCGACGCCGCGGGACAGTGGCGGGCGGAGATAGCCCCCCTGCCGCCCGGCGGACCGTACCGCCTGCGGCTGCGCGGCGGCGGCGGGGAGGAGGCCGTGCTCGAGAACGTCCTGGCCGGCGACATCTGGCTCTGCTCGGGCCAGTCGAACATGGCCTTCCCCGTCGCGGGTTCGGCCGACCAGCCGGCGGCCTACAACCAGGGCCACCCGGCGATCCGGCTGCTGACCGTGCCCCAGCGCGCCGAGCTCGAACCCTCGGAGCATTTCGGGGAGCCGGTCGCCTGGCAGCGGGCCACCGACTCCAGCGTGAGGAATTTCTCCGCCGCCTGTTATTTCTTCGCCCGGGAGATGGTCGAGGAGGAGGGCATCCCCCTCGGTCTGATCAACGCCTCCTGGGGCGGGTCCGCGATCGAGGCCTGGATCAGCGAACAGGGCCTGGCCCCGGTCGAGGGCTACGAACCGAGGGTGGCCCGTTTGCGGCAGTACCGGGGCGACCGCCGGGCGGCCGAGCTGGCCTTCGCCGAGGACTGGGTGCGCTGGTGGAAAGCAAGCTCCGACCAGGGGGCCGTCTGGGAGCGGGGGGTGCTCGACGCGGGCGCCGACTGGCGCGAGGCGCCCCTGCGGGACTGGAAGACCTACCCGGACGAGCGCCTCAGGAACCACCACGGCATCGTCTGGTTCTCGACAAGCTTCGAGCTGACCGAGGTGCAGCGGAACAAGCGGGCCACGCTCGTCCTCGGAAGGATCGACGAGGTCGATTCCACCTGGGTCAACGGCAGGTTCGTCAACAACTCCTTCGGCTACGGGACCCGGCGGGCGTACCTGCTCGAGCCCGGCGTCCTGCAGCGGGGGGCCAACCAGGTCACCGTCAACGTCCTCAACACCTGGGGCGCGGGCGGCATGACGGGCCCGGAGGGCGAGGTGGGCCTGGCGTTCGACGACGGGGAGTTCCTCCCCCTGGGCGCGGGCTGGCGCTACCGCTTCATCCCGCCCGAAACGGGCCATCCCCCGCGCAGCCCCTGGGAAAGCGTCTCGGGGATCACCGGGATGTACAACGGCATGGTGGCGCCGCTGAAGCCGGTCGAGCCGGCGGGCGTCCTCTGGTACCAGGGGGAGTCCAACACCGAGTCCAGCCAGTCCTACAGGCGCCTGCTATCGGCCCTGGTCGGCGACTGGCGGCGGCACTTCAACCGGCGGCTGCGCTTCATCGTCGTGCAGCTTCCGAACTACGGGCCACGGGCCGCAGCCCCGGCCGAATCGGGCTGGGCGGCGGTGCGCAACGCCCAGCAGCAGGTCGCTCTGGAGGATCCGGAAGTGGGGCTCGTCGTCACGCACGATGCCGGCGACGACGCGGACATCCACCCGGTGAGGAAATGGATCGTGGGGGTGCGCGCGGCCCGGGTCGCGCGGGCCCTGGGCGGGGCGGCGGGGCCGGCCGACGGCGTCGTGCCCGTCCTCCGGAGCTTGGGGCCGGAATCGGCCACGCTCGAGTTCAGCCCCCCGCTCGGGGGCGCCGATCCGGGGACGGAGGTGGCCGGTTTCAGCCTGTGCGCGCGAGGCGCCTGCGCCTCCGCCGAGGCCTCCCAGAGCGGCAGCCGCGTCACGGTACGCCTCGGGGCCCCGGAGGATGCCGGGATCCCCGGCCGGGAGGACGCCCTCCGTCTGCGCTACTGCTGGTCCGACGGGGGCACGTGCGCTCTCCGGGCCGTCAACGGCCTGCCCGTCAGCTCGTTCGAGCTGGATCTGCCGCGCGGAACGCCGACGCGGACCGGAGGCCCGTGATAACAACCGGGGTGGGCGGCTAGTCGAGGAACGCCTTCTCCAGTTCCGCCGCGGTCAGCTGGTTTTTGCCGATGATCGTCCGCTTGCCGCCGGCGTAGCTGGTGCGGATGCACTCGCGGTTCCGCGTGCAGTTTTTGGCGGCGTCGGGGGCGTATCCCCTGCATACCCTGAGGACGTCGGGCGAGATCTCGTCGATCAGCACGATGGCCCCGTCGCCGCCCTGGAGCCTCCCGAGCTCGATCTTCCCGTCTATCAGGTGGAGCCCCTTCGAGGCGAGCTCGCCGGCGATGACGTCGGCGATCCGCTTGACGAACGCCTCGGTCGAGGCGATCTCCTCCTTCGTCATCGCCCCCACGGCGGCCAGCGACTCGAAGGTGATGAGCCTGTCGTCGTCCCCCTTGGTCCAGGCCTCGACGACCTGGGGCAGGTGCTGGCACGGCCGGACGAACGGGTACCGCCTCCAGAAGCTCCCGGTCGCGTTGTTCCTCCAGGTCCACTCCAGGTTCACCAGCGGCGCGGAACCCTCGAATTCCGGCCCCTGCTCGGCGAGGCTGATCGGCACGGCGGGCTCGACGACCATCACGTCCTCGGCCACGGTGTCGATGTAGTGGCTGGGGATGTTCCTGGCGGCGAGCAGCCTGAAAAAGTAGGTGGCGAACCGGCACGCGATGGCGCCCTTGCCCGGGATCTCCCCCACCACGGTGTCGTAGCCGGGATCGAAGACGGGCCGGTTCGCCGCGTCGAGGTACCCGGTCCCCCGGTCGGTGAAGACGAAGGCGTACTTGCCGGCGTGCTCCCCGTCCCGTATCCGATAGATGTCCTTGGATTTCCCCGAATAGACGAGGTTGTCTTCCACCAGCACTCCGGAAAGTTCCATGGCAGTCCCCCAGGTGTTATTCGATCGCCGGAAGGATCATGTTTTCCGGCTCGAAGATGACGCGCCGCGGCCCGGCCTCGACCCGGCCGATCTCGAAAAGGTCGTACCCCGCCTTCCGGCCGGCTCGGATCGTCCGCTCCACCTCTTTTTCCGGCACGAATACGTAGAAGCCGATGCCCCAGTTGAAGGTGCGCACGCAGTCGTGGAGGCTGACGCCGGTCGAGCGCATGAACAGAAACAGGGGCGGAATCTCCTCCACCCACGTATGGACGCGGTAGGTGAAGGGCTTCTTGGCGTAGGCGATCTTGGCGATCCCCCCCCCGGTCCCCCCGAGCAGGGAGTGCACCTCGATCCTGTTCTCCTCGAGCGCCTCGACGAGCCGGACGTAGGACCGGGTCGGGATCAGGGCCTCCTCCCCGAGCGTCCTGCCGCCGGGCAGCACGTGCAGGAACTTGTCCTTGAGCTTCAGGGCCTGCCGGATGACGAGCGACACGCCGTTGGCGTGCAGCCCCGAGGAGGTGACCCCGATGATGCGGTCGCCGGCGGCGAGCTTCGCCCCCGTCACCATCCGCCCCGGGGGGGCGATGATGCCGGTGACGCAGCCCGAGAGCGAGGGCGCGCTGCGGACCGGCGGCTCCGCCTTCACCAGGTAGCGCAGGGCCGGGGATTCCCCCGCCGGCAGGGCCATGCCGCACATTTTGCAGGCCTGGTAGAAGCTTTCGGCGAGATCGTTGCTCCGCTTCTCGTCGGCGAACCACTCGCTGTCGCCCGCCGCCACCTCGTCGGTGAAGATCACCGGGAGCGCCCCCTGGCAGATCACGTCGTTGGCCGCCATCAGGGCCGTGTCGATGCCGATCCCCTCGTAATAGGTCCTCCCGGTCCCGGCGTGCTGGTACATCCACTCGGCGATCCAGTTCTTGTTGCCCAGACCCTCCTGGGTGGCGCACCAGAGATGGGGCCTGCCCAGGCTACAGCGGAACACGACCCCGTGGGCGCCCAGGCTTTCGGGTTCGATGGTGACGCCCCGCCTGTTCGGGAACCGGATCGTCCGCTTCCCGGCGCGCACCATGGCCATTTTGAAGGGCTCGATCTTCGTGTAATCGACCCCCGATTTCGCGTACGCGGATTTTGGTTTCTTTTCTGGCATCGCGCTACCCGTGGAGAAGTTCCTTCATGTCCGCCGGACTGGGAGTGTTCGGAATTACGGCCACGGTCCGGCCCTTGTGCTCGAAAATCTCTTTGTCGTCCCGGGTGATCTCGCCGATGACGTCGGCCCGCACTTTTTTCGCCCGGATCGCCCCGAGCACGACGTCGACGTCTTTTTCCGCGACCTGGACCACCATCCTCGCCTGGGTTTCGCAGATCAGGATCTCCTCGGGGATGAGGCCCTTCTCCCTGAGGGCCGCCTTGCCCAGGTCGACGCGTGCGCCGAAGCCGCCGTAGCGGGCCGACTCGCACACGGCGGCGCCGATGCCGGCCGCCCCGAGGTCGGAGCAGGCCCGGATCTTGCCCGTCCCGAATGCGGCCAGGGAGGCCTCCATGACCGCCCGCTCCTCCCGGAACAGGGCGACGGCCGGCTTCATCACCTTCACGAGCCCGGCCCGGTAGAGCGTGTCGTTGCCGTCGCTCCCGGTCCTGCCGATCAGGATGATCCGGTCCCCGGCGGCCTTGGCGGGCTTGGTCAGCGGTTTGGCCGTGACGAGTTTGCCGATCACCGAGACGACGGTCGCCGGGACGATGTCGGAAAACGACGTGGAGAACCCGCCGCCGACGATGAAGACGTCCATGGCGCGGCACATGTCCTGCAGGCCCTTGACCATCAGGTTGACCCTCTCGCCGCTGGTCATCTCGACGCACGTGCCGCAGGTGCACTTGCCGGCGAACCCGCACGGGCCGACGATGACCTTTTCCTCCAGCGGCCGGGTGCCCAGGAAATTCATCAGGAACAGCGGCCTGGCCCCCATGGCCACGACGTCCCGCATCGCCCCGCCGGCCCCCGTGGCGGCCGCGTCGTAGGGACGGGGCACGCAGGGGGAGCAGTGGCTCTCCATCTTGCCCACGAAGGCACCCCCGGTGCCGGGAAACCGGAACGCGGCGGCGTCGTCGCCCGGCCCGACAAGCAGGGCGCCGGGGAAGAGCTTGCCGACCTTCCTGTTCAGGGCTTCGATCGCCTTGAAGTCGATCGCCTTGTCGATATTGTGATGCAGGTGGGTGAATAGGGCATGCATCAATGCCTTCTCGATCCTGTTCATTCCCTGGCCTCCCTGGGGTCCCGCGGTTTTTTCCCTAACCCGACGCGATGTTTTTTGTGAAAAGCGACTGCCACGCCAGCGCAGGCCTCTACAATAGTGAAGCTTCCGTAAATATTCAATTCTTTTGTGCCTTCCCGAAGCCCCCGGGCCCCTGCGCACAGGGAAAAGGCGCTGTTGCCTCCCCGGCCGCATTGCTTTCCGGCGCCCTTTCAGGGTAGACTCCGCTTCCCGGCCGCCGGGGGGGCCGGCCTCGAGGGATGCCCGCCGGCGCAGGCTTCCGAGGGCGCATGTCCCGGGATCTCAACAGAATGGCCCACCGGGTCGGAGACCCGGAGGCGGCCCCATGGAGGACCGGGGACAGTTCCCTGAGCCTCGCCGCGGAGCGCGGGGCCCCCGGGGCGGGGCAGGGGCGCGTGGAAGCCTGCCGGGAGGTCGCCGACCCTTTTCTGGATCGTGATCGGTCTGACGGGCCCCGCTCCGGCTGGCGTGTGCGGAAAAACAGGGGGGACGCCCCCGGGAGTTCGGGACCGTGAGCATGCAGATGCCTCCGTTTTTTTACGAGATCTTCTCCCCCTCGCTGCCGCGCCTGGGCCCCGGCGACGAAGGCTCCACCCTCAGGGCGCTCCGGGGGGCGTGCTCGAGGATCCCCCGGCGCGACGGCCCGGGCGGCCGGGGGCTCCGGATACTGGACCTCGGCTGCGGGACCGGGGCCCGGACCATCGAGCTGGCGCGGCACACGGGCGACGCCATCACGGCGCTCGACAACCACCGGCCGTATCTCCGGGAGCTGGAGCGCCGCGCGGCGGCCGGAGGTGTCCGGGACGCCGTCATCGCCGTCCCGGGGGACATGGGGGCCCTCGACCCGGGCCTCGGGCCCTGGGACCTGATCTGGGCCGAGGGCTCCCTGTTTGTCGTCGGCTTCCGAAACGGCCTCACCCTGTGCCGCGACCGCCTGGCTCCGGGCGGGGTCCTGGCGGCCTCGGAGCTGTCCTGGCTCCGCGCGGACGCGCCCGAAGAGTGCCGGGAGTATTTGGCCTCCGCATACCCCGGGATGCAGGATGTCGCGGCGAATCTTCTCGGGATACGGGACGCCGGATTCGAGGTGGTCACGCACTTCGCCCAGCCGGAATCGGCCTGGTGGGCGCCCTACTACCTGCCGCTCGAACAGCGCATCGCGCAGCTCAGGAGCCGGCCCGGTCTGCAGCCGGAGGACAGGGGCCTGCTCGACGATGTCGAGCTCGAGATCGCCATGTTCCGCCGGTATCCGGGCTGCTACGGGAACGTGTTCTACGTCATGCAGAAACGGTAGACGCCGGGCCTGGATGCCGGCGCATTGCTTTTCCCCTGGAATCGACAGTACTATGGGGGCATCCCGGCGGCGCACGGCGCGCACGGCATTGCATGTCCCGCGGACATTTCCGGGCACTTTCACAATACCCCGCGAAGCTTCCGGCGCGGGGCTGCAAGGGAGGCGACGATGGACATCAGCCGACGCGGTCTTTTCAAACAGGCGGCCGGGGGCGTGGCCCTGCTGTCGCTACAGGGAACCCCGAAGACCGCCGCCGGGCGGGAGCAGGGGCCCGCCGGCGCCGTCCCGCCCAGAATGCGCGACTGTTTCGACTTCGGGTGGCGATTCGCCCGGGGCGACAAACCGGGGGCCCAGCTCCCGGCGTTCGACGACTCCTCCTGGCAGGGCGTGGACCTGCCGCACGACTGGAGCATCGAAGGGCCGGTCTCGGAACAGGAACCGTCCGGGGGGGCGGGCGGGTACTTCCCGACCGGCGTCGGCTGGTACCGCAAGCGGTTCGAGCTGCCGGACTCCTGCCGGGGCCGCAGGGGCCTGATCGAATTCGACGGCGTCTACCGCAACAGCGACGTGTGGGTCAACGGCGCCTGGCTCGGCCGGCGCCCCAACGGGTACGTCCCCTTTCACTACGACCTGACGCCCCACCTCCTGTTCGGCCGGGAGAACGTGCTGGCGGTCCGGGCCGACAACTCCCGGCAGCCCGGCTGCCGCTGGTACTCCGGGTCGGGCATCTACCGGCACACGCACCTTCTGGCGACCCACCCGCTGCATGTCGGCTACCGGGGCACCTACGTGACATTCCCCCGGGTGACGGACGATGCGGCCGAGGTGCGGATCGAAACCAGGGTCGAAAACGACGGGGGCCTCCCCGCGGCCTGCACGCTGGCCACCGCCGTCGTCGACAGCGGCGGCGCCCCGGTCGGGTCCGCGGAATCGGCGATGGAAATCGGCGCCGGCCGGCAGTACGTGTTCAGCCAGCGGATACCGGTCGGCAATCCGAGCCTCTGGTCGGTGGAAAGCCCCAGCCTCTACCGCGTCCGCAGCACGGTCCTCATGTCGGGGGAGGTCGCCGACTGCTGCGAGACGCCCATCGGCATCCGCGAGGCCGTGTTCGACGCCGACAGGGGGTTTTTGCTCAACGGGCGCCGGGTCAAGCTCCAAGGGGTGTGCCTGCACCATGACGCCGGCTGCGTGGGGGCGGCCGTTCCCGAAGCCGTGTGGGAGCGCCGCCTGAAGATCCTGCGCACGATGGGGTGCAACGCCATCCGCACCAGCCACAACCCGTACTCGGCCGAGTTCATGGACCTGTGCGACCGGATGGGATTTGTCGTCATGGACGAAATCTTCGACGAGTGGAGGTCGGGGAAGGGCCAGCTCCGGGGCAACGGCTACAGCGGCGATTTCGACCAGTGGCACGAAAGGGACGTCCTGAGCCTGGTGCACCGGGACCGGAACCGCCCCTCGGTGGTCCTGTGGAGCGCCGGCAACGAGGTCCCCGACCAGTCCCACCCCCGGGGGGCGGAAACCCTGCGCGCGCTGCAGGAGATCTTCCACCGCGAGGACCCGACCCGCCCGGTGACGGTGGGCTGCGACCAGATCATGTCGGAACCGCCCGCCAACCGGGTGCGCCCCGAGTTCCTCGCGCTGCTCGACATCGTCGGCTACAACTACGTCGACCGGTGGCGCGACAGGAAGGAGACGTACTACGGCAGCGACCGGGAGGCCTTCCCCGGCCGGCGCGTCATCGGCACCGAGAGCGGTTCCATGGGGTGGGCCCGGGGGGATTACGGCTGGCTTTTCCCGGGGGAATCCGGGGGCGGGTTTTTCGGGTTCTCGCCGGGCGGGATGATCGACGTGGAGCAACTGTGGAAGTTCGTCCGGCTCCACGACTACGTTTCCGGCGACTTCATGTGGACGGGCATCGACTACCTGGGCGAGGCGTTCTGGCCCTCCCGGGGCGCATCCATGGGCGTCATCGACAGCTGCGGCTTCCCCAAGGACGGCTTCTACTTCTACCAGAGCCAGTGGACGGATACGCCGGTGCTGCACCTGTTCCCGCACTGGAACTGGAAGGGCCGGGAGGGCCGGCCCATCCCGGTGACCTGCTTCACCAACTGCGACACGGTCGAACTGTTCCTCAACGGCCGCTCCGTGGGGACGAAGGGCTACGCCTTCCCCCGCCCGGGGATGGAGGAGCGTTGGGGGAACGTGCCGGCGCGCGCCCGCGCCCTCAGGACCACGGCCGACCTGCACCTGTCCTGGGACGTCCCCTACGAGCCGGGTACGCTGAAGGCGGTGGGGACCCGCGGGGGGAAAATCGTTGCCGCGGCGGAGATCGCCACCGCCGGGGACCCGGCCGCCGTCCGCCTGGAAGCGGACCGCGAAACCATCGCGGCCGACCGCCGCGACGTGGCGCATTTCACGGCCAGGATCGTGGATGCCGCGGGGACGGTCGTGCCGACGGCCGACAACGAGGTGACCTTCGAACTGGAAGGCGCCGGGAAACTGATCGGGGTCGACAGCGGCGACATGCGGAGCCACGAAAACTACCGCTCGAACCGGTGGAGGGCTTTTCACGGCCTGTGCCTGGCCGTGGTTCAGTCCACGGCCGACCCGGGCCGGATCGGCCTCAGGGCCGCCTCCCCGGGGCTGGAGCCCGGCTCGGCCGTCATCGCCGCGAAGTGACTCCCGGCCCCCGGCCCGCTGCCGGGCAGTCGGGCTTTACCGGTTTGCCAGCAGGTCCCGGAGAATCTCCCCGCCCACACCGACATTGGCCGGGTCCTTCTCCTCGAGGTAGACCACGAAGCTTTTCCGGTCGATCCCCGTTATCTCGCTGGCCGCCGCCGTCAGCCTTCTGACGGCGTCCCGTTTCTGCTGTTCATTGAGCTTCGGGCAGTGGAAGACAATCGTAGGCATCGGCGAGCTCCTTTCGCGTTCCGGGGGCATGGGATTGCCGCCCCCTCTTTCAAACCGCGGGCGCGGGCCGGCCGGCCCGCTGCGGCCAGACGTCAGATTCTCCGCAGGATGCGGGCCGGGAGCCTGATGATGCCGCCGATGAGATCGAGCACCCCCCCGACGGCGACGCCCAGGAGCCGGAAGGGGAGCAGGATCAGCCATACCACCGGGTAGAGCACCAGGGCCAGAAGCGCCACCGGCCAGCACAGCACAAACAGCGCGCACCAGAGGATAAACGTGATCACCGGCCGGCACCCCCGCTGGTTCCGGCTTTCCAGGACAACTCGGACAGGACGTTGCCGAACTCCTCGAGGTACTCGCGCCTGCTGTTGTGCGCACGCAGGCGCCAGGGCATTTCCCGGAGGTTCGCCGTCATGACCGGAAGCCAGCGGTAGGGGACCGACACCAGGACGGATCCTTTGGGGAAGATGGCGCGCCCCTTCATGCCGTGGACGAACTCGGGGAGGAGGAAATTCACGCTGCCGCTCTGGAACGGGTAGATCAGAGTCCACGCGCACCCCATGACCGGGGTTGTCCGCGAAACGTACATCTCCCCGGTGGAGTAGGTCATCGAGCGCAGGAGGATCTCCGCCTGGTCCGGGTCGGCGGTCAGGACGAAAACGTCCGGATCGAACGCCAGCATGTCCATGGGGGAGAAGACCGCGTAGCGGACGACGTTTTTCTGGAAGCGGGGCACATGCTGGTAGAAGGCGTAATTGGCGCGGGCCTCCCCGAACACCCCGAGATGCTCCCCGATCTGCCCGCTTTCGGCAAACGGCTCCATCTCCTGCATGCCGAGCAGTATCTTCCCCACGCAGGTTTCCGGGAATTCCCCGCCGAAGTAGAACGGCTCCGGGCAGGTGTATGCCTCCGCGAGCATTTCGCACAGGGAACACGGCTTCTCCGGGGAGAGGGGGGCGACGTTCTCCGGCTTGAAAAACTGGAATTTCACCCCGACGGGGGGGCGTTCAAAGTGGAATTCCGCGTAGATGGACAGGTCCGTTTGCAGGGGCTTCATCTCGGTTCCTCCCGGTTGTGTACCCTTCTTGTAGCACAGGCGCCCGGCCGGGCGCAATCCCGGCGCCGGCCCCCCGTCCGGGGAACCGTCGGCGCCGGGCGGGACGCGCGGCCCGGTCAGCGGTATGTCTCCAGGTAGCGCGCCGCTTCGACGGGGTCGAGATAGCGGTGGTGGAAAATGCGCATGTGCCGGAACCGGCCCTTCTCGTCCAGATCGTAGAGCACCATCTGGTTCATGATGACGGTGTCCCCCTTCTTCCACTGCGCGCCCGGGGCGCCCGGCGGGGGGGTCCGCAGAACGTGGAACTCGGTGACGAGCTCGACGCAGAACTGCCGGCCCCTGGAGAGGAACGCCCCCACGTTGAGGACCTCGCGCACGTTGGCGGTCAGGGCCTTGTAGTTGGCGAGAAACTCCTCGGGGCCGTGGAGCGTGCCCCCGGTCCGGCCGGGGATCTGCGGGCCCATGAAGTTGTCCGGGTAGGCCAGGGTGACGTCCGGGCTGAAGTAGCGGACGACCCTGTCGAACCTCTGGTGGTTGAAATGGTCGGCGTATTCCAGGAATTGTTTGCGGTTCATGGCGCGGGGTCTCCTAGGTTGGCGGTTTAATCCGGCGGGCGGCCCGAAGGGACCCGGAAACGGCACCCGGGTGCGGTTCGGACGTCCTTGGCGGGCATTGTACTACGGAAAGGGGCGCCGGGCCTACCGGGAGGGTCCGGACACGCAGTTTCGGACCGGCGCACGCGGGCAGGCCGGGGCGCTTCGGCGGGGTGCCGCCGCGGCGGCGGGCTGTGCTATACTGGGGGTCATCGAGAGCCGTTTCATGCGGAAGTCGCCGACGGGCTCTCTCCACCATCTACGGGAGGCATTCGCCGCCGCGGCCGTCGAACCGGGCACGGGCGAATGATACAGGATCGTGAACAAAATCATACCACTGCTTCTGCTGGCCGTGTGCGCCGCAGGCGCCGCCTTTTCCGACACGCTCCATCTGAGAACCGGCGGGGAGATCGAGGGGACGTTCGTGGGCTATGAAAACAACGAATTCGTTTTCGAGCTGGCCGACGGCACCGAGACGAGGTACCGCGCCAACCGCGTCTCCAAAGTGACCATAGACCGAAGCCGCTCGCGCTTCCCGTGGGGCGAGGGCGATCAGGGGTTGCAGAGAAGGGCGGTCCCGCAACCGGAAAGATCCACCGTCAACGTCCCCCTGGACGAAAAGTGGGTGCGGTCGCCCATAAGCGTCCGCAGAGGGGACGAGGTGCGGGTTGAAGCCAGCGGCACGGTGAGGCTCGACGGCCGCACCTCCACAGGCCCCGAAGGCCTGGGCAACCGGAGGGACCCGAACGCGCCGATGCCCCGCGAGAACGACGGCGCGCTGATCGCCTCCATCGGGCTGGGTTTCGGGGCGTCCACATTCCCGATCGGCCGGGAGCGCACCTTCGTCGCCGACCGCGACGGCATACTCCATTTCACCGTCAATCACGGCAACAAGGCCAACACGAGCGGCGCCTTCCGCGTCGACATCTCCGTGGGCCGCCAGCAGGAGGCCGCCGGGGCCGGTTCCCGGCAGTGGCGCGAGAAAACGATCACGATCCCCGCCTCGGAGGCCTGGACGGACACGGGCATCGACCTCAGGCCCAACATGACGCTGGAAATCTCCGCCGAAGGCCAGATCCGGACGGGCTTGACCGTCGTCTCCGGGCCCGACGGCAACCTGCCGGGCAGGGGCAGCTCGGTCAGATACCCGGTCCAGGACCAGGGCGTCGGGGCCCTGATCGCCAAGATCCGGGCCGGCAACGGGCGTGAATCCAACCCCCGCTACATCGGGTCGAGCCTGCGCACGACGACGGGGCCCAACGACACCGGCCGCCTGTATCTGGGCATCAACGACAACAACGTGCGCGACAACTCCGGGTCCTTCCAGGTGAAGATCCGCTACTGACCCGGCCGGGGAAGGGGCGACTCTTCCCGGATCCAGACCCTGGCGTCGACGCCGCGGCCCCGGTCCGGGGCGTCGACGTTGCCGAGCCGGTTGGCGCGGGCGTAGTAGGGGACGGCGAGCAGGCGGGAGCCGTCGGCCCACCGCCCCGTGACGGCCAAGACGCCCCCGAGCAGTCCGGGCCTCCATTCGGCCACCAGCGGCTCGTCCGGCAACAGGACCCCGTCGAGGCCCTGGTCCACGGCCTCGACGCTGTAGATCAGGGGGCCCCGGCGCAGGGCGACCTGGCCGCGGGCGGCCTCCACCCTGTCGATGGCCCGGACCCTCTGGAGGTGCATGGGCAGCTCCATCCGGATGGTGTCGCCGGCTTTCCACGCCCGTTCGATGACGGCATACCCTTTGCGGACCGGAGGCCGGACGGCGCGCCCGTTGACGGCGATCGACAGGGTGCCGTCCGACGCGGGCTCGCAGCGGTAGAGGCGGCTGACCTGCCGGCCGGGCGACCGCAGATGGATCGCGAAGGTCCTTTCGGCCCCGGGATTGACGGTGATCGCCACGCGGCCGCCCCAGGGGTACTCGGTTTCCTGCACCATCTCGACGTCCGTACCGGCGACGCCGGGCACCACGATCCTGCTCCCGACAAACAGGTTGACGTAGAGGTTCGAGCCGTCCCGGACATAGGTCCAGGTGGGCAAAGCGAGCAGGACGCGCGGGATGTTCCCCACGCAGCAGGGGCAGCTGTGCCAGGGGTACCGGGGCCCTCGGGTTTCCAGCGGATTCTGGTAGTAGAAGTTGCGGCCCTCCAGGTCGAGCGACCCCAGCAGGGCGTTGTACAGCGTTTCCTCGTACAGGTCGACGTACTTCGCGTCGTGGTAGGTCCTGTTGAGGTGGTGCAGGAAGAAAATGAGCCCGCAGCTGGAGCACGATTCGGCGTAGGCGCCCTGGGGCAGGGAGTAGTCGGGGCCGAAACCCTCGCTGGTCTCGCCGCTGCCGATGCCGCCGGTGACGTAGTATTTGCGGTGGATCATGCTGTCGTAGAGGCTCAGGACCGCGCTCTGATAGTCGGGGTCCCCGGTCTCGAGCGCCACCGCGGCCATGGCGGCGTAACTGTAGGAGGCCCGCACGGCGTGCCCGACCGCCTCGTACTGGCGCACCACCGGGACGTGCGACTGGTCGTATTCACTGCCGCCCCCGCGGCAGTCGAGCAGAAACCTGGCCAGCCGGACGTAGCGGTCGCCCCGGCCGCCCCCGTCGACGGAGTTGACGAACCGGCCGAAGCGCACCAGGGCCAGTTCCATGGCCTGGTGGCCGTCGTACCATTTCTGTTTCCCCGGGTCTGGGCCGATATGGGCGTCCCAGCAGTCGGCCAGCCTTTTGGCGGAATCGTAGAGGCGCAGGTCCCTGCCGCCGCTCTGCAGGTAATGCGCGATGGCCGCCTCGAGGTAGTACCCCGCGACGTACCCTTCGTGGTCCCCCCGGTGGCGGTCGGTCCAGCGCTTCCGGTCGCTGAGCGTGAAGGCGGTCTGCAGGTAGCCGTCCGGCTCCTGGGCCGCGAGGATCGTGGGGATCCAGTCCTCGAGGGTGTCCCGGATCATCCGCTGGGCCCCGAGGATTTCCCCGTCGCCCACGGGGTCGACCATCAGGGCCGCGCACATCGCCTCGACCGTGTTGAACACCCAGGCGTTGGAGAATGCATAGCCGCGGTGGCGGCCGCCGGCGCGGCCCTGCAGACGTCCGGCCGCGTCGAGGAAGTTGTTGATCCCCCCTTCCTCGAGGTCCGGGTCGTTGATCCGGCCGATGCAGTGGGGGATCCAGTGGACGATGACGGCCCGGGCACGCGGGCCCCAGAAGGGGCTGGTGATCCGGTACGGCATGGTTTCAACGGGGTCCAGGCCCCCGGCGGGCGGCCCCTCCTGGACCCGGACATTCAGGGTGTCCGAGCTGCGGAGCCCCCCCTCGGAGGCAGTCAGCCGCAGCGCGTAATCCCCGGGCTCGGAGAAGGCCGCCGCCGTGACGGCCCTCTCCGGGTCGTCCCAGGTCACCCGGCCCGGCCCCGAATCTTTCCGCCACCGCACGGCCGCGCCCCCGTACAGGGCCGTCACCGCGCCCTCGAGATAGGTCCTGCCCCCCTGCACCACCGCGCGGTCCGCGCCCGCCCGGACCAGCGGGGGGAAGGCGGGCGACCTGCCCGAGTCGTAAACCCTCCATTCCAGGATGCCGGTGGAATGCGTCCCGCTGCCGTCGATTTCCAGGCGCAGCCTGGTCGTGGTGACCTCGGCGAAGCGGAGCGTGTTGTACCGGTCCGGGGCCGCCCCCAGGGCCTGCTCGGCCCGCACGGGGACGAAACCGCCGCCGTCCCAGTAGAGCAGGCGCGCCGCCGCCGGCAGGCGGACGCCCTGGCGGTCGTCCCACCAGTAGACGTCGACCCCGTCGGAGCTGACCGCCTGATCCCAGTCGTACTGCACCCACTGGGTATCCCGCCGCGGCCAGTTGCCGCACGACCCCCGGCTTCGGTCGGCCGAATGCCGCGGGTCCAGCCCGTCGTTCAAGGCGCCGGCCGAAGTGTCCCCGGAAACATAGGAGGCCGAAGGCCTGGCGGCCAAAGCGATATTGGCGGCGCCGGGACGCACCCTCGATCCGGCTTCGGGCCCCCCGGCCAGCAGGACGACCGGGAGGAGCCACAGACTGCATCGGCGTGTTTTCATGGCGATCTCCTTGCGGGGCACCGCGGCGCCTCCTCAGGCCGGCGGCGGTGTCCGCCGCCGGTTCCGGGGTGCGCCTCTTCCCTGTTTGTACCCCATAACCGGCCGTGCGCGACAGCAATTTCTTCGGCCGGCATCCGCGCGACGCCCCGGCCGCCGCAGGCTCCGGTTTCGGGCAACCCCCACCCGAGGCCCAGCGCCTAAGATATTTACAAGCGTATCCCTACCGTCTATATTGGCAGGAGACCCCGCTCCGGATGGCCGTTCCGGCCTGCGCGGGACCACGCAGCACCTTTCAGCGGAGACAGACCATGATCTACTATTTCAACGCGGACGAAATTTTTGAAATGGCAGTGAAGATTGAAGAAAACGGGGCTTCCTTCTACCGCAAAGCCGCATCGCTGCAGGCCGGCGCATCCGAACGCCAGGCATTCGAGCAGCTGGCGGCGATGGAGGACAGCCACAAATCGACTTTCGAAGCCATGCGGAAAACCCTTTCGGCGGAGGAGCAGGCCCAGACCCTGTTCGACCCCGAGGACGAATCCTCCAAATACCTGTCCGTGATGGCCGATATCCACGGCGGGGAGGGCAGTCCCAAAGCGGCCGACAACCTGACCGGGAAAGAAACCTTCCAGGAGATCCTCGACATCGCCATCGGCCTGGAAAAGGAATCCATCCTCTACTACCTCGGCCTGAAGGACATGGTGCCCCGGACCTACGGGCAGGACAAGGTCGACGCCATCATCCGCGAAGAGCAAAAACATATCGTCCAGCTCAATGCCCTTCGAAAAGAGGCCGCGCGCCGATAAGGCCCCCGGCGTGCGCCCAACGGGTCAGGCACCACTTCGCCCGGCCCTCGTCCTTAGGGACGGCTGAAGGTTCATTCCGCGCTTCCGGGCGCTTGCTCCGCGGTGGCGGAGGCGTTACAATGGCCGGCGTCCATGAAGGGCCTGCTTCGGCCCGGACAAGCGGGGGCCGCCACGGCGGCGCCCCGGTTTGCGCCACCGGTTTGTTTCCAAAAAAGCCGCATGGCCCATGTTCAACAACAGAACAGGAGGCGGTCGGACGAACCCCGGCGGCTCCGGCAGCCCCGCCCGCAAGGGAGCCGTGGCGGCATTGTTCCGCCGGCCCCCCCGGGCCCCCGGGGAACCGCTGTACGACCCGCAATCGACCTATGGCCAGAACCGTCTGTGTTTCCTGCAACGGCAGCGGGGCGAAGCGCCCC
Source organism: uncultured Acidobacteriota bacterium (assembly GCA_964651155.1). Classification (GTDB taxonomy): domain Bacteria; phylum Acidobacteriota; class UBA6911; order UBA6911; family UBA6911; genus UBA6911. The sequence goes on along the minus strand of CAZYXB010000006.1, from coordinate 37,673 downwards.
TGCCCGGCCCTCGGCGGCATGATCTGCGGCCCCTGCTGCGGGTCCAAAAGGCACTCTTCCATCCGGTGCGCCGCCGAGTGTCCCCACAATCCGTTCGGCGTCGACAATTATGACGAATGGCTCCGGCTCGACGCGTCCTGGGGCGACAAGTGCGTGAAATACATAGCGGCTCATTGCCCCCTGGACGAGTATTCCTTCAAAAAGGAGCTGGCCGGATACGTGCTCTTTGAGGGGAGCGTGGAGGAGGAGGTTCTTCTGGATGCGGCGCCTTTGTGGATACACGCCAGGCTGTTCTGGGAGCCCTACAGAGACGGCATGCCGCTGGCCGATTGCTGGGAGCGCGAAGGCTGGCAGGGGTTGAACAACGACGAGCGGACGATGATGGCGCTCCGGCGCGAGACCTATCCGGTTATCCTGGAGATACAGGAGAAGATCGACGATACCGCGATGCGGTGCGTCGACCTGCTGGATCTGGAGAAGAAGCCATTCACGGTTTTCGACCGGAGCATGGCCGCGCGCTGCAGCCGTTTCCTGAGGTCGGTGAACCTGGTCTGCGCCTACCCGCATTATTTCCGGAGCGGGCCATCGGGCCTCGAGCTCCAGCATGAACTCACCGGGCCGTTCCTCGAGGAGATGGAAGCGCGGTCTGCCGAGGTAGGCGTTCCGGTCCGGGATTACCTGCGGGGGCATTTCGTCGAGGCGTGCAGGCTGGTTCACAGGATGGGGATCCGGCGGATGGAGAGCATGCTCGACTCCCTCGACATGAGCGAATGGAGGGCCGTCTACGGGCTCAACATCCCGCGCGATGCCGTCGCGAAGGTCCTGTCGACAAAGCCCGATTTCGAACCGGAAGAATCCGCGACCGACGGGGTGGCGGAATATACCTGGCTGCGCAGGGGCGAATCGAAAAAGCTCGAGAAGAAGATGCCGGCGTTCTTCCGGCACGGGGACGACGAAGATGCCGGCGTGGGCACCGTCGGACGGCTGAGGCTGTCGGACGACACGGTTGAAATCATCGCGTTCGGGAAACAGAAGTTCCGGTTTGCCAGGAAGATGCTGGAAAAATACCTGGGCGCATGCATCGCGTTCCAGTCCGAGACGGAAACGGATCTGAAGGAGGGCCTGCGCCAGAGCCTGCAGGACGGGCCCCTGCAGCGCAGCGAATCCCCCATCGACGGGAGCCCTGAAGGGGAGAGCGAAATCCCCCCGGAAGCCCGGGCCGGGATATTGCGCGGGTTCCACCAACAGCACTACCGGCAGTTTCTGGACGCTCCGGTGCCGATGCTCGAAGACAAAACGCCGCTGCAGGCGGCCCGGAACAAAAAACTCCGGCCGAAGCTCGTCGACCTCATGAAGCTCCATATCCAGGGCATAGAAAAAAGAAACCTGGAGGATCCGCACCTCGGCCTCGACATCGACTGGGTGCTCGACGCGCTGGGGCTCGAAGAACTGAAAAGCGGCTCCGGGAAATAGCCGTTGCGACCCGTACCCCCTCCCGCGCGGCCGTTGCGGAATTCCGCCGGGTCAGGCCGGCAGGCGGGTTACTCGGGATAGACGTGGTCGAGTCCCAGTCGTTCGAACCAGCTCTTCTCCATTTTCTTGATTTCCCCGAGCAGCCCTTCCTCGAGCGTTTTGGGGGTGTGGCCGGCGATAAGCTTCAACGTCTTCTCCCGCAGCAGGCCCTCGCTGTGGACCGCGGAGCCGGGCGAACCGGGCTTCGGCCCCCTGGTCCGGTCCAGGATCTCGGGCGCCCAGAAGCTCCGGAAATGATCCAGCGTGTGGTCCTCGGCGAGATAGCTGCCGCCGGGCCCCACCTTCCAGATCAGGTCCAGGGCGAGGCTGTCGTCGTCCGTTTCCAGGCTCCGGAGCATCACCCCGGTCATCCGGATGATCTCGTCGGTGAGCACCATGAGCTCGGGGGAGATCATCGTGGCGTGGTCCATCAGGCCCACGTCGTGGACCATATTGGCGCCGAAAAGGGCCGAAGACACGCACTGGGACGCGACTTCGAGGCCGGCCTGGACCCCGATGACCTTGGCGTCGGTGCACCCGGCCGTACCCAGCATGGGCAGGTTGTAGCTGTGCGCGAGCTCCGTGGCGGCACCCACCAGGAGGTTCAGCTCCGGGGCGCCGTAGGGGTAGATCGTGGTCCTCATGTCTATGATGTTCGGCATGGCGCCGTAGATCATCGGCGCGCCCTCCCTCTTGAGCTGGATGACGGTGAGATGGCTCAGAAGCTCGGCGTTCATCACGGCCAGCGTTCCGGCGAAGGTGGCCGGCGCGGTCGCGCCCGCCATGGGCATGGAGTAGACCACGTTGGGCAGCCCGTGCCCGGCCAGGACGAGCGTCTTTTCAAGGGCGTCCCGGCCGTGGACCAGGGGGCTGATCGGCTCCACCGAACCGAAGAAGAAGGGGCGGCGGCGAAGTTCCTCGTCGCCCCCGGCTATGAGCGAGCACACCTCGATCTGGTCCTTGAGGTTCTCCACGTTGGCGATGGAGGACCCGAGGGGCTTGTCGCTGTTTTCGAGCTGGATCATGAAGGAGACCTTGCCGGCCAGCACGGCGGGGAGCCCCTGGGGGTACCCGGCCCACTCGCTCGTGAAGGCCCAGGTGAGGTTCGGGAGGGCGTCGATGAGACGGGCGTTGTCGACCACGTCCGAGATCCGGCAGGGGCGCCTCCTCCCGTCCCGGGGGTCGAGGATGTCCGGCTGGTCCGGCGTCCCGCCGAAAGTGCAGCGGTTGCCCGACAGCCGGACGAAGGGCGTGCCGTCGCGCTTGTGGAGCACGACTTCCTTCGGGGCCGTATCGAGGGCTTTTGCGACCAGGCCTTCAGGGATGCGGACCCGCTTCGGGTTCGACACGTCCGCCCCGGCGCCGTCGAGAAGCTCCAGGGCTTCTGCGCAGTCGACCGTGACGCCGACACCGGAGAGGATGTCGAGGGTCGCCTCGTGGATGCGGGCCAGCTGCCGGTCGTCCAGGCGGCGGAACAGCGGCGGGGAGAGTTCCAGGTAGTTTTGTTCCATCATGTTCCTTTCCTGTGCGGGGCGTGCGTGCGCCCCGGAGCTCGGGATTCCGGGCCGTGTTTCGGGAAAACGGGCGCGACGGCGAACCGCGCTACGGCGCCCCGACGAGGGCGCGGGCCACCGTTACGGCCGATCCCGCGTTTTCGCCGAAGCCGTCCGCCCCTATTTCGTCGGCGAACGCCTGGGTGATGGGGGCGCCTCCCACGATGATCTTGGTCCTGCCGCGGATGCCGGACTTGTCCGCCAACTCCAGTATTTTCTGCATTTCGGGCATCGTCGTCGTCAAAAGCGCGGAAATGGCCAGGATCTGGGCGTCGTGTTCTCGCACGGCCTCGATAAACCGGCCGGCCGGGACGTCAATCCCTATGTCGTGGATTTCAAACCCGGCGCCCTCGAGCATATGCCCCACCATGTTCTTGCCGATGTCGTGCAGGTCCCCCTGGACCGTTCCGATCACCACGCGGGCCGTCGGCTTCACCCCGGACGCCGACAACAGGGGCCGGACGGGCTCCATGGCCCGTTTCATCGCCCGGGCGGCGATGAGCATTTCCGGGAAAAACAGCTCCTGCGCCTCGAACCGGCGCCCCACCTCGTCCATCGCGGGTATCATCCACTGATTGATCAGATCGGCCGGGCTGACCTGTTCGTCCAGGGCCTGGCGGGTAATGTCGAGCGCCCGCTGGTCCTCGCCGTTGATGATCGCTTCCTTCAATTCACTCAAATCCAGCATAGGTTCCTCCTCCGACACCAACTATGCATTCGATACGGGCGCGCGTCAAGCAAGCCGCCGCTCGCATCCCACTTCCTACGGGAAACGTTTTTTGTTATCGCGGCGGCGCCCCTTGCCGCCCAAGCCCCCGCGGCGGGCGCACGGGTCCCCGTGGACCGGGACGGCCGAACCGGCAGCCTGATTCCGCTTCTTCCCAATCGCCCCCCGGGCCGCCATTGGGATCATCCCCGCAGTTATTCAGGCCTTCGGGCGTGGTACCCCCTCCTGGCGCCGGGCACCATTCCCGCAAGGGCGCGACCGGTGGGGCGGCACCGTCCCGGCGCGTGTTTCGCCTCCAAAAACTGGCCTGCCGGCTTGACAGCGGGCGTCCAATCGTAAATACTTTGTACCCTAAATATTTGATCAGGAAATTTATGGACCCGTCATTTCCGGAACAAGAAGTATTGGACCGCGTGCCTGCCGCACTGCGCCGGATCGTTTTCTGCATTGACCAGCACTTGAAAAAACTGGCCCGGACCCGCCATCTGACAATGCCGCAGGTTGTCCTTTTGCGTGAAATCCGCCGGCGTGGGCCGATAGCGCCCGGCGATCTTTCGATGAGCACAAACCTCAGCAAAGCAACGGGTACAGGGATACTAGCCCGCCTGAAGATTCAAAAACTGGCGCAGCGGGCCCGAGGCAGAACCGACCGGCGCCGGGTTTTCGTGTCCCTGACGCCCGAAGGCGAAACGATGCCGGCGGCCGTGCCCCCCCTGCTGCAGGAAAATTTCGTGCAGAAATTCCATGGGCTGAAACGTCCGGAGCCGCCCCGGATCCTTTCCTCCCCTGAAAGGGCTGCAGCCCTGATGCATGCGGGAGAGATGAAGGCGTCCCCGGCGCTGGCGCAAAACATTCCGGCCGATGCGGCCGATGATATCAACGGCGGAAACGGCGTCCTGAAAGAAACCAGCGTTGCCGGCCGGGAAACGGGTTCCATGGGGGACGCCGACGGCCCGGACGTCCGGATCCACCACGTGTCCCGCCCGGAGGAATTCCCCCAGGGAATGGACATGAAGACGATTGCGGGTCATCTGCACGAAAGCCTGCAACCCTATGAGGACACCCCGGGGGATATCGAGCGGGGCATCCGGGACGCGTTCACGGTGCCGGGACGCGAGGGGGGCTTCTCGCTGATCGCCGAATCCGGGGGCCGCACGGCGGGGGCCCTCGTCATGCAGAAGACGGGCATGAAAGGGTACGTCCCGGAGAACATCCTCCTGTTTGTCGCCGTATCGCCCGGGGAGCGGTGCACAGGCGTGGGGCACCCACCCATCGAACACGCCCTCGGTCTCGCCGATGGGAGCGTCACGGCTCATGTCGAATACGACAATCCCGCCCGCAGGCTGTACCGTCGAATCGGATTTGCCGGCGGGTGCGCGGAAATGAGGTACGCACAATGAACCGGATCCTCATAAACCTCGACGCGATCCACGAAAACCTGGAAACCATCGGCGGCTGGATGGAACAGCACGGTGCCGGCTGGACCGTTGTAACCAAAGCGCTTTGCGGCCACAGGGAGACCCTGAAAGCGCTCCAGCACATGGGAGTCCGCTCCATGGGGGACTCCCGCCTGGAAAACCTCGAGGTTATCGAGAGGATCCGCCCCGAACTCGAGGCCTGGTACCTGCGCATACCGGATCTTTCCTCCGTTTCCGACGTGATCCGCCTTTCCGAGGTGAGCCTCAACAGTGAAATCGGGGTCATTGAAGCCCTCGGCGCGGAGGCCCGGAAACAGGAGCGGGTTCACGGCGTCGTGATCATGATCGAACTGGGGGACCTGCGGGAGGGCATCCTGCCCGGGTCCCTGATGGATTTCTACAAGCATGTATTCCATTTGCCCAACATCGAGGTGAAGGGCATCGGGGCGAACCTCGGGTGCCTGGCCGGCGCGGTTCCCACGGTCGATCAATTCATGCAGCTGATCCTCTACCGGGAACTCCTGGAGCTGAAGTTCGAACACCCCCTCAGGCTGATATCGGCGGGGTCCTCCGCGGTTCTCCCCCTGGTCCTCGACAGGCAGCTGCCCAGGCCCGTCAACCATTTCCGCATCGGCGAAGCCGTATTCCTCGGGACCGACCTCCTGAACGGGGGGATTCTGCCGGGGTTGAGGGGGGACGCGATCGTTCTGGAGGCGGAGATAGCCGAAATCAAGAAAAAGGGGCTGGTCCCCCTGCAGGAAACCGCGCCCGTGGCCCCTTTCCCGTCCGAAGCCGCCGAGGACCTGACGCCGGGACAGCGCGGGTATCGCGCGCTCGTCGGCGTCGGGAATCTCGACACGGAAATCTCGGGGCTGACGCCCGTCAATGCACAGTATTCGATTGCGGGATCGAGCAGCGACATCACCGTCGTCAATATAGGGGACGAAAGGGACGGATTGCATGTCGGGGACACGATCCAGTTCCGTCCCGACTATGCCGCGTTCGTCCGGCTGATGAACGGACAATACATGGAGAAGGTGGTTCAACCTTCCGTTGAAAGCTTCCGGAAGGACCGGGACGAGGGTTCCTTCCAGGTGGCCCCGGTGCTCGAGTAGGCCTATCCGGCCCAGGCGGCGCTTCCCGCGCCGGGAGACGCATCGATGGGCCGGGCGAGGTTTCCGGCCCCCGGGGCGGGCCCCTGTGGAGACGGCCGCCCGGCGCAGGGACAGATACACGGGAAGCCGGTCCGCCCGCAATGCCTTGCGCGGATGGAACCCGGGCGCGGGCTTTCGTCGATTTCCAGGAGGTTCCGCATGTCGGACGGAACGGTCCTCTGGGCCATTGTCCTGGCCTACATGGTCTTCATCTTCGTCAAGGGGGTCGCCAAAGCCCGCAAAATCGGGGATTCGGACGACTTTCTGGTCGCCGGCCGGAACATCGGGTGGTTCTTTCTTTTCTGCACCATGGGGGCGACGGTCATCGGGGGCGGCGCGTCGATCGGGGCTATCGGGAAAACCTACGACTGGGGCGTCCTGATGCTCATCGTCTCGACGGGGTGGTACCTGCACTTCATCGTGTCGGGACTTTTCGTTGCGCCGAAATTCCGGGAGGCCAGGCTCTACACCGTGGCCGGGTACATGGGCCACCGGTTCGGGGAAGGGCCCAGGTTCGTCACGCTGGTCCTTTCCCTTCTGTTTTCCGTGTTCATCGTCGCGGCCCAGATGGCCGCTTTCGGCAGCGTGCTGGCCGCCATCGTTCCCGCGTACGCCGACGCGGCGCGGGTGCTGATGCTGGCGATTCTGGTCGGCGGCGCCGTCGTCGTCATCTACAGCACCGCCGGGGGGCTCCTGGCGGTCATCCATACCGACGTCTACCAGTTCGTCATCCTGATCATCGGCTTTGCCGTCACCCTCGCTTTCTGCGTGCCCGACATCGTCGGATCCTACAAAAGCGGTTCCGGCCGATTCATACCGATGCGATTCGGCGTCGTGGACCTCGGGGACCCCGAAGGCCTGGCCGGCAAGCTCCGCGCCGGCGCGGACCCGGTTTCGGCATTTTTAAGGGAACGGTTGTCGGACGAAACCCGGGAACAGCTTTCCCGCCTGGACCCCGGCGGCGGGGCATCGCCGGAACTGAAGCGGGCCCTTGTCGACGACCTGAACGTGGTGGTGACCGGCGGCGACACTATCTACAGCGGCCCGCGCTTCGCCTCGGTCGCCCTGACGCCCCAAACCAGGGATTTGATCCGGGCCGATCCGCAGGGGCGGGACCTGGCCCGCCTGAATCTCTCCCTGATCCAGGACGCGTATCCCGAACAGATCACGCGGAACCGGTCCATCCCCAAATCGTTCTTCCTGCCCGCGGGCGACAAGGGGTGGCTTTTTTTGGTGACGACCCTGATCGCCTTCCTGCTCGGGGAGACTTTCGCCCCGGGCTACGCCACCCGCTACTGCGTCGGCAAAAACATCCGGGAGACCCGCATCGGGATTGCCGGGGTCGGGATTTTCCTCGCCCTGGTGTTCCCGGCCGTCCTGTTTTTCATCGCGCTGTACGCCCGGATCCATTTCCCCGACATCGAGCCGCAGCAGGCGCTTCCGATGGTCGTTGCGCAGCTGCACAACCCCCTGATCGGCGGTCTGATCATCGGGGCCTTGATCATGGCCGTCATGTCCTCGGCCGATTCCGCCCTGAACTCCTCGACGGCCATCTTCGTCAAGGACCTGTTCGAGCACCAGCTTGGATGGAAGGACCGGGGGGACGGGCGCATGCTGAAACTCGCCCGCATCTGTTCGGCCGCCCTGGGGTGTACGGCCATCGTCATCGCCGTCCTGTGGCCCGATATCATAGGGCTGCTGCTTTTTACGTACCACGTGTGGGCGCCGGCGATCATTCTGCCCGTCTGCATAGGGGTTTTCACCCGAAAGCGCTCCCCCCGTCTCACGCGCAACATCTGCGTCACCATGGTGGCCGCGACGGCCCTCACCCTGGGGTACCGGGGGCTTGTATTTTTGAACACCCGGGGCTGGTGGTCGCCTTTTGCCGGAAATGTCTACGCATTCCTGGACCGGCTCGACCCGTCGGTATTCGGCGTGTCGGCTTCCTGCGTCGTCTTTGCCATCCTCACGCTCTTCAATCGCAAAAACCCGAAACCCCGGACCCCTGGGGAGAACCATCGCCGCGGATTCCCGCGCGGGCGGATTCCCGCCTCACCCGGCACCGGCGATGACGACCAAACGGGCAGCTGATCGGCACCCGGGCCCGGGCACGCCATCCTCGAGCCGCCCGGCATCCGGAAACCGCGGATATGCCTCGATAGCGGTCGTGCCCGGAGAATAGTGGCCAAAAACAACCGATTTGCGGTTAGAATAAACTGGTTCTTCTCTGCCGGGGGCGGCGCGGTGCGTAAATGCCCCTCTTTTCCAGACGCGGCCCGTTGTCCCCTGGGGGAACGGCCGAGAGACGGCATCCCGGGGCGCACGCCCGGGGCCGGATCCGAAGACCGGAGGCCCGAGGGCGGCCGGCGCTTCCTTCGTTGCAGGACCGCGCCCCGGCAGACTTCGGGAAATCGGAAGTGGAACGCCATGAAACAGTCATCCGGAAACCTCGCCATCGCGGCCGCGGCGCTGTGGCTGTTCGCGGTCGCCGCGCCGGCGGCCTCCGCAATCCTGGCCGGAATCTATGCCTACGACCGGCCGGGCGACAGACGCTTTGTCAGCAACACCCACGTTCTGGAGCGGTGGTCCCCCGCCGGAGGCAACAACCAAAGCTGCAAAATCGCCGCGTCAAGGGCCCGGGTGCAGGCGCGGTTCACCGCCGGGCCGATCGCGGTCGACGGCGTCAGGGAACCCGCCTGGGATGACGCCGTCCCCTACCCGATCGCCAACAAGTTCCACGCCGGCATGACGGCAGACGCGCCGGCCGCCACGGCCCGGGGCACACTGTGGCTCGCCTGGGACGGGCCCGTCCTGTATGCGCTGGTGGAGGTGACGGGCGACACGACCCCGTCCGACACCGGAACGCCGATTTGGAACCGCGGCAGCTACAGTCCCGACACGGACGGGCTCACTGTCAGCATGGACGTCTACAACGACCAGTGGGGCTTCGAAACCGACACGCAGGGCGTGTTTTTCCTCGGCGCCAATCCGGCCCTCACCTCGGTGGCGTCTTTCCATAATGCCTCCATTCCTTCGCTCGGTTCGTTCTTCAATACAAACAACCAGGACTACTCGGCGCGGTTGCGGGCATTCCAATCCTCCGGATACAGGGACGGGGACGGCGTCAACTACACCTATGAGATAGCCCTGCAGATCGAGGGCTGGGGCGACGCCTGGGACCGCGAGCTGGACAACGGCACGCAGGTCGGCCTGGAGATCGGCATTTTCGACCAGGGCAATTCCTTCACCTACCTGAGCAAAACCCAATATTTCGCAGGGCGCGAGGGCAACTCAAATTTGCCGAACTCCGAACGCGCGAGGAACCGGGACTGGGGAGTGGTCACGCTTTCGGGCTGGAACGGCACGGACCCGTTCGCATACAGCGGCTGGCGCGCGGACGAGGCCATCCGCTTCTGGAATTCCAGGAGCAACCCCGGCGGCTCGGGCGACGGCACGGCCGCCGGCAACAGCGGGGACGGCAGCGTTGTCTGGACCGCGGAATCCAAAGCCCGCATGATCGCGGCCAAGGACGCGTACCTGGCGTTGAAAAACGACTCCCATGCGACCCGGGAGCGGAAAACGGCGGCTGTGCTGGAAGTCTGCCGGGCTTTCGCAGGCCTGCGGTGGGCCGATGCGAGGTACCCGGACCCACACGACCTGCCCGCGTCGCACGCGTTGCCCGACGTCTGGCGGTTCTTCGACCCGGCCAAGGGGACCGGGGGCATGGTCACCGGCCAACAGGAGTGGGCCGAACGCAAACGGGAGATTCTGGAGCTGGCCCAGTTCTACGAGTACGGCTACAAGCCGAAACCGGGGGCGGACTACACCATAACCATCACGGACAACAGCTACCATGGCGACGGCAATCCAAGCGTTGTCGCTCGGGTGACACCTACCAACCTTCGTTTCGCCGGCGGCGTCGGGCAGGACGTGACCGTTTCCGTAACCCTGCCGGCGGAGGCGCCCGGCCTCCGGGCGGCGCCGGTCTCCTTCGGCGGCCGCTGGACGGCCAACGGCATCGCGAACGTCGCGTTCCCCAACTGGGCGTGGGACAACCGCACCGATGCGGGAGCGTGGGGCGGCCCCAATCGCGCGGGCGTCTTCTACAAGCTCTTCCCCTACGTACGCAACAGCACCTCGGCGGATTCCAGCATCCTGATCGCCAACGCCACGGCCGTCTCCGTTTACCTGGACATCCTGGAGGCGGCCGTGGCCCAAAACCCCCGGCTGGCCGCCAGGATCGATCCCTCCCGGGCGGTCACGAAGGGGTTTTCCATCGGCGGCAAGAATGCCTTTGTGGCCGCGGTGTTTGACGAACGCGTCAAGGTCGCCGTCTGCGGGGGGGCCGGAGCCACCGGGCCGGCCAACTGGCGCTACAACGCCCAGGGCCAGGAATACGACTTCAGCGATACTGTTTTTTATGAAGCCGGGGCCGAAAGCGTCATCGCCCACGGCACGGAAGGGCCGGGCAACAGCTACCGCCATAACCGCGTCCGCGAAACCGAGCTGTTCCGCCACTTCATGCCCTATGGACACATGTACGCGCACGAGGACGGTTCGTACGGCTATGGCGGCTACAGCCGCCTGCCCTTCGACCAGACCTCGCTGGTCGCAACTCTCGCCCCGGACCGCGCGATCATCCTCGACACGAACCTCAACGACTTCAACGACGGCGCCGTGACCGACAACATGAGCCTGGAAATTGCCAAGGGCGTCTACAGGACTCTGGGCGTCGACGGGGATAGGTTCGTCAAGTTCAACAGCGGCCGGTACGTGCCGAAAGGGGATCCGCACGGCGCCGCCCCCGACGCGGTGGAGGGCAACTATCTGAGCGACTTCTTCTTCGGCACCCGGACGCTCACCGGCGCCGAATCGGACAGGCTCCGGACCGACCCGTACGCGCTGAAAGTCTCCAACGGCGGGACCCAGAGCCCTTACGACTACTACTGGGGCGGGTACAACACCATCACCGGCGGGCGGGACGGCATTGCGGGCACCGACGGCTGGTACCACTACGAATTCCCGCGTTGATCGGGCCGGGGGCCCCCGCCGCGGGGCGACCGGGGCCCGGAGAACGGGCATGGCAAACGCCCCTATCTTCCATTGTATATTCAATCGACGGGAGGGAAGACGATGGCATCCGGACTGGGCGGGAACGGCGGGGATTGGGCAGTGTCGCTCGACCGGTACCGAAAACAAATCTGTTTGGATGAGCCCTGCCCGACAGTGCGCAGGGGCCCTCTTTCGGAGGGGGAAAGGGACGCGATTGTCGCCCGGCTGCTCGACCGGCTGATCCGCGGCGAAAGCCTGGCCGATATCGGCCGGCTGCCGGCGGGATACGACCGGCGGCGGCGGCTTTTACGGGGGCTGCTCAATGTCCGTCCGCCGCAGCCGCTCGACGGCGCCTTTATCGGCGATATGGACCGGTTGCTGCAGGATGAAACCGCCCGCAGCGGGATTACCGAAGGCTCCAGCCTGCCGGCCGTCTCCGACGCCCTGCCGGCGTGCCGCCTGGAGAATGCCGGCCGGCTTGTTTTGTGGAAAGGCGACATAACGCATTTGCGGGTCGATGCGATCGTCAATGCCGCCAACGACCGGATGCTGGGCTGCTTCCAGCCGCTGCACGACTGCATCGACAACGTCATCCACAGCGCGGCCGGCCCGCTGCTCCGCCAGGATTGCCACACGATCATGGAGATCCAGCGGCGCCCGGAAGAGACCGGCGGCGCCAAGATCACCCGTGCCTACAACCTGCCGTCGAGGTTCGTCCTGCACACGGTCGGGCCCATCATCGGCAATGAGGGCGTAGGCGCTCTCCAGCGGCGCCAATTGGCGTCCTGTTACCGCAGTTGCCTGGCCCTGGCCGGCGAGCTGCCCGGCATCCGGTCCATCGCCTTTCCCTGTATTTCCACCGGCGTCTTCCGTTTCCCAAGGGAGGCTGCCGGGGAGATCGCCGTTCGAACCGTGGCGGAATGGCTCGGCGGCCATCGCCATCGCTTCGAACGGGTGATTTTCAACGTCTACCTTCCGGAGGACCTGGATGTCTACGCCCGGGTATTGCAGCGCTGAAACGACCGATGCCATTGCCCGCGCGATTGTTGCCTGCGAGCGCGTGCTCCTCGGCGCCGGCGCTGGACTGTCGGCGGCCGCCGGCCTCGACTACACCGACACGGAGGCCTTCGCCCGGGTTTTCCCCGGATGGGCGGAACGGGGCCACCGCATGCAGTATGAATTCGTCGGCATGCACCAATGGGCGGAACCGGCGAAATGGGCCTACTGGGCCACCCACCTCCACTACGTCCTGTATCAATTCCCGCCGAGCGCGCTCTACCGGAAGCTCCACGCCATCGTCCGGGACAAGGATTTCTACGTCCTAACCTCGAACGCCGACAACCTGTTCATCAAGAGCGGTTTCGAGGCGGACCGCGTATTCCAGGCTCAGGGAAATTACGAACGTCTGGGGTGCACGAGGCCCTGCACCACCGAGACGTGGGACACCCGGCCCTTCATCGAACGGATCCTGGACCACATCGACTACGACACCCTGGAGGTGTCCGATCCTGCCGTTTTGCCCACCTGCCCCTACTGCGGGGCGCCTCTGTGGGTCGCCTTCCGGGCGTGCGAAGAATACCCGCAGCAGGCCGCCGCGTACCATCGATGGGTGGAAGGGGTGCTCGACAAGAAGCTGGCGGCGGTGGAAATCGGCGTGGGATTCAATACGCCCGGCGTCATCCGCTGGCCCCTGGAGCGCCTCGTGCACATGCATCCGGACGCCACGTTCATTCGAATCAACAACGATTACCGGAACTTCGCCGACACCGCCCGGCCCGAAATCCCGCACGGGATCCGGGCCAAATCCATCTCCGTCCATGCCGGCGCCGCAGAGGTCATCGAAGCCCTGCACGCCCGGCTGAAGGAAGACGGGGCTTCCCCGGCGATTCCGTGATCGGCGGGCCGGCCGCTTTCACCGGCACCGGCATCCCCGCCGCTCCGATACACGGCAGCGCACCCGTTCGAGCGCCCGTTCTTCCGCACAATACCGTAAACGGTACGCGCAGGATTTCCCTTCCTGCAGCCATCCCCTGCCGCCTATGATGGCATCCCATACCAACCCGTACCATCAGGCAGCAAGGAGGTCTTCTCCCAGGAGGGTCGCATGTCCGAAATCGGCCGGGGCCTTTCGCACTACAGCATCACAGAAGCCCGGGAGGGACGTGGCGATCAAGGTCTTGCCCGAAGGGTTCATCAGGGAGGCCGATCGGGCGGGCGTTTCCTGCGTGAAGCCAGGCTGCTGGCTTCCTCCAATCGCCCCAACATCGCGGCGATCTGCGGGCCGGAGGAATCCGACGGAACGGACTTCCTTGTCCTCGAACTGGTGGAGGGCGAAACGCTGGCCGGCCGGATCCGCCGCGGCCCGATTCCTGTCGAAGAGGCTCTGAAACTGGCCTTGCAGGCTGCAGAAGCCCTCGAGTCCGCTCATGAAAAGGGCGTCGTCGACCGTGACCCAGGGCCTGCCGACATCAAGGCCTCGCCAGACCGTCGATGGACGGCCTATACATCTGACGGGTCTGGTGAGGCCCAGGCCTACGTGAGGCCTTTTCCTGAGATCGACAAGATGCGCTTTCAGGTTTCCACAAGCGGCGGCAACAACCCGCTGTGCCCCCCACGAGCCAGCCTCGGGGCAGCCGGCGGGAATCGGAATTCGCGGCCAGTGAACTTTTATCCTTTGCCCAGAGCCTTGAGGACCCTGTCGGGCGTGGCCGGGGATTCGACCCACTTGCCGATCGCGTTGTGGATGGCCATGATGACCAGATGCGTATTCGCCAGGGAATGGCTGATGCCGTTGGAGCCGTAGCAGGCGTTCCCCGCGCGCGTTTCCAGCAGATCCAGCTCCACCCGGGGCATGTCGAGCATGCCGACCTTCTTGTACTCGAACATGTTCGTGCTGAGTTTCACCCCGGTCTTCGGGTCGTAGACATACTCTTCCTGAAGCTGGCACCCGGCGCTGAAATCCATCACCTGGTCGATCTGGCTTTCGAGGGACGTCCGCCGCAGGATTTTCCCGGGATCGGCGGCGACCCCGAACCGGAGGATGGAAACCTCGCCGGTTTCCGTATCCACGGCGACTTCGCACGCGGCCACGTTCATCGTATCGAGCGCCCTGCCGCGCTGGTTCCAGAGGGCCAGAGGCGGCCTGCCCGAAAAGGTCGCGAACAGGTTGGACCGCACGGCCTGCGCGAGCGGAAGGCCCTTGCCCGGATCGGCTTTGACGACGACTTTGCCGTTCTGCATGTCCAGGTCTCCGGGCTTCAGCCCCTTGAAAGGATTGGGGGCCTGCTTGGCTCCGGGCCCGCCCCCCATGCTGATTCCGCCGGTTGCCGGAGGCCTGTTGGCTTCCTCGGCCGCGGCCTCCAGGATGCGCTGCTTGAGAATATTGGCGCATTCCTTCATTGCCCAGGAGGATGCGGTCGACCCGTCGCTGCCGCCTCCGTAGGGCCGGTAGATTTCGTGGGAATCAAGATCGATGCGGATGTCCTTGTACTCGAGGCCCAGCTCCTCGGCCACGACCATCGCGTTGCATTCCAGGCCGTAATGCCCGATGGTGGGGCCCTGGGACGCCAGGACGACGATGCCGTTTCGAAGCTCGAGCTTGGTGTTGTAGGTCATGCCGGAATGGCGCGGGCACTGGTTGTAGCGGAAGCTTGCCCCGTGCAGACGGCCGTCCTGGAGCTTCCGGGCGCCGGCCGGGTGCCAGTCCCAGCCCAGCATTTTCTTCAAAGCCGCCACGCACGCTTCGTAGCTGGGCACGGGGCCGGGATCCTCCTGGGATTCCGGCCCATGCAGATTCAGCGTCGCGACATCGATCGGGTCCTTGCCCAGCTTTTCCGCGATCAGATACAACCCCACCATCAGGGAATCCCAGGACATCGGGTTGTGCTGGCCGCTGACGTACATCATCCCGCGGTTGCTGTCGACGACGTCCATCTTCTGCCTGACATTCCGGCACCGGGTGGTGAAGTAAGGGCCATAGGTCTGATCCATTGTGTTGCCGAAAATGGAGCTTCCCCGGACGCCGGCGTCCGCGATGGAAAAGTCGTCGATGGCCGTGATCAGCCCGTTGCTTTTGAAGCCGACCTTCAGACGCACATAGCGCTGGTTCAGGTTGAAGTCGTACATCTCGTAACGGTTGTTGACGCAACGGACGGGACGGCCGGTTCTTCCGGCAAGCAGGGGCGTGATCAGCTGAGACTTGCGATTCCCCCAGTCGCAATACCTGCCCCCCAGAAACATCCCTTCCCGAAAAATCTTGTCCGGAGACAGGTGATACAGGTCCGCAATGGAATCTTCGGTCCAGGCGGGGATCCCTTCGATGCGCAGGCTTTTCCCTTCGCCGTGGATCGCATCGTCGAACCACCAGGCGACCGAACCCGTCGGGTTGGGGATATGGCCGGAAAAAGCGGCCGTGTTGACATCATATTCGAGGATGTGGTCCGCCTCGCGGAATCCGGCCTCGACATCCCCGTCGTTGACATTGGAATAGGAGACGTTCCCCTTCTTCGGGGGGTTCGGGCCGCCGGGCGCTCCGAAACCGCCGCTTCCTCCGTCGCTTGAAAGATAGGGCGGCGCCGGGCGGATCACGTCCACGTCCGGCTCCCGTCCTTTGCGCAGGTCCACGACATGGGGCAGCAGTTTCCAGTCGACCTCAAGCGCGCGCAAAGCCTCTTCGCAGACGTCTTCGTTCTCGGCCACGACGATGACGCCGACTTCGGCCCCCTCCTGGTCCGCGATGTTGTCGAGAAACGCCTGGGTCGGCCCCCCCATGAATCCGCCCCCGAGGCGCAGCTTCTTGAGGTCCTCGTCTTCCCAGGTGAGGATATCGATGACTCCCGGAATGGCCCTGGCTTTCGCGGTGTCGACCGACTGGATGTACGCGTTCGCGTACGGGCTTCTCAAAAACCTGGCCTCGAGCATGTTGGGAACGACATAATCGACGCCGAATTTAGCGACGCCGGATGCCTGGGACCAGGACAACACTCCCGGAAGATTCGGTTTCCCGACGACTCTGAAATCTTTTCTGGTTCCGTTCGCTCCCGCCAAGTCCGCCATGGTGTGTGCTCCCCCCTCAGATGCCCGGGAAGATCCCGGGATTGTTCCGACACGGGAATCCCGTTCCCGTCCGGACTCATTTTAAAGCAGTTTCCTCCCGGAAGGAAAAGCAATCGGCCAGGGGATGGCGCAGAATGTCGGGGATACGGCCGAAAAGGCGCGTCAGCCGGTCCTCCAGCCCGCCGGCGGCCCGGGCCCCCCACGCGCCTCCCGCGCCGATACTTGGGAGCATTCCCTGCGGGCCGAGTCCTGTCCCGGGAGAAAGCGCCCTTTTTGCGGCAGCGCGGCCCCGTGAAGGGGAATTGAGTTTCCCCGTTCGCCGACAGCGGGCGGCAACAATCGCCCCCCCTCTTTCGTTACATCCCAAGCCGGCAATTAGGGGGGGCCGCAGCGTTGCCGGTCGCGGCAGGGGCCCGGAATAGGAATTGGGCAGCGGCCGCCCGGAGCACGGTATCGGTGTCGGCGGCCGCGGCCGTCATTGCACCTTCCGGTGTCCGGTCGTTCGGCCCCCTGCCGTCCCCTTTCCATCGCGGGCCGGCTCCGCCCCTGTCAGGCACCGTCGTTGGAAGCTTCGTTCCGAACTTTTTTCCATGGCGGAAACCCTCGGATAGAACCCTCGTTGCCGCCCGATCCATCCGCGACAAGGGGGCCGCCGATCGTCCATCCGGGGAGAAAACCGGCATGCAGGTATCGCGCCTGCCCGGGCGGCGCCCCTGTCGATGCCCTCCCGCTTCCCGAAGAATGCCCGCGATCGGGCCCCGGTAGGATAAAATGCCTTACCCGCTCCGGGGAGTTCGGTAGTAGAATCCCCGTATCCGGCGGTTTCGCCGGTCGCTCGAAGCCGGGAGACACGAAGAAAGAGAGAAGAATCCGACATTTGGCGGTTAGGAAGCCGGGATGCGCCGGGCGGGGTGAAAACGCAGCCGGGCCGTCCTGCCCATGCCACACAACAATCATCTGGAAAGGAAATCCCGTGAAACGCATGAATCTCGCCACGATGTGCATTGCGCTCTGTGCCGCATTGCTGTTCCCCGCGTTGGGGCAGGCACAGTTTGCGAAGTCCAAACCGAAGCCGGGGGATCCCCCCCCGGGGGTGCAGGCCTCCCAGCTGCCGATGGTTTCCTGCCAGCGCGGCGGCCTCCAACACGCCGTCAGGCTGTACCTGGCCGCTCAGGCCAAGGGCGACATATCCATCCTGCCCCTTGCCAACGGCCTCGGCTACCAGGAGGACATGAAGCCCGCCGACGTCAAGACCGGTTTGATCACCAAGCCCCTCGTCATCGACAGGAGCATGAGCCTGTACGACGACGCCTCGTGCCAGACCTTCACCGAGGTCATCGTGACCGACAAGGCGAACCCCCACGTGTTCGGGGTCCGGCTGCGCGTCAACCACGACAAGATCGCCGAGATCGAGCTGATCACCACCACGACCGGGGATTGGCTGTTTGACGCCGACAACTACCTGAAGTACTCGTCCGGGGAGAACTGGGGCCCCATCCCCGCGGACCGGCGCAACACCCGCGCCGAACTGGTGCGCGGGGCCACCGCCTACCTTGACGCTTTCCTCGAGGCGAAGACCGACCTGGTCCCGTGGGGCTACCCCTGCGTGCGGGTCGAAGGCGGCATGACCACGGCCCAGGGCACGGATGCGGACACCTGCGAGGCCGGCCTGCCGGCAGGCGTCAACATCGCCAACCGCCGCTTTGTGGTCGACGAGGTGATCGGCTCGGTGGTGGTCTGGTGCACTTTCGGCGCCGGCGGCCCGGGGGGCATGACCGGCGCGCCCGACACGCACCTGTTCCGGATGGAAAACGGCAAGCTGCGCTACGTGCATACGCTGACGCATCTGAAGATGAGCGACTTCCGGGGCCCCACCGGCACCAACGCCGACAATCCGGCGCCGAAGCGGTGATCCTGCCGGGCGATTCCGCGGTCGCCCGCCGAGCAGCCCGGGTCGGGGGGGAGGCCGAACGAGCGCCGGCTCGGCGGTCGCGCCGCCTTCCCCCCCGACCCAATCCCTTCCCAGCTCCCTCCCGGCCGGCGCCGGCGCTGTGCGCAAAGTACCCGTGCCCGCCCTATCGGAGGGATCCCCCGAACGGCCGACAGCGCGCTTGGAAGGTTGGCGAAAAGCGGGGCCCCCGATGGCGCGTAAGCCACGCCCGGACCGTTGCGGCCGCCGAGTCGTCTGTCGAGCCTCCCCCGGGACGCTAGACGGGCAGAACCGGGCCTTCGGGTACAAGGCCCCGGGGCCAGGGATATCCCAAAGTGCCCCGAGCCCGATCCCATCGGCTTACCTCGAAGCGGGCAGAGTAGACCATCTCCCGGCCGTCAATGCCACAGAGAGCGTACGCGCGGGCATTCGGTACGCGCGGGCATTCGGTACGCGCGGGCATTCGGCGCGCCCTGGCGCTCGAGATCCGAATGGATGTGGACGCGGATCCGCCGCCCGGGTTCGATACGGAGGCATGCTTTCTTTTGCAGCCTATCCCGTTGTTGCCTTCATTCCCCCTTTCCGGCGTGTTCGCCGGGAAGATGCGCGCTTTTGCTCCCTGTACTGTCAAGTTGTTCCCTGAACAGGCTTGTGGCAAAGAGTCCATGCGCCGTGCTATTCTGCAGAGAACTCCGGTACGGGGGCGGGGATCAGGCCGAAAGACCCGCTGGAGATTTTGATCGCCGCACTGACCGGGCGGGATTGTCGTTGCAGGAAGAGGACACCAATTGCAGGCAAAAACCAAATCGGGGAAACATTGAGATGGGAAAACAGAAAACCACATCCGCTTTTTTGGCGATGCTGCTTGCATCGGGGTTGTTCCCTGCGACCGCGGGCGCAAAGGACACGCCCTGTATCCTGGACAATGCGAGCGCAACAATCTCAAACCCGGGCACCAGGACACAATACAACGCCTCCAATGACTTAATATCCGATTTTAGCTCCGGAGCGAACGCGTCCTACATGGTTGGAGATACTTCCAACGGAATCTTTGACGTCTATCTGGAGATTTCCAAAACGCGCGATTATTCCTCCGGCTCCACGCCGCTCAGCATCTCGGTCAACGAAGGCCCGGCAACCGTCCCCATCATCGAACCGGCCGCAAGCAAGCGCCCCTACAGCGATGCATATGACAAAGGCGTTTTCCTGTGCCTGGAGCATGTGGCACTCAAAGCCGGGGATACGATCACGGTCACGGCACTCCCGGGCTTTTCGTACAATGCGCCGGGCATCGGCGATATCCTCCTGTATCGCCACGGTGAAAAGGTGGCGGTTGGATATGACGGCGGCGCGTTTCCCGAATATGAGCCGGCGGACCCGCAGGATCCGCTTTCCGGCCTTCAGCTTGTTTGGCTGGGATCTTCCGTGACCCACGGGGTGATGGCGGACGGCTATTCCATGGCCGATTATCTTGAGGAGAATCATAATCGCCTTGAAAGCTACAAATATGCCGTTTCGGGCACAACCCTGGCCGATACCGGCAAAGACGTTCCGAACCCCGCCTCCTATGTATCCAGAATGAAGCAAATACCGGCGGAGGGCCATCCGGATTTCTTCATCGTCCAGCTTTCAACCAATGATGCAACGTCGAAACCCGCCAAGCCGATAGGAACGTTTGTCGACAGCAGGAACCTCGACGACTTCGACACGGGCACGGTTTACGGTGCCATACAGTACATCATCGTCTACGCCTCACGGACCTGGAATTGTCCGGTCGTGTTTTTCACCGGGACCCGGAATCAATATCCGGCCTATGCAGCCATGCGCGACGCACTGCTCGACATCCGGGCTAAATGGGGTATCGGCGTCATCGACCTTTTTAAGGACCTTGATATTGACGACCCGGGCTACGGCAAATATATGAAAGATGCCCTGCACCCGACAGCGGATGGGTACAGGTCCTGGTGGGGGCCCGTATTTGAGCGGTATCTGACTTCCTTTGTCACGGGCGTGCCCCTGGAATAATGCCGTCCGGATCCTTTTGAGATCGAGGAAATTCCAACCACTCCGGATCCGTCATTCCTATAGGCCTTCACCATCCTTTCCCCTCGATCTTCGGGCCGGCCCGGGCTCGGGTCGCAATCTGGAGGCGAGGCGTGGAAAATTCCTTACAGCTCCCGGCAAACGCTTACATAAACATTCCGTTTGTTTTCTTACGGTTGGGGACTTTCTCCTCCATCTCGGGGCCGGTCCGGTTTTCCTGCGCCTTTCCATGTCCCCTCTTGGTGATCCCTTAAACTCCCGTCAGAATCAGGGGCCAAAAGACACGAAGCGGGGTATCGGGTTTTCCACGGGCATGGTACGGTATCGGGGACGGGAGTACCGGGGATTTCGAATGGACCAACCTTAGGCTCTCAACGGTCCTTCCGTCTATCTTCCGTCACCGTTACTCTTTGGTTTTTATGGACAACCAACACTTTTTTGATCAGCTTGCCCTTGAGGACGGCCATTTCGACCACCCAAGCCGGATCCACGGGAGAGGGCACACCTACCGCGTGATGGTCCACGTGTATCGGCTTGCCGGCAGCCTTGACCTTGCCGAGTTGCTCCGGCCCGCTCTGGCGGCGGCCTATATCCACGACATGGCCAGACGCCACGACGGCTATTGCGACCGGCATGGCGCTTGGTCCGTTGCGTCGAAACTTCCCCGCTTCCGCCGCTTTTTTCTCGAAAACGGGATCCGGGAAAGAGACCTTCCTTCCGTTGCCGCCGCCGTTGAAAACCATTGCCGGGAGGAGGATCTCGACCCTGCCGACTCCGCCTATCGGCTGTCGGCCCTCCTCAAAGACGCCGATGCTCTCGACAGGATACGCCTCGGCGAAGGGAACCTCGAAACCGGCTACCTTCGGTTGAACCCAAGCATGGACATGGTCGGATTTGCCAGAAAACTGTATTTTTCCAGCCGAAACCTGAATTTTCATAATTTCACCGGTATTTTGAAACACGCGGATTCCATCGACCCGAAGTGAATACGCCGCCGCCTGAAGGTGGCGCCTTCGATGGAACGGACTCGGTTCCCTGCCCGAAGCAGGGTTCCGTTTCAGGGCCCCCCCTCGGAGGGGGCTTCCCCTTCTGCCTCAAAATCCGCCCCATCCTCGTGACTCCGCGTCCCGACCTGTTGCACGAGGGCACCGTAGCCGGCACGCGTTGCCTTCGACACTGCAAAAGGGGGCTGGGAAAAGCCGGGGACCGCATCCAAGGGCCCGTTCCGAAAATCGAGAGGCGTATCGAAGGAACAAAGAACGATATTGCGAGACTCCCGGGCAAAGCGCTGCCGGCTGCCATAGAGGAGCCCACGATCCCCGGCCCCAACATCCATTGCCCGCCTGTACCCTCCAGTCGGCTGGGATGCGGGGTTGGAAAATCGTCCCGGCCCGATCCAGAGCCCATGCCCTGCCCTGAGCCGGGGCATGATCCGCCGGACTCTCCGCAGCCTCGAGCACCATGTCCCCGTTGTGTGTCCGGGGCGAGGTCCCGCGCCGCCGGGGCGCAAAAGCGGGACTGCCCTTGTTGCAGGGCACTATCGGGTTCCCCGGCGGGCGATCGTGCCTTCCCGAGCCTTTCCAGGCCCGTGAGGCCTACGTTCCGGGCCATGAATTTCAAATCCCGATTCCATCGGCCTCCCCGGCGGAATTTGGGGGCGACGGAGATCATCCTATCGGCGTAAATACCTGTATTGAATATTCTTGGCATCCATGGTGGGCTCCTTGTCCCCGAGGTTCGGAACCGGAAGAGCGCACCGGCGGAAGGGCTCGCGGGAACGGGGCGAAGGCGGGCCGCCCTGTGGCGGGACTTGTTCAGCCGGCAGCGGGAATCCGCGCTTTTTGCACCTGTCCGCAGGCGGCCAATCCCACCAGACCGCGTCCGTTTGACCCCCCCATCCTCCGCCGACGGCCTTCCCCCAGACAACCCGGCTGAGGGCACACATCGAATAAAATCGGTAACATTGAACTTGTTTCATGCGTATGTGACACCACTAGATGTATATGAAGTAAGCCTAGGCGAAATTGCCAACTTTTTGGAAAGGTGTTCATCCTATGCGGATCAAAATCCTTGTTTTAACTGTTTTTGCCCTGAGCGTGATTCTGACGTCGGCTCTGGCCGCGGATATCGCTGGGACATGGAAAGGCACCAGGGAGATGATGGGCCAATCCATGGAAGTAAGCTTCACATTCGTAGCCGATAAAAGCGACGCCACCAAATTCACCGGGACGTCTCCGGGCCGTGAGGGGGCCGAAAACAAAATTACCGAGGGGAAAATCGACGGGAATAATGTTTCCTTCACGGTTGCGATGGAAGGCGGCATGATGCCCGGAATGAAGATCAAGTACAAGGGCGCCGTTACGGGCGATGAAATGAAGCTGACGATGGAAATGGATATGAGCGGAGTCGACTTCAGCGCCATGGGCGGCGGCCCCGGCGGGGGGATGGGTGGTCCACCTCCCGGCGGCGGGGGGATGGGTGGTCCGCCTCCCGGCGGCGGGGGGATGGGTGGTCCGCCTCCCGGCGGCGGGGGGATGGGTGGTCCGCCTCCCGGCGGCGGCGGCCCCGGCGGCGGCATGCCTTCGATGGAATTGACCGTTAAGAAAGTCAAGTAGACCGTCTGTCCATTGTCAATCCGTCGGCGGCCGGTTGCAGGAACATGCGGCCGCCGACACATCAATGCCGCCGGCGGGGTTGGATGAGAAGATCCCTTCCCTGCCGGCGGCGGTTTTTCTTCTCTCCCGGAATGGAAGCTCCCCGGGCCGCCCGCCATGACCCCGAATCCCCAGCTGACGGTTTCCCGGGACAGGCAACCTCCAGGCATCCGGAATTGTTAGGACTTGCATTGTCACGCGGTATGCCCCATATAGAGGGCACAGGGTTGGCTGAAGTCTTGACGGCCACCCGGCAAATACCTGGGTGGGGCCAAGCCGCATAGGTATGCCGTGCCAGGAAGAATACTTAAGGAGATTGCCGCTCATGAAAAAATCACTGGTATCAGCTTTGCTGGGGATCCTGCTGGCGGGTGGTGCCTGTTCCACTCAGACGGATCCGGTATCGAAACAACCCCGGGCAGCCGCGAGGCAGGAGATGGTCCCCGCTCCGCTGCGTTCGAGCGCCGCACCGGCCGTTCCGGCGCACCCCTCGCCGTACAATCTACCGGGGGTTCAGTATCCGCGGATTGAAGAGGACTTCCGCGTAACGTTTCGTTTCAACGCCCCTGCCGCGCAAAAAGTTCAGGTCGCCCTGGTCACTTCCGGGTCCAATTCGCTCAACCCGCTCCCCTACGATATGGTCCGGGGCGATGACGGCGTGTGGACCTACACCACCGGGGAGCCGCAGAGCCCCGGGTACCACAACTACTGGATGCTCGTCGACGGCGCGGTTGTCCTCGATCCCGGCACCAACGCGTTCATCGGATACAGCCACATGTGCAACGCCTTTGAGATCCCGGAGCCGGGCGTTACCTATTACGACCTGAAGGACGTGCCGCACGGTGTCGTGCTGATCAAAAACTACTTTGCCCAATCCATCAACACCTGGCGCCGCATCTTCGTCTACACGCCGCCGGATTATGAGAGAAACGCCGCGGCGCGCTACCCGGTGCTGTATTTGCAGCACGGCGGCGGCGAGGATGAACGCGTGTGGATCGAGATGGGCCGTACGAACCTGATTCTAGACAACCTGCTCGCGGAAGGCAGGGTCCGGCCCATGATCGTGGTGATGGAAACCAGTTATATGCCCCGCACCGGCACCGCTCCCGGGGGCGCCCGCCGGGGTGCGGGTCCAGGCGGCGGGTTCGGATTCGGCGGTCCCGGGGGCGGCCCCTACGGGCAGCTCATGGTCCAGGACCTGATCCCGTGGATCGACGCCAACTTCCGCACGCTGGCCGACAAAGACCACCGGGCCATGGCGGGCCTTTCCATGGGAGGCATGCAGACGGCGTCGGTTACCATGGCCAATCTCGACAAATTTTCCTACATCGGCCTGTTCAGCGGCGGCGCTTCCATGGGATTTGTGCCGTTCGGGCCCGGCAAAACTGCTCCCGGCGCCGCATCGGCGGCCGGGCCGGCACCCCTGGACACCAAGACCATCTACGGCGGCGCCATGGCCGATCCTGCGGAATTCAACAGCAAGGTCAAAGTCCTCTTCATGAGTTTCGGCTCGGAACCCCCGCTGGAGAACCCTGAAGGGCTGAAGAAACACCAGGAACAGCTCATCGCCGCCGGGATCACGAACAGCTATGTGTATATCTCCCCCGGCACTTCGCACGAATGGCAGACATGGAGAAGGAGCCTGTATGTTTTTGCCCCTCTCCTTTTCAGGTAACGCGCACTGAGCCGGGTTCGGTCCGGGGCGCGAGGCGGGCCCGGAAGCGCTGCGATCGCCCTGCCTTTGCCGGGACGGCTTCCGAATTCAATGCCCGATGCGAGACATTTGTTCTGCATCAAGGCACCGCAATGATAGAAGCATAGGGCCCGGGCTAATACCCCCGGCCCGCTCTGTTCCGTGTTTCACTTCGGTCTCGGAGGCTTCATGAGATTCCGCTATTCAGCCGCAATGATTCTCGCGCTTGTCTCCGTCGCGTTCGCGCTGGAAGGGCAGGTCGGCATCCATGATCCGTCCACGGTCGTTCAATGCGACGGCAGGTATTACACTTTCGGAACCGGGGGCGGGGGATTGGTCTCAGACGACGGCTGGACATGGAGCCGCGGCGCCTCGCATCCCGGCGGAGGATTGGCCCCGGACGTGATCCACATCGGCGACCGCTACTACCTCTATTACGCCACCACCCCAAGGCAGCCCCGGGCCGATGTCCACATGATATGGAATCGGACGCTCGATCCCGATTCCCCCGCCTTCAAATGGGAAGAGGGCGGCATCGTGGCGTCATCGGATGGGGTGGAAGACTGCAATGCCATCGACCCGGCCGTTTTCCTGGATCCTGTCAGCGGCAAACTGTGGCTGATCTACGGCTCCTATTTCGGCTACATCCGCCTCGCGCAGCTCGACCCCAAGACGGGCAAGCGGGTGGTTCCAGCCGACAGGCCCGTCGACATCGCCATCAACTGCGAAGCCTCGGCCATGATCTACCACGACGGATGGTATTACCTGCTGGCCACGCACGGCAGCTGCTGTCGAGGCACCGACTCCGGCTACAATATCCGCGTGGGGCGTTCGAGAAATGTGGCGGGTCCCTTCCTGGACAACATGGGGATCGACATGATCCGGGGCGGGGGGAAGCTGTTCGCGGGTTCCGCCGGCCGGGTCGTCGGGCCCGGACACTTTGGCCTCCTGGACCTGGGTGACGGCGTGCAGAGGTTCTCCTGTCACTACGAAGCGGACCTGGACCGCGGGGGTGCCAGCGTGCTGGATATCCGGCCGCTGCTGTGGAAAGACGGCTGGCCGGTCGCCGGCGAGAATGTCCGGGAGGGCACGTACGTGCTGGAATCCGTGCGCACGGGAACGGCGCTGGAACTGGCCGTGCAGGGCGTGCCGGTCGGCGGCGGCCGCGGTGGAGTTGCCGGCAGCCGGGGAGGCGTGCCGGGCGGGCCCGGCAGAGGGGCGGCGGAAGGGGGAACGCCCGGGGGGCCGGGAGGAACGGGCCCGGGGTTAGGCATGTTCAGCGGCGTGGGCGGCGTCATTCCGCCGCAGGATGTGGCTCAGGTATCGCAGAAATGGCCCGCCGGGGACATAGGGCTGCGCCTGTCGAACTATATGCTCCAGGCGCAGCAAAAGTGGACGATCGCCGCCGTACTCGACGCTGGAGGCTACCCGGGTTCCCCCTACTTCCGTATCACCGTCGCCGGCACGGATCGCGCCCTGGCTGCGACAGCGGACGCCGAGCTTGTGTCCGTCCCCGCCTTCACCGGCGCGGCGGAACAACTCTGGCGCATCGAGCAGCTTTCCGACGGGACCTACCGCATCCAGCCCAAGGCCATTCCGAATTCCAAAGAATCATTGGCGCTTTCGGCCGTAGGCAGCAGCTTTGCGACGCTGGCCAGATTCGATCCCGAAAGCGACAAGCAACGCTGGAACCTGAAAACGCCGTGACATCAATTCGACAGGGAAATGCGCCGTGAAGCGGGATGCGCGGACCCGGTGAGTTCCTGCAGGAGTTGCCTATGACAGCCATTTCGGTGCTCTCGAAGATTCTGCTCGCCGCTGCGGCTGCGGCCATGATCGGTTTCCCGGCCGCCTCCGGGC
The DNA here is from genome assembly GCA_964651155.1 of uncultured Acidobacteriota bacterium. Taxonomy (GTDB): domain Bacteria; phylum Acidobacteriota; class UBA6911; order UBA6911; family UBA6911; genus UBA6911. Next base: position 11,022 of record CAZYXB010000006.1, on the reverse strand, counting down.
AACCCGGCCCCGATACGACGCCGACGCTCACGCCGCCTGGGCCCTGGCCGGGCGCCGATGAAGACGGTTTCATTCGACGGTGGCTGGTTCTCGAACCGATTGGCGCAGCCGGCCTCACCGACAGCGCCGTCCGGGCTGTCGTTACGAAGGAGTATTTCCCCAACCAGCTCACGGTGGTCCCCCGCGACGGTGACCGGGTGACGGTCGAAGGCTCCGGGCTTGCCTGGCACGCCTTCGACACGCGGCGATACAACTTCAACCTGTATCACTTCGCCTATGCGCTGGGCAAACCAACGTCCAACGTGCTTTTCTGGGCCGTCACCGTGGTGGACTGCCCCCGGGAATTCGAGGGCGTGCGCCTCGCGATCGGCTCCAACGCGGCCTCGGTCTGGTGGGTCAACGGGAAGGAAGTCATCAGCATATTCGGGGACCGCCAAACGGTCATCGATGACGGCGTATCCAGACGCATTACCCTGAACAAGGGGCCCAATGTCGTGCGCTGCGCAGTCGTCAATGGCGGCGGAGCCACGGACTTTTGCGCGCGGTTCCTCGACAAGGACGATGCGCCGCTGCAAGGCTTTGTCGTAAACCTGAGTGCTGTCGGGAATCCGCGCCCCAGGTAGGGCAGACCGATTTCCTCGTTGGCGCGTCTGTCCCGGGGGAATCGTGAGTTCGGTCTGCGGGGTAACGGGGCATGGGATTCCGGATCGGATCTTCCCTTCATGCACCCGCGCCGCTGCGGGCCGGCACCCGGGTCCCGGATTGTATCCGCAGCAACCGGCCCGTGCCGGCTGCTGCGACAAGGAGGAAATCATGCGTAGAAAGAACCCATTGACAGCGCTCGTCCTGGGACTTGCCGCCGTGGCCGTCCCGTTTGTTGCGTTTTCGCTGGATTATTCCGGAAGCCAGAACAATCAGGCCACCTTCGAAACGCTTGAAGAGGCCCGCAGGAACGGGCCGGTAGCCGTCGGGTCCCTGGAGGGCAACAACGGACGGACGTTCCGATCCCATCCCGTTCTGGATGGATACCCCGAGGGGACCGCTTTTGTCTACCGGTCACCGAACCTGTACGGCGGGCGCGCCGCCGCCCGGCTGAACACGGACATTCTCGTTTTTGCAGAGAAAGCCTTCGCGGGCAAGGACGCCGCGCTGCAGTACCTGAAAGACCTCGGATTGATCCAGATCATCCATGACGCGATCGGCAGCGTCATCCTGGTCACACCGGCCGACGGCAAAACCTTCGGCCCCGGCGACCAGAAGTACTACTATGCGCTCCAGACCGCCATCTTCGCCCAGAAGGCGGGAGAAAGGCCGGCAGCGGGCGGCGCCCGGGGGCCGGGCATGTTTGGCGGCGGCGGAATCGGCTATTCCGATGCGGAGTATTTCGGCGGTTTCGGCTACACCTATGTAATCGGAATCGACGGCGGCGCGACGTATCTCAATAACTATGTCGCCGGAACTCTCGATTATGTCAGCCGGATTGCGGGCATGCTGCTGATCAACGGCAAAATGGACCCAGGCCGCAATGTGGCGGGGCTCGTCCCGGTGTACCTGGTGAATGCGCCCGACACGGTTGCGGAACTGTACCGGCGTGCCAATGATGCGGACGCGTACGAAACGGTCGGCGAGACGGAAGCGCATTTTGACCAGTCGCTGCCTCTCAAGAGGGTGGTTCTGGCCAACGACCCGAACCCCGACGCGGCGGGGTACATCCGGGACGCGTACTACAACCTGTTTATCAAGGCGATGCGCGTTCCGGTGGGCAGGGCGGGCCTCCACAGCGCCTCCACGCCATACCAGGGCTACAGCATGGACCAGGCGCCCCTGTCGCTATGCGAGCGCAACGCCGTGATCAACGGTGTCACGCGGGACGGCATTCACGTGATCGGCCGCAGCGAAGAGCGATTCAGCCAGATACGGGCATCGAATGGCGAATACCTGCAGACATGGTTCGAATACTTGCCCGAGGAGGTGCTCAGCAACACGGCCCCGGCCGGAACCGTGCCGCTGGTCCTTGCCAATCATGGGGGGGGAGACGACCCCCGCCAGTTCGTCGAGGAAATCGGCCTGCTCCCGCTGGCCGGAGCCGAGCGCTTCGCCATCGTCGCGCCGGAGCATCAAAGCATCGGCGGCCTGCTGTCCGATGCCTTGCCCGAGTTGGTGCAATACATGCTCGCAACATATCCGGCGCTGGACTCGTCGCGCGTGTACGTCACGGGCTATTCCATGGGCGGCGCGGCGACTCTGCGGGCGATCAACGGGAATCCGTCGATATTCGCCGCGGCCGTTCCGATGGCGGCGGCCCCCTATACCGGGACGCCGGAACAGGCCGAGCGATTGCAGAAGGCCCGCCTGCCGGTGATGTTCACCACGTCCTCGTTCGACCTGGGGGGGGCGTTCGATCAAGCCAACGGCAGGATCGCGGCCGGGTACCAGTCTCAGCTGAACCTGTTCCTGGGCTACAACGGGATGAAACGGATAGATGCGTACGATTTCAAGGCCTATCCGGTAAACGGGTTCCAGGCCGACAGGATGGTCCGGGTGAGACTCAACGGCGAATACGACAGCTACCGCTGGTATCTCCACGATGCCGACGGTGTCCCCATGGTCGCACTGTCCTACACTTTGAACCTCCAGCATGCGCTCTATCCGGAATACGGCAAGATCGCGTGGGAATTTTTCAGGCATTATTCCCGCGACCGGGAAACGGGCGCCATCCAGTACAGCCCTCACGCCGGCGGCCCGTAACGGGCCGCCGGCCGTGCCCGGGCCCCGGGTATCTGCCGGATGGGGAGATCCTGCGGCCGGCAGCCGGGCTTCCGCAAACAGGCTATCGAGGCAATTTCACGATGCGGTCGCCTTGGAAAGAGCCGACATAGAAGGCATCGCCGGCGTCTATGGCGACCGAGGCCCCGTTGATCAGGGCTTTGCCGTCGTTGTCGTACAGAATCCGGTGCTCCAGAGTTTCCGGGTCCACTTCCGCCAGCATGAAGCCCTGGATACAGGGATGCCGGGAATCCTCGGGGCAGTTGCCGCCGACGCCCTTGATGCCCGCGGCCAGTATGTTCCCGTCCCGTTTCCAGGTGAGGTTATCCGGCATGAAGGCCAGTTCGCATCGGGCGATCTCCTTTTGTGCCTCCAGATCGTACTTGTGCAGGTTGCGGGTCACCCAGCCGCTTATGTAGGCATAGCGGCTATCTGCGGAAACCACGACTCCATTGGGATACCCGTACTCCGATCCCGGGAGCACGCGTTCGCCGTCCTCTTTCGTCCAGACTGCGACATTCCCGGAAGGCTCGCCCGCGAAAAGATTCCGCCCTTCCTTTTGAATGGCCTGCGGCCGCGTGGCTACGAAACTCCCGTCGGGCAGGGAGGCGACGTCGTTGTACGGCTCGCCGGCAAGCACGCATCCGCGCCATACCAGTTTCCATTTCCCGCCGTCGGGCAGCAATTCATACATCTCCATCGATTCGCGCACGCTGTGATTGACGACGTAGAGCTGCCACTCGCCGCTTGTTCGTTTTGAAAACGACAGCCCGTGAGGCTGGATCCGCCCGCCGATGGATTCCGTGCAGGCGTCCTCGCCCCAGCCCGGTTTCTTTTCGGCCGACAGAGGTATCGGGGCAAAGGTCCGCGCGGCAGGGTCGAACAGATCCAGGCCCTTGTTTTCGTCCCGCCCCATTTTGGCCACGATCAAAAACCTGCCGTCCGGAGTGGACTCGAAATCTTCCGGCGCATTCGTGCCGCAGATGACCTCGGCGTCGCCATGCCGGCCGCAGTCGAGCAGCTGAGGATTGAACGCTCCGGGCTGTGCGCCGGCGGAGGGTCGCGGCGGCAACAGGCACGGGAGCAGCAACAGCGCGTATGGAAAAACCTTCATGGGCACCCCCTGTTCATCGTTGATTCCTGCGGTCCGGCCTGTTGTGTTTCTTCAGATATTGCCGGATCAGAAACTGCATCACGTCGCCGGGCCCTTTGCTGCTGGAATACACCCGATCGCAGAAGAACATTCGATGAGGGTTCTCTCGCGTAAACGGCTTCCATAGGGGCATGTCCGCGCCGTCGGCGTCCCTGCCGTTCGGATCGCCGGAACGGATGAAGTCGGCCCAGTACGTGCACATCATCCGGGCAAGATCAAAGTGTTTCCCGACGAAGGGCCGCCAGCATTTTGCCAGCGTTTCGAAGAAGAACCACAGATCCGCGGAATGGAAGGCTCCCGGATTGTCCCAGCCGGGAATCTCGGCGTTGAACACCCAGTAATACATGGGCGTTGTTTCCCCGGTCCTGGCCTTCGCTTCGCCCAAGAGCCAGATCGAAAATTCCAGGTGGCTCACGGTGGCTTTATGGAGCATTTCAGAGATGCTGCCATTGGAGGATGCGCATAGTCGGAGGAATTCTTCGGCATCCTCTCCGTAAGCTTCTTCGGCAAACGCCCTGAACTCCCCGACTGTCCGGACCTTGGGCCGGTCCGGAAATTCCGTCGCCGTGTGCCCGAACATCATGGGCACCAATTGGCATTGGTTGGCCATGAAACGCTCGTTGACGTCGCCGACATAAAACGTGCCGTCAATCACCGGGCCCCAGAATTTGTTGTATTCCACCATCCTGTCCCTGAGGGCTACCGCATCCACCCTGCGGGCTTCCGCGAGAGAGGACACCCCCAGAAACCTGAAGAAGTCGGCGCCGTCCTGTTCCGCTTCGGGCAAATTCTTCTCGCGGTGGAAAAAACCGCCGGGGTACGCCGTGATCGTCAGGCCGCTGTCGACGATTGCCTTCTGGAAAAGGCCGTCGTTCTGGGGCGATACCACCTGGGCCATGACGCTTCCGCCGCCGGCAGATTGGCCTCCGATCGTGATATTGCCGGCATCCCCGCCGAACGCGGCGATATTGCGCTGTACCCAGCGCGTCCCGAATTGCTGGTCCAGGAGCCCGAAGTTGGCGGGCGCCTCGGGATTTTCGGCCGTGATTTCCGGATGGCAGAGGAAGCCGAAGGCATTCAGCCTGTAGTTGACGGTCACGACGACAATCCCGCGCCGCGCGATGCGCTCGCCATCAAACTCCATTTCGGCCGTGTTGCCTTCCTGAAGGCCGCCTCCGAAATACCAGACGAACACCGGCAGCCTTTCATCGCCTTTCCGTGCGGGCGTCCATATGTTCAGATGCAGGGAATCCTCGCTCATCGCAATGGACGTGTCCACATTCCATTCCCTCGAATACAAATTTTCAGGATCCTCGCCCGGAATGTGCTGCATGGATATCGGGGCGAATTGGTATGCATGGAGTACCCCGTCCCAATTCTTCGCCGGCTGGGGCGCTCTCCAGCGGTATTGGCCGACCGGAGGCGCCGCGAACGGGATGCCTTTAAAAGAAGTGATTCTCGGATCGGCCGCCGGCAAACCTTCGACGAGACCGTTTTCAACCATGACCCTTCTTTGCATGACGTCTCTTTTCTCCGGCGCCTCCGCGCCGGTCGTACAACGCGCCGGGAACAGTGGCGGCCCAAGGCCTTCCGCCTGGCCAGGCCGGGTATTGGTTGCGCATTCGCTTGTGCGTCCAGAAACAGCGCCCCCGGGCCGTTTCCGGCAAAAGCCGGCCGTCGGGGGAGGCCGCGCCCGCCCGGGATTGCATGCGGGCTTCAGCGGCGGTCAGAGCCTTTTCCGGGGCGAAGCCGGGCCGTTTCAGCAAAACATGCCGGGGCCCAGTTCCTCATAGATGCGGGGCAGGAGATCGCCGAGGCGCGTGAACTCCCTTACGTTGTGGCGCGCCAGGCCCTGAATAGGCGCCACCGGCACGGATACGCCCGGCGGGAGGCACAATTCCGGCCTGCCCTGTTCGGTAAACCGGTAGCCCATCCAGAAACGCGTGCGCTGCGTCAGGCCGCCGGGAGCCTCGTAGAATACATGGCACATGATGGCGGGCGCGGCGATGGAGCCGTCGCCGGCGTCTACCGGAACCGACCAGCCCTCTCCTCCGGCGAACGCGGCAACCACCTTGTCGAAGCGCTCCATGTCGAAGCCCATGTCTGCCGGAGAGCGGAAGCGGATGTCTATATTCTCCATGCCGCACCCGCAGTCTTCCGTCACATGGTGCGTGACGCCCCAGTTCTTCTCCCGGTTGGGAATACGGGGGTCCAGGATGCGGGCCCGGTCGACGGGGTTGAGCATGATGCCGGCGTGCTGGGGCGGGTACCAGATGCGGTAGCGCAGGTCTTCGAGCGGGTGCCAGGCGAACCACCAGTCGATCATGTCGGCCGTCATCCCAGGGTAAAACATCCTGTTGGCGACAAAACCGGCGCCGTTGGGCAGATTGCACCAGCCGATCTCCACCTCTTCGTTTTCCAGCCCCTGTACGTCGAGCAGCCGGTTGATTTCCTCGGGGCCGAATGCGCGGGCGGGATCCACGGGCCGATCCATCCTCGCGTAGTGGGCCGGGTCGCATGGCTTGATCTCTTCGTGGAAATACCTGGCGAAGGGGCGCGCCGTCTCCTCCGGCGTGAGCGGGGGAAGTGTGGCCTTGACCCGGCTGTCGATCCGGTTCCGGGCATCGGTCTTCCGGGCTTCCCATTCAGGTTCGGTTCTTTCTTCAGTCATCGCGGCCCCCTTGTCCTGGAGTTTTCAGTTCAGAGTATCCATCCCCCGGTTATCGCCCGGGTGCGCGTCCCGGAACAGGGGTTCCCTGCCTTGTTTGCCGGGCGCTTCGCCGCCCCCCCGGGGGGCAGCGAACTCCGCGGCTGCCGGCTGTTGGGGAACCCCGGATTTCATCCCCGGGAGTTTTGCCTTTGTATCCGCGGCGGCGTTTTCGTCCCTCTGCCTTCAGGGCTTCGACAAACGCAACCTCATCGCCCCTCACCGGGTCGAATCGTCAGGGCGGATTCGCTCCCCATGGGCATCCATGCCTTTCCAGCGAGACTGTCCCCTTCGGCCTGGAAGCCGGAACCGGGCAGGGCGGCAGATCCAAAACAGCGGGCAGAACCATTTTGGATTTCATCCCTCATTCCCCTTTGGGATTGAACGGCCGTTTGCCGGTTTTGCCGGAGCCTCGTCTGGATCGTTTTTCCGGGGCTTCTTTGCCAGCGAGCACTGCCTGTTGATGGCCGGATCCTTCACGGCCTGCCACAACCTGTACAGGTCGGGCAGGAAGGCCGGGAACGTCGACACCTCAGCCCTGTCATGCGTTTTCCAAATCTCGGGCAGGCCTGGAGGGACGGGGCCGCTGAATCGCATCGTGGATCGCATTCTGGTTCCCCGGGGACTCTTCTCCCATTCGTGGAGAATCATGGCCACTACGTTCCCTTCGGGATCGATTCCCGAAGCAACGATCGCGTGTTCGTAGCTGCGCGGGATGGGACAGAGGTCCGGGTCGTCCCATCGGATCCGGATCTTCATCGGCGGCATGGGTCCCATCTGTTCCTCCGCTATCTGGATCGCGCCCAGATAGCCGCCCACGGGCGGCGGCACTTCCCATACGAATGATTTGTGATCATTCGGTTCCCATAGGGGATACCCCTTTTCCATGTTGACCCACCACCAGTCGATCATCTCGGGAGTGACGCCGACGAGTTCGCCATGGTCGACAACCGCATCCGGCACGGCCGCAGGCGGGCCGGGTTTGATTCCGTAGCGCTCGATTGGGACGGCTTCGGCAGAAACATCCATTTTGCCCTGCATCTTTTTGACAATGACCCACTTGAGCCAGTTTGCATCATCCCGCCGGGGGTAATCTTCGCGGTAATGCCAGCCCCGGCTTTCCGTGCGCGCCAGGGCGGCCCTGAATTCAATCTCGGCGCACAGCGCGATGCTGCATGCTTCATGGCACCTGCTGAGCTCGTGGGGGTCCTTCGCAGAAAGCCCGGGCAGGCGGGCCTGAACCTCTGCGATTTTGGCCAGGGCTTCTTCAAGCCTTTCCCGGTTCCTGCGCATGCTGTACTTCACCGGGATCACCACTTCCTGGATGCCCCGTACGGCGTCGGCCGCCCGGGCGCCGGCATCCCGGTGTAACGGCGCAAAGATGGATTCCCTCGAGCGCGCCAGCGCCTCCGGATCCGCCGACGGGACAGCCGCCTCCGCTATGGAGCGGGACACCGAAGGCCCCGCCATCAAGGCGCTAAGCAGGGCGTTCATCAATCCGGAGCCGCGCAGCCTCCCGGGCGGAGCCTCCGTGGCGCCCGCCCATGCCGAGCCGGCATAGCTCGCATCGCCGATGGCCCAAAGCCCCGGAACCGTTGTCCTCATGTCACGGTCGACCTGCACGGGCGAAAGCTCTCCGGTAAAACCGAGAGAGACCTCCACCCTGTTCGAAGGCGGCAGACCGTATAGCCGCTCTTTGGCGCTCTCGAGATCGAACAGCGCCTTGAGACGGGGCCGGTGCCACTTGAATATTCCCCCGTTCCCGGTCGAGCTCCCGTACTCGGCCATGTCGATGTACAGGGGCCCGCGCCCCTCGAGAACCTCTTTCTCCATGCCGAGGATGATGGAAATCGGGATATCCGGCTGGGGGCCCTGCATGTATTGGGCGCTGATGTGATCGCCTTGCGCATTGTAGAGATTGTTGAAACCGAAAACGAATGGGATGCCCGTCCCCTTATTGATGACGTCGTAGAAATTGCCGAATTCGGCATTGCGCAGGGCGGCCCCGGCGTTATAGGCGGCCGCAATCCCGTCTCCGGTGGCATTGGCCCACATGCGCATGACGCCGAAATCGCAGTCGCCATTGGCCAGAATGGTTGCAGTCGCGTTGAAAACCGCCAGACGGCCATCGAGAAGGTTGAACCCGACGGCGCCGGTGACGCGCCCTTCCTGCTTCAACAGCTCGACGACGTGGGTCTTGTCCACGAGCGTCACGCCGAGCGTCGCGGCCTTCGCCCGCAGCGGCTGCATCATGTCCAGATCCGCGGCGGCCAGGGACCATCCGAGCGGCAGGCGGATGACGTCCAATTCCCCCGAAGGGGTCTTCAGGACCTGTACGCCCCAATCGGCCAGCTTCTGCGCCGCTCCGTAAGATTCCCGGGCCATGGCGGCCAGCAGATCCTGGTCGTTCAGGAATATACCGATATTCCTCACGTGAAAATCGACAAAGGCTTCGAGGTCATCCCCGGGGGCAAGAACCCAAAGCACCCCGGCCCCTTTGTTAGCCTTTCCACCCCAGCCGATCGTCTGCTTGTCTACGAGCAACACACGCGCGTCCGGAGATAGCTCCTTGATGGCTATGGCCGCGGCAAGCCCTCCGAAACCGCCGCCGATCACGAGTACATCCGCGTTCCTTACCGTCGCCGGGTCCTTCATCGTTACCGCCATGCTCGCCCCCTTGTACGTCTCTTGGTTGGAGGGATTCAGTACGGGCTGGTCCGCAGACCCTGCATATGCGGGATGATGTGGATGCATTGAGCAGGGCAGTTCATTTCGCAGGTAAAGCACCAGACGCAGTCCTGCTCATAGGCAATCCGCGGCTTGTCCTCGGTATCATCCCACCGCAGTACGTCCACAAAACAGGCTTCGACGCAGGTTCTGCAGCCGGTGCATTCTTCATAGTTGATTTCAATGTTGGCACTCATGCCGCCTCCAAAACCGGATGGGTTGTGCGGTACCGTGTAGACGGGAAACCGGGCCAGTCCGTCTCCTAAATTACCGGGGATGCGGCTATTTGTAAAAGGAATCTTTTCTTGGGTGCGCTGATGTAAATCTCGAATAAGGCCACGCCGGCAGCCCAGATGTCCGCTCTTTTGTCGACAGACTTACCGCGCGCTTGTTCCGGCGACATGTACGCGGCGGTCCCGAGAATGACTCCGGGACGCGTCATTGCTTCCATGAGCGTGGGCGACCGCGACGAATCGACCGTCTGCGTTTCATCGGAAAGAGCATTCGCCAAACCGAAGTCCAGGATCTTCCCCCTGTCGCCTTCGGCCGTCATCACGTTGGCGGGCTTCAGATCGCGGTGGATGACCCCCTATTCCCGTGCCGCCTCAAGCCCTTCGGCAATCTGGCGGCAGATGCCCAGAGCTTCATCAACTGGAAGCGTCCCCTTGCCCAGCCTCTGCGCCAGCGTTTCACCCTCGACAAGCTCCAGCACATGGAAGCGTTTGCCTTCGGCCTGTTCACGGCCATAGATGGCAGCGATGTTGGGGTGATGAAGCGATGCCAGCAGTTTGGCCTCGCGCTCGAAGCGGGCAATTCGCTCGGAATCGCCCGTGAAGGCGTCTGGAAGGAATTTCAGAGCGACCTTGCGGTTCAGGTTGAGGCCATCGGCCAGGTAGATTTCGCCCATGCCTCACTCCGCGGCCGGGCTGTTCACCGATTCGATAGTGTCCCAGCGTTTTCCCGTTCATTGGACAGGCACCCGCTGCTTCAGCTCTTCAAACCAGTTCACGACGATGTTGATTTTTCGCGGAGCTTCGGAGGCCGATTCGCGATCGGAGGTCTCGGCGGGCTTCAGCATCAGAAACCGCTTGCCGTCGGGGTGGATGTCCCACGGAACATATGTATGGGCCATATAAACGGAAGTAACAGGCGCTCTCTGCAAAATCACCTTGGGGCTGCCTGCCTTAAAAGCCGGGGCGGTCTCCACGGCAACAGCCATCAACGCGTTATCACCCCGATTCCAATAAAAAAGCTCCCGCCCATCCCTTGACCATAGGGGGTCGGATCCACCCTTTGTAGAGACTTTCCATTGCCCCTTGTCTACATCGGGAAAGGGGCGCACGTATACTTCATACCTGATTCCTTCATTGGATACATAGGCCATCCATCGCCCATCGGGAGAGATTATAGGGGTCATTTCTTGGTATCTTTCATGCAGCAGCGGAGTTATGTCTCCGCCCCCTTCCATGGACAGCATTCCAATGTCATGGCTAGGGGAAATGCCTTTATACAGTATCAGGAATTTCCCATCACCCGACCAGGATCGTGGAACGAGTAATGGGTCTGAGAACCTGCCGAGAACTTTATCCTCTCCGGTGCCGTCTGCGGCCCTCTGGTAGAGGCCCGTCCTATCACCATGATCACCACGATTGGAGGCAAAAACTATCGA
>CAZYXB010000005.1:106690-113579 GCA_964651155.1 uncultured Acidobacteriota bacterium | reverse complement strand
TGCGTGAACGATTGTACTACAGAACACTCCCCTGCGACAGAAGCGCGGTTCGAGCGCGTGGAATGCGGTTTCGGGGGAAACGCCGGCCCGGTCGGCGCGATCGACATTGTCGGGGCCGGGCACGCCTGCTGCGCCCCTCGGGCGGGCGATGCAGCAGGGTCGCCGGCGGCGGGAACCCGCCGAAGCCGCGCATCCCGGCTCGATGCCGGGATGCGCGGCGCAGGGATCCTCCGGCTTTGGGCGGGGGAGGATGTCAGGCGCCTCCCCTTCGATGCGGTCAGTGCCCCGGCCGGCCGGCAGTTGTTTCTCCCGGCGGCGCCGCCGGGGAATCTGGTATCATCGTCGGGAACGACGCTTGACCGAACAGGCCGGGAATCTGATTCCCGGGCCCCGCGCCTGGTCGCGCGACGGGACAACTCCGGCCATGGGGGAAACGCGGGACAGCGCACGCCATCCGATAGAAGCGTCCGTACAAGGGGGGCCGGGAAGGCCGAAGCCTTTCTGCGCCCGTTGCCGGAGGCGGACGCGGGCGTCGCGGGCGGGATTGTCTATACACGGCATGCGGGGGAAAGGGGGATGCCATGTTCTATGATTTGCTCAGGTCCAGGAGAAGCGTCAGAAAATTCCAGGACAGGGACGTCGAAAAGGGGAAAACGGACGCGATCCTGAAAAGCGCGCTGCTGTCGCCGTCTTCGCGGGCCGGGCGCCCGTGGGAATTTGTCGCCGTCACCGACAGGGAGCTGCTGAAAAGACTCTCCGGATGCAGGGAACACGGCTCCGGGTTCCTGGCCGGCGCGCCCCTGGGGATCGTGGTCCTCGCAGACCCGGCGGCCTGCGACGTCTGGGTCGAGGACGCCTCCATAGCGTCGATCATCATCCAGCTCGCCGCACAGTCGCTGGGACTGTCCTCGTGCTGGATACAGGTGCGGAAACGATTCCACCCGGGCGGAGGCACCGCCGGGGAGTACATCCGGGGGGTCCTGGGGATTCCGCCGGAATACCGCGTCGCGTGCATGATCGCGATCGGCTACCCTGCCGAACAGACAAGGGCACAGGACGACGCCGAACTGCTTTACGACAAAGTGCATTTCAACCGGTATTGCCCGGAACCGTCCCCGCCCGAATGAAACAGCGAAGGGGCCGGGTTCGGAACCGGGGCGGGATCCGGGGTCCGCGGGATTATGCTTCCCCCGGCGCCTGCGCCCGGGTTATACTTCGTTCAAGCTCCTGATAGATTTTCCCGACAATACGATCGCCGTGGCTCACCCGGGGGAACTGTCCCCCAAGGTGGAAAGTCACCGGCTCAGCATGAAGACAGAAACCGGGCCGGCCGCGCCGGAAGGGCTCGACGTTTCCATGGCCTTTTCCCGAAGCGCGGATCGGGCAGAAAGTTCCGGGCGGTTGCGGGCAACCCGACGTCCGGACACCGAAGGGGGGCCGTCATGAAGAACCTTGCAGCATTGTTGGTGATGATTGCCTTTGTATCGCTGTCTCTGCCTGTTGTCGCCCAGGATTTGCCGAAAGCGGCACAATACGAAGAGGGAACCTGGTACGTCGTCACCTATTACAAATTCAAATCCGGCATGACCGATGAGGCTCTGGATCTGGTTTATAAATACCTGGTTCCCGCCGACAAGGCTTCCGGCCGGCACGTCATCCATTTCGACATCATCGTCGGCGAGTGGGACCATGTGGCGTATTTCCCCATGGAAGGGCCAGGGGACCTGATCTGGCAGACAGAACCAAGCTACGTGAAGCTTGTGCAGGAACTGGCCAGGCAAGGGGGGATGGAACGAGTGCAGGAGCTGGACAAATACGAAAGCTATATCGACTTTTCCAGGTCCGAAGTCGTACTGCGCCGCAAGATGGACGAGTAGAATCCGATGGATAAGGCCGCTCCCGGGAGCGGCATTCAGTATCGGCCGGCATTCGAAAAACAGCGTTTCCGGCGGCACAGCCGGCCGGGGCCGGGTCCGGAACCGGGGCCGTCACTCATCCCGCCGCCCGTACAGCGTTTCGGTCCTGTACCGCCCCGTCTCGGGCTCCTGCCCCCGGACCGCGACCAGCTCGGTGACGACGCGGCGGCTGCCGTCGCGCTCGACGTGGAGCAGGAGGTGGATCGAATCGGCGATGCCGGTGCGCACGGCCTGGTAGGGCAGGTCCACGCCGCTTTGCAGCACGCAGCCGGCCAGGCGGTTCAGGGCCTGGGAGGCGGAGTTGGCGTGGATGGTCGACAGCATCCCCGAATGGCCGGTGTTGAGCGCCTGGAGCAGGTCGAACGCCTCGCCGCCGCGTACCTCCCCGACGAGGATGCGGTCGGGACGGTGGCGCAGAGCGGCGCGCAGCAGGTCGCGGATCGAGACGGCCGGCAGGCCCTGCTGCGCGCGGCGCGCCTCGAAGCGGACGAGGTCGGGCTTGGCGATCCGTATCTCGGAGGTGTCCTCGATCAGGATCAGCCGTTCCCGGTCCGGGATGAATTCCGAGAGGGCGTTCAGCAGCGTGGTCTTGCCCGTCCCCGTCCCCCCGCTGATGAGGATGTTGCGTTTTCCTTCCACCGCCCGCCGGAGGATCCCGCACAGCCGTCCGGTCAGGGTGCCGGCCCGGACCAGCTCCGCGGCGGTGTAGAACCTGCTCCGGAACTTGCGGATCGTCAGCGTCGTGCCGCCCACCGAGCAGGGCGGGAACGCGGCGGCGACCCGGGACCCGTCCGGCAGACGGGAGTCCAACAGCGGCTTCTCCTCGCCGATCTCGTCGCCCAGGGCGCGCGCGATGTTGCGGACGGCCACCTGCAGGCTCCGCTCCCCGATCGCGACGCCCGGGACTTCGCGGATCTCGCCGTCCTGCTCGACGAACACCCGCGAGTGGGCGTTCACCATGATCTCGCTGACGCGGTCGTCGAGGATCAGGTGCTCGATCGGCCTCAGAAAAGGCAGGATGACGTCGAAGCTCATCGTCGGAGGCCCCCCTCGGCCAGCTGTTCGAAGTAGGTCCGGTTCGGGTCCAGGTAGTGGGGCTTCAGGTAGCAGTAGCAGGGGGGGAGCGGGTTGAACCCGTCGTAGGCGAGCACGACCGCCTGGGCGTTCCGGAGCTCGAAGAACGCCTTGGGCTCGAACACCCGGTCGCGCACGACGCTGTAGCTCCTGCTCGCGCTCACCGAGGCCGTGCGCGCGGTCGACCGGCCCGTCATCATGTTGATGCCGGCGCCGGCGCCGCTTTCCGAGATGCTGTAGTGCTCCTTGAGCTGCTCCTCCCTCCCGCACAGGTCGCTGGCCACCCTGGCGCTGAAGTCGTCCGACAGCGCCAGGAAGATCTTCGTGCGGAAGGTCTGCAGCAGCGTGCGCCAGGACTCCCCCGGCAGCGCCGACCGGAACGAGCTCAAACTCTGCGTCGCCACGATCGGGATGCACCGGGCCTGCCGCGACAGGCTGAAGAACTTCTCGTCCCCCGAAGGGTCGTTCTCCCCCACGGTGGCGAAGGCGTGGTACTCGTCGCAGAGGAAGAGCACCTGGCGGTGGTACGCCTCCGGCGCCGCCTCCATCTTCGGGATGCGGTTGAGCACCGCCCGCTCGAAATCGAGCTTGAGCAGCGTGCCGACGGCCCGGGCGAGGCCGGGGTTGGCCGAGACCGGGAAGTTCAGGGCGCAGACGGTCCCTTTCTCTATCAGGTCCGAAAACGGCGGGAGCGGGATCCCGTACCGGCCGTCGGCGTTCTTCTCCGGGTCGTAGCACTCCTTCGGCGGGCAGAAGACGCGCTTGACGGCCGGGTTGTCGTCGAACAGCGACAGGAACACGGCGATCCCCTCCACGATCGAGGTCCGCAGCTTCGGCTCGATCCGGCGCCAGTCGTTGTGGAACCATCGGCAGACCGCCTCGAACGCCCCGAGCCGGTCCGGATCGCTCCCGGCGGCCGCGTCCCCGGAGGGCTCCGTTTCGCAGGGGATGCGGCTCCGGGAGAGATACTCCGAGACCGCGTCGGTCCCGGGCGCCCGCAGCCGGCCGCGCTGCCGGTCGACCCGGAATCCGAGCTTCCTGAGGGCCGCGCCGTGCGCCACCCAGTGGTCCATCTTCACGAAGACCGAATGCGGCACGGCGAACATCCGGCGCCCCTCCCCGATCCGCTCCTCGAGCAGGTCCGGGTTGATGGCGCACTCGTAGACGTCGAACAGGGTCACGTAGCCGTAGAGGACCTTGTGGAGCAGGATGATGAACTTCACCAGGTTCGTGTAGGCCTGCTGCCAGAAGGGCTCCCGGCCGCGGCCGTAGAGGTTGTTGAGCAGGGAGGCGATGCCGTAGGCCAGCGCGTAGGCCTCCAGGTCGTTGTGCAGCGGGTTGTACCGGTACCCGGAATCGAGGCCGAGCTCCACGTAGTCCCCGGCGCGGCCGCAGGATTCGAGCATGCGCCGCACATGGCGGCAGAAGTCCCCCTTGACCTCGAGCACGAGCCCGCCGATGCGGCGCTCGGGGTCCCCGTTCCGGTAGGAGAGCACCTGCAGGGCGAACGGGTGCATGCAGCCGCTGGTCTTGCCGGTGCCGATCGCGCCGACGACGAGGATCCCGGTGTAGAGCCCGCGCTCGGGCACAGACAGCCAGCGTGGCCGGGCCGAGGGTCCCGGCTTCTTCACGTGGTGGACCTCGCCGAGGACGACCTCGAGCGCCTCCCGCCCGGCCGGGTCGCGGTACAGGGGCAGCCGGCCCAGGGGCACCGGCCGACGCCTGGACGTGAAGACGTAGGCGAGCGACAGCAGCGTCGACGCGGCGATCAGGGGCGTCGTAAACCACAGCGCGGCGTAGGTCCAGCGGATCGCGGCGTAGACCCCCGGCCTGTGGCCGCGGACGAGCTCGAGCACCGGGTTGTCCTCCGGGAAGGGTTTCAGACACCACGCAGCCGCCCACAGGGCGGCGGCGGCCGCGACGCTGACTACGAACCGGTTCTCTATGACGCGGCGCATCCCGGACCGCCCTCCGGATCCACGGCCTGCCCGGACGGCTGCCGGGCGCCGGAACGCTCCCGGGATTGCGCGCCCGATGGCGTGGCCCCTTCGAGCCATTCCCTGAACGACCGGTCCCTTTTCATGGCGACGAGCAGCAGCGACTCGACGACGTAGCTCGGGCCGCTTTCGATGAAGCGGCAGTACTGCCCGAGCATCTCCGCGGCGTCGGCGTCGAGCCGGAGGCCGACCTTCCGTTTCGGGCGCGGCACCTGTCTCTTCGGTATCAGGGCCATGGGTCCTCCTTTGGATTGGGCGGGCGCCGGCCGGCCCGACCGCGCCCGCACGGTTTCGAGAAACCCGTAGTCCTCCGCCAGCAGGCAGGAGGAAAACTCCGGCGCGGGGGCAAACGCGCCCGGGGCCCCGAACTCCGCCCGCAGGCTCCCGAGCTCCAGCCAGGCCGTCCGGCGCTCCCGCCGCCCGGCGGGAAACGCCCGCTCCGAGAATCGCCGGAACGTCCTTTCCGCCTCGATGCCGCGCCGCTCGCGCAGGGCGACAAAGACGACGCGGACGCGGCCGAGAGCCGCGAACAGCAGCGCATACCGGGCCAGGAATGTGGCGAACGACGGCGTGGAGATCCCCCCCTCGTCGATGTAGGTGAACGCTACGGGCGCAGTCTCCGGGCCCGCTTCGGAAACCGAAATCGGAAATTTCTCCACGAAATACCTCCGGATTTGCCCTGCGGCGCGGCCGGCGGAGTATACGTGCGCCGGGAGCAGATCCAGTCCGACGCCCCGCCGGACGTGGAAGTAGTCCACCTTCTCCGCCTCGGTCTCCAGGTACCGTCCCGGGTGCGCGATCACGTAGTCGAGGGCCATGAGCTTGGCCCGGACGGCAAACCTCGGACGGCGCCTCCGGTGCGGGTGGCCCCTGGCCCCGGCGGCCTCCCAGAAAGGCACGGAGCGTAGATGGTAGACCCTGGTCGCCCGGGAGGCCTGCACCTCCCGGGCGTGCCCCCGCTCGAGCAGCCTGCCCAAAAACCCCGCGCCGGGGCCTGCCGGGCCCGAAGACGCGAACCGGCACAACTGCCGGCGCAGGAAGTAGCCGCTGTGGGCGGCCGCCAGGCGGAGAAACTCCGCCTCCGCCTGCGTATATCCCAAGGCGCGGAGCGCGCCGTCGCGCCCGCCGCCCCGGGTCACAGCCGCACCAGCGCCGGGGGCTGCAGGCCCCCGGACCCCGGGCGGGGGCTGCAGGCCAGGTAGACCCTGAAGCCGGCCCGGGCCTTGCCGGCGAGCTGGCTTTGGCTGTAGTGCCCGGTGGCCAGTTCCAGGTCGACCTTCGCGCGCTCCCCGGCGCTCGTTTCGTACTCGATCCTCAGGTCCGGGAGCGGGATGCGGCCGTCGACGACCCGCAGGCCGTTGGCCCGCGCCACCTCGTCGCGCACCGCCGTGGCCGCCCAGGGCTCCCGAGTCCTGGCCCGCGAAAGCGGCGGGTAGATCCGGGCCATGAGCTCCCGGTCCAGAACCACGCGGAGGACCCTGCCGCCCGAAGCCGCGATCCTCTCCTGTTCGGCCCTGTACATTCGGTAGACGGCCGCGTCGTGGAACACCTCGGACGGCCTCCTGAGTTCCGCGTGCACCGTTTGCCCGGCAGGGTGGCTGCCCCTTTCGAGCAGCCGCTTCCCCTCCCGGGTCAGGACGCAGACGTCGACGCTTTCCTCCTCCCGGTACCCCACGGTGTAGCGGCGGACGAGGCCCTGCCGGGCCAGCGCGCCGAGAGCGCCGTGCATCCGGGCGTCGCTCCCCGCGAAGCGGTGGCGCCGGAGGTCGTCCTCCGCCACGGTCCGGAACCGGCCGATCTCGCCCATGGTCTCCAGGTCCGAGGGCCTGAGCCGGTAGGACCGGTTGCGGAAGCGGACGGCCGCGCGCGCGTCCCGGCTGTCGCCGCGGCCGGGGTCGGCCG
>CAZYXB010000005.1:0-106590 GCA_964651155.1 uncultured Acidobacteriota bacterium | reverse complement strand
CGGAAGCGGACGGCCGCGCGCGCGTCCCGGCTGTCGCCGCGGCCGGGGTCGGCCGGGCCGGGCGCGCCGACGGCCGTCTCGATCTCCCGTCCGCCCCTCATTCCCCCTCCCTGATTCTCCGGGTGAGCTCGGCCAGAACGCTCTCCCGGCCGCGCAGCTGTTTCTCGATGTGGGCGAGCTTTTTCCCCGTGTCCTTCAGGAAGAGCCTGCGCCCCAGGATGAAGAAGCCGGCCAGCAGGTTGCAGAAAAGCGCCAGGGCGAACGCCAGGATGCTCCCCCCGTAGTCGTCGAGCAGCATCGCCCGGCAGGGGGCCAAAAACCGGCACGCGTCGAGCAGGTAGAACCCGGCGGCCAGCACGACGACGGTGGCGGCGAAGAAAGCGTTCCCGAGCACCGGAACCCCCTACTGGAATGCCTGGTCCAGGCGGAAATAGGTGATCGTCAGACCGAGCGGGTTGACCGGGACGATGGAGTTCGGCACCTTCTCCCGGAGGACGAAGACGAAGTTCGCCACGTAGCGCTCGCGCCGGACTTCGAGGCCGTCGGCGCGCGTGGAGTAGACCTTCTCGAAATCCACCGTAGCCCGGAAGGGGGGCTCCCTCAGGTCTTCGATGGAGACGTTTCTGACGGCAATGTCGACCTCGTGGCCGCTGCCGGCGAGGAACGTCTCGATGCTCCGCTCCTTGCCGCCGGCCTCGATCACGGCGTTGGCCAGGCGGCCGTCGAGGAAGTAGAGCGACGCGGCGTAATCCTCCCTCACCGTCGCCCGGCGCCGGCTGTAGTGCCGGGTGACGAACTGGATGAGGAAGTACCGGATCTCGGCGTCCTGCGGCCGGTACTCGAGGCTGCCGTATTTCACGGCCTCGGCCCGGCCGACCTCGTCGATCCGGATGACCAGGGGCTTGTAGTTGCCGAGCGCCCGGAGGGTGCGCAGGTTCAGAAACAGCAACCCCACCGCCAGCAGGCACACGCAGGCGAGCGCCAGGCGGAGGTAGCTGTTCGTCACCAGGGCCGAGCCGAACTCGCCCAGGAACTCGCGGCGGGCTGCGAGGTACTCCTGCGCTTCAACGGGCAAACTGACGGGGGTCTGCATCGTCGGGTTCCCTTTCAAATGGAGCGGGGCAGCGCGGAATCGCCCGAACGGCCGGTGAAGATGCCGCTGACCAGCGACGGGATCTTCAGCACCCCGTAGACGAACGACAGGAGCAGAAACACCAGGGGCACGAACAGCCAGGCCACCTTCACCGAGTCGAACGGCGGCGGGTGCGCGTCCAGGAAATGGATCACCAGCTGGCCGAAAACGAACACGAACGCGTGCGCGATCACCTGGTAGAAGGCATACTGGAGGAACGCCCGCAGCCAGCCCCAGAAGAGCCACTCGAGCTTGGGGACGATGAAAAACGGGATGAACACGGGACCGACCAGCACGATGACGGCCATGGCGATGTAGCCGTAGGAGACGACGGCGAGCACTGCCACCTGGGCCAGGATGATGGCCACCATGCTGATGAAGTAGCGCAGGATCTGCACGCCGTCCAGAAGCGAGGGCGCCTCCATCGTGGAGTACAGGGCCACGAGCCGCTGCTGGATCTCCCCCAGGGAGGCGGCCTCGAGGCGGTTGCTCAGAAAGACCGCCTGGTCGATGACGAGGCTCTTGAAGCTGCGGCCGAAGCCCGGGATCGGGCTGTCGTAGCAGTTGATCATGGCGAACCCGAAGGCGATGGCCATGACCAGGGAGACGAAGCTCGAGAAGCGGAACCCGCCCCCGTGCTCGGCCCCCGAGACGGCCGTCCGGACGCCGAACCACACGATCATAATCACGGCGAAGGACCGGAACATGTTCTGCCCCATCGAGAGGAACATGCCCGAGTGGCGCACCAGCAGTTCGTTGATCGCCACAAAGACCGCGGTGAAGTAATTCTCCGGAGGCATGGGCCCTCGCTCGCCCCTACGGCATGGTGAAGGATGTGATGGCCTGGGTCGTGCCCGCCACCCCCCGCATCCCGGCATCCAGGGCGTGGAGGCGGCAGCCGATGTCGATGTTGACCGCCCGGGCCTTCGCGTCGCGCCGGGCCTTGGACTCCGTCACGGCCTGCTCGAGCAGCGACACGAGCAGTTGGTTCGTCTCCTGCCCGGACCGGAGCGCCATCATCCCGGCGGCGTTGATCTTGTTGAGTACGGCGATCTCCGTGTTCAGGTCGTCGCTTTCGGAAAGGCTGGCGGACTCGAGGGACCGGATGGCCCGTTCGGCGTCCCCGGCCTTGACACGCTGCCGGCCCAGCACGTCGATCGAGTGGATGTTGGCGGCATCGGCCAGCTCCACCGAGGCGTAGCTGGTCTTCACCCTTTCGAGCTGGTCCCGGGGGATCTGCCCGAAGGCCGCCCCGTAGGTCCCGAGGCGGTCCACGGCCGCCAGGTAGCCGTCCAGGGCCGGACCCGCGCGGTTTGCGGCGTCGGTCCAGGCGCCCGTGGACCCGTAGGTGTCCGCGGCGCTCGAATACGCCCAGGGGGCGGAGACGAACCTCTGCCGGGCCAAATCGGGAAGCCTCCTGGCCATCCAGAGCATCTGCCGGTACTCGAGGACCAGCTGGTCGTAGCTTTTCACGAGCTGGGCGAGCTGCTGCTCGAGCTGGAAGTAGCGCTCGAGCGCGTTGGCGTAGTTGGTCACGTCGAACACCGGCATGGTGAAGAACCCGAACTGGGCCCGCGCGGCCGGAATGGACACGGCCAAAAGCACCGCCACGGCCAGAACCGCCGTCGCTTGCCGCATCACAGGCCTCCTTTCCCCCCGGACGGCCGGGGCGCGCAGGGGGGGAGGTCCAGATCGGCCGTGAGGTAGATCCTCACGCGGTGGCCCTCCCGCACGGTGAAGGTCGGAAGGATGTTGGTGAACCGATCCAGGATGCGCACGGCCGAGTCCCCGAGGCTGCGGGACGCCCCCTGCCGGTAGGCGTCCTCGGAGGAAACCCCCGCCCCGTACTGCGTCCCGGCCTGCGCCAGGCCCGAGAGCGCCCCGACGGCCAGGGACGCGCCGAACATCGTGAAGTAGTGGTTGTCGACCCGGTCGCGCAGCCCGGTCGCGCCGGAGGCGTCGAGCCCCGGCGCTCGTTCGAGAACGACAGCGGACCCGTCGGGCAGAATCAGGCGGTGGAACGCCACCGCCAGCCGCTTCTGCCCGAAAGCCTCCACGCGGCTCGCCTCGCCGAGCGCCCGGCTCCCGCGCGGCACCAGCACGTGCCGGCCGTCCCGGGAGTAGACGTCGGTCGTCACCATGCAGTGGACGGGGCCGGAGAACGCGCCGTCGAGGCGGTTGGTGAGCACCGCTTCGAGCACCGTGCCCTCGTGGATGCGGCACAGGCCGGGGGCGGGCCCGGAAGCGGAGGAGGGGGCCGCATTCTGCGGGGCCGCATTCTGCGGGGGCGCATTCTGCGGGGGCGCATCCTGCCGATCCGCGGGGGCCCGCGACAGGAGCTGGGCCAGTTCCGGCACGGCTGCCGCAAGGGGGCTGCCAGGGATTGGAGCCGCCGGGGGCGCCCCGCTGTCCCCGCGGCGGCTCAGGGCGATGTTCGATGCGAAAAGGGACCGGGACTCTGGCTGGCGCATCCCGGCCTCGCCGGGGGCCGTCGCCGGCGGGCCGGCCGGGCCGGCCATGCCAGCGGCTTCGGCGGGGTACGGAGGCCATTCGGCCGTCGGCTGCGGCGCCGCGCGCGAGGCCGCCAGCTCGACCGCCTGCTTCGCGCTGCGGAGCCGCTCCTGTTCGGCCGCGAGCAGCCGCGCGTCCCGCTCGATGCGGCTGCGGTACTCCCGGATCCGCTCCTGGTCGGCGTCGACGACGCCGGGGGCCGTCGCCGGCGCCGGCGGCGCGCTCCCGGCCGTCTCCCTGTTGCCCGAGAAGCCGATGACGCCGACCATCACGGCGGCGATGCCCAGAACCGCCCAGGACTGGATTTTCGGGGGGAGCAGCCCGGCGGGAAGCCGGCGCCGGGTCCGCACCTGCGGGGGGCCTGCCGGTCCGTTTCCGGTGGGGTCGTCCATCACTGGTCCTCCTTCCGTTTGAAGTACAGCTTCTCCTTGCCGATCGAGAGGTAGCCGTGGTCGATGATCTTGTGCACCGTGATCAGGCGGCCGCTGCAGTCGAAGTTGACGAGGCCGGGCTTGCCGTCCTGGATTTCGTAGAGGGCGGGGAGCTCCTTCGAATCGGCCTGGATGTAGGTGAAGCGGCCGTCGTTCCAGATCGCGGCCACGTAAAAGGGCTTCTTCCGGGCCCGGTACTCGTAGCCGAACTCGAGCTGCGCCGGGTAGTCGGCGACAAACCGCGAGACGGCGGTTTCGACGGCGCGCTCGGCCTCGGCCCGCGCCTCCCGGGCCGCGGCCTTCGCCTCGAGGTACTGCTCCCGGTAGCCGGCGACCTCCTGGAAGGGGACGAACCTCGGAGCGCCCCCGGCGGAGGAGACGATCGACGCCTCCTTCGGCTGGATGAAGATTTTGAGGTCCGCCGGCCCGTCCGCGCTCTCGGACACTTCCTCGAGCAGGAGGGAATAGACGTTGCCCGAGGCCGTCACGAGGTTCACGTTGGTCCGGGCGCCCGCCCGGGCGGGCTTGATGTAGGCGAGGTTCCCCGTCCCGTCGACGACCCAGAAATCCCGGTCGCCGCAGGTGTAGTCGAGGATCGTCTCCTCTTTCGGCAGAATGACCATGGTCGTAAAACGCACCTTGGTCCGGATGGTGACGACGTCGGTTTCGCCGTAGGGCACCCTGCGGCCCTGGGCGGCCTCCGCCGCCGTCTCCCCGTACAGGGCGCCCGGCAGTCCGGCGGCGGCCAGGGCCAGGCATAGAACTGCATGCGGCAATCGTTTCATGGCGTCTCCTGGGATACGTTTCCGGCCGCCGGGGCCCCGGGCCCGTCATCGGTGCCGGGGCGCTCGGGCGCCTCCCGGCGGCGCTCGTTGTCGTAGGGGTCGTTCGTGTAGAGCCGGCGGCTCTCGGCGTCGACCGAGAGCGCGACGACCTTCGATGCGCCCGGCCTCTGGATGAGGATCTCCCGCTTGGGCTCGAGGGTCCGCACGATCTCCGCCTCCGTCTCGTTCAGGTGGAAGACGTCCCGGTAGAGCCGGCGGTCCATGCCGGGGTTGGCCAGCAGCAGCCGGGTCGGGCAGCTTTCGACGATGCCGGCCTCGACGCCGCTCGATTCCAGGTCGGCCCGCGACTGCGTGGCGATAATCATGGCGGCGTTGTGCTTGCGCCAGGTCTTCAGGGCCTCGGTGATGTAGCGGCGGATGGTCGCGTTGCCCAAAAACCGCCAGGCTTCGTCGACGACGAAGACCTTGAACGTGGTCGGGATCCCGGGATCCTGGATGCGGGCGCTGGCGCGGTGTAGGATGTAGAACAGCAGCGGCTCGAGCACCTCCGGGCGCCTGTCGACGGCCGAGAAGTCGAAGCACTGGAAGCGCCGGAACGTGAGGTTGTCCCCGGCGTTGTCGAACAGGCCCCCGTACTGCCCCCCTTCCACCCAGCGCGCCAGCCGCTCCCGCAGGTTCCGGCCCAGGATGTTCGACAGCGTGAACAGCCTGCGGTTTTCCGGCTCCACCTGGTAGAGGTTCCCGATCTGCTCGTAGAGGTCCCGGTCGTCGCCCGCCGTCATGGCGTAGCCGCCGTGCGAGGCCAGGACCTTCACGAACGAGAAAAGAAACTGCAGGTTCTCCCTCGTCGGCTCGAGCGAGAAGGGGTTGATCGTGAAGGAGCGGTTGTCGACCCCCACGGGGAGGTAGCTGCCCCCGAGGTTTCGGGTGACGCGCCGGTAGCCGCCGCCCAGGTCGAAGATGAACGTCAGGGGGTGGTATTTCTCCAGGTGCGTGATCAGGAAGTTGAGCAGAAACGACTTGCCGCTCCCGGTCGACCCGAGGACCAGCGCGTGGGCGACGTCCCGGTGGTGCAGGTTCAGGAAATACGGCATCCGCTGGCGGCTCTCGAGCACCGCCAGGTGCTCGGCCGCGAGGTGCCGGTTCTCCCGCTCCCCGGTGTCGACCGAGAACAGAAACGACAGGTCCGCGTAGTTCGTCTCGAGCAGGTACAGCTGCCGGAGGTTGTAGCGGCAGTTCCCCGGGATGGCCGCCAGCCAGGCGTTGAGCTGGTTGTAGCTCTCCTCCCGCAGCTCGGCGTCCCCCGCCGAGAAGGCCTTGTGGCACCGGGCGACGTCCCGCTCGAGCTCCGCTTCGTCCGCGGCGTGGACGAGGACGGTGAGGGAGAAGCGGCCGAAGCGGTTCCCGCGGACCTCGAGCTCGGTCAGGCACGCGCCCAGTTCGGCGACGAGCGCCTCGCGGCTGTCGTCCTTGAGCACGTCCGCGGGAGGGCCCTCGCCGCCGAGGTAGGAGGTGAGGCGCACTTTCGAGTTGTGGTGGTGGCGCCGGGCCGACCGGATGCGGCGGCGCATGGCGTCGCCGGGCTCGCGGCGCCACTCGCTCGCGGCGATGAAGTTCGCCGGGAGCTCCAGGAGCGCCCGCATCAGGTTCGCCCTCGTGTGCCCCGGCGGGTCCTTGAGCGTGAGGACCCGCACGGGGCGGTTCCCGACGACGAGGTGGTCCCGGTGGCATTCCACCCCCTCCCCGGCGGCGAAGTAGTCGATGAAGGCGTCGTATTTGAGGCGGGCCGCATCGGCCCGGTCGCGGGAGTAGTTCAGGATCCGCCGGAAGAAGCGGTAGATCTCCGCCTTGTCCAGGATGCGTACCCGGACGACGTCCCCGAGCCCGATGGCGAAGCTCCGGACCCGGTTCGACAGGATCTCCGCGGCCTTTCGGACCTCCTGCTCGAGCACGGCGGTCCGGCCTTCGTCCGAGAACGTCTCCTCGAAGGCCGCCAGGGGATGCGCAAGGGCCCGGGCGATCCTCCCCGCCGGGCCGGGCCGGGGGCTCCGGCCCCGGTAGAGGACGACGAAGGTGATGCCGATCTCGTAGAGGTCGCCGGATCTGCCCGACAGGTAGGCGGACCGGGCGTCGAGGGCGCGCTGCAGCACGGCATGGCCCGGGTACCGCCGGGAGGGGATCTCCGGGTTCGAGCGCTTGACCAGGTACTGGTACAGGACGAAATGCTCGTCGAAGATCTTCAGCGCCGACTCGAACCTCCGGGCCGCCGCGTCGACCTCCCCGGCATCGAGGCACTCGTAATCCCCGCCGTCGACCGAGAGCGCCATGCCGACGTCGCCCGACTTGGTCAGGAAACGGTCCCCGCCCACAAACGCGAAGGGGGCGATGTGCGCGTGCAGCGCGCCCGAATCCCTGAAGTCTCCCAGAATCCGCTTCGGACTGATCATCGTACCCCCACGTTCCGCGGCGGTTCGAACCGGCCGGGGTCATAGCGCACCCGGAACCGGGATGCGCCCGCCAGGATGCGCAGCATCTCCGGGTCCATCCCCGTGATCCTCCGCGCCGCCAGGAGGAAGGCGGCGAAGACGAAGGCGGCGGCCGCCAGGCTGCCGAGGAAGTTCAGCGTCGCACCCGCCGCCACCAGGACCAGGAAGAAGAGCCTCCTCTCCACCCCGAGGATGGTCAGGGGCCTGTTGACGGACCGGTAGACCGGGTGGAGCGCCGGCAGGCCGTCTGCGCCGGTCACGGGAACAGCCACGCCATGAAATTGATCGCGCCGACGGCCATGCCGACGCCGAAGAGGATGCCGGCCATCGTGCGCTTGCTCTGCCCCTCTCCGTAGGCGAACATCAGCCCGCCGACGACGATCGCCACCAGGCTGAGCCCGCGGGCGATGGGGCCCGTGAAGCTCATTTCGAGAACATTGACGGCGTTCTCCCACGGGGACTGCTGGGCATAGAGGGGGGCGGCCGTGCAGGCTGCCGCCAGGGCGACGGCCGCCCGGCGGACGATCTGTTTGCTGCGGGGGAATGTCTTCACCGGGATCTCCTCCTTTCGTTGCATGCGTTGGAACCTCCGGGGGGGGGGCCGCAGGCCGCCGGCCCCCGGGCAGGCCTCCGGCCCGGGGGGGCCGAACGGCAGTCTGAATGGGCACCGGGGAACTGCGGGGGGCCCGGGGCCGCCCGGGAGCTTAGGACCCGTCCATGCCGGCAAGCTCCCGGTCGATGTCCGCAAGAAGCGGCAGGATCTCGGCCGTAAGCGTCCGCCTGTAGAGCCCTACGGCGACGGCGGAGGCCGCGGCGGCCAGGGCCACCGAGACGAGCGCCTGGGCGGCCGGGGGGGCCGGCGACAGGCGCCAGAGGAGGAATCCGGGCAGACACGCAAATATCAACAGGCACAGGTTCCCCCGCAGCACCCGCAGGCGGTGCCTGGCCTTGTCCCTCTGCTCGGTAAGATACTCCCGGGCGGGAAGCTCCGGCCGGGACATCCGGTAGCGGCGCCTGAGGCGCAGGTGGGAGCAGAGCGCGGCCGAGCCGGCGCCTATCATGACGGCGAGCCCCAGGCCGGACAGGACCGGCATCCGGGGATGGAACTGGGCCGCCAGCAGCAGCATGCAGACGGCGCCCAGCGCGAGCTGCCGGGCCTGCTCGCGGCCGAACCGCCGGTCCCTTTCCTCGACCTTGCTCCGCGTGTCGGCGGCGATGTGCGCCGCGCCCGGAACGCCCGATTGCATCAACGCCCTGTCTCGGATCCACAGGGCCTTCGCCTGTTCAAGTTCCATATCGCTGTCCCGTCCTATCGTGCCTTGAATTTTTCCCTGATCCGGCTCAGACGCTTCCGGAGGTTCGCCTCTCCGACGCCGGTAATGGAGGCCATCTCCGCGTAGCTGAGGTCGTCGAGGTACATGAGAAATACCTGCTGATCCAACGCGCCGAGGGTCTCGAGGAAGTCCTCGAGAATCCGCGGCACGTCCAGCTCCTGCTCAACGCCCTCTCCGGGCGGGGGCGCGGCGGCATCCCGCATCCTCTGGTTGCGGTTTTTGCGCCTGAAGTCCACGGCCGTATTCCTCGCCACGGCGTAGACCCACGTCTGCGGGCTCGACAATCCGTCGAACCGCTCCAGGCTCTCCCACAGGGCCATGAATATCTCCTGGGAGAGGTCCTGCCGGCTGGCCCCGGAGGCATGGTTTTGCACGATCCACCGGATCCACCGGCCGTTGCGCTCTACCATGTCGGTGAATATGCGCTCCTTCTCGCCGGGATCCATCACGCCTGGGGCTCCTGTTTATAGTGTATTAGTCGTTGCGGCCGGCCGTTTGTGACCGGGGCATGGGGAAAAGCCGTCGTTGCGGCGCGGGGCCCGGCCCGGGTCCCCGGCGCATTTCGACGTCGCGGCCGTTCGCGACGGCTACGCCAACAGGCGGAAGCCGCTGGTTTGCAGGTATTCGAATGTTTCATCCAATTCTGCAAGCGGGGGCACATAGACGACGGTTGCGTCGCGCCCGCGGGTCAGGAGAACGCGATAGGCGTTGACCCGCAACTGGAAGGGGTCGCGCACAGGGGCGCCTCGCCGGTAGCCGCGCGCCCGGGCATTCGACCAGCGGCCGCCGGTGCGGAGCAAATCCGTACCCCAGGCCAGAAGAACCGCATCCAGCTCGAGCCCCTGCGCGCCGAACTCCGTGACGGCGGATTCAAGACGGCGACAGGAGCGGCTGTCCGTTTCTGGTTCGCCGTACCACGGGCCGAATTGCACCCGTTTGGTCGACTGGAAATCATTGGCGATACCGAAGCGGACCAGATCCTTGTCTTTGGAGGAGGCCACCAGCCCATACCGGGCCCCGGGGTGTTCACGATACCGTTCTTTCAGATACTGTCTGGCGGTCCCCAGATCGCGCGTGACCCTCAGATGATACCCCTGGTTTTCCAAAGAGCCCGCCATCCCGGCGTGCCGGGCCGGCGCCCCCCCCGACAGCAGATCATGGACCATCCCGTGCACATCCTTCGCCAGATGGAACCGGATCTCGGTATTCAGGTTGAGGCATGCGTCAGCCTCGAAAGCGACGGGGCTTCCTTCAAAATGCCTCCGGATCTCCGGGGCGCCGTACACGGTCCATGTTGAATGCCTCCTGCGCCGCTCCAGGGCATGGCGCCACTGGATCAGGCCCGCTTCCTCCCCGACGTGTATTTCCTGCCCGCTGCCGATCAGACCGACGACCACGCACCATCCGGGAACGCGTTCGGCGAATTCCACGAAGAGCCCCGGTTCGGACATGCCGGAAGAATACCCGGGCGTGCCGGCGTGCTTGATCTTCATCATGTCGGCATCGAATGCCCGCTGCGCCTCGTCGAAAACCAGCACATGCTCGGGCGGGACCAGATCCGCTTTGGCCGAGTAGGTCCTGACATAATCCTTCACCCCCCTGACGAACGTCCTGCCGCCCCCGCCGCCGCCCCGTAATTCGTATTGCAGGACATCCACCAGAGGCCCGTTGCCGGACAAAAATATTGCGGGCGCGGTCGGCCTGCCTTTCGCCCTGGGCACGGCGAGATCGTCCAGAAAATGGGCATGGACAATCCGCAACCCCACCAGCGTCTTGCCCGATCCAGGTATCCCCGTCAGAAGCACCAGCCGTCTTGTTTGCGTCCTGGCTGCCTCGTGAATGATCCGGCGCAGCTCCTCCACCGCGGGGTCCGTAGCGGCACACGCGCGCCGGATGGTCCGCAGATTGCCGGAATCAAACAGCTCACGGGCCGCTTGCACCAGCGTCGGAAGCGGCCGGTATGCAGACTCGGACAGGAACTTCTCCCGGGACAGGGGGGGCAAATCCGGTATTGCCTCCATGCCCTCAACGAGGCCGTCGAGCGCATCCGGGCCGGCGATATGGACGCCGGCCTGGGCCCCGACATACCCCTGGGCCCTGGTGGGCACTACGACCGGAATCACGGGGCGGGACTCGCATTCGCGATGGTAGCATCGCAGGTCACGGGCATAGGCGGACGCCTGATCGAGATCCGCCTGGCCGGGAGACAGTTTCCCCTTCAGTTCCAGGACGACGACGGCGCTTTTGGCGAGCAGCACGACATCCGGCCGCCTCGATTCCAGGGGCAGTTCGTACTCGAGGATGGCGCTGTAGGCCTCGGCCTCCTCATGGGCGGACAGAATTTCGTTCACTTCACGCTGCAGCGGGGGAATCGACGCGTCCCATGCCCGGACTTGTCGATCGCCTGCGTCGCGGACAAACTCTTCGAGCCGGCCGCGGATAATGCGGGCGGAAGTCTGGCCGAATACCGGGAAACTGGACCCCCATCCGTACCGTGCCTGCCGTTCCGTCATGCATCCTCCGGAATTGAAACAGCGGTTCAGGGGCGGCCTAATGAGACCAGCGCTCCCATCCGCGTTGGATTGCCGTTATTTCAACTGCCTCCGCCATACAATCGAAAGTCCGGGAAAGATCCAGCGGGCGCCAGGAGGTCAGGCGCATGGCTTCGTTCTCGAAACGCCCGGGGCTGGCGGCATGAAGAGCCTCCCAGCACCTGAGGATGGCGCCCTTCCGCTTCTTCAGCAGGGAATGGCTCGGAAGCTTGTCCCCCTTATCCCGGTTGACGCTTCGGGCGGCCGGGAGAAG
Source organism: uncultured Acidobacteriota bacterium (assembly GCA_964651155.1). Taxonomy (GTDB): domain Bacteria; phylum Acidobacteriota; class UBA6911; order UBA6911; family UBA6911; genus UBA6911. The sequence goes on along the minus strand of CAZYXB010000005.1, from coordinate 95,106 downwards.
GTTCCACAAATCATTGTTCCGCCACAGCGAAAAAGGGAGCACGTGATCCACTTCAAAGGCCCGCTGGAGCGGGGCGCCGCTCCAGTCGCATTCTTTCGACGGCAGATTCAGATAGATGCGCCTGGCTTCCTCGATGCTCCGCCTGGGAGAGGGGATGCGCAGCAGGCGGTCGATCACCTGGCTGGGGCTGATCGTCTTTCCCGAAATTTCCGAAGTCAGTTCGCTCCAGCGGAGAATCAGCGCATCCTGGATCCAGTGGCCCGAAAGGCACAGTTCCCGCCAGATGCCGCCGCCGAGGATCAGCCGGCGGCCTGCCCCGTCATAGTCGAATATCCGCCCGGCCCGGGAAGAGAGGCCGGCGTGAGTCATCGGCCCCTCCCTCAGGACATGGGCCAGTTTCCTGGAGGTCCGTTCCATGAGGGTTTGCTGGTTCGGGCTGAAGGTGCCGTTTCCGAGTGTTGCGGCAAAAGCGTCCAGGCCGCCGGAACGGCTGAAGGACACAATCAGCTGCTCGAGCAGGGGGCGGAAAGCGACGGTCTTTCTTCCGGGCGATTCGCCCCGGATCTGGGGGATGAAAGGCTCGTCAACCTCAAACAGGGGCCAGTAGTAGCATATCCAGCGCTCGATGATCTCTTGCATCGGGATGCCCACCGTCCCGTCGGGCCGCCATTGGGCGAGGTGATGCCGGGTGAGCGCTATGTCGCAGAGGGCCCGGAACAGAGCGAGCTTGTAGGTCGCGGTCTTCCGGTCCCGGTTCAGGACCCCTTCGATCCGGTCGATTGGCCGGAGCATCTGATCCGAACGGAGGGTGAACAGCATCGTCGTCCACAGGATTCCCGGCCTTCCCAGGCTGTCCGGATCGTCCCATCGCCCGATACGGTCCAATCCCAGTCGCTCGAAAAGAAGTTCCACTTCTTCAGGGATCAGGTTTGTGTAGAGACGCCCCTGTTCATCGCGGCCGGTCGCTTCGATGCCCGGCCTTTCCTTGGGAAACGACAGCAACAGGCGGCCGTTTGGCTTCAGAAGGTTCCGGATGTCGAAGGCGGCATCGAACTGCTGCCCCGCGGGGATATGCTGAAACACGGCGGAGCAGAGAACGCCGTCGAATTTCCGGTCAATTTGCCGGGACAGGTCCGGGAGGGCGCCGGCGCATACGCGATCGATCAATTCCGGGCTCCTATCTGTCGCCAGAGCCCGCAGCCCCGCGCTCGGCTCCGCCCCGTACGCATCATAGCGTTCTTTCAGGAGGATGCCGATGTCGCGGCCCGATCCGCAGCCTATGTCCAGGATTTCCGAGCCGGGAGGAAACGCCGCGGCGAAGTACCGTTCGACGCCGCTTTGCGCCGATGCATAGAGCGCACAGAGTCTGCCGGCGTTTTCGTCATAATACCTGACCGTCCGATCGTCCATGGGTGTTGCCTTGTCCGGATCCCGGTCCTGCCGCCGCGGGGTGCAACACGCGATCCGGCGGGGGTTAGAAACGGCGAGGGGCCGAACCCGGGTGCACCCGTGCCCGGTTCACCGATCCTCGCCGCCCGGGTGCGCGATTTCCGAAGCCGCCGCCACGACCCGGTCGTGCAATTCCGCGGGGCGGACGACCCGGACGCCGCCCCCGAAGCTCAGAATCCACCCCACCAGTTCCGGCGTGTCGGCCACCCGGATCTCCAGGTTCAGGCAGCCGTCGCGGTCGAGGGCCGCCTTCTGGCTCGGGTGCCACATGCGGTCCTTGGCCCAGGCCGACGTTTTCCTGTCGAAGCACAGCTCCACGTCGATCGTCTCGCCCCCCCGCATGACGGCCAGGGCGTCGGCGACGTAGTCTTCCACGTTGAAGCCGAGGGGCATCTGGCAGGGGAGGTTGGTGACCGTCAGCGAAAGGATCCTGTCGACGGCGAACATGAGGACGTCTTTGCGCGTGTGACAGCGGCCGATCAAATACAGCGCCCCGGCCGCGTAGCGGATATGGTACGGGTCCACCTTCCGCCGGGAGGTCTTGTCGCTGCCGGCGCTGTAGTAGCGCATCTCGACGGTCCGCTTCCGGGAGATCGCGCGGGCCAGCCGGTCGATGATGTCGCGGTGCTCGCTGTATTTCTTGTGCGGGCCGACGCCCGCGGAAAACCACCCCTGGAGGGTCCGGACGTAGTCCTCGGCGGCGTCGGGCAGCGCGGCCGCCACTTTTCGGAACGCCGCATCGAGCGATTCCTTGATCGGCGTCCCTTCGAGCGGCTTGGCCAGGTCGCGGGTGAAGGCCAGGGCCATCAGTTCCGTGGAGGAGAACTGCAGGGCGGGCACCCGGTTGAACCCCTCGACAAGCTTCCAGCGGACCTGCCCGTCGACGCGGTCGGTATAGAGGGGGAAGCGCACTTCCAGGGCCTGGAGGTCCCGGCGGATGGTCCGCAGGTGGCAGGCGTAGTCCTCGGGCAGCGATTGCGCCAGTTCGTCGATCGTGGCGCCGCCCGGTTTCTCGAGCGCCTGCAGCAGGTGCCACTGCCGGGTTACCTGATCGTTTCGGGACATGGTGCCCCGATTATACCAGCAGTCGCGGAAATACGATCCGTTGTTTTCCTTTTCCAATTGTATTGGTCCTTTGCGCCCGGCGCCGCAAACGAAAGGCCGGGGCGGTGGGGCACCGAAGAGGCCGCGGGGCGGGGGCGGGAATGCGCCCGAGGCGCCGGGCGTCGGGCGCCGCCGGGGGGCGAACCGGCGAACATCGCCCCCCCGGATGTATTCCCGCGGCAGGGACCCCGGATGTCCCGCCCTCGGGGTAGCCTTGGCCGGAAGGCAAAAAGGAGGCGTTATGGAACCTATCGTTGATGCACTGAAACATGTTTCCATCGGCCCGCCGGCGGCCTGGGGGAACCTCGCGATGTTCCCCCTGACGGGGGGCGGGGCGAAAGAAGCCGGCTACTGGACGCTCCAGGAGGCCCTCGAGAGGGAATGCTCCGAGATCACCGAGGTCAGCGAAGGCGGGAGCGTGCCGGAGCTGAGATTCGTCAATTCGGGCGACCGGCCCGTTTTCCTCCTCGACGGCGAGCAGCTCGTCGGGGCGAAGCAGAACAGGATCCTCAACCTCAGCATCCTCGTGGCGGGTGGCAAAACCGTCATCATCCCGGTCTCCTGCGTAGAGGCCGGCCGGTGGCACCACACCAGCCGCTTCTTCTCCTCGGACCTCGGTGTCCACTACGCAGAGGGGCGGGCCCGGAAGATGTCCCAGGTCAGCCAGTCGATGCGCTCCTCGGGGAAACGAGCCTCGGACCAGTCGCAGGTGTGGGCCGACATCGCCGAGAAGTCCTCGAGGTTCGGCGTCCATTCCTCCACCTCGGCCATGCGGGACCTGTACGCGCAGCAGGAGGACCGGCTCGGGGAGTACGGGCGCCGCTTCAGGGCCCTGGAAGGGCAGCGGGGCGCGGCGTTCGCCATCAGCGGGAAGGTGGTCGGGCTGGAGCTTTTCGACGCGGCGGACACTTTTACGAAACTGCTCCCGAAGCTGCTCCGCAGCTACGGCCTCGACGCCCTCGACAGCGACGGGCGGGGGCGGGCCAAAAGCGCGGCCGCGTGCACCGCCGGAGACGTCGACGCCTTCGTGAAACGCATCGTCGCGGCCCGCAAGGAGGAATTCCTCGCGGTCGGGGAGGGGCGGGACGTCCGGATTTCCGGGGACGGGCTGACCGGGGCCGCGCTCGCGGTCGACGGGCAGGTCGTCCACCTGAGCGCGTTTGCCCTTCCATGACCGCATGGCGGCCCGGGGAGGGTTCCGGAGCGGGCGGCGCCGCGCACACAACGGCGCACCCCGGGCATCGGTTCGGGGAGCATCAGAACGAATACCCGCGTGTCCACACGTTTGTACCGAGGAGACAATCGCCATGAAACAATGTGTCGCGACACTCATGATGGCCATCCTTTGTTCCTCCACCGCTTTTGCAGGGCTGGGCAGCACGAAAGCGGCCTATCAGGGAGGGACAGCCAAAGAGACGGACTTTCCCGGCACCGACAAGGCAGTCGAAGGGTTCCTGGACACTTCCGACGAAATGGAATTGAAGTTCGAATATGTCGTAAAGATCGGCGACAAAAGGGAAAAGCGGGTCTATGCGATCCCGTACAGCCGATTCATCGACATTGAATACGGCCAGAAGTCAGGGCGCCGCATAGGGGCCTCCATCGCGACGGCTTTGTTGGTCAGCCCGGTCGGTCTGTTCATGATATTTTCAAAAAAGCGGAAGCATTATGTCACTATCGGGTATTCCGGAGAGGACCAGAAGGAGCAGGTCGCCGTATTTGAACTCGGGAAGGATCTCGTTCGAACTGCTTTGCCTGTTCTTGAAGCCCGGTCCGGGGAAAAAATACTGTACCAGGACGAAGAGGCGGAGAAATCTGCGAAATGAGGAAGACGATTATGGAAGTGCCATTGGCGAGCTTGCCGCCGGCCTATCCGATCGCGATCCCCGGAGGGACTCGGGCGCGAACCCCCTACAGTCTGGGGATTCCGACAATACCGCGGCCGGCAGACCTGGGGGCGCGCGTCACCCGGAAACACTGGAACTGCGGTTTGTCGAAAACCCTTGCCGTAACGGCGCGGGGGCTACACCGATCGGGATCGGATGTCGACCGCGACGGCGGGCGGGGCTACCGGACGCTCCGAACGCGGACGGTGTAGCTTGCCGGACCCGGCGGCACCCCTGTGAAAACCATCATGTAGGGAAGCGCGCCCCCGCTTGGAACATAGGCGTACGGATCGTCGCCGTAGGGCTCGTCCAAAGCGATCTGGATCGATTGCGGGTCGGAGTGCTTCAACAGGGCGCTGTCGACGGTGCGCCCTGCATAGCAGAAGGCCGTGGCGGTGGCCCCGGTGTTGCTGCGGAAAGTCCCCTGAAGCCGGATGAACCGGACGGGGTGGGGATTCCGGTTTCTCACGCTGCCCTCAACCACGAAGATGGTTCCCGAGTCCGCGCTTTCGCCGTAGACGCCCTCTCCCGTTTGTATCTCCAATCCCTCCGCCATCCGGTCCGCAGGATGCACCGGCAGCTCCGGCGATGTCTCCTTGCGGATCCCGGCGATACCGTCAGCGGCCCGGCCGGCATCCTCTCTCGTCCGGGGAAGAAACAGCAGGGTGGCCGCGGCGGCCGCAATGGCGGCCAGAAAAACCAGCCCCCTCCTCCACGGCCGCGATTGCGGCACCGACGCGTCCCCGGGCTGCGCCGGGACAGGCCCGGGGGCCCGTTCATTCTCCGGGGCGGCCCGGGCCCCTGCCGCGGCAGCCGTATTGGGAGTTCCCGGGAGAGTCGCCCGCGCGTCGGACGCGCGCTCCGGTTCCCGTTCCGGCGCGTCCTCGGCCGGATGACCGCATCGGCCGCAAAACCGGTCCTGGGGTTCCAGAAAAGCGCCGCAGTTCGCACAATAGCTCATGGCACACCTTCCCCGGCTCGGGCCCGCCTTCCAATCCCCGTGCCGCATGCCGTGCAGAATTTCGCGCCGGTTTTCAGCCTTGCCCCGCAGTTGGCGCAGTAGCGGGGCGCCGGCGGCGGCTCCGGCTTTTGCCCCCCTGCGCCGGCGGATCCCAGGCGCTCCAGTAGCTCTGCAATCGCCTGGCACGCGAAAAATCCTTCGGCGGAAAAGACGGTCGCTTCAGGGGCGCCTCCGGCAAGATTGTTGAACCCGGTGAGCCACACCGTTCCCGGGACGCGCACGAGATTCAGGCACAGGACCCCCCGCCTCTGATCCCCCGCGATCTCGTCCACCTCGACAGTGGCGAATCCCTCAATGCCCATCGTCGAGCCGCAAAAGACCTCCAGGTCCGCGGCCGGCCGGTACGAGGGCCCCGCGCCCCCCCCCGCCGGAAGCAGCAGCCCCCCCTGCACCAGGTCATCCATGCCGCGCCGGAAAGCGTCCGTCCGCCATTCATAGGGGAAGGGGAGGCTGATCCGGGCAATCGAAACAAGCCAGCGGGGATCCAGATAGGCAAGACCCTTGTACAGGGCCGACTCGATGTCCTCCGGGGCAAACGCCCAATCCTCCAGGATGCTGCGCTGCAGCAGACTCTCCAGATGCGCCTGACGGTAGGCGTCCGCGATCGCTACAAATACCGCGTAGGCCTCGTAGGTCAGACCGAAACGCTGCGGCAGAGCAATCGTCAGCGATTGCAGCCTCACGTCCGGTTCGATCAGCGCGAGGACATGTTCCTTGGAAAGGAAAAAGGAAATGTCGATGCCTCCGTCCTCATGGCGTCTGTAATGCACCAGGGAACCGTCCCGAAGACAGTTCCTTCCCACGAAACGGGCGACGGATACCCCCTTCCAGCTGCCGGTCCGCAGCGTCACGGTCCAGACCGGGTCCGCCAGGGCGCGGACCGCTTCCGGCAGCCCCTCGCGCATCACGGCGGGTTCCGTCCCCGACAGCAGCCCCTTGCGCCTCAACCCGTCCAGGGCCAGGGCTTTCCCCCCGGATTCTTTTCCCGGCCGCACATCCTCCAGGGGCGAGGCGGCACCGACACCGGCGCCGGTTTCCTCGACCAGCCAGGCGATTTCGGCCGCCGTCAGCCTGTAGGTGGGGTACGCTTCCATAAGATTCTCGACCTTGATCGTCATGCCGCCTCCTGAAATCGGACAGGCGAGGTCCTGTTCCGCAGCGACGGATCTGCGGGGGTTTCTTTGCAGCCATCATTCGGGATCAGGTTTCGGAGACGGGACCCATGGCTCCACCGGGACCCCTCTCCGAAGTTTCTGCCGGACCTCCAGCCATCGGTCCAGCTGTTCCGGAGTCACCCCTTCCCAATGGAGCCGATGCTCCTGGTACTTGGCCGCCGTAGGATCCTGGAGTCTCGGATCGATATTGACCCTCCGCCCCAGTTCCTCCTGGAACTTCGTGGATTCCGGAGGGCCCCACAGGTTTTCCTCCTGCATTTTCGCCCTATGATCGTCGCTGACGTCCATAATCCGCCTGGACTGCCCGTCGATTAGGGCTCTGTTGACCCTGTCGTCCAGTTCCCTGAAAACCGGGTCCTTCTCCCTCAATCCCTGAATCAGTTGATGCAGACGCCCGTCCGGCGTCTCGCCGGGACCCGGGGCGGAGGCGGCCCGTGCCCGGCCCAGGACCTGATCCTTGGTTTCTGATTTCGGGGGGCCGTATCCTTCCGGCTGTTGCGCCTGCATGAGTTTCTGATAGGCCCGCTCGGCCTCAACGGTTTTCAGGGCCGGCTCGTTTTGCGGGACATACTTCCTCAGATCCGTCTCAACGCCCATGCGGTCCAGGAATTTCCCCGCATCCTCCGCTCCCGCGGCGGGTTTGATGACGGTGTCCTCGCGCACGCGGACACCGGTCTGTTTCAAGCGATCGGCCTGGGCGTCAAAGATCTTCCCGCCCTGGTCCAGGCGCGTTTGGGCGGCCTGTCTGTGGCTCTGACGGACGTCCTCGTAGAATACCCGGTACTGGTCCCGGGCGGCACCCCCGTAGTTCTTCCTGACAGCCGCATCCAGGGCGGCCGGATCCCCGAGCAGCGCCTTCTCCAGGGTTTCCTGGAACCCGGCCAGCTTGTCGGCGGCGGCACCCGGCCTGGCGAACTGGAGCTTGTCCGCTTCGATGTCGTCGAGCTTCCAGGCCGCGCCGTTCTCCGTCCTTAGGTGGTGTTTCGCCAGTTCACGGGCGAATTCCGCCTTCTGAGCCGGCGTGGGATTCTGGATGGCGTCGAATTCCCGCAGGATTTTGTTGACCTGGAAATACTCATCGGCCGCGACCATCGCCTGTCCGGTCCTGCTGTTGTTGATGGCGTCGGTGATCTCCGGGCGTATTCCGGGCCAAAGCTGTTGGCCGAGGGTGGTGCTGTTCCGCTGAATGTTCCCATCGCTGTCGATCGTGCCTCCCGTCAGGGAATGCGCCTTGTAGGAGTGGTATTCTTCCGGCGAACCGGGCTCCATCAGCTTGATCCGGGTCCTGCGGCAGTAATCGTTCCCGATGTCGTCCCCGAGAATTCTTCGTGCCGCATCATTGATGCCGTCCTGGATGTGGCCGGCCGTTTTCGCCTGAAGATCCTCGGCATCCACCCCCAACAGCGCCGCCACCCTGCGGTCTATATTCGGGGTCAGGTCCGTGTCGCCCGGAATCTTGCCCCTGAATTCGTCCAGGGCGCTGCCGGGGGCGAAGACGTTCTTGATGACCTTCTGCTGCGTTATCCTGCCGTTTTCCGTCAGCACCCGGTCCTGGAGAAGCGCGCCCATGTTTTTGGCCCGCCGCATTCCTTCCGCCGAGCCTTGGGAGACGATGTCGTGGTGGGCAGACACCGCCCGGCGGGCGACGTCTTCGGGCATGCGGCCGCCGCGCGTTTCGAGCTGGAAAAGATCGTAGTTTTTCAGGAGCATCCTGCCCGCATGCCGGGTCGCACCGGCATCGTCGCCGGCGTCCAGCGCCCGTTGCATCGCGGTGTAGTCGGGCATCATCTCCGGGGGGATCCTGGGGCCTTCGGGGGGCCCGGCAGCGGCCGCAGCCGCGGCCGCGACTCCTGGCCGGGAAGCCTCCAGTTCCGCCCCCCGGGCGCCCCCGCGTCCCGGGGCATCGGGGCCCCCGGGGATGACCGACCGGGTGCGGACCGCCCCGCCGCTCGGCCCGCTGACATCCTCCACCTGGGCTTTCCTGAGATTGAAGGCGTCCATCTCCCAGAACTTGCCTTTGGCGACGGTGGAATGCCACTCCTTGCCCTTTAGCCCGACGCTGACGAGCGACAGGGCCCTTTCGAACGCACCGGCTTTCTCCCGGCGGACGGTGCCGTCGGGCAGTATCACCTCGCCGGTCGCCAGCATGCGCAGTTCCCTGACGGCGAACTTGTCTTTGGCGAGCTCCCGGACGCCATAGCTGAAGGCTTCGAACCAGCTCGAGAGCGAGGAGCCCTTGCCGCCGTTCTTGTCGTGGTACCGTACGTACTCCTCCATCCTTTCGAGCTGGTCGAACGGCTCCAGGACCGCTTCGCTGACGCCGCCGGTAAGATAGCCGATCCCTATCCTGAAGATCATGTCGTTCTTCGTTTGGAGGGCCCCTTCAACCATCCAGTGGCGCTCTTGCGGCGCCATCGAGTCCACGTCGTCGCCGATGGCGCGCGCGAATACGGCCCGCGCCTTCCCCAGGACCTGGTAATCGACCTCGCCGTCCTCTTTGAAGATGCGCTCCATGGCCTGATCCCACTTCCCGGGATCCCCGTACAGCCGGTGCTCCCTTTTCTCCGCCCCTTCCCTCATCGCTTCGTATTTCCTCCAGGCCTCGTCCCAGCGCCGGACCTTGAGCTCGCTTTCCGAAAACGCGAAGGGATCCCAGGAATCCACCGGGCGGTGCTCTCCGGGGACAATCTGCCACTGCCGCATCCGCTCCTGCTGTTCCTGCAGTTTTTCCCGGTAATAATCGACGGTGCGCTCCATGTCCTTGACGCGCTCCTGGAAGTCCGGGTCCCCCTGGCGATGCCGCCGGTAGGATTCCAACCGCATCTGCTCGTCTTCCAGATTGCTCCGCCACCATTCGAGCTGTTCCCGCTCGTACTCGGGATGCACCCACGCGGGACGCGCCCCGTTCTGTTCTGCCCTGGACCGCAGCAGCTCTTCCGCTTGTTCCCTGTCCATCCAGCGGTCGTCGTACCAGACCTGCCCGCGTTTCCCGCCCTCATACCCTTCCCCGTAATCGGACACGCCGTCGTGCACCACGAGCCGGGCCTGGGTATCGGGATCGGTCAGGGGAGGCGCCGTCGCGGCGGCGGATTCCCGAGAGGCCGCCTCCGGCGGGGGCTTTTCCAAATCCCCGGGTTCCGCTTCGGATTGGTCCAGAACCTGCATCAGCCCCATGTGCTCCCGGGCGCCGGCTTCCGCCGCGCTCATGGCCGTCGCCATTCCGGCGCCGGCCAGAAGCTGGACCAGCGCGATTGCCAGGCCGGCCGCCACCGCTGCGTTGCTGAATTTGCCGGTGCCGAGCAGCATCTCCCTGACGAGGCCCAACAGGTAGGCCACAGGGCCGGCATCCGGCTTCATGCCCGAGGCGTATGCATAGTCGACGTCCCGGAGGCGGGCATCCACGGTACGGATGAGGCGGTATCCGATCTCCTCGCCCGATTGCCAGAAACAGGTTTCAAGGTCCGGGTATTCATAGGTTTCGTACACGTCGAACCCTACCATCCGTCTGCGGCGCTGGGACAGGTCGTAGGTCACCAACGCCGTCCACGGCCCGGCGTCATTGAAGGCGAATGTCGCGCACTGGAAGGAGAACAGGACGCAGTGCCGGCCGCATTTCCGGGCATGGAGCCGCACCGGATCGGTACTCTCCTCGCGGATCAGGTCGAGGCCGCGGTTCACCGTTGTTGCCACTGCGGACAGAATGCCGTAGACGACCTGGTATTGGACCGACGTGACCCACTCCCACTTGGCCGGATTGTATACCAGCACCAGCTTGCTGCCGGCGTACAGGTCGCCTTCGATATTCCCGAAATAGGCGACGGACCCCATGTCATAGCCCAGCGAGGCGAAGTCGTCGGCCGACGCCTGCAGGGCCCCCGACTCCTGCCGGCCGTAGCGTGCCGCATGGAGCTCCAGGAATTCGCCCCAGGAAGACCACTTCGCCCGGAGCGGACGATCGAAGTCGGAGCTTTTCAGCACCAGTCCGGCCGCGTCGTCCGCGCTGTCGACCGGAACGACGGCCCCGGCCGGCGGCAACAGGCCGAGAATCAGCAGAAGCGGCAGAAGCGCGGGCAAAAGGGACATGGATGCGCGGGAGATCGCCGCCAGGGGCGCGGCAGGTTTCCCCCTGCCCCGTTTTCCCAGGAGCACGGCAGACAAGGTGGCCAGGATGGACGCGGAAAAGCCGCTCGCCGCCAAAGCGTATCCGGCGATTGCCCGGAACCCGAGGATCGCCCCGCCCTGGGTTATCAGAAGAGTCAGGGCCCAGACCGCCACGTACAGATAGGTCCGCCGGGCATAGACCTGCCCGTTTTTGCGGAAAACCCTGTGCGAACGCCCCAGGAGCCATCCCGGCAGCAACCCGGCCAGGAAACCGAGCAGCGGGAATGCAGGATCGAAATCCCGCGCGCCGGAGAAAACGAACAGTTGCACCCCGAAGGATGCAAGCGCCATGGCGCCGGGCAGCAGGGCTGTGAGCCGCGTGAGGGGAAAGTCGACGCGGGAGGAGCGCACGATCATCCGGCAGGAATAGAGAAGAAGGAAGAGGATGCCTAGAGCCGGGCTGATCGACATCAGGGCGAGCGAAATGGCAAGCACCACCGCATAGACGGCGACCCTCTTGCACAGCGATCGGCAGACGGCCAGAACAAGCGCTCTTGGAACGACCATGGCGGACCCGGACGGACACTGTCAGGGACAAATGCAAAACGGGACGCAGCCAGTATAGCCTGATCGGGGAGGCAACGGGCACATTTTCCCGGCGGGCCCGTCCTACTTTTCCAGGGCAACGGCGCCCGCAAGCCCCGAGCCGGTCGTGTTGTCGATCGCCAGCAGCGGCCCCGAGAAACCGCTCACGCGGATGCCGCCCAGGGCCGCGTCGCGTACGTTGGCCAGGGAGATCCCCTTCCGGCAGGTGCCGCGGATGTTGTCGAGCGACAGGCCCCGGATCGGCTTTTCCGGGGCCACCCGGACGACCTCGGCAAGGGTCGTCGCGTCCAGGAGCCGGACATCGGAGAACCGGATGTTCCGGATCACGGGGTACCCGGCGTCCCCCTCCACCGTGTCGTCCGGGGTGCTCTGGTTCCCGCCGCTGGTCGCATTGATGCGCAAAAAACCCCCGTTGGCGACGTCGAGGTCCTTCCCGTGTATGTTCTCGATGACGCCGGCGCGCCCGGTGCGGGTCTTGATGTAGATCGCGTAGGTGCCGCTGTGGGTGAACCGGGTCTTTTCGATGCGCACGTTCCGGATGCCGCCCGAAGTCTCGCTGCCGATGCCGATGCAGGCGAAGGTGCCGCCCCCGAGCACGCACCGCGTGATGCGCACGTTTTCGGTGGGCTTGCCGATGCGGGCCCCGTCCATCCCGCGGCCGGACTTGAGGCTGATGGCGTCGTCGCCGGTGTCGATGTCGCACCCTTCGATGCGCACGTTCCTGCAGGAATCCACGTCGATCCCGTCGCGCGTGTTGCGGATGCGGAGGCCCCGGATCACGACGTCGGTGCAGTAGGTGGGGTGCGTGGCCCACGTCCCGTCGTGCGTGACGGTGAAGCCCTCCCAGCGGAGGTCCCTGCAGGAGACGGGCTCGAGCACCGGGGCGCCGCGCATCCCCTTCCCGAAGGCGACGGCGCGGTTGCCCTCGATGCGCCCGGGGCCGACGATGCCCGTATGCTCGACATGGGAGGCATAGAGGAGCGCCCGGTGCCCCTGCTGCCACCGCCCCTCCCAGCGGACGTCCATGACCGGGTAGTCCGCGAGATCCGGGCTGCCGGCCAGCACGCTCCCCTCTTCGAGCCTCAGGACCGTCCGGTTGCCCATCTGGATGCTGCCGATGAGGTACCGGCCGGCGGGAACCGTGACCTCGCCCCCGCCCGAGACGGCGCAGGCGTCGAGCGCCTTCTGGAAGGCCCGGGTGTCCTTGGTCACGCCGTCGCCGACCGCCCCGAAATCCCGCACGTTGCAGGACACCCCCGGCCTGTCCGCTCCCGAGGCGAACAGAACGGCCGCCATAATCGCAATCAGGCAGATGGTCGTGCGCATCCCAACCCCTCCCCGGCGGATTCGGTCCGCGTTCCGTACAACCGGGCATCGCCCTACCCGGCGCCCGCCGCAGGGCCCGGCGCCGGCCGCCCGTCTCATTCGGCCGGCCGGCCGGATGGCCTGTCCTTCCACCGGGCGTAGTCGTCGGCCACGGCCAGGCCCCACGTCCCGTACCAGGCGTACCCGTTGCGGCGTTCGGCCTCGATCTCGGCCATCGCGTACTTCTTCACACCGTCGCGCCCGCTGAAGATGGGACGGTTCGTCCCGATCTCGTAGAACCTCGCCCACAGCGGCGGCGCGCCCGGGTCCTCGGTGACGACCCGGTCCCCGCCGGCGACGGCGACGCGGATGCCCGTGAGCCTGGCCGCCGCGTACCACTGCACGCCGCCGTGGATCGCGCGCACGACCTCCGGGCCGGGATCGTCCAGGCTCATGAGGTAGCGGAGGATGCCGGCGCTCTCGGCGCCGCACAGCGAAGCCAGCTCGTAGGACCGGCCGGGGCGCGGGAGGCAGTCCGCCTCGTCGTGCTGCGCGCACCAGACGGTCCGCCGTCCGTCGATGCGGACCTGGCACCGGAGGATGCAGGCAAGCCCGCGGTCGAGGCTCGACCCGATCGCCTCCCGGCGGGAGGCGTCTACAAACGCCCAGTCCGGGGATGCGGCCGCTTCCCGGAGCAGTTCCATCAGGCCGATCATGCACCCGTCGTTGAAGGTGATGCGCCGCTGGTAGCCCGCGCCCGGGGGGTGGGACTGCGGCCAGCCGCCGCCCGGGTACTGGGCTTCGAGGATGTGGTCCAGGCCCTTGAGGGAGGCCCGCCGGCAGGCGTCGTCCTCGTTCACCCGGGCCATGCGGGCCAGAAAGCGCAGTTCGCCCGTCGTGGCTCCGTTGTCGAAGGTCCCGGAGATCCCGGCCGGGTCCCCCGCAAAGGGCCGGGCCCCCGTGTCGGTGTTCTTGGGCCAGCCGCCCCGCGGGGACTGCCACGAGATCACGTTGCCGGCGACCCGTTTGGCCTCGTCGCCGCGGTACCAGCTGTCGGGCCTGCCGGCGAAGCCTCCCCACGGCAGCTGCGCTTCGACCAGGGCGGGGCACAGCAGGGCAAGGAGCCCGCCCGCGCATAGGATGCGTCTCATCCGTCCTCCCCGAAATCCCCGTGTGCACACGCAGGGCGCCTGCCCCGGGCACGTCCCCGGGGGCGCCCGCCCCCCGTCATTCCCCCCCGGTGCCGGCCAGCTGCTCTATCTCCACGCTGGCGAGGATGAAGGCGCCCACGCCCTTCAGGTCGTTCGACACGACCGGTTCGCTCATATAGTAGTCGAAGGACCCGTCCCTCCGGTTTTTCCCGCCCAGGCCGCCCACGCTGCAGATCCCGGTGAGGTGGACGCGCCCGTCGGCGTCCACCCGGACCAGCTCCCGCGTGAGCCCCTCGTACCCCTTCCGGGCCACCGGAAGAAGCTCCCCGTCGAGGTAGTTTTTGCGGATCCCCTTGGCGATCGCGTAGACGAACATCGACGAGGCCGAGGCCTCCAGGTAGTTGCCCGGCCTCGTCCCCTGGTCGAGCACCTGGTACCACAGGCCGGTCTCCCCGTCCTGGTACCGGGCGACGGCCCGCAGCGTGTCCCGGAGAACGTCCACGAGCTTCCCGCGGCCCGGGTGCCGATCCGGCAGGAAATCCAGCACGTCGGCCACCCCCATCACGTACCAGCCCACGGCGCGGCCCCAGAAGCTCTTCGAGCGGCCCGTCTCCGGGTCCGCCCATGGCTGCTCCCGCCGCTCGTCCCAGCCGTGGTAGAGGAGGCCGGTGGCGGAATCGCGCGCGTGGCCATCCATCCAGAGGATCTGGTTCACGACGTCGTCGAAATGCCCGGGGCGGCCGAACGTCGCGGCGAACTGCGCGTAGAAGGGGGCCCCCATGTAGATCCCGTCGAGCCACATCTGGTACGGGTATACCTTTTTGTGCCAGAACCCGCCTTCGTCCGTTCTCGGGTGCGTCTCGAGCTGGCGCAAGAGGGCCTCGGCCGCCTTGCGGTACCTGGCGTCCTTGGTCTGCCTGTACAGCCCGAAAAGGAGGGTCCCCGTCTTGATGTTGTCGATGTTGTACTCGTCGTCGCGGTAGCCGCGGATGGTCCCGTCGTCGCCGACGAAGGAGTCGACGACGCCCTTGAGGTAGCGGTAGTACTTCTCGTTCCCCGTCCGGAGCCAGACCCTCTCGATCCCCTCGAGGAAGACGCCGGTTTCATACACCCACCGTGCGTAGGGGTTCGCGTCGAGCGACAGCGACCCGCCCCGCCGCTCCATCTCCGACAGCGCCATCCGCTCCGACCACGGCAGCCGGTCCGGCAGGGGCTCCCGCCGCCCGGGCTCCTGGCCCGGGGCGGGCACACACAGGGGCCCGAGCGCCGCCGCGCACAGAAGGACGGCCGCCGGCAGGCGGCAACGCATCCGGGGTTTCCCGGCTCGTGGGCGGTTCATCGTACACTCCTCACAGCAAAGGCCTGCGGCGAGGGCAGGCGCGGGCGTGCTCCGGGGCCGGGCGGGGATACCGGCCGGCGTATCTCCATTGTACACCGCCGGGCGGGATATGGGGGATGCAATCCCCTCCAAATTGCCGCCAGGGCCCCGGGGGCAGTCCGAATGCGGCGCGCGTGTTCCTCCCCGGCGGCGCATCGGGCCTGAACGTGGCCTGTTTTCCGCGCAGGAACGCGGCCGGAAGGTTCCGGCGGGCGCGCGGGCGCCGTAGTAGCTCTTCCCCGCGATTTGGATTATCATCCCCTCATCGGCGGGCCGGGACCCCGTGGGTGCGGGATTCCCGGAACGCCCTGTTCGGGGCCCGCCGGCGAAACGGCGCCGCCGGGCGGAAAGGGCCTTTCGATGAAGCGGGGACGCAGAACCGGCGGTGGGCCGCGGAAACATCCCGTGCGCCTGAAGGCGGCGTTTGCGTTGTTACTCTTCCTGGGCGGAACCGCTTCCGGGCAGGACAGCGTCCGGGGAGGGGCGGAACCGGTGGACCGCTCGATCGATCCTTCGAAGCTGGCCTACGACATTCTGGTCGACGGGACGCTCGGCCGGGACGATCCGGGGAACCGGAAGTTCCGGACACTCCAGGACGCCTATGCCGCCGCGCCGGCGGGGACCGGGAACAGGCCGACGGTCCTCGGCATCCGGCCGGGGGTGTACCGCCTCCCGGGCGGTGCCCCGCGGACCCCCGGCCTGAGAATCACCAAGGAGTACATCACGCTGCTCGGCCTCACCGACAACCGCCGGTCCGTCGTGCTGGCCGACAATCGGGGGCTCATGCAGGGGGCCGAGGACAACGGGTACGTTCTGGTCGTGGACGCCATGGGATTCACCGCGAAGAACCTGACGATCCTCAATTACTGCAACACCGACTACGAATACCCGGGCGATCCCGGCAACAATCTCACGAAACGGTCCGACGTCATCACGCAGGCGGTCGCCCTGCAGGCGTCCGGCGACAAGCACGTATACGAAAACGTCGCGCTGCTGGGCCGGCTCGACACGATGTTCCTCCTCGCGACGCGCTCGTACTTCAAAAACGTCTACATCGAGGGGACCGACGACTGGGTGGGCGGCGGGCAGGCGAGCGTGTGGGAGGGCTGCACGCTCGTCTTCCCCAGGGGCGGCGGGGTGATGTCGGCGGCAAACGTTGTGTTCCGCAACTGCCGCTTCGAGGCGACGCGGGGGATGCAGTTCTACAAGGCCGAATACGGCGGCGCGCAGCGGCCGGTTGCGCTGCTTCACTGCGTGCTGCCGGCGGGCCCGCCCGACAGGCCGGTGGCCTGGGTGCGGGGCAAGGCGGAGCCGAGGCCCGGCGCGTACTCGCTCACCTACCGCAACCGGGACGCCGGGGGCAACCCGGCTCTCATCTACGATTCGAACGTCGGAGCGCCGTCGTTGTCCTACTCGAGGGAACTGACCGATGAGCAGGCCCGGGCATTCAACCCCTGGAACCTTTTGCGGGCGCCGCCCGACGGGGAGCCCGACGGCTGGGATCCGGCCGGGGTGCGGGAGGCCTACGAAGCCGCCGGCGAGGGGAGCCTCATCTACCGGATGGTGCTGACCGGGGGCGGGGCCACGATCCGGACCGGCCTGGAGGGCGCGACGATCGGCGCGGCCGTCACTCCGAAGCGCGCGGCCGCAGCGCCCATAACCTGGTCGGCACATTCCGATCTCGTGTCCCTGAGCCGGACGACGGGTCCGAGCGTCGTCGTCACGGCCCGCAACACGACGGACCGTCCGGAATGGGTCCCGGTCAAAGCCGCAGCGCCGAACGGGTTCTACGCGACCGCGTACGTGCGTGCCGAGCCCCGGTACCAGGACCCGCCAGCCGTGACGTCGGCCCCGGAGATCGGCCGGCCGGCCGGCGGCGCGGTCCGCCTTGCATACGCGATCGATCTCGGCGGGCGCCGGGACCAGTCGCTCATCTCCTGGGAGATCTGCGACGACGCGGCATGTTCCCGCGCGCGGGAGGTGGCAATCGGCCGGGGGGACCGGCCGCTGGAGACGATCCCGCTGATGCCGGGCTTTGCGGGAAAGTTCCTCCGGGCCGTTCTCAGGCCCAAACACCCGCTGAGCGACCCCGGGCCGCCGGTAGGCGCCGTCTCGGCCTCGCCGGTGGCGGCCTCGGACGTCCCCTCGCGGGATATTTCCCTGAATGCCCGGAATTTCGTGACCGATCCCGACCCCTCGTGCCCGAGCGGCTTGTGGACCGTGCAGGGCCCGTGGTCCGTAATCGCCGGGGAGGAACTGGCCGGGGGCTACGGCGTCCGCTCCGGGAGAGGGCCGGCGTCGATTCTCTACCAGGAGGACGCCCCGGGCAAAGACATGCGGGTCGATCTGCTCATGACGCCGGAGAAGACCGCGGGCCAGGGATTTTCCGTCCCCGGCTCCCCTGCCGAAACGGGGGCGCGCAACCTTCACTCCGACGTCTACATCAAGTACGACCCGCGGACGAAGAACGGGTATGCGCTGCGGTTCTGGCGGACGACCCTTTCGGCCTCAAAATGCATGTTCCAGCTCTACAGGGTCGTCGACGGCGTCGGCTCGCCGATCGACGACCGGAAGGTGCTGAGCGGCGTTTTCAAGCCGGACACGACGATGACGCTCGCAATCACCGGGGACAGGTTCTCCGTCGATGCCTCCAACAGCGTGGACGAGGAGACGCTCCACCTGGAGGGGGCCGTCACGCCGAACCGTTTCGGCGGGGCCGGCGTCTTCTGGCCGGGGGGGAGCGCCAACACCTACAGCCGGATGGAGATTGCCTATACCGGGGACTAGACCGTGGAGCCGGGCCCAAGGGATCCCGGCCCTGGACCGGCCCTGGAGGAGGAATGCGATGGCGAGCAGACTGGCGGAGATCCTTCGACTGAAGCACCCCCCCCTGGCGATTGTGCTGGCCGAGGAGAAACCCGACGGCGCCCTGCAGTTCAAGGGCGGCAACAGGGGGTGCGTGGCGGCGATGCTGCTTGCGGCGACCAGGGGGCGGACCGTCGCTTTCGACCGGGCCACTTTCGGCTGCCCGGGCGGGGGCGTCGGCCTCGGGTTCGGCGACACCTACGCCGGAACCCCGGTGGACCGGCTTTTGTCCACGGGCGGCCGGGCTGAGCTGCCGGGCGGGCGGACCTGGGACATGGGCGCCGGCGAACGGTTCTTCGGAAGCCCCGAAACCGCCCGCCGGTGGATGCACTCCCTGCCCTTCAGGGAGATCCCGGCGGCATACGTGCTGGCCAGGCCCCTGGACGAAACAACCGGCGGGGACACGCCCGCCCTCGTCTGGCTCCTGGCCAACCCGGACCAGATAAGCGCCCTGGTGACGCAGATAGGGTTCCGCCGCGGGTCCATCGACAACGTCGTCGCCCCGTGGTGCGCCGCCTGCCAGTCCATCCTGTTCGCCTACGCCGAGTGCGCGAGGAAACAGCCGAGGGCGGTGCTCGGCTTCTTCGACATCTCCCAGCGGCACAGCATCGACCGGGACCTGTTTTCCCTCACGATCCCCTACGGGCTTTTCCTGGAGATGGAAGCCGGAGCGGAGGACAGTTTCTTCCAGACCGGAACCTGGCGGAAGCTGCGGGAGCGCCAGTAGCCGGCGTCATCCCTCCGGATGCTGGCAGGATGGCGCTTGGAGCTTTCCTGGAAGCCACCCGCCGCGCTTTCGCCGGGGCTTCCCGTGCCGGCTCTACGGGCGCGGGCCCCGGAGGGGTTTCTCCCGTCTTTGTTTCGCCGCGGCAGGATTGCCGCAGTACAATGGGTCATCCGCAATCCGGGGCCCGGACCGGCGCCAGGACAATCGACCGGGTTTTTTTTCGAGGAGAACCGAATGAACTGCACACGCGTTGTTTTATGGGCCGCCGTCCTGACCGCGTTCGGCTGCGGCAGGCCGTCCGCCGACGGGCCGCGGGAGATCCTGGCCCTAGAGCAGTGGGAGTTCTGCCCGGACGCGACGCCGGAGGGCGCCGACCCGGTCCGGCCGCGCGGGGGGAGCTGGGAACCGCTGACGGTTCCGCACGTCTTCCGGATGTCGGGGCTGCACGAGGAATCCGCCGGCTGGTACCGGCAGACGTTTTACGCCGCGGCAGGGGACAGGGGGCGCCGTTTCTGGCTCCTGCTGGAGGGGGCCGGCTCGGTCGCGGACGTCTACGTCGGCCTGACGCACGTGGGGCGCCACCGCGGGGCGTATACCGCCGCCGCGTTCGACCTGACTCCCGCGGTCCGGTTCGGGCGGGACAACGAGCTGCTCGTCCGCGTCTCCAACCGCCCGGAGGAGGCCGCCGACTGCCTGTCGCAGTCGAACCTCTACTACACCAACGGCGGGCTGTACCGGCCGGCCTGGCTCGTCAAGACCGGCGCCGTGCACATCCACCCCGAGCTGGGCTCGACGGGCGTGTACCTGACGCCCCGAAACATCACCGGCGACGGGGCCGATCTCCTGGTGGAGACGGTGGTGCGCAACACGACGGACCGGACCGCGGAGGTGGACGTCCGCCACAGCGTGACGGGGCCCGACGGCCTGCCGTGCGCGAGCTTCTCGGCCGCCGCCGCGATTCCGGCCGGAGCCGTCCGGACCGTTGCGGCCTCCGGATCGATCCTCCGGCCAAAGCTCTGGGACATCGGCGCACCCAATCTCTACACGGTCCGGACGGAGGTTTTCGCCGGCGGCCGCCTCGAGGACGCCCTGGCCGAACGCACGGGCTTGCGCACGGTGGCGATCGACGACGGCCGCTTCATGCTCAACGGCAGGGAGCTGCTCGTCCGCGGAGTCTGCAAGCACCACCAGAGCGAGCACACCTGGAACGCCATGAGCGACGCGCAGCTGCGGGCCGAATGGGACGGCATGACCGGCCTGGGCGTCAACACGGTCCGGCTGGCGCATTACCCGCACCGGAGGCTCGAGTACAGCCTGGCCGACGAAAGGGGCGTCGCGGTCTGGGCCGAAAACGGCCTGGCCGGGCAGAAGTGGGACCGGGGGGTCCGGCACGAGACCGCGCCCAACGCCGACGGGGAGCGCATCACCCGCGAGATGGTCCGCCAGAACTGGAACCATCCGAGCATCCTCTTCTGGAGCAGCGGCAACGAGACCTACCAGGAGGTGGCGTCGCACTACGCCGACGTCATCCGCCGGGAGGACGCCACGCGGCTCGTCACCTACGCGTCGGCGGGCGAGCGGCCGGCCAACGTCGATTTCGTGGCCGGCAACACCTACCAGGGCTGGTACTACGCCCGGTATTCGGACTTCGCCCGGCTGCCCGAGAACGCCTACATCTCCGAAACCGGCGCCGGCGCCTGGCCCACCCACCACGTCCCCTACGGCACCGTCGGCTGGGACGTCGACCGGTTCGAGCCCGAGGAGTACTGCGAGCTCTTCGCCGAGTTCCGCTTCCAGACCGTCTTCGGCGACAACCCGTCGGGGCACAAGATGTTTTTGTGGTGGAATTTCCGCGAGTTCTACAACAAGAAGTTCAAGGGCAACCGCAACACCAAGGGCATCTGGACGCTGGCGGGGATGCCCAAGGACTACTACTACCTGCTGCAGTCCTTCCTGCGCCCCGGCGAACCGGTCCTGCACCTGTGCGGCCGGCATCATTTCTACCGCCAGTTCGAGCCCGGCAACGGGATCAAGGCCTACTCCAACGCCCGCCGGGTCTGGCTCCGGGTCAACGGCGAGCCTTTCGGCGAGATGGAGAACGGCCGCTACCGCCAGCCCGATTCGACGGCCTCAGAAGGCGGGCGGCAGGTGCGCGTTTCCGGCGCCGCCATCGACAACGTCTTCTTCTGGAAGCCGGAGCTCTCCCCGGGCAAAAACGTGATCGAGGTGCAAGACGACCGCGGCGGTACCCGGTCGATGGTTCTCTACCAGAAGGCCCCGGGCGGCGGGCCGATGCCGGAGCCGGCCCGCTCGATCGTCGCCGGGCTGCGAAGCTCGAACCCGGACAATCCCGCCTTCTTCGCCGACCGGCCCGCCGAAAGCCAGGGGCCGTTCTACTACGAG
Organism: uncultured Acidobacteriota bacterium; assembly: GCA_964651155.1. Lineage (GTDB taxonomy): Bacteria > Acidobacteriota > UBA6911 > UBA6911 > UBA6911 > UBA6911. The sequence goes on along the minus strand of CAZYXB010000005.1, from coordinate 73,935 downwards.
GCCGACGGCAGCTCCGACAACACGTTCGACGCCCTGCCCGAGGCCGTCGCCGGGGCTGGATGGATCGCCACCCGGCGCCTCAGCCTGCCGGAGAACCGGACGGACCTCGAGTTCCGGCTGACCGGGCCCGCGGACGTCTACGTGATGTACGCGACGGGAACGTTTCCGGCCCACACGCTGAAGGAACCGGACCGCGAGGCGGCCCGGGCGGCCGCGGCCCTCCGCAGGGACCTGTCCGCGGCGGGGTTCGCCGACGCCGGCGCCCCGGCCGTCTGGCGGGGCCACGACCTGTGGCTCGCCGACTGCGGCCTGCTCCGGCGCGCCGCCCGGGCCGGCGACGCGATCACCATCCCCGGGCGGACGCTCGACTACGTGGTCCTGGTGAAGCCGCGGCCCGAAGGCGGGCAGCCGGGGTCCTAGTAGCAAAACCGCAGGGAGGCCATGGCCAAGTGGAGCCAGGCGAAGTTGTAGACCCGGTCGACGTCGACCCCGCCCTCGATGGCGCGGTAGCCGAAGGCCAGCTCCCAGTGGTCGGACAATCCGTAGCCCATCCTGGCGGCGAGGTCGAACGCCCGCCCCTGGGGGGCCCCCAGCCCCTCGAAATCGAGGTGGAATCTCCACCGGTCGCCGAGCCGGGCTTCCCCCTGGAGGTAGGCCAGCGGGACGAAGCCGACATCGGTGTCTTCGGCCGACAGCTCCCCCTGGCGGAGGGCGATCCTGGCGTCGCGGATGAACGCGGTGCCCCCCACCTGCCAGCTCCAGGTCGGGCCGTCGTAGAACCGGTACCGGTAGGTGAAGCGGTAGGAGCTGAACTTGTAGTTGGCGCCGGTTTCGACGCCGGGCTCGAAGTCCTCGCCGGCGAACCGGACCTCCGTGTCGAACATCGCGGTCTCCTCGATGTCGATCGGGGCCCACACCGCCCGGAATCCGTGGCGGTCGTTGATGTTGATGCCGGCCTCGACGCGGTGGACGCCCCAGGGCCCGCCTCCGGCGGCGTCGGCGAGGGAGAATTCCGTACCTGTTTCATTCGGTATCCGCACGTCGTTGCGCGTCTGCCACAGCGGGCCGGCTTCGACCTCCAGGGCGAACCGCTCCCGCTCCATGGCCCGGCCGGGTTCGGCCGCAGGGGCCAGGGCGGCAAGGGCCGCGCCGGCCAGGATCCATACAATCGGCGCGGGGCGCACACCGCGCGGGTTTTGCAGTCTGGGATGTTTCATAGGTTCCGTCTCCTTCCGCAGGAAATTCTACTACGGCGCCGCACCGGCGGACAGGGAAACATCCCCGTTCGCGGGCGCCCTCGGGCACATCTGCTTCCCTGGAGGGCCGAACTGTCGTACCATACCGGCATGCACGGAGGGAGGGCGATGGCACAACGCGGCGGCACAAGGACGATAACCGAGCCGGCCAGGGAGCTGGAAATCCGCCGTCGGGCGGACGTGGTCGTCGTGGGCGGGGGGCCTGGGGGCCTGGGTTCGGCGCTTTCTGCGGCGCGCAGCGGCGCCGACACGGTGCTCGTGGAACGGTACGGCCACCTGGGCGGCATGGCTACCGGCGGTCTCGTGACCATCATCCCCAACCTGAGCGACATCAGCGGCAGGCAGCAGATCGCCGGCATCTGCCAGGAGCTCGTCGACCGGCTCGACGCCCGGGGGGCCACCCACCACCCGGAAAAGGAGGACTGGGGCTCGACCGACCCGGACCTGGTCCGGCGCTACACCGACGCCAACCTGGCCTGGTTCTACATCCGCGACGACCCCGGCATCGGCCGCAAACGGGTCCTGTACACGGCCCTGGTCGACCCCGAAATCCTCAAATGCGAGCTGAACGCCATGATGGAGGAGGCCCGCGTCGAGCTCTGGCTCCACTGCTGGGGCGCCCGCCCCATCGTCGAGGGCGGCCGCGTCCGGGGCGTCGCCATCGAGAACAAGTCGGGGCGGCAGGCGATCCTGGCCAAGGTCGTCATCGACTGCACCGGGGACGGGGACCTGCTCCGGCCGTCGGGCGCCGAGTGCGACACCCGGATGGTCGAGGGCCTGAGGATCGCGGCGTTCGCCTCCCCCTTCTGGATCGGCAACGTCGACACCGGGAGGCTCGAGGAGTTCCGGGCGTCCCGGCCTAAGGAATACGACGCCCTGATGGCCGACCTGCACGGCCGCGGAGGTGCGGCCTTCTACCTGAAGGACCTGCTGCCTTGCCACGACGGCGTCGTCTGGTTCCACCCGTTCTTCCCGAGCGCGGACCAGTCCGACATCCGGGAGATCAACCGCGTCGAGGCCGAGGGCCGCCGGAAGATGCTCCTCTCCTACGACTTCTACCGCCGCCGCGTGCCCGGGTTCGAGAACAGCTACATCGCGCTGAGCGCCCCCCAGCTCGGCACCCAGGGCGGGCGGCGGGTGGTGGGCGAGTACGTCTGCACCGCGAGGGACATGACCTCGGACGAGGTTTTCGACGACACCGTCGCCGTGTTCCCCGACAACGACAACGGGGAGATCTCCGCGGCCCACCCCAGCGTGTGCATCCCCTACCGCGCCCTGGTGCCGAAGGGGGTGGACGGGCTGCTGGTGGCCTGCCGCGCCTTCTCCTCCGACTACCGGTTCAACGAGTATTTCAACCTGATCCCCCACTGCATCGCCTTCGGGCAGGCGGCGGGGACGGCCGCGGCCCTGGCCGTGCAGTCCGGCGTGCGCCCGAGGGACGTCGACCGCGCCGCGCTGCGGCGGAGCCTCCTCGCCCAGGGGGTCATCCTTCCAGACATCGGGGGACACACGCCATGAAGATGCGAACAAACGCCGCCGCGCGCCTGGCGCTGGCCGCGCTCGCGCTGGCCTCCTGCAGCCCGCAGGGCGGCGGGGAGGCCCCCGCCGGGAACGCCCCCCGCGAAGGGGCCGGCTTCGAGTGGAGGCAGGAGATGATCGGACGGGTGCCCCCGATCCTCATGCGGGACCCGCTGCTCGAAATGCTCGGGCAGGCGGATTCGGCGATCCCGTACACCTACGGGGAAGCGGTGAAGCTGACGGGGCACTCCTGCATGGTCGTCGCGGCCGCGTGGACCATGACCCGCAAGGCCCTCGGCGAGCTCTACCCCGAAGGGGAGATCCCCGTGAGGGGGCAGATCCGCATCGAAGCCCCCGGGTCCCCGGGGGAGTGGAACCTCGGCGTTTTCGGCCAGGTGATGACCTACGTCACGGGCGCGGCCTCTGCGGGCGGGTTCTCCGGCTCGGCCTTCGCCAAGGGGAACGCGTCGGCCGCGAGAAGGGACAAGCTCGTGTACGCCGAGGCGCCGCTCGGGCTGGCCCCGCCCGAGATGGAGTGGCTGTTCACCCGGCTCGACACGGGCGCGAAAGCGGCCGCGCGGTGGGACATCCGGATGGTGCGGCCCCCGCTGTCCGAAGAGACCATCGCGGGCCCGGGCGCCGCCCTGGCCGCCGGGAGGGCGACCCGCGGCGAAGCCGAGGCCTTCGTCCGGCAATGGAACGACGCCGCGGCCTTCGTCCTGGAAAACGCCGACACCCTCGAGGGCCTGTTCACCGTCCGCCCGGTGCCCTGAAGGGCCGGGCCGCCCAGGAATCCGCGCGCCCCCGGCGCGCGCGACGTAGTACAATCGGTCCCGGGAATTGGACGAATGCAACCGGGCGCGCCCGGCCGGAGGCCTTCCGGCAGCGGGCGTCCCCTTCCCCCCCGGGCCGCCGGTGACGGCGGCCGCGGCGGCCGAGGCATGCGGTAGATGAAACGGTGCCTGATCTTTTCGCTGCTTCTTTCGGCCCCGGGGACCAGGGCGGACGTGGCTCTGCTTTTGCAAGAGCCGCACGGCACCTTCGGATCCTTCAACCCGATGGGCCACGCGGCCGTCTACCTGTCCCGGGTGTGCGCGGAATCCCCCACCGAACTGCGTCGCTGCCGGGACGGGGAGCGGGGGGCCGTCATCAGCCGCCACGGGAGCATCGCCGGCGGGGACTGGCTCGCGGTCCCGCCGATACCCTATTTCTACGCCGTCGAGCGGGCCGAAGCGGTCCCGGAGGAGGCCGACGGCGAAACGGCCTCCCGGCTCCGGGACGCCTACCTGCGCAATCACCTGCAGGCTCTGGTCCCCGACACCGACGCCGGCCCGGACCCCGGGGGGGAATGGCACTACCTGGTGGGGGCCGCCTACAACCGCAGGACCTACGTCTTTATGCTCGAGACCAGCGAGGAGGCCGACGACGGCCTGATCGCATTCCTCAACTCGGATTTCGGAGAAAAGCGCTTCAATCTCATCTACCGGAACTGCGCCGATTTTGCCAAGGACATCGTCAATTTTTACTATCCCAAGGCCCTGCGGCGCAGCATCACCGCCGATGCCGGCATAACAACGCCGAAACCTCTGGCCAAGTCCCTGGTGCAGTTCAGCCGGCGCCAGCCCGAACTGGGATTCTCCGCATTTACAGTCCCGCAGGTCGGGGGGAGCTCCAAACGCAGCAGGCCTGCCCGCGGTTTGATGGAGTCGATGATACGGTCGAAGAAATACGTCATCCCCATCGTGATCGTCGAGCCCTGGATCGCCGTCGGGGGACTGGTGGCCTACCTGACGGGAGGCCGCTTCAACCCGAACGACCACGCAACCGCCTCCTGCGGGGCCGAGGAGCTGGAGGATTGCCTCTGCCCCCGGCGGGAGGATCCCCGGCGCGGTGGCCGGCAGCCTGCCGGGACGGCGCCCCCCTAGGCCGCGCCGCCGAGGAGGCCGCCGGGGTCGAGTTCCGGCAGGCTGCCGGCGAGGCGGACGCTGGAATCGAACGTGAAGCGGTCCAGGTTCTGGTGCCCGTTACGGACCAGGACGCAGGGGCAGCCCAGCGAGGCGGCCACCTCGTAGTCGTGGTAGGTGTCGCCGACAAGGACCCGGCCGCGCGGGCCGCCCGGTCCGAAAAAGCCTCGCGCGGCCGGGATCTTCCCGAAGGCATGGATGGTCTCCGATCCGATGACCCCGTCGAAGTAGCCGAGCACGCCCTGGCCGGAGACCTGCTCCCGCAGCGCGGTTGCCTCCATGGCCGAGAGGATGACCTGCCGGCAGCCCAGGTCCCGGAGCCTGGAGAGCGTCTCGTCCGCCCCCGGCTGCAGGCGGACGCCGACGGAGGCGGACCGGTACTCCCGGACATACTCCAGGGCGAGGGTTTCGAAGCGTTCGCGCCGGAGGTCGAACCCCAGGCCGCGGTAGTAGTCGATCACCGGGAAGCCGAACCTGTCGCGGTAGCCGGCCAGGTCGATCGCCGGCATCTTCCGCCGCCGAAGCATCCGGTTCATCGCCCGGACGCAGGCGTCGACGTCATCGAGCAGCGTGCCGTTCCAGTCCCAGACGACCGTCGTCTCCACGGGCCCTCCGCGTATTCCGTTTTCTGACCCCGGGCCCGCCCCGGGAGCGGTCTTCGGGCCGTCACGGCGGCGTCAATAAAAAAGAGACCGCACGCGCCGCGCCGGTCCGGGGTCCAGGCAGGTTTTCGGGCAGGTTTTCGGGATGGGCGCGCCCCTCCCCCGGGGATGGGGCGCGCATCACCACGGGGGCCGGCGGCTACGAGCCCGCCATCATGGCCCGGACGTCCTCCTCGACGGTGCCGATCGGCTTGATGTCGAATTTCTCCACCAGGACCTTGGCCACCCCGGGGGACAGGAATGCCGGCAGCGTCGGGCCGAGGCGGATGCCCCGGACCCCGAGCGCGAGCAGGGCCAGCAGGACGGCCACGGCCTTCTGCTCGTACCAGGCGATGTCGTAGGAGACGGGCAGCTCGTTGATGTCCGCGAGGCCGAAAGCCTCCTTGAGCTTCAGGGCGATGACGGCCAGCGAGTAGGAGTCGTTGCACTGGCCGGCGTCCAGGACGCGGGGGATCCCGCCGATGGCGCCGAGCTGCAGCTTGTTGTACCGGTACTTGGCGCACCCGGCCGTGAGGATCACCGTGTCCGCGGGCAGAGACTGGGCCACCTCGGTGAAGTAGCTGCGCGACTTCTGCCTCCCGTCGCAGCCGGCCATGACCACGAACCGGCCGATGGCGCCGGACTTGACGGCGGCGACCACCTTGTCGGCCAGGGCCAGGACCTGGTTGTGCGCAAACCCGCCGACGATCGTGCCCGATTCGATCTGTTCGGGCGCCTTGCACGTCTTCGCCCGCTCGATGACGGGGGAGAAGTCCTTGGCCCCTCCTGCGGTCCGGTCGGCGATGTGCCGGGCCCCGGGGTAGCTGACCATGCCCGTGGTGAACAGCCGGTCCAGGTAGGTGTTGTCCTTCCTCAGCGGGACGAGGCAGTTGGTGGTCAAAAGGATGGGGCCGTTGAAGGACTCGAATTCCGTGTTCTGGTGCCACCAGGATCCCCCGTAGTTGCCCACGAAATGGCTGTATTTCTTGAACGCCGGGTAGCAGTTGGCCGGAAGCATTTCGCCGTGGGTGTAGACGTCCACGCCCGTCCCCTCGGTCTGTTTGAGCAGCTCTTCCATGTCCTTCAGGTCGTGCCCGGAAATCAGGATGCCGGGATTGGGACCCACGCCGATGTTGATCTCGGTGATCTCGGGGTTGCCGTAGGCCGACGTGTTGGCCTCGTCGAGCAGGGCCATGGTCTCCACGGCCGTATCGCCCGCCTTCATCACCAGGGCCACCATGGCGTCGACGGGAAGCTCCCGGGTCGTCGACGCCAGAGCCTCCATGAGGAAGCCGTAGATCGCGTCCTTCTCGCGCCCCAGGACGGCGGCGTGGTCCGCATAGGCCGCAATGCCCTTGCAGCCGATGATGAGAAGCTCCCTCAGGGAGCGGACGTCCTCGTTCTCGGTGGCCGTGATGCGCAGGGCCTCGGACATGGCCTTGGCCAGGATGTCCTCCCGGTTCTTCGGCGTCCAGGTGGCGCAGTCGGGCGGATCCGGCAGCCCGGCGCCGGACTTTTGCCGGATCTCCTCCCGCACCCGGACGGCCTCCTGGATGCGCCCGATGATGGCATCGTCGTCCCAGGCCACGTTGGTGATGGTTGTAAACAGGGCCCCGCACAGGAAACGGCCGCTTTTCCTGTCGACGACGCCCTGCTGCTTCCGTTGTTCCCCGTAGAGGGCGATGCCCTTGCACACGTAGATGAGCAGGTCCTGCAGATCGGCGGTCTGCCCGCGCTTTCCGCATACGCCCTGGGTGGTGCAGCCCTGGTTGCGGGCGGTTTCCTGGCATTGAAAACAGAACATGGTGCACTCTCCTATAGGATGGTGAACAGCCTTTCCGCCGGGGCGGTGAGATACTCTTCGATTTTTTCGTTGAGCGCCCGACGGACCTCGGGCGCGAACTCCGGGTTCGCGATCGCCTTCTTGAAAAGCGGCTCGAAGGTGTCGTGGGGGTTGAGCGCCAGGGCGAACGCGACGGTCTTCCCGCTCGGCTTGTCGGTGAAGACGGCCCTGCGCTCCTGCTCGGGGATGAGCACGAGGTCGCCGCGGGACCGGAAGGCCCCGAAATCGGTGCGCGCGCCGGTGATGTAGGCCAAAGCCATCGCCTGGCAGCAGTGGTGGGAGGTCTGGACCCGGATGTCCTGGCGGACCGGCATACGGTCGCCGTAGAGCGCCCGGAAGGCTTCCGCGGCCAGGCGGAAGGCGAACGCGGCGCCCCCGGCGCAGTAGCCGTGGACCCGGACGACGTCCTCGAGCGTGATCTCGCAGACCCCGTCGGTGGTGATCCCGAACAGCGCCGAATTCGGGCTCTGCATGCGGATGACCGCGTGCGGAATGGCAACCGGGGGTGTTGTCTCCTCCGGGCCCTTCCCGCCGCGGGGGGGGGCCGGGGCGGCGCAGGAGGCGAGCAGGAGGCTGCCGCCGGAGACAAGCGCCGCGGAAGCGAGGAACCGCCTCCGGTCGCAGGCGCCCGGATGCGCATGCCGCCGCCTGGGCCGGGCCGGATGCTGGATGCGGTGATTGAAAGTGCGGTGGCTCATGGGTCGTGCTCCCGGTGGTGTGGTGTGGGTTCCTTCCATTTTTGACCGACGTCACAAGTAGGATACAATGAACTCCCGCGAGAGTGAAAACATTTCAGGAGGGCCGGGATGGATCCGATACAGGTCAGGAGTTTCCACGCGATTCTCTACTGCCGCAACTGGGACGCGTGCGTTGCGTTCTACACCGGGGTCCTCGGCTTCGGGGTGGCCGATTCCCGCAACGGTTTCGTCGAGGTCCAGGTCAACCCCGCCTCGCGCATCGGCCTGATCCGGCGCCCCCCGGAATCCTGCCCGGAAGATCCCGCCGCCGCCGTCGTCCTCACCTTCCTGGTCGAGGACCTGGACGGGGCCCGCGCCGCCGTCGCATCGCGCTGGGGGCGCGTCTCCACGGTGCGGCGGCACCCCTGGGGGGCGCGCCTGTTCGACCTGAAGGACCCGGACGGGCGCCGCCTGGAGGTCTGGACCGGGTGACCTCGGCCGCCGGGCCGTTTTTTCCCCGCGCGTCCCCGGCCGGACTGGTGTACAATCGCAGCCGGCAACCCGGAAACCTCGACCACTGGACCAGAAAGACCATGCGCCCTTCGGCACCGCCAGGAAAGCCCGTCCTGCTTCGCCTGACGGCATTTGCGCTTCTGGGCGTGCTCGCCGGCCTGGGCGGGGCCACATTCCGGTACGCCGAGGGGCTCTCCTACATGAGCGCGGACCCCGATGTCTGCATCCACTGCCACATCATGCGCCCCCAGTACGACGCCTGGCAGAAATCGAGCCACCCCGCCGCGGCGACCTGCGCCGGCTGCCACCTGCCCGCAGGGTTCCCGGGAAACTATGTCGTGAAGGCCGAAAACGGCTGGAACCACGCGAAGGCGTTCACGCTGCAGAATTTCCAGGAGCCGATAGCCATCACCCCGAGAAACGCCCGGGTGCTCGAGGCCAACTGCCTGCGCTGCCACGCCGAACTGCTCGACGCGACGGCGGTCGCCTCGGCCGAGGGGACCCCCCGCTGCGTCCGGTGCCACGACTCGGCCGGCCACGGGGAGCGCGCCGGCCTCGGCGGCCCCCTGCGGCCGCCCGCGGAGGAACTCGGGGAGGAATAGGAGGAACGATGAACCGATTGCAGAACCTGTTCGCGCGCCGGTGGCCCTGGGCCGCCCTTGTGGCCGCCTTCGCCGCGGCCACGGCCCTGGCCGCGGCGCTGCTGCTCGACATAGTCGAAAAGAAGGCGGAGGGGCGCGCGCCCTTCGTCCGCCTCGCCGAGGTCGGCGAGGACACCACGGATCCGGCCGCATGGGGGAAGAACTGGCCCAGGCAGTACGACACCTACCTGCTGACGGCCCAGCCGACCCGAACGCGCTTCGGCGGCCACGGCGGGAGCGAGGCGCTTCCGGAGGAGCGCATCGAGCGGGACCCCTGGCTCCGGCGGATGTTCCTGGGGTACGCGTTCTCGATCGACTACCGGGACCGGCGCGGCCACGCCTACATGCTCGAGGACCAGGAGCAGACCCAGCGGCTGACCAAACCGCAGTCCGGGTCCTGCCTGCACTGCCACGCCTCGGTGATGCCGCTCTACCGCGCGCTGGGCGGCGGCGACGCCACGGCGGGCTTCGAGAAGACCTATGCGATGTCCTACCAGGAGGCGAGCGGGGCGCTGCACGACATCGGCCACGCCTTCCCGGTCTCCTGCGTCGACTGCCATGAACCGGAATCGATGCGGCTGCGCGTGACCCGGCCCGGGCTCATCGAGGGGATCGGGCGGCTCGTCGCCGCCGACGGCGAAGTGCCCGCCCTCCCCTCCATCGAGCGCTGGCGCGCGGGGGACCGGAAGGAGCCCTACGACATCAACCGGGACGCCACGCGGACGGAGATGCGCTCGCTCGTCTGCGCGCAGTGCCACGTGGAGTACTACTGCGCGACCGCCTTCCGGCTCACCTTCCCCTGGGGCAAGGGGCTCACGGTCGAGCAGACCGAGGCTTTCTGGGACGACGCCAGGCTCCCCGACGGCCGGAGGTTCTTCGACTTCCTGCACGCGGAAACCGGGGCGCCCGTCCTCAAGGCGCAGCACCCGGAATTCGAGCTGTGGAGCCAGGGGGTCCACGCCCGCAGCGGGGTGGCCTGCGCCGACTGCCACATGCCCTACATGCGCGACGGCGCATCCAAGGTCTCCGACCACTGGGTGCGCAGCCCGCTGCTGAACATCAACCGCGCCTGCCAGACGTGCCACAAGTTGACCGAAAGCGAGATCGAGGCCAGGGTGGCCTCGATCCAGGACCGCAACTACCGGCTGATGCAGAACGCGGGCCGCGCCGTCACGGACCTGATCGACGCCGTCGCGGCCGCCGCGTCCGCCGGGGCGGCAGGGGAGCGGCTCGAGCGGGCCCGCGAGCTGCAGCGCCGGGCGCAGTGGCGGCTCGACTTTGTCGCCGCGGAGAACTCCATGGGGTTCCACGCCCCCCAGGAGGCCGCGCGCATCCTGGGCGAAGCCGCCGACCTGGCGCGGCAGGGGCAGATCGCGGCCCTGTTGTGGCGGGAGGCCGAAGGAGAGTAGCCCGGGGGCCGGGTCATCCGATGATTTCGTCCTTGGCCACCACGACGATGCCGCTGTCGGTGACCGTGAAGCGCTCCGCATCCTGCTCGAGGTCGTAGCCGATCGAGAAGCCGGGGGGGATGGCCACGTTCTTGTCGATGATGGCCCGGCGGATCCGGGCGTTGCGCCCGACCTCCACCTTTTTGAACAGGATCGAATCCTGCACGAGCGAGAAGGAGTTGATCCGCACGTCCGGCGACAGGATGGACCGCTCGACCCGGCCGCCGCTGACGATGCATCCGTTGCAGAGGAGCGAATCCAGGGCGATGCCGGCGCGGTTGGCCTCTTCGCCGGAAAAAACGGTCTTCACCGGCGGGCGGAGCTGGGCGAAGCTCAGGATGGGGAAGTCCTCGTCGTAGAGGTTGAACTGGGGGTTGGTCTGCACCAGGTCCATGCTGGCCTCGTAGTAGGAATCCAGGGTCCCGATATCCCGCCAGTAGGAGACCTCCTTGCGGTTTTCGTCGACGAAGGGGTAGGCGTAAACCCGCTCCCCTCCCGAGACCAGGCCGGGGATGATATTGCGCCCGAAGTCGTGGGCGCCCTCCTCCTCGGCATCCTCCGAGATGGCCCGGCACAGCAGGTCGGCATCGAAGACGTAGACGCCCATGTTGACCCTGGACATGTCGGGCCGGCCGGGGATGGGCTTTGGGTTTTCGGGCTTCTCCTCGAAGTCCAGGATCCGGTTGTCCTGGCCGATCTCGAGGACCCCCATGCGGCAGGCCGTGGCCCGGTCGCAGTCGACGGTGGCCACCGAGACGGCGGCGCCCGTCCGGATATGGGCCTCGATCATCCGGCTGTAGTCCATCTTGTAGATGTGGTCGCCCGACAGGATCAGGACGCGGGCGGGGTGCCACTGCTTCAGGACGTCGATGTTCTGGTAGACGGCATCGGCCGTCCCCTTGTACCAGCTGTCGTCGGACGTCTGGAACTGCGGCGGCACGGTGAACAGGAACTCGCCGGCGGCCCTGGAGAAGATGTTCCAGCTCCATTTCAGGTGCCGGTCCAGCGACAGGTTCCGGTACTGCACCAGGACGAAGATGCGCATGAGCCCGGAGTTGACGCAGTTCGACAGGGTGAAGTCGATGATCCGGTAGTGCCCCCCGAAGGGGACCGCGGGCTTGCTGCGCGCCCTCGTCAGCGGGTACAGCCTCTCCCCCTGCCCTCCGGCCAGGATGAACGTCAGCGTATCCCTCAGTGTCTTGATGCTTTTCATGGCGTTTCCCCGCCCTGCCCGGACCCGGCGGGACATTCCGGAAAATGGGCCGCAGAACCGGGAGAGGCAGAAAGACCGTGGCGCCTGTGACTGTTGCCCCCATGATACCCGAACTCCGGGCAGGATCCAAGATTGTTCGCGCCGGGGGGGGATGGTCTGCCCCAGCCGGGCTAGACTTCCTTGATGAAGATGTGCTTGGAATCGCCCGGGGCGTAGAAATCCCGCAGCGTGGCCTCGAGCCGGTAGCCGTTGGCGAGATAGAAGGCCCGGGTGGGCGCGTACTGGTCCCGCGAGGAGGTCTCCACGTAGATGCGGCGCCCCCCCGTCCGGCGTATCGCCGCCTCGCTTGCGCCCAGCAGCGCGCGGCCGATCCTCTGGTTGCGCCAGGCGTTCTCCACGGCGATCCAGTACAGGTCGAAGCTCGCCTCGGTCCCGGCGATCGGCCCGAAGCACGCGTACCCCACGGTCCGCCCGCCCCTGTCGGCGAAAATGAAGTGGTAGCCGCTTTCGGCGCCCCTGGCCAGGCGTTCGGTGACGAGTTCGACCGCCACTTCGATCTCCTCGGGGTTGAAGAACCCGCTGGAGGCCACGATGCGGCGGACGCTGCGGGCGTCCCCGGGCTCCACCGTGCGGCGGTATTCAATAGCGTCCGTTGCCACGTCCGTCTCCTCTCCTTTCGGGAGCGCCCGGGGGGAAGCGGCCCGACTGCAGCCCCTGGAAGAAATGGCGCGCGTTCACGCCCAGGGACCGGGCCCGGTAGCCCCCTTCCTGCACGACCAGCACCGGGCGTCCCAGGGAGCCGATGGCGGCCCCGTTGCGCTCGAAATCTTTCGCCAGCAGGCTCCAGGTCCCCGTCGGGTCCCCCTTGGCGGTGTCGAGCCCCAGGGCGACGACGACGAACCGCGGCCCGAACCTCCGGATCCTCCGGAGGGCCCTGTCGAGGGCCTCCAGGTACAGGGCCCCGTCGACCCGTTCCGGAAGCGGGTAGTTGACGTTCGAGCCCTCCCCCTCCCCCTCCCCCGTCTCGTCGGCGAACCCGCTGAAGTAGGGGTAGGCGAACCGCGGGTGGCCGTGGATCGACACGGTCAGCACGTCGCTTCGGGCGTAGAAGATGTTCTGCTGCCCGTTCCCGTGGTGGTAGTCGATGTCGAGGATGGCCACCGTCCCGTGGGCGCTGAGGTAGTGCGCGGCGACCGCCGCGGAGTTGAAGTAGCAGAAGCCGCCGAACGCCCGGCGCTCGGCGTGGTGGCCGGGCGGGCGCACGAGCGCGTAGGCGATCGGGGTCCCGTCCAGGATCCTGTCGGCCGCGGCGAGCGCGCAGTCGACGGCCCTCTTGGCGGCCAGAAAGGCGTTCTGGTTCAGCGGGGTGAACGTGTCGATGCAGTAGTAGCCGGCCCGGATGGGCAGGTCGACCGGAGGGCGTGCGGCGTTGCGGATCGGGAAGACGTAGGGGTAGATGGACTGGTCGGCCGGAACGTTCGCCGAGACCTTCTTGAGGTAGTCGACGAAGTCCCCGTCGTGCACGGCGCGGATATGCCTTTCCGGGTAGCTGCGGGGCTCGACGGTCTCGAACAGGCCGCCGGGGAGGATCTCCCGCAGGATCGACCGGATCCGGACCGGCGCCTCCACGTACCCCCTGTCGCGGACATGGTGGATGTCGTGGCGGTCGTTGACGACCAGGGCGATGGGTTCGAAGCCCGGGCCGCGGACGGCGACCGGCGGCCGCGGTTCGGGCCTGACGTAGACGTAGTCGCGGAACCGGACCGGGTCGTCCCGGAACGAGTCCACCACCATGTCGATGTAGGACTGCGGACAGACGCCGCCGTACTTCCTTTCCAGGATCGCCCGGACGATCTCCCTGGCCCTGTCCCGCCCGAGCGGCCGGCCGAGCCCCAGGCCGTCGAACATCAGGTACGGCGGGCAGTCCCCCCCTTCCCGCACGGGGGTCTCGTAGGCCGTGTCGGCCACGGGGCGCACGCCGTACCGCTCGTAGAACCGCAGGCGCGAGGCGTTCTGCCGGAGCACTTCCCCGTCGCGGCACAGCGCCGGGTCGTCGGGCAAACACTCGAAGAAGACGCCCGGGGAGCCGAGCGCCAGCGCCTCTTCGCGCACCCGGTCGTAGAGCGCGCTGCCGACGCCCCGGCCGGCGGTGAACCGCGCGGCGGATATGAAGTCCAGGTAGCAGAAACGGAGGTCCGGCGCATGCAGCAGCAGGGCGAATCCCTGCACCCTCCGGCTCGAGTCGTCGGCCACGAGCAGGTAGGAGCGGAAGCGGTGCTTCAGGGGGTTGAGCAGCTGGTCGTTGATCTTCGCGACGTCTTTTTCGTCGAGCCCCGGGAACCGGTCGCGCAGCATGGCCTGCACCTGGGAGATGACGTCGAGGCTCGACGGCAGCGTACTGTCGTAGATGCGCCGGATCCGGAACATGGCCCCCCCTAGGTCGCCGTGAAGGCGTCGTCGAGAATGCGCGCGATCATCCGGTCGTAGGGGATGCCGGCGCGGCCGGCGGCGGCCGTAAATCCCGCATCGGGCGCGATGCAGGGGTTGGCGTTGACCTCGATCACCCACGGCCGGCCCCCGGGGTCGACCCGGAAATCGACGCGCGCATACCCCCGCAGGCCGAACAGGTCCCAGCAGCGCCGCGCGACGGCTTCGAGCCGCCCGCAGAGTCCGGCCTGCTCCGGGGGGCCCTGGAACGTCCTGGGGGTGTTGCGGTAGTCGAACGACCCCTCCTCCCACTTGGCCTCGTAGCCCACGATCCGGGGCTTGCCCGCGGGGAACCGGTCGAAGAGGATCTCGGCCGGCGGCAGGACCTGCACGCCGCCGGCGTCGGCCAGAAGCGAGATGTTGAACTCCCGGCCGTCTATGAAGGCCTCGACGAAGCACTCCCCGTGCCGCGCCCGCTTGTCCCGGATCACGCGCCCGAGGTCCTCCCCGGTGCGGACGACGGACGCGTCGTCGATGCCGACCGACGCATCCTCCCAGACCGGCTTGACGATGTAGGGGGGGGCGAAACCCGGCTCCGGGATCCTGGAGCCGCAGGCCGCCGTCCAGTCCGGCGTTGGGATCTGCGCGTGCCGGAGGCGGTCCTTGGCCAGCGTCTTCCCCGTGGTGAGGTACAGGGCCTCGGAACCCGATCCGGTGAAGGGGATCGACAGGTGTTCGAACAGCAGGGGCGCGCAATGGGCGAACCGGCCGGTGCCCTCGAGCGACTCGACCAGGTTGAACACCAAATCGGGCGCGGCCCGCCCGAGGTCGGCTGCGGCCCGCCCGAGGTCGAGCGTCACCGGGAGCCGGCGGGACGCGTGGCCGAGCGCACCCAGCGACCGCTCTACCGCCGCAGCCTGGACCAGGACGTCCTGCTCATCCTTCTCCGGGCGGGCCCCGACGTCCGCATGCACGATCGCCGTCTTCATCGGTCCACCCCGGTCCGGGCCGCGGCGGCACGGTTGTCGAGGCGTGCCAGAGCGCTCTCCATGATCCGCCCGATGAGGCGGTCGTAGGGGATGCCGGCCAGGCCGCAGATGATCGGGAGGTCGGAATGCTCCGGGTGCAGCCCGGCCAGCGGGTTGACCTCCATCAGGTTCGGGACGCCCAGGGCGTCGACCCGCAGGTCGATGCGGCCGGCGTCGCGGCAGCCGAGCCCGACCCAGGCCGAGAGCGCGTTCTCCGCCGCGGCCCGCGCCACGGCGTCGTCGGCCAGAGCGTACTCGACGCGCTGCTCGCACTCCTCCTTGTTGGTGTAGGAGTAGACGTCCGCCTCGGCATTGCCTTTGAGGAAGATTTCCATCACGCCGAGGACCTCGGCGCGGGCGCCCGTCCCCGCGACGGCGACGGTGAACTCCCGCCCGGGCAGGAAGGTTTCGACCAGGACCGGCTGCCGGTACCGGGCGAGCAGCCTCAGGCTCTCCCGGCGCAGCGACTCCCTGTCGGCGACCCGGCACGCCGGGCCGATCCCCTTCCCGGTCCCCTCGGCGATGGGTTTGACGAACAGCGGAAACGGAAGCCCTACCTTCCCGACATCCTCCTCCGAGGCGATTTCGGCGAAATCCGGCGTCGGGACGCCCAGGTCCCGCAGCACCCTCTTGGTCATCCCCTTGTGCAGGGTGAGGGCCAGCACGAGGGGGTCCGAGAACGTGTAGGCGATGCCGTAGGCGTCGAGCAGAGCCGGCACCTGCGCCTCCCTGCCGATGCCGTGGAGGCCCTCGGCGATGTTGAACACGAGGTCCCACCGGTCCCCCCGGCAGAGCCTCTCGGCCAGGCTCCAGATGTTTCCGATCCGGTCGGTCGCGTAGCCGAGGCCCCCGAGGGAGCGTTCGATGGCCTCGATGGTATCGGCCCGGTCGAACTCCGCCGTTTCCTCCTCGCCGTAGCCGCGGTCGAGGTACTCCTGGCGGAGGTCGTAGGTCAGCCCGATCTTCATTGCGCTCCCCGAACCGGCAGGACGGCGTCCGGGGCCGGATCGGGGTAGCGGTGCAGGCTCCCCCGGTAGTTCCGGAGCAGGATGCCGGCGTCGTCGCGGCCCTCGACGTAATCGGGCAGCAGGGGGATCTTCCCGCCGCCGCCCGGGGCGTCGATCACGTAGTGGGGCACCGCGTAGCCGCTGGTGAATCCCCGGAGCCCGGCGATGATCTCGAGCCCCTTGTCGACGGACGTGCGGAAATGCGAGGACCCCTCGACCGGGTCGCACTGGTAGAGGTAGTAGGGCCGGACGCGGCACCGGAGCAGGCCCTGGTTGAGCCGGGTCATGGTGTCGACGGAATCGTTGACGCCCTTGAGCAGAACCGTCTGGCTCCCCAGGGGGATGCCCGCATCGGCCAGCCGTTTGCAGGCCAGCGCCGTTTCCGGCGTCAGCTCGTCCGGGTGCGTGAAATGCAGGCTCATCCACAGGGGATGGTACCGGCGCAGCATCCGCACCAGGGCGGGGGTGACCCGCTGCGGCAGCACCGCCGGGACCTTGCTGCCGATCCGGATGATCTCCACGTGCTCGATGGCGCGCAGCCGCCCGAGCAGCCACTCGATGCGGCCGTCCGGGAGCGTGAGCGGGTCGCCGCCGGACAGGAGCACGTCGCGCACCTCCGGGTGCCGCCCGATGTAGCCGATGGCGGCCTCCCACTGCTTCATATTGAAGCCGAATTCCCCGCCGTGGGCGCCCACCATGCGGGAACGGGTGCAGTAGCGGCAGTAGACCGAGCAGAAACCCGTCGTCAGAAACAGGACGCGGTCCGGGTACCGGTGCACCAGCCCGGGCACGGGGGAATCCCCGTCCTCGTTGAGCGGGTCGGCCCCCTCCTCCGGGAGGATCCTGTTTTCGGCCCCGGACTTGACCACCGTGCGGCGCAGGGGCTGCAGGGGGTCGTCCGGGTCGATCAGGCTCGCGTAGTAGGGCGTGATCGCGATCGGCAGGGACCCGCGGTGCAGGGCGATGGCCCGGCGCTCGTCTTCGGAGAGCCGGACGATCCTTTCCAGGCCGCCCAGGTCCGTGATCCGGTTCGACAGCTGCCAGCGCCAGTCGTTCCACTCGCGGTCGGTGGCGCCGGGGAAGAACGCCTCGCGGAAATGCAGGGCGCGCGCGCCCGTGACAAAGACGGACGGGTTGGATTTGCGGGCGCTCCTGAGCATGCCCGCCTCGGCGGCGATGGAGATGGCGCGCGCACGGACGGGCCGGCCGCCAGCCTTGCCTCCTGTTGTTGGTATCGGTTGTCTGAAGGGGTTCCCGGGGGTGGAGATTGTTTGGAGAACCTCGGCAGGCGGGGAGAACAGCCAGCCCGTACCCGGAGGTTCATCCTTTTCAGTGGATGAGATGTCGTCTTCCATCGAAGTACCGTATCCTTTTCGTCAAGGTGCGCGCCGGAGAGACGGCCGGATACCTTTTTTGAATTCCTCTAATCGCTCTCGGTCTTCCAGTGGAAATTTTTTCAAATTTCCATGGAAGTTATACGGCATTTTTCGACGTTGTCAACAAGAATCTTTATCATTTTTTATATTTGGCGCCTCCGGGGCGTCGCTGCGCAAGTTCCTACGCCGCATTCCTTACAGAACCCCGGGGCGGGCCGGCTCCGGAGGACGCCCCGGGGGCCTTCCTTCGCTTGAGACGGAGCCGGGAATATGGTATGAGTACCCCGGGCCGGGGAGCGTTCCCGGGCCCGGGAAAACACCAACAGGAGGGAACCATGGCGCTGCTCAGCCCGCGCATGAAGGAAATATTTTCGAACCAGAAGACCTTTGTCCTCGGCACCTCGGACCGGGGCGGGAACCCGAACACGGTCCCCGTCGCCGCGGTGAAGATCCTCGACGACGAGACGCTCCTCGTATCGGACCAGTTCTTCGTCAAAACCCTGAGCAATCTCAGGGAGAACCCGAAGGCCGCGCTCTCGTTCTGGGACAAAGACAGCGGCGAGGGGTACCAGGTCAAGGGCGCGGCCGCGATCCACACGGCGGGGAAGATTTTCGAGGAGACCGCAGAATGGGTGCACGCGCTCAGCCTGAAGGCGGGGCATCCCTTCCAATCCAAGGGCGCCGTCGTCATCCGCATCGGGGAGATCTACTCGGTCACGCCCGGGCCGGACGCCGGGAAGAAGATCGGCTGAGGCGGTCGGAGGCGTCCCCGTTCCAGGATGCCCCGCAACGGCTCCCGGTCGGCTACTTGAACAGGATGTTTTCGTAGGTCCACTCCCCGGATCCCGTGTTCCGGACGACGCACCAGTAGTCGGACCGCTGCGGATTCCCGAAGGTGTTCTTGGAGTAGAGGTAGCCGTCGACCCGGTAGCGGTTCCCGCCGAGGTAGGCGACCGTGACGGCATCCTCCGAACTCGGGGGGAATACGGCGGAGGAGGGGGAGACGAGCTTGCGGGCGACGAAGTCCTGCGCCACGGCGTAGGCCGCCGACTTGCCCCTGTGGACGTCCAGCGCCGCATTGCCCATGTAGAGGACCCCTATGATGAGCGCGTAGATGGCGTACACCCTCGCCAGGAGCAGTTTCTGCTTGTGCGTGACGATGAAATCGGCGCTCTGTTTCTTCAATCCCTGTAGAAACCGCAAGGCGCATACCTCCCGAATCCTGCTATACAATTCGACCATTTCCCGCCGGGGCTTTACTTTCATGATAGGGGGTATCGGGGAATTTTCCGTGACGCCGGTCACCGAAGCGGATCTTTCCCGGGGCTGTCCCCCGGGGCTGTCCCCCGGGGCCGCGGACCTAGGCGGGGCCGCAGGCCAGGTCGTGCGCGAAGACACCCGCGGCGGCTTCGACCGTTGCGGCGATCTCCGGCACCCGCCGGTGGTGCGTGAACAGCAGCACCTGCGTCACGGCCGCCAGCTCGGCCAGGATCTCGAGGCCCACCGCGGTGCGGCCGTCATCGAACCCGACGAGGATGTCGTCGGCCACGAAGGGCATCGTCTCCCCCTGGGCCAGGTGCTGCCGCATCGCGGCCAGCCGGAGCGCGAGGAAGAGCTGGTCCCTCGTCCCGTCGCTCATCCCCTCGACCGGGACCTCCGCGCCGTCGGGGCGGACGCCCAGCAGACGCGGCCGGCCCCCCTCGTCGAGCTCGTCGCGCAGTTCGGCGTAGGACCCGAGGGTGAGCCTCCGGAACAGCCCGCCCGCGGCCGACAGCACCGGGGCCTGGTTGTTCTTCCGGTAGTTTTCGATGCGGTCCTCGAGGATCCGCGCCGCGATACGCAGGCGGAGGTACTGTTCGGCCCCGTAGGCGATCCCGGCCAGCTGCTGCTCCCCTTCCTCGCTCGCCGCGGCGGCCTCGGCGCTCCCGTCCCTGGACTCGACGGCGTCCCGGAGCGTCTGCCGCCGGTCGCGCAGGTCGTCCCGCTCCGCGTGGAGGTCCTCGAGCTCGGAGGCGACGCGCTCGAGCTGGCCGTCGACCGCATCCATGTCCGACCCCGCGGCATCTTCCTCCAGGTCCCGGATGCTGCTGCCGTCGCCGTTGCGGGCCAGTTCCTGCTCGAGGCCCTCGAGCTTCCTCCGGAGGGCGTGCCGGAAGGCGGAGCGCTCGCCGGCCCGTTCCAGGTCCTCGTCCCCGGAGGCGCCGGCCATCTCCCGCAACGCCGCCAGCTCCTGGTCGGCCGAGCGGATCGTGATGCCGGCGTCGGCGATTTCTTCGGCGAGTTCCTTCCTCTGGACCTCCATGCCGGCGTAGACGGCCCGGGCCTCGCGGGCCTCGCCGAGCTCCCGGTTCAGGCGCGCGGCCATGGCGGCGGCTTCGAGCCCTTCCGGGCGGCACCCGACGCGCGCGGCAAGGTCGGACACCTTCCGGCGGAACGATTCGACGAGCGCGTCCATCCCGGCAATCCGGCCGGCCAGTTCCTCCGCGCGGTCCATCCTGTCGAAGTACGCCGCAAGTTTATCGAAAGCCTCGGCCGCCTGCTCCGGGTGCAGGCCTTCGGGCGGGGCCAGCCCCCCCGCGGCCGCGCGCCATTCCCCCTCCCAGGCCTCGAGGTCGTCTCCGGCCGACCGGATCTCCCCTTCCGCTTGTTCCAGGCGCCCCCGGGCGTCCTCGAGCGCCTGCCCGAGCGACCGCCTCCGCTCCATCGCCGCCTCCTCCCGCCCGATTTCGAGCTCGCAGCGCCGGATGGCGTCCTCGAGCCCCGGGGCGCCCTCCCCCGAGGGGGCGCCGGGCCGGGCCGGCTGCCGCTCGAGCTCCTGCACGAGCGCGGCGCATTCCGCCCCGAGCCTGTCGGCCTCCCGGGCGGCCGCGTCGGCCGCCCGCAGGTCTTCGGCCAGCTTCTCGGCCCGCAGCATCCACTGCTTCATCTCCCGGGGGGTCCCCGGGAGGACGCCGAGGGGCTCCCAGACGGCGGCCCACTCCCGGAGGCAGGCGGCGGACTCCCGGTCGATCATGCCGGCCTTCGCGTCGTTCTCGAGGAGCCGCCGGTGGAGGTTTTCGATCTTCGCCTCCAGTTCCGAACGCTTCGCCACGCGGTCGGCCGCCGACAGCATTCGGTCCGACAGCCGGTCCGTCTCGGAGACTTTCCTCTCGTACAGCTCCGGCAGGCCCTCCTCCGCCGCCGGCCCGAACGCTTCGGGCCCGGCATCGGCGCGCTCGACGAACCGGCGCCGGACCGCCGCCCAGAGGGCGTCCCTGGAGGCGCGCAGCCGCCCGAGGTCCCCGGGATCGGGCACATCGCCGGACCGCACCAGCGTTTCGAGGTCCCGCTGCGCCCGGTCCCTTTCCGCGCACAGCTCGTCCCTCCGCCTGGTCGCGTCTCTGCCCCTGCCGGCGACGGCGTCGAACCTCTCTTCGAAAACATCGACGGTCTCCGGAACGGGCATGGGCGTCCGCAGCAGCATCGCGGGCTCCCGGGAGAACCTGCCCAGGCGGGCGAAGGCCTCCAGGCAGGAGGCCCCGGCCTCCGACGCCCGGCGCCGGGCCTCGAGCAGCCGCCTGTCGAGGTCGCCCGCCCTGCGGGCCCCGGAGACCGATTCTTTCAGACGCTCGAGCCCGGCGCCGGGCCGGGGCAGGCTGTCGAGCTCCCCGCCGATGGCCGCCATCCGCCTCTCGGCCTCCCTGCGGGCGGCCACGGCCCCCTCCCGCCGCTGGAGGAGCAGGCTGTGCCGCCGCACCAGGTCCGCGATCCATTTCCGGTTGTTCAAAAGGGGGCGGAGGCCTTCGGCCCCGCCGATCGGGATGTCGGGCCTCAGGCCCTTCAGGAGAGCCGCGGCCTCCCCGAGCAGCAGGCGCCGCTCGCTGTCCCGCTTCGGACCGTCCCCGACCGCTTTTTCCACCGCCCCCAGTTCCCGGTAGGCGGCCTCGATGGCCTCCCCGTTCTCGAGCACCTCGTCGCGGAGGCAAAGGGACCGGCACGCCTCCTCGAGCCGGGCGAGCTTCGCGCGGCGCCGTTCCCGCGCTTCCGTGGCGGCCCGCAGCCGTTCGGACGCCCCGCGGCGCCTGGCGTCGAAATCCTCCGGGAGCAAGCGCACCTCCCCGAGCCCCTCGATCTCCGCGAGGACGGCGCGGCGCTCGGCCAGGGCCCCGCGGACCCGGGCGAGCCTCTGCAGGCGGCTCTGCAGCCTCCGCTTGTCGCCGATGGCGGCCTCCACCCGCTCGATCAGCGCGAGCGTGTCCGCCAGGTCGCCCTGCAGCCGTTTCCACGCCTCGACGGAAAGCCCGGAATCCCGCACCCGCTTCCGGGCCGCCCTGAACCCGGCGATGGCCTGGTTCAGCGGCCTGGTGGAGGCACGGGGCCGGTAGATCTCGTCGGCGCCGCCGGCGAGTTCCGACAGCACGCTCCGGAGACCCGCGGTGCCGATGGCGGCGCTGTAGAGCGCCTGCCCGAGGTCTCCGGACTGGGCCAGCAGCTCCCGTCCCCCGGCGACCAGCCGGGGGTGGTCGATCCCGTAGAGCTTGGCAAACAGCGCTTCGTCCATGCCGGCGGGCAGAAACCCGGCCAGCAGGGAATCCTCCAGCGGGGCGCCCGTGCCGGGGTCCAGGAGGGTGTCCTTCGCGCCCTTCCTGCGCACGAACTCGATCGACCGCCCCGTGGAGAGCCGGAGCCTGCCCCCCACGCGGAGGGCGGAATGGCGGTGGAGGAAATTGTCGCCGGTGCGGGCCGGGATGCCGAACAGCCAGGCCGTCAGGGCCCGGAGCGAGGTGCTCTTCCCCGCCTCGTTGTCCCCGTAGATGATGTGCAGGCCCGAGGACCCTTCCGACAGGTCCAGGCTTCTGCCGGTGAAGGGCCCGTAGGCGATCAGGTCCAGGCGGTCTATCCTCATCCGGCGTCTCCCGCGGCCAGGAGCCTTCCGACCAGCAGCCTCTTGGCCTCGGCGACGAGGCGCCGGGCCGTCCCCGCCTCGTCCAGATCCAGGGGGGAGCCGGGCCCGAACGCTTCGGGCGGCATCTTCTGCCTGAGATCGGCGATCAGGTCCCGGATGCCGTCGGCGGCTTCCGGGCCGTCCGGCAGCCGGGCGATCTCCTCGAGCAGGTTCCCCAGCGCGCCCGGTTCGGACGGCGCCGCCGTATGGTCGAACCTGTCCGACGTGGCGTTCTCCACCCTTTCGATCCAGAGGGAGTCGCCGGCGATCTCCGCGGCGAGCGCCCGGATCCGCTGCTCGAACCGTTCCGGGAAAGCGGCAAGCTCCGCCGAGGCGGCCGTCGCCCCGATGCAGCGGACGCGCATGGCCGTAGGGCGGCCTTCGGAGGCTTCCAGCGCGCTCTCGATAGCCTCCCGGGCGCATTCTGTCAGCTCCCGTGCGTCGGAGGCGCCCGATGCGTCGACCGTCGTGAGAGCCCACCGCAGCACGTCCAGGGGCCGCCGCTCCAGGCTTTCCACGGCGCCGCCGGCGACGGTCACCAGGACGCACCCCTTCGGCCCCCTCTCGCGGATGTGCCGCCCCTGGATGCAGCCGGGGAACACGATCCAGGGGTCCTCGGAAACGGTCTCGGGCGCGTGGACGTGCCCGAGGGCCCAGTACTGGTACCCCCTGCGGCAGAGGTCGTCGGTACTGCAGGGGGCGTACACGTCGTGCCCCTCCCGTCCGTCGAGGCTCGTGTGCAGCATTCCGATGTTGAACATCCCCTCGGCGGCGGGGGGGTAGCCGGCGGCCAGGTTGCGGTCGACGTGCTGCGTTGCGAAACTCTGCCCGTGGATGGCCACCGCCAGGGCCTGGTGGCGGAAGGTTTCGCCCTTCTGCGAGGGGAAGACCTTCATGTTGGCGGGGCAGTCCAGGGCCGCGGTGATGCGGCTGGCGGCGTCGTGGTTCCCGGCCACGGCGAAAACCGCGATGCCGTTCCGGCCGAGCCGCCCCACCTGCCGGCCGAGGAAAATGCCGGTGCTGTAGTCCTTCCAGTCCCCGTCGTAAAGGTCGCCCGAGAGCAGGACGAAAGCGACCTTTTCCTCGATCGCCAGGTCGACCAGATTCTCGAAGGCCCTCCGGCACGCGTTGCGGACCGATTCCGCGGGCGCCGATTCATACCTGGACAGACCCCGGAGCGGGCTGTCCAGGTGGATGTCCGCGGCGTGTAGGAACTTGAACATCGGGGGGACCCGGCGCTATTCCAGCCGCTTGAACCGGTAGAGCACGGCGGCGTCCCCGTACCCCATCTTCCCGGAAGGCGAGGGGGCCATGTTCATTCCCGGCATGACCATCTTGTCGTACTGCGGGGTCAGGATCATGATGTCCGGCCCCTCCATCCTGCACCCGAAGGTCATCGACCCCAGGCTGGGGAACGCGGCCACCATGTGATGGACCACCAGGTCGGTGCCGTCGAACTCGTAGGTCCCGGCATCGGCCATGAAGGCGCTGCTGGAGGCGGGGGCGCTTTCCTGCCCCGGTTCCGGGCGGGGCGCGAAATCGCGGATGGCGCTGTAGTGCTTTTCGTACACGAACATCATGAACGCCTTGGGCACCGTGGTCCTTTTGTTCTCGCCGGTGCCCACATCCATGGACTCGATGGTCCAGACGCCCTGGATCGAGGGCGCCTTCTGCGGGGCGGTTCCGGATTCCACGTTGCAGCCCGTCAGCAGCAGCAGGACGGCGGTAATACAGACGGCAGTCAGGGTATGTCTCATCGGCTAGTCTCCTTTGTTCATCCGGCCCGGGCCGGTTACCGGCGGCGGGCGCGGTTCTGCAGGCGGGGGGAACGCACCATCACAACCGATGGGCGCCCCGGCCTGAAATATGGGCATACTATACGGCCTTTCGCCGCCGGGTTCACGGGCAAAATGGCGTGCGCCGCCGTTTCCCCTCCGCCCGGGGGGCCCGGGGGCGGGCGGTTTCCATGCGTTTGCCGTGCGCAATTCCGCCGGGGGTGCGCTATACTGTCCGTATCGACCGGCATCAGGCACCATCGGCGCCACTGCGGCCGCGCCCCCGTCGGCGGCTGCGGGACCCAAAGGACGACCGGATCTTCGGGAAGGAGCCGCCTATGATGGATCGCGTAACGATTGCGGAGTTTTTCGAGAAACGGGACAGGGCCTGGCAGGAGCACGACACGGAAACCCTCTCGGCGAGCCATACCGAAAACGGGGAGATCGACAGCCCCCTGTTCGGGGTCCTCAAGGGGCAGGAGGCCATCCGGAAAAGCTACGCCGACTGGTTCAGGACCTTCCCCGACACCGAATACCACGTCCGGCACCTGCTGATCGACGGGGACCGGGCGGCGGAGTTCATCAGGATAACCGCGACCCAGCAGTATGATTTCTGCGGATACAAGGCCACGGGGAAACGGTTCGATTTCAACGGCTCCTCCATGTTCCTGCTCTCGGAGGGCCGGATCGCGCGGGAGATACGCACGTACGACTTCACCGGGGTGCTGGTGCAGCTCGGCGCCCTGAAGGCGAAGCCCTCCTTCTGACCGGCCGGGGGCGCGCGGCGCCCCGGCGGGATACCCCTGCAGAAGGGGGCGGTATTCTTTTGTTTCGAGGGGGGAGGATACTATACAATCCGGCCAGGGGACCCGCAGACGGCGGGATGCCTCAACCGGAATATTTCCATGCGCGTTGTTGCAGGGGCGGGCAAACCATCGGGAGGTCCATCATGAAAATAGAAGTGCGCACCATCGGAGACGTCAAAATTCTGGATTGCAGCGGAAAGATCACCTTGGGGGAAGGAACGATGTCGATCCGCACCACGGTGCGGAAACTCCTCGACAGCGGCTCCAAGAAGATCATCCTCAACCTTGCCGGGATCAGCTACGTCGACAGCTCGGGCATCGGCGAACTGGTGAGCGCCTACACCACGGTCGTCAACAGCAAGGGAAGCCTGAAGCTGCTCTGCCTGACGAAGAAGATCCAGCAGCTGCTCGTGATCACGAAACTATTCACCGTTTTCGACACGTTTGACAACGAGGAAGCCGCGCTGGAAAGCTTCTGACGCACCGTTTGCGGGCTTCAGTCCGAGGGCGGCACCCATGACGGGAACCTACGCCATCATGCTCCTGGGCACCGCCCCCCCCTCCGGGGAGGGCGTCGCGGCGCTTCTTTCCCGGGCCGGCCACACGGTCGTTGAAGCCAAAGACGGAGCCGACGCCGAAGAAAAGCTCCGAACCCTCCGCGTCGACCTCCTATGCCTCCAGGGCTCCGGGGACGCGGAAACCGCCCGCAGGATAGAATACTTTTCCGGTAGCTACCCGTTGCTGCCCGTCGTCGCCGTATGCGACCGTGCGACCGACGGCTTCATACTCGATGCCTGGCACGCGGGAGCCTCCGACGTCCTTGCCTCCCCCGTCGCGGCCGAAGACCTGGCCGCCGCGCTCGCCCGCGCCGCCGGGCGGGCCCCCGGCCGCGACTACCGCCCGGAGCCGGGGCCTGGCGCCCGGCTCGTCCACTACGACGGGACGGGGAAGGAATGCCGGACGCCCGTTTGCCCCCCCCGCTGCACCATCGGGCGCAGTTCGGAAAACGACCTGGCCATCGGCCGCATGATCGTCTCCCAGTTCCATGCCGCGGTGGAAGTGCAAGGCGGGCAATACCGGCTCCGCGACCTCGGCAGCAAGAACGGGACTTTCGTCAACGGCGCCCGGGTCGACGAGGTCTGCCTGACCGACGGCGACCGCATCCAGCTCGGCGGGCCTCAGGGGCCGGTGCTGTCGTTTCACACCGGGGGCATCCTGCAGACGCTCCTAGGCCGGAGCAACACGGAGAGCGACTTCGCATTTTCCCATTTCGGCTTCAGGGAGGTGGGCAAGCTGTTCGCCGCCCTGCGGGCCCTGAGCTCCATGCCCGTGCTCGACGACCTGCTGGCCCTGGTGGTCGACACGGCCATCGAGCTGATGGGGGCCGAACGCGGCTTCCTCATGCTCCAGGGGGAGAACGGCGAGCTCGACTTCCGCTGCGCCCGCAACAGCAGCAGGCAGCCGCTCGACAGGTCCTGCTTCCAGACCAGCCAGCGGGTGCCCTACGACGTGTTCCGCTCCGGAAAACCCGTCGTCATCCGGGACCTGGCCTCCGACGCGTGCCACGACCACACCCGCCAGCTCGGCCTGCACGGCATCTCCTGCGTCCCCCTGCGCAACGTCGAGGTCCGCGACTGCGGCGCCCTGTCCGGGGAGGGGGTGCGCTCGGAGATCATAGGGGTTCTCTGCGTCGACAGCTCCCGCGTGGCGTCGAAAATGTCCGACACCCGGATCGACGCCCTGGAAACGCTCGCTTCCGAAGCCGCCGTGGCCATCTACAACGCGCGCCTGTACAGGGACTCGCAGGAGAAGCGCCGGATCGACCAGCAGCTCGCCGTCGCGCACGAGATCCAGCAGGCGCTGCTCCCCCCGCCGTCGAAGGAGCTCGAGTATGTCCGGGCCTGCAGCCGGAGCCTGCCGTGCTACGAGATCGGGGGGGACTATTTCGACTATTTCGACCTCGACAACGGCCATTTCGGCTTCGCCGTCGCCGACGTGGCGGGGAAAGGGATGCCGGCGGCGATCCTGGCCTCCCTGCTCCAGGGCATGTTCGACTCCCAGAACCTCCTGGACGCCCCGCTGGAATCGGTCATCGGAAGGTTCAACCGCATCCTCGTGCAGCGCGGCACGGGCAACCGTTTCGTGACGTTCTTCATCGGGATCCTGGGCCCGGACGGCGCCTGCACCTACGTCAACGCCGGGCATAACCCGCCGCTCGTGCTCGGGCGCGACGGGTCCATGAAGGAGCTGCTGTCGGGCGGCATGGTCCTCGGCCTGTTCGCCAGCGCGGAGTACGAAACGGGCACCGTCCGCCTGCAGCCGGGCGATCACCTGGTCCTGTTCACCGACGGCGTCGTGGAGGCGCTCAACACCTCCGGGGAGGAATTCGGGACCGGGCGCCTGGCCGCCCTGCTCGGGGAGAGCGCGCGCCTGGAGGCGCCGGAGATCCTGGATCGGATCCACAGGGCCGTCGTCGCGTTCTCCGCCGGCGCCCCCCAGCACGACGACATCACCATGATGGTCCTCGGATACCGCGAACCCCCCGCATGAAGCAACGGGCCCCGTCCGGATAATAGGCGCGGCGCAGGGCTACGCGGACGACTGCAGGCGCCGGAGGTAGAGCAGCGCCCAGCCGAAGACCACGGGGATGTAGGCCACGGCCGCCGCAGCCATCCCGATCCACACGCCCTGGAGACCCCAGCCGCAATGGACCCCGAGCAGCCACGCGAACGGGACGGTGAACACGATGGTCCGGATCAGGGTGGCCGAGAGCGCGAACACGCCCTTGCCCGTCCCCTGGAACAGCCCCGAGGAGAGCATCCCGAAGGGAGTCGTGGGGAGAATGATCCAGAGGACGCGGAGGAACGTCACCAGCTCCGGCACCAGGGCGCCGGACTCCTCGGACCAGGTGAAAATCCACGTGATCTGGGGGGCGAAGGCGACCATGATCGCGGCCAGGACCAGCTCGACGGCCACGCCTGCCTTGAGTGCGTAGACATAGGCGGAGCGGACCTTGCCGTATTCCGAGGCGCCGAAGGCCGCCCCGGTCACGGCCGTGACGGCGCTGGCGACGCCCAGCATCGGCAGCGTCGCGATGCTGACGATGCGCCAGCCGCTCGTGTAGACGGCGACGCCGGTCGTCCCCCCCACCTTCGCGATGATCGTCGTCACCAGAAACGCCATCAGGGACATCGACATCTGGGCCACCGAGGCGGGGAGCCCGACCCTGCCTATGTCCCGGAGGATCCCCCAGTCGAAGCGAAACCCCCGGAACCGGAAACCTACGTACGTCTTCTTCTGGACGAACAGCCAGTAGAAGCCGAGGGCCGAAGACACGAACATGGACAGGACCGTCGCCACCGCCGCGCCGGCGACCCCCATGTCCAGGCTGTATATGAAGACGGGGTCCAGGAGGATGTTCGCGAGGCCGCCGGCGGCCATGGCCGCCATGGCGCGTTTGGCGTCCCCCTCGCCCCGCAGGATGGCCACGGCGGTCGCGTTGAAAAACAGCAGGGGGAGACCGGAGACGAGGATCCGCGAATACAGGACCGAAAGGCGCAGGGCCTCGCCGGCGGCCCCCATGTAGGCCAGGGCGCCGGGGAGCGCCAGGAGCAGTACGGCGCTCGTGAGCACGCCTGCCGCCACGCTGCAGACGACGCTGTGCGTGGCGACCCTGCCGGCCCCGGCAGGGTCGGCGGCGCCGATCCGCCGGGATATCGCCGCGCCCCCGCCGATGCTGATTCCGTTGGCCAGCGCCATGGCGAGGAAGAAAAAGGGGAAGGTGAAGCCGACGGCCGACAGCGAATCGGGCCCGCGGCCCGAGACCCAGATGGCGTCGGCCAGGTTGTACAGTGTCTGGAACGACATCGCCACGACCATCGGGATCGACAGCCGGACAATCGCCTTCCGGGGATCCCCGAGCAGGATCTTCACGCCCTCGGTGGGTTTTCTGTCGGCGGGGATAACGGCACCTCTCAAATGTTGACCGTCTGCATGCCGCGGTCGCTGTAGCGCTCCCCGACCGCGGCGCCCAGGGGGAAGACCTCCTCCAGGCGGTGCATGTCCGTGGGGGTCAACGCGACGCCCAGGGCGCCGAGGTTCTCCTCCAGATGCCCGATGCTGGCGGTGCCGGGGATCGGCACGATGTCCCCGCTGCGGGAGAGCACCCACGCCAGGGCGAGCTGCGCGGGCGTGCAGCTTTTTTCCTCCGCCAAAAACCGGACGGCATCGGCGAGGATGAGGTTGTGGTGCAGGTTCTCCCCCATGAACCTGGGTTGGCGGGTGCGCGCGTCCCCCGGGGCCAGGTCCTCCCCGTTGCGGAACCGCCCGGTCAGAAATCCCCGGCCCAGTGGGCTGTAGGCCACGAACCCGACGCCCAGCTCCCTGCACGCGTGGAGGATGCCTATCTCGGGGTCACGGCTCCAGAGCGAGTACTCGGTCTGCAGCGCCAGGATCGGGTGGACGGCCGAGGCCCTGCGGAGGGTCGCGGGCGACGCTTCGCTCAAGCCCAGGTGCCGGACCTTGCCCGCGCGCACGAGATCGGCCATGGCGCCCACGGTGTCCTCGATCGGGGTGGCGGGATCGACGCGGTGCTGGTAGTAGAGGTCGATCGTATCCACCCCCAGCCGCCCGAGGCTCGCGTCGCAGCAGTCCCGTACGTATTCCGGGCGGCCGTTGACGCCGACGAACTCCCCGTCCGCGCTGCGGACCTGGCCGAATTTGGTGGCCAAAAACACTTGATCGCGCCGCCCGGAGACGGCGCGCCCGACCAGCTCCTCGTTCTTCCCCATCCCGTAGATGTCCGCGGTGTCCAGATACTCGACTCCCAGGTCGAGGGCGCGGTGGATCACGGCCACGGATTCGGCTTCCCCGACGGATGCGTAGAATTCGGACATGCCCATGCACCCCAGCCCCATGGCGGACACCTGGACCTGTTCTCCCAGCCTGCGTCTTTGCATTGCAACCTCCTGGCGTCCGGATCCACGTCGCCCGGCCGGCCCCGAAAGGGCGCGGCAGCGCCGCACCGGCACGGCGCCCGCAGCCTTCCGCCCATTATAGACCAATTCCGAAGGATCCGGGGCAGTCCGTGAACAACAGAAGAAACCGCTGCCGCATCCCGGAGGTGCTGCCGGGCGGCGCAGGACGAAATCAACCGCGCCAGCTTCGGCGCGCCCGACGGGGCCCTAGGGCTCGGACTGGACCCGGGTGCAGTGTTTGAGAACCACGGCGAAAAGCTCCTCGACGAGATCGCCGGGCAGCCCGAGGGCTTTGCCCCAATCCCCCCTCTGCTGCATCATCCGCCTCTCGCGCTCGGCGTCGGTGACCGGCGCCGCCTGATGCCGCTTGATTTTCCCGATCCGGCGGGCCGCTTCGATGCGGCGGGCCAGGGCCGCGAGGATCTGCCTGTCGCAGTGGTCGATGATTCTCCGCAGGTCCTGCTTTCTCGGGCGGGGCAGGGTCTCGGGCCCCATCAGGCGGCGGCGGGCTCCGGAGGACTCCCACACCTGCCCCATGCGTTCGTCCGCGATCGAGTCCGCGACAATCGACAGGCTTTCACGGAACCGCGCAAGCGCCTGAGCGATCCCCTCCCGGTTCGTCTCCAGGATCCCCCGCCAGACCCCGTAATCGGAAGCCGCCAGGCGGGTCATGTCCAGAAACCCCCTGCCCGCCATCCTGTCGAGCATGGCGTGGGTGGCGTCCCCGGCCATGGCCGCGTGCATCAGCGCCACGGAAATCATGTGGGGCAGGTGGCTGACCATGGCCATGATGCCGTCGTGCTCCCCGGGGTCGATCGTGACGGGAAGCGCCCGAAGGCTCTCGGCCAGGTCCATCAGGGCCAGCAGGGCCTCCGGGGGCGTGTCCGGGTACGGGCAGAGAGCGTAGACCCTGTCCTGGAACAGGAGCGGGTCGGCGGCCTCCACGCCCGAACGCTCCGATCCGGCCATCGGGTGCCCCCCGATGAAATGAACCCCGGGCGGGATCCGCGTCCGCGCCTCCTCCATGATCAGCTTCTTGGTGCTTCCGACGTCGGTGACGATGGTCCCTTCCTCGAGCAGGGGGGCGATCGTTTCGATCATCGGCCCCACCCGATCCACCGGCGTGGCCAGGATCACGATCCTGCTGCCTGCAACCCAGTCCCCGGCCTCCTCGAGCGTGCCGACCCGGTCGGCGACCCCGGCCTCGGCGATCGCGGGCAGACGCTCCGGCAGGTCGACGCAGGCCACCGTGCAGTCGCGCCTTCTCCGTTTCAGCGCCAGGGCGATCGACCCGCCGATCAGCCCGCACCCGATGATGGTGATGGTCGTATCCTTGATCTCGTTCATGTTACCCGGCCTTTCCGAGCCGCCGCCCGATCGTCGTCGCGATGATGCGGCACCGGTTCATCAGGAGGCCGAACTCCTGGAAATTGAGGGATTGAGGACCGTCCGAAAGCGCCTTTTCCGGTTCCGGGTGCACTTCGATCATGATGCCGTCGGCCCCGGCCGCCACGGCAGCGCGCGCCATGGGGGCGACGAACCTGCGGATGCCCACGGCGTGGCTCGGGTCGGCGATGACCGGGAGGTGGGACAGGTGCTTGAGGACCGGCACGGAGGAAAGGTCCAGGGTGTTGCGGGTGGCCGTCTCGAACGTCCGGATTCCCCGCTCGCACAGGATCACGTCCCCGTTCCCCTCCGTGAGGATGTACTCTGCGCTCATGAGCCACTCCTGGATGGTGGCCGACATGCCCCGCTTCAGAAGCACCGGTCTGCCGGCGTGCCCGAGTGCGGTCAAAAGCGGGTAGTTCTGCATGTTCCTCGCCCCGACCTGCAGCAGATCGGCGTACTCGGACACCTGTTCGATCTGGTCGATCGACATGACCTCGGTCACCACGGCCATGTGGTTCCGGTCGGCCGCCTGCCGCAGCAGCTTCAGCCCCTGGAGCCCCAGCCCCTGGTAGGAATAGGGGGAGGAACGGGGCTTGAAGGCGCCCCCGCGGAGGATCTGCACGCCCAGGGAGGAGACGAAGGCGGCGGTCGATTCGATCTGCTCCTCGCCCTCGACGGCGCAGGGTCCGGCCATCACGGCGATCTCCAGCCCGCCGACCTGGCACGACTCGCCCAGGCGCACGATCGTGTCCTCGGGGTGGAATTCGCGGCTGGTGAGCTTATAGGGCGTCGAGACGGCCACGGCGTCGCGCACCCCGGGCATCATGGAAAGGACCCCGACATCGAGGCGGTTGCGGTCCCCGACCACCCCGAGAATGGTGTGCTCGACGCCGTCGGAGCGGTGGACCGTGAGCCCCGCCTCCTCTATCTTGTTCTGCACGGCGACGATCTGGGCCTCGGTCGCCTTGGTTTCGCAAACTATGATCATGAGCTTTTTCTCCCATTGCGGCATGACGCGCATGCCGCCGTAGTCCCATCATGCCGCATAAACGGCAACGGCCCGCCGGTTGTCCCCGGCGGGCCGTTTTTTCTTTCTGTAGTGCAGGCAGGGAAAGGAAAGGCACAACCCTTAGGGGTCGGGGGTATGTACGCTGCAGTAATAATAAAACCCCGCCGCCGTTTTCATCGTGTCTCTTTCTTCCCCCGGTCCCCCGCGCGCGGGGGCCGTGTATCCTGATAGTGCTTCCAACCCACAACTGAATATATACTCCCGCGGGCGCGGGAACACAATACCCCTTCGGGCGAAAAGCGGGCGCCGGGGACCCGCCGATGCGCCGCATCAGCTTTATCGATGCGCCGCATCAGTTTTATAGATGCGCCGCATCAGCTCGGCGAATTCCCCGAAATGCAGCTGCTGCGGGCCGTCCGAGAGCGCCTTCTCCGGCTCCGGGTGCATCTCGACGATCAGCCCGTGGGGGCCGACGGCGTGGGCGGCCAGCGCCAGCGGGATGACCAGGTCCCTCTTGCCGGCGGCGTGCGAGGGGTCGACCATGATCGGGAGATGGGTCAGGCGCTTGAGAATGGGGATCGACCCGAGATCGAGCGTGTTGCGCGTCGATGTCTCGAATGTCCGGATGCCCCGCTCGCAGAGGATCACCTGGTGGTTCCCCTTGTCGAGTATGTATTCGGCCGCGTTGAGCAGCTCGTCGAGCGTCGACATCATCCCCCGCTTGAGCAGCACCGGACGGTTCGAGCGGCCCGCCTCGCTCAGCAGGCTGAAGTTCTGCATGTTCCTGGCGCCGATCTGCAGAACGTCCGCGTAGCGGGCGACCGGCTCCACGTCGGCCGGGGAAAGGACCTCCGTGACGATGGGGAGGTCGAACTCTTTGCCCGCCTCGGCCATCATCTCCAGCCCCTCGAACCCCAGCCCCTGGAAACTGTAGGGGGAGGTGCGCGGCTTGAAGCACCCGCCGCGGAGCATCGCGCCGCCGCATTCCTTGACGTACCGGGCGCACTGCCGTATCTGCTCCCTGGATTCGACGGCGCACGGGCCGGCGATGACGACGAACCCCGGGCCTCCGATCCGGACCCCGCGCACGTCCAGGACCGTATCCTCCGGCTTCCGCTGCCGGCTGCCGAGCGTGTAGGTGACCTTCCCGGCCTTCTCCTCGGCAACCTCCGGCGGGCGGCCTTCCCCCTCCGGCGGTGTCCCGGCCAGCACCTCGATCCGGGGCGAGGTCCGGGATCGCTGCTGGGCGGGGTAGGACCCGAGCACCTTCATCGACGCCGTCGCCGAGCGCAGCTCCGCAAGCGCCCGGGACACCCTGGGTTCGGCCGTGTTCCCTTCGAAGTCGATGTAGAACATGTACTGGAACGGCATGCCCGGGATCGGGCGGCTTTCGAGCTTGGACAGGTTGATCCGGTACTTGTCGAGCAGGTTGAGCGCCTTCAGCAGGGCCCCCGCTTCATGGGGGGTGGTGATCACGAGCGAGGTCCTGCACGGGATCCGCAGGTCCACGGCCGGGGGCTTTCTGGCGAGAACGAGGTACCGGGCGTAGTTGTTCGGCTGGTCCTCTATGTTCCGGCGCAGCACCTTCAGCCCGTACAGCCTCCCGGTCTCCTCGCCGGCGATGGCCGCAATCGCGGGGCTGTTCTCCTCCCGGACCTTCCTGGCGGCCAGGGCCGTATCGGGATACGGGAGGGTTTCGCAGTGGGGCAGCTTCGAGAGAAACCTCAGGCAGTCGGCCAGGGCCTGGGGGTGCGCGAGGATCTTGCGGATGTCGCCGAGCGACACCTCGCCGACGCCGAGGAGGCAGTGCCGGATCTCGAGGATCTCCTCCCCGACGATGGCCAGCTGCGCCACATAGAGCAGGTCGTAGACCTCGTTGATGCTTCCGGCGCGGGTGTTCTCGACCGGCAGCAGCCCGTAGTCCGCCTCGCCGTCCTCGACGGCGGCGATGACCTTTTCGAAGGTGTCGACGCCGCGAAACATGGTGTGCTCCAGAAACGGGGCGAAGTGCTTCTGGCCGGCCAGCTCGCCGTAGGAGCCCTCGATGCCCTGGAAGACGACGCGCTTCGGCCCTTCGGCCCCGTAGTCGAGCAGCTCGAGCTGCTGGGAGCGGATGGAGTCGTCGATGATCTCATGGAACACCCGCGTGACCAGGTGGGCGTCGAGCCCCTGCCGGCGCCCCCGGGCGACAAGGTCCGACAGAAGCTGCTCCTCGCGCAGGACGTCCCGTATGGGAGCGCCCGTCCGGCCCTTGGCTTCGAGCACCCGGGCTGCGAGCTTCCGCCGGTTGGCGAGGGCCTCGATGATCGTTTCGTCGACCGCGCTGATCTCCCTGCGGATGTCCTCGAGCTCGTCCATCGTCGTGCCCCCGTAAAAGGATAGTTGTCGGTACGGACCTCTCCCTGAAAAGGTAGCACGATTGCGGGGAAAGTACAGCGGCGCCGGCGCGGGGAGCTCCTCCCTGCCCGAGGGTGGAGGCTCCCGGCGCGCGGCGGTCAGGGGGTCGGGCGCTTGATCGACATGGCGCGGTGCAGGAGGCGGATGTACTCGTCCCGGTAGCCGTGGCGGTCCTCCCCGCGCCCCTGCTCGGCCCACCGGAGGGCGTCCTCGAGCGTGGCGCTCCCCCGGTGGGGGGATTCGCGCAGGATCATGCCGAAGGCGGCGACGGAGGCGGCGAACTTGAAATCCTCCGAGGAGGCGCCGAACTTCCCGCCGGAATCGCGCACGGCGAATTCCATCAGGCGGCTTTGCTCCTCCTCGGGCCCCTTGTAGCGGATCTTGACGGTCGCCACCTCGCTGCCCGAAGCCGCCCGTGTGGGCTCGGCCGGCTGCTGGTACTTCAGCGGATCGACCCCCGGCGCGGCGCCCGGCAGCCCCGGGGGAACGATCTCGTAGAGCGCCGTCACGGCGTGCCCGGCGCCGATGACGCCCGCCTTCTTCGCGTCGTCGTTAAAATCCTCCCCGGCCAGAACCCGGTTCTCGTACCCGATCAGCCGGTAGGCGCCGGCGCGGGCGGGGTTGAACTCCACCTGGATCTTGACGTCCTTGGCGACGCTGACCAGGGTGGCGCCTATCGAGTCGACCAGGACCTTTTTGGCCTCCGCGGCGGTGTCGATGTAGGCGTAGTTGCCGCGCCCCTTGCCGGCCAGAAGCTCCAGGGTGTCGTCCTTGTAGTTGCCCATCCCGAAGCCGAGGACGCTGAGGAAGACGCCGCTTTCGGCCTTCTCCTCTATCAGCCGCGCCAGCTCTCCGCGGCTGGTCGTGCCGACGTTGAAATCGCCGTCGGTGGCCAGGATGACGCGGTTGACGCCCCCGTCGACATAGTGGCCCCGGGCGGTTGCGTAGGCGAGCTCGATGCCCGAAGCTCCGGCGGTGGACCCGCCCGCGCACAGGCTATCGATCGCCCGGTGCAGGCGCCGCTTCTCCCCGCCCCCGGTCGGGGCCAGGACCACCCGCGTCGACCCCGCGTAGGTCACCAGGCTGATGCGGTCGCTGCCGGTCATCTGGTCGACGAGCATGTGCATCGCCTCTTTGACCAGCGGCAGCTTGTTGGGGGCCGTCATGCTTCCGGAGACGTCGATGAGAAACACCAGGCCGGCCGGCGGACGGGCGCCCGGCTCGATCTCCTCGGCCTTGAGCCCGATGCGCAGCAGCCGGTGCTCCGGGTTCCAGGGCGCCTCGGTCATCTCGAAATGCACGGCGAAGGGCCCTTCCCCGCCCGGGTCGCTGTAGCCATAATCGAAATAGTTGACGAGCTCCTCGATGCGGACCGCGTCGCGCGGCGGCAGCCGGTTCTGCTCGAGGAAGCGCCGGACGTTGGAGTACGACGCCGTGTCGACGTCGATGGAGAAGGTCGACAGGGGGTTCCGGGCGGCTTCGAGGAAGGCGTTGTCGGCTACGGGGTCGTACCCCTCGGTTTGGAAGGGGCCCGATGACGGGATGCCGGCCTTATAATGGACGTCGTTGATGGTGATGCCGTCCTGCGTGATGTTGAGGGCGCGGCTGTCCACTCCGGCGAAACTAGGGCCTGTCCGGAATTTGTGGTCAGTGGGTGGCGTGACGCCGCCATGGATGTCGGCGAGTTCGAGCACGTCGTTGTCGATCAGGGGCAGAGAGAACACTTCCTGGTGACTGAGGTCCGTGCCGGCCGAAGGGGACGATTCCGTGAAGATGCGCTCGGCCGCCTTCTCCTCGGCAGCCGGCGGCGGGCCGATCTTGACGCGTTCGGGCACGTCTTTGTCGATCAGGGGCAGATCGAGCACTTCCCGGTGACGGAGGACCGTGCCGGACGTCGGGGACGATTCCGTGAGGATGCCCTCGGCCGCCGCGCTTGCCTCCTGCTCGTTCCGCGCGGTTTCCACGGCCGCCGGGCGCGGCTCGGCCGGCGCCGGGGCGGGGGCATACTCCCGGTCGATGACGGTCAGGGACTGGGCCGGGATCGTCACTTCCGGGACGGGTTCGGGCCGGGCGGGACCGCCCTTGCGCATCTCGGCGATCGGCGTGCCCCCGGAGGCGGGTTCGGCCGCATTGTCCCGCATCTGGTAGGCCCAGAAGGACAGGCCCAGGGCCAGGGCGGCCGCTGCCCCCCCGAGCGC
This sequence comes from uncultured Acidobacteriota bacterium, assembly GCA_964651155.1. Taxonomy (GTDB): domain Bacteria; phylum Acidobacteriota; class UBA6911; order UBA6911; family UBA6911; genus UBA6911. Next base: position 36,909 of record CAZYXB010000005.1, on the reverse strand, counting down.
CCACGCCGGGTTGGCCCGGAACCAGGCCCGGCGGGGGGCCGCCCGCGACGCGATCCGCCCGCGCTGTTCGCCCGAGAGCCCCAGGCGGGGTTCGGCGTCGAAGCCTTCGCGGAGCCACGCGGCGGCCCGGCGGATGTCCTCCACGAAACGGCGCATGGATTCGGACTCCCGCAGCTGGTTTTCGATTTCCGCCCTCATTGTCTCATCCTCGATCTCGCCGAGGGCGTAGGCGGTCCATCGAGGATCGTTCCGGTCCATCTTCATCTCCCCCTCCTCGCCGCACCGGAACCGGGTTGGGCCTGCATGGCCTCCCGAATCGCCTGTATTCCGGCGTGAATGAGAAAGCCCACGTTGCCGATGGAAAGATGCGCCACCTGGCCGATCTCCCGGTAGCTCAAGCCCCCCTGGAATTTCAGCCGGAGCACCTCCTGCTGGTTTTCCGGCAGCGTCGCAAGCACCTGCATCACCTCCGCCAGCCGCTCGTTCCGTTCCAGGGCCGCGGGGAAATCCGGCTTCACCGGCAGCTGCTGCAGCCGGGACTGGTCGATTGCCGTCATCCTTTTCTCCTTCCTGCGCACGTCGAGCGCCCCGTTGCGGCAGACCGCGTACATCCACGGGGCCAGGCTGTCGCCGCCGGCCGGCGCGCCACGGCGGCACAGCTTCAGAAACGTGTCCTGCACCACATCGCGCGCCCGTTCGATGTCCCCCGTTATGTGCGCCGCGTAGCGGATCAGCGGCTGCTCGTACCGGTCCAGGACGACCTGGATCCAATCGGGGTCTGGCAGTGTCATACCGGTCTCCTGTAAAGGGCTCCTGTCTGCAACAACGTTCCTGCAGGAATTTTCTTAGAGAAAAAAATTTTTAGGGAACTTCTCGCGCGGGGATTATGGCACGCGCACCGTGCGCGCCGCAATTCCGAAGGGGGGCGGGGGTGCCGGGGAGGCCGGGGGCGGGGTCCCCGGCCGGAGGATTCCGGCCGCTAGCCGTTTTTCTGTTCGAATTCCTTCATGAAGGAGGCCAGCGCCTCGACCGACTCCATGGAGACGGCGTTGTAGATGCTGGCGCGCAGGCCGCCGACGGACCGGTGGCCCTTCAGGCCGATGAAGCCCGCCCGCGTCGCCTGGGAGGCGAACTCCGCCTCGAGCGCCTCGCTCGGCAGCCTCCAGACCACGTTCATCAGGGAACGGCTCTCCCTTTGGACCGGGGAACGCCAGAAATCGCTCGAGTCGATCACGTCGTACAACCGGGCCGCCTTGGCGGCGCTCAGCGCCTCGAACGCGGCCAGGCCGCCGCTGGATTCGACCCATTCGCAGACGAGCTTCACCAGGTAGATGGCCCAGGTGTTGGGCGTGTTGTAGAGGCTCCCCTTGTCGATGTGGGTCGCGTAGCGCAAAAAAACCGGCACGCTCCCCGCCGCGCGCTCGGCCAGGTCCCTGCGGACGATGACGACGGCGAGCCCCGAGGGCCCCAGGTTCTTCTGCGCGCCGGCGTAGATGAGGCCGAAGCGGCCGACGTCGATGGGGCGGGAGAAGATCTCGCTCGACATGTCGGCCACCAGGGGGACGCTCGTCTCCGGGAACAGCGCCCAGCGGATCCCGCCGATCGTTTCATTCGAGCAGATGTGCAGGTACTCCGCCTCGGGCGACACATGGAGTTCTTCCGCCCCGGGGACGCGCGCGTAGCCCTCCCCTTTCCCGCTCCAGAGCACCCTGGCCGGCCCGGTCATCTGGGCCTCCCTGATCGCCAGGGAGGACCAGCTGCCCGTGTCGACGTAGTCGGCGCTTCGGCCGGGCCGCCTCAGGTTCATCGGGATCATGGCGAACTGCAGGCTGGCCCCGCCCTGCAAAAAGAGGACGGCATAGGCGTCCGGCACCCCCAGGATGCGCCGGATTCCGGCCTCGGCCGCATCGATGACGGCCTGGAATTCCTTGGAGCGGTGGGACATCTCCATGACGGACATACCCGTCCCCCCGAGGTCGAGCAATTCCGATTGAGCTTTTTCGAGAACCGGCAGGGGCATTGCGGCCGGCCCCGCACTGAAGTTATGCACACGCGCCATGAGGACACTCCCTGTTGCTGGTTGGACGATCCAAAATCCCTATCATACTCCTATCCCGGCCCGGCCGCCAGAGACCATTTCCCGCTGTCGGCACCCCTTGCGCGCGGGCGCCGGCGCCGGGGGACGGGTACTCCAAAAAAACAGATCCGCCGTTCAATTATTTGGATAATCCCGCCGTCCCGGGATCCCCCCCCGCAGCCGGCATCCGTGCATCTGATAAGCGGGGATACACTTACGGTTTAAGAATAACTTGCTTGACTTTGGCATGGGATATGCTTTACAAGAGGGTGTTTTCCGTTTCCCAAGCTATGGCCCTGAAACCAAGCTTAGGTGTTTGGGAGTTTTTTCGCGGTCCCTTCCCGCGAGGCCAGGAAATTCCCTGACAGCGAAGCCGCCTCAGGGCCTGGCTTGGCGATAGTTCCTTCCGCCGCACGCTTCCAGCGACGCATCCAGCACCGCTTCCAGCAGAAAATCCCGCGAGGGCCGTGCCGTGCGCCCGAACCGGTCGCGGAGCCGGGCGAGCCCGGGGCCTATTCGGGGTCCGGGTGGATCTGGATGTACGCCTCGTCTTTCAGGCGCTGGACGAACCTCTCGAGTTCCGGCTCGTACTTCTCGTTGTACAGGCGCCTTTTGATCTCGTCCTCGATCTCGGCCAGGGGCGGGATTACCGACGGCGTGCGCGTGTCGACGCGGTAGATCACGTAGCCCTCCCCGGTCTTCTGGGGTTCCGAGACGCTCCCGGCCTCCACGCCGGCGATGGCCCGGACGATGTCCGGGTGCCACTTTTCGAGCAGATTGCTGCCGATGCCCCCCCCCGAGGCGGCCGTCGCGCCGCTGGAATGCCCGGCGGCCAAAGACGCGAACGACTCCCCCCGCTTGAGCCTGTCGTAGAGGCTCCGCGCCCGTTTCTCCGCCTCCTGGTCGCCCTCCCCGGCCTTGGCCGTGACGACGATCTCGCTCAGGCTGACCTCCTCGGGGCTCGCGAAATCGGACGCGTGATCCTTGTAGTACCTCTCGACCTCGCTTCCCATGAGCGTGATGCGGCTCCCGACGAAGCTCTGCCGGATCTGCTGGGCCATGATCTGGTTCCGGGTGCTGTCCCTGAAACCGCCGAGAGTGGATCCCTGCTTCTCCAGGGCCTCCTCGAAATCCTCCATGGTGGCGAAGTTGTACTCCTTCATGATGTCCTGGATATGCTGCGCCACGTGGGACTCCACCTCCGCATCGTACCCGAGCTCGATGGCCTTCTGGACGAACAGCTTTTCCCGTATCAGGTCCTCGAGGATCTGGCCGCTTTCCTTCTGCATGGCCTGTTCCAGTGCGTCCCCGGACAGTTTCTGGGACAGTTCCCGGCGGATCAAGTCCGCTCTCCGGTTCACGTCGGACACGGTGATGATGTCGTCGTTGACCTGCGCGTAGATGCGGTCGACGATTCTGGCTTCCGCGCTCGAGATGCCGCCGAGCAGCATCAGGACCGTCCACAGAACTTTATGCATCGCATTCCCCCCGCCAGGCGCCCCCGGGCCATGCCGGCCCCGGGCGCCCATGATATCCCTGCATAGTACGAAAAAATCAGATTAAGGGTCCACCAATCCCGATTCAAGGCAAAAAACGGCCCGGGCGGCGGGCGGGCTACTGCCGGATGGCGTCCAGGATGGCCCCGATCGCGTCGAAAACCCCTTCGGGGGGGCCGGCCGGCACATCGAGCGTGAGCAGCCCCTGCGGTGAAAACCTGGCGTTGCGGTTCCGGGTCACCAGGTGGAACAGTTTTTCCGCGTCCACCTTCGACTGGTCCACGAAACGGAAGAAGATCTGCCCCCGGTTCCTCTCGATCGACTGTATCGCGAGCGCGAGCGCCTGCAGTCTGAGCCCCGCGTAGCGGAACAGGTTCTCCACCTGCCCCGGGTAGCGGCCGAACCGGTCCACCATTTCCTGCCGCAGGGCGTCGAGCTCCCCGGCATCGGCAGCCGAGGAGATCCGCTTGTACATCCGGAGCCGCTGGCCCGCGTCGGCGATGTAGGCGTCCGGGATCCGGATGTCCAGATTGAGGTTGATGCTGGTTGCAATCTCCTCCTCGGTCTTCTGCCCCCGGAGCTCCTCCATCGTCTGCTCGAGCATCCTGCAGTACAGGTCGAACCCGACCGCCTCGATGTGCCCGTGCTGCTCGCCGCCGAGCAGGTTGCCCGCGCCGCGGATCTCCAGATCCAGCGCGGCCACGCGGAAGCCCGTCCCGAGGTCGCTGAACTCCCGGATGGCGGCAAGCCGCTTCCGCGCGACCTCCGAGAGGGTTTCGTCGGAGGGGACGAGCAGGTAGGCGTAGGCGCGGCGGTCGCTCCGCCCGACCCTGCCGCGCAGCTGGTAGAGCTGGGACAGGCCGTACAGGTCCGCACGGTTGATGATGATGGTGTTGACCCTGGGGATGTCCAGCCCGTTTTCGATGATCGTGGTCGCTGCCAGGATGTCCAGATCGTTGCGGACGAAGTGCATCATCACGTTCTCCAGCTCCCGCTCGTTCATCTGGCCGTGGGCGACCCCGATCCGGGCCCCGGGGACGAGCTGCTGGATCTTCGCCGCCATGGAGTGAATCGTCTCCACGCGGTTGTGCACGAAGTACACCTGGCCGTTGCGCGCCAGTTCCATTTCGACGGCGGAGCGGATCACGTCGGCGCTGTAGCGCAAAACCGACGTCTGGATGGCCAGCCTGTTCTTGGGGGGCGTTTCGATCGTGGACATGTCCCTGAGCCCGAGCAGCGCCATGTTCAGCGTGCGGGGGATGGGAGTCGCCGAGAGCGTCAGGACGTCCACCCGCGTCTTCATGCCCTTGAGGCGCTCCTTGTGGGTCACCCCGAAGCGCTGCTCCTCGTCGACCACCACCAGCCCCAGGTCCCTGAACTGCACGTCCCGGGACAGGAGCCGGTGGGTGCCGACGATCACGTCGACGCGCCCGGCCTCGAGGTCCTCGAGGATCCTCTTCTGCGCCGCGCGGCTGCGGAAGCGCGACAGGAGCTGGATGCGGACAGGGAAGGCGGTGAAGCGGCTTCGGAACGTGTTGAAGTGCTGGAAGGCCAGCACGGTCGTGGGGGCCAGGACGGCGACCTGCTTCCCGTCCATGACGGCCTTGAAGGCGGCCCGCATCGCCACCTCGGTCTTGCCGTAGCCGACGTCGCCGCACAGCAGACGGTCCATCGGGCGCGGCTCCTCCATGTCGGCCTTCAGGGCACCGAGCGCGTCCTCCTGGTCGCGGGTGAGCTCGAACTCGAAGGCGTCCTCGAACTCCCGCTGCCACTCGGTATCGGCCGAGAAGGCGTGCCCCGGGGTCATCTGCCTCCGCGCGTAGAGCTTCAGCAGCTCCCCGGCCATGTCCCGCATCGACTTCCTGATGCGGGACATGGTCCGGACCCAGCTCGTTCCGCCCAAACGGTCCAGCGCCGGCCGCGATCCCCCCATGCTGCTGTACTTCTGGATCAGGTCCAGCCTTTCGACGGGGACGTAGAGCTTCGCGTCGTTCTGGTAGGTGAGCAGCACGAACTCCCGGGAGCCGCCCTGCAGCCCGATCGGTTTCAGGCCGTTGAAAAGCCCGATCCCGTGATCGACGTGCACGACGTAATCGCCCGGCTTCAGGTCCCTGAAATCCGACAGAAACAGGTTCCGGTTGGCCGCCCTGGGCTTCCTGGGCCCCGACCCGACATCGGATTCGTCGAACAGGTCCGACCCGGTCAGGACGCACAGTTTGGCCGCCGGCAGGCAGTAGCCCGCATCCAGGTTTCCCGTCGCGACAAGGACGCCCCCGTCCGGGGGCCCGGCATCCGGGGGGCCCTCCGGCAGGCAGAGACGGGCGGGGATGCCGTACTCGGCCAGCATGTCGCGGACACGCTCGGCGCGCCCGAGGCTCGACAGCACGAGCGCCAGCTGTTCCCCCGCCTCGCGGAACTTCCCGACGTCTGCGATGAATTCGCGGATGTTGCCGTGGTACCGGCGCGTGGCCTGCGACGCCAGGTAGACGGGCGGCTCCTGGCCGCCGGCGAGGGCGAGCTCCTCGACCGTCAGGCGGGGAAACCGGTCGAGCGACGCGCAGTACTCCTCGGCGGTGACGTAGATCCGGTCCGGGGCCAGGACCGGCTTGTGCGCCTCGATCCGGTCGACGTACCGGCCGTAGAGTTCCGCGTGGTACCGCTTGAGGGCGTTTTCGGACGCCTCGGGCTCGACCGCGATGATGCGGTACCCCCCGAGATAGTCGAAGAGGGTGCCCCCGGGAGGATCGACGGCCGGAAGCATGAACTCGAACGCGGGGAAGGCCTCGCCCTGCCGGGCGAGGGCGATTTCTTCCTCCAGGTGGGGCAAAAACGGCGCGCTCCACATTTCGGGCGCCTTCCCCGCCCACTCCTTCAGGGAATCGCGCTTGAAGCAGTACTCCCGCATCGGGATGAGTTCGACGCTCTGTATCGTCTCGACCGATTTCTGGGAATCGGGATCGAACAGCCGGAGAGATTCGATCGAGTCCCCGAAGAACTCGAGGCGGACCGGCCGGTCCAGGTGGGGGGGGAATACGTCCAGGATCCCCCCGCGCAGGGAGAATTCGCCGGGGTCCGTTACGGGATCGTCCTCGACATACCCGGATTCGAACAGGTATTCCCGTATCAGGTCCGGCGACATGTCCTCGTTCCGCCCTAGCGTCAAACAGTACGAGGCGTACTGTCGGGGGGTGCGCAGCCGCACGGCGGCGGCCAAAACCGACGCCACCAGCACCTTGGGCGCATCCCCGAGGGCGTGCCACAGGGCCTGCGCGCGGCCGGCGGAGATTTCATGGTGCGGGGACAGCCCCCTGTAGGGATCGGTTTCCAGTTCCGGCAGGTGGACCACCCGCACGGGGGAGGGGGCGAGCAGGTCCAGGTAGAACGCAAGCTCCCGGGCCAGCCGGGCGGCGCCCGCGCCCGACGGGGTCAGCACGGCCGCCGAACGCCGATCGGCCAGCACAGCCGAGGCGATCCCCAGGGCCCGGGCGCCCCCGGCGGCGCCCGAGAGGGTGAGGCTGCGGCACCCGGACCCGATGCGGCCGGCCAGCTCCCCGAGCGCGCCCGCCGCCCGGACCTGTTCAAAAATGTTCTTCAGCTGCTTCATGGGATGCTTCGGGAAGGCGTACCGAACCGCTCGAGCACCATCCGGATGATGCCCGTAGTCGACGCGCCTTCGACCAATGGAATAGTGTGCACCGATCCCCCGTGGGCCGTGACCGTGTCCCGCCCCACCACGTCCGCGAGCTTCCAGTCCGAACCTTTCACGAGGACATCCGGGAGGATCCGGTCGATGACGCTCCGGGGCGTCGGGTCGTCGAACACCAGCAGGAAGTCGACGCATTCGAGGGCCGCGAGGACCTCCACCCGTTCCATCTCCGGGACCAGGGGGCGCCCCGGCCCCTTGATGCCCCGGACGGAACGGTCGCTGTTGACGCCGACGACCAGAACGTCGGCGAGGGCGCGCGCGCGGTTGAGGTAGCGCACGTGCCCGGCATGCAGGATGTCGAAACAGCCGTTGGTGAACGCCAGGCGCCGGGCGCGCGCGCGCAGCCCTTCCCGCAGCCGGAGGATGTCCTCGAGGGATTTCAGTTTCCGCGCCAGTGTCTCCATACTCCTCTTCCGGGCGGGCGGCGGCCGGGTCCCCGGGCGGATCCGCTCGGGCCGGCCGCGTCCTGCTCTCGGCGTTCAATTCTTGGGGGGAGGCGCATCTTTCCTGCGGACGGTCACTTCCCTGGGCTTGGTTTCCCCGACCTTGATGACGCCGGCCCAGCTCTCCTGGAACCAGACCTTGGGTTTCGCCTTCACGGGGAAGACGGCCGATTCCAGCGCCTTTAGGTCCATCGTCAGCCGGAAATTCGCCGGGACGAGGGCATCCTTGAGGTTGTCGGGCGCCATGACCTCGACATCGACCGCATCGGGCGAAGCCAGGTAGGGGCTGCCTTCCAGGTCGAGGGGAACGTCCCTGACGACGTACATTTTCCGGCGGGGGCCGATCCGTATTTCCACCCAGATCGGCTCGGTGATCGAGGAGCGTATCGTCCCGTCCTTGAAGTTGAGGCCGACCCTGAAGTTGGCCGACTGGTTCTGCCCATCGAGATCGATGATTTCGGTCGACACCTCCTCGACAACCTCGATATGGGACCGCGGGCCCGTGATCGTCACCCTGTTCGGATTCGGGATCTTCTCGTACACCTCCATGCCGTCGGCCACGTCCCCCTGCACCGGGACGGTGATCGGGACGGTCTTCTGGACGGTGCGCTCGATCATCAGCACGACCTGCGAGGGGTTCACCTGGATCACCTCGATCCCCAGACCCTTGGGGGACCTGATGTTGTCCCTGGTCAGGGTGACCCGGGTCTCGCCCTCCTGCGTATTCTGCAGGTTTATGTTGCAGGTGAGGTCCCCCACGGTTCCGCGGATGATCACCTGGACCGTCGAAGGCAGACCCCTGGAGATTTCCATGCCCCCGGGCACCTGGACCTGGACCGGAGCCGTGACGGTCGTCACCGTCCCGGGCTCTCCCTGGATGAACAGCCAGAGGATTCCGGCGAGCAGGATCGCCATGAGTTTCAGGTGCCAGTTCTCGAGGATCATGTCTTTGATCTTGGGCATCATGTCCTTTCCGGCCGCCGGCCGGGAAGACGGCGCGCGCGCCGGCCGGGGCCGCTCTCACAGGCGGCTTCGAGGGACGCGCGCAGCGAGGCCCCGTCGAGGTTGCGGGTGATCCTGCCGTTTACGGCCATGGAGATGATGCCGGTCTCTTCGGACACGATGACGGCCGCGGCGTCGGTTTCCTCGGTGATCCCGATGGCGGCGCGGTGACGGGTGCCCAGCTCCCTGCTGTGGTAGGGGTCCAGGGTCAGGGGCAAGAAGCACGCCGCGGCCGCGATCCGGTCGCCCTGCACGATCACGGCGCCGTCATGCAGCGGCGTGTGCGGATTGAAGATGGTCACCAGGAGATCGAACGCGAGCACCGCGTCGAGGACAATCCCGTTCTCGACGTAGTTCTTCATGCCGATATCGCGCTCGATCACGATCAGGGCGCCGATGCGCTTCGATGCCAGGGTCGTCGCAGCCTGGGTGATCGACTCGATCACCCCGGTCCTGTGCCGGCTCGGCCGCCCCAGGATGGGCGTGTTGCCGATGCCCGCGAGGCCGCGCCGTATCTCGCTCTGGAACAGGACGATGATGGCGAAAACGATGTAGGTGACGGCGTTCGACAGAAGCCACTGGATCGTCGTCAGCCCCGAGATCCGGGAGATCCAGTAGATGAGCAGGAGCATGACGATGCCGAAGGTCATCTGCACGCCCCGGGTCCCCCGTATCAGCAGAAGGAACCGGTAGATCACGTACGCGACCAGGGCGATATCGATCAGGGTGCGGATCGACAGCAGGGAATAGCGGAAAAACTCGACAATCGGCTCCATAGATCCCGCGGTCCTTTTTGAATTCAGGAGGAAATTCCCGCCGTCCGTCTTCCGTCCCGGGGGCCGGCATCAGGGTCGCACGCCGCCGCCGGCAATGGCGTCGGCCACCAGGGCGGCTTCCCGCATGGCGGCCACGTCGTGCACCCGCACGATGTGCGCGCCCAGGACGATCGCCGCGGCGACGCTCGCGCCGGTCCCCAAAACCAGTTCACCGGCGGGCTTGTTCAAGATAGAACCGATAAACGATTTTCGCGATGTCCCCACCAGTATGGGGAATCCGGAGGCGCTCAGGCGATCCAGGCTCCGGAGGATCTCGAAATTCTGCGCCGCGGTTTTACCGAACCCGATCCCCGGATCCAAAATAATCCTGTCAGAGGATACACCAGCGCTCCGGGCCCGCGCAACCGCTTCTTGGGCCCATCCCTCGATCTCGCGGAGGATGTCCCCGCTCGGGGGCAGCTGCTGCATGTTCTTCGGGGTCCCCCGCATGTGCATCATCACGACGGCGGCCCCGAACTCGGCGGCGACGGCCCCCATGAAGGGGTCGTTGCGGAACGAGGAGACGTCGTTGATGATCACCGCCCCCCGCTGCAGGGCGGCGCGGGCGACCGGGGCCTTGGAGGTGTCGACCGATATCGGGATCGGGTATCGGCCGCCGAGGCCTTCGAGCACGGGCAGCAGGCGCTCGAGCTCCTCTCCGGCGTCCACCCCCCCGGAACCCGGGCGGGTGGATTCGGCGCCGATGTCGAGGATGTCGGCGCCCTCCCCGGCGATCTCCCAGGCCCGGGCGACCGCGGCGGAGGGGTCCAGGTACCGGCCGCTGTCGGAAAACGAGTCGGGGGTCACGTTGAGGATCCCCATGATGGCCGTCCTCGAGCCCAGCTCCAGGGTCGTGCCGCCAGCCTGAATCACGAATTTCCTTCTCGGTTGCATCCTAGTCCTCGGCGCGCAGGGAGCGCCGCCCCGGGCAGTATCAGGCCGGGGCCGGTTTTCCCTTGGGATTGACGAGCCGGGGCACGGAGGGCTCTTCCTTACGCGGTTCCCTGTCGGGCTTGCCTTCGGGCGCCGCGCCGGGGGGGGGCGTCGTTTTGGGCTTCAGCGGGCGCCCCTGGATGATCGCTTCGATGTCGCAGCTGTCGAGCGTCTCGTACTCCAGAAGCGATTCGGCGAGACGGACGAGCGTGTCGCGGTTTTCCTCCAGGATGCTCCATGCGCGGGCGTACCCGGCGCCGACGATCCGCTTGACCTCGCGGTCGATCTTGATGGCCGTGTCTTCGCTGTAGTCGCGGTGCTGCGCGATCTCCCGGCCCAGGAAGATCTGCTCCTCCTTCTTGCCGAAGGCCAGCGGGCCCATCTCCTCGCTCATGCCCCATTCGGACACCATCTTGCGTGCGCGCTCGGTCGCGACCTCGATATCGTTGGCGGCGCCGGTCGTCTCCTGGTCCAGAAACAGCTTCTCGGCGCACCGCCCGCCCATCAGGATGGCGATCTGCCCCTCGATGTACTCCTTGGTGTAGTTGTGCTTGTCGGTCTCGGGCAGCTGCTGGGTCAGCCCGAGGGCCATTCCCCGGGGGATGATGGTTACCTTGTGCAGCGGATCGCTTCCGGGCACCATGCAGGCGACCAGGGCGTGCCCCGCCTCGTGGTAGGCCGTGACCTTCTTGTCCATGTCGGTGATCACCATGGACCTGCGTTCCTTGCCCATGAGGACCTTGTCCTTGGCGCCCTCGAAGTCGCTCATGATGACCATCTTCCGGTTGTAGCGGGCGGCGTTGAGGGCGGCCTCGTTGACGAGGTTGGCCAGGGCCGCCCCGGAGAACCCGGGCGTCCCCCGGGCGATCACGGAGACGTCCACGTCGTCGGCCACGGGGATCTTCCGCGTGTGCACGTTGATGATGCCTTCCCGGCCGCGGATGTCCGGCAGCGGGACGACCACCTGCCGGTCGAACCGGCCGGGCCGCAGCAGCGCCGGGTCGAGCACGTCCGGGCGGTTGCTGGCGGCGATGAGGATGACGCCGTCGTTGGACTCGAACCCGTCCATCTCCACCAGCAGCTGGTTCAGCGTCTGCTCCCTTTCGTCGTGGCCGCCCCCGAGCCCGGCGCCCCTGTGGCGGCCCACGGCGTCGATCTCATCGATGAAGATGATGCACGGGGCGTTCTTCTTGCCCTGCTCGAAAAGGTCCCGGACCCGGCTGGCGCCCACGCCGACGAACATCTCGACGAAATCCGACCCGCTGATGGAGAAAAACGGCACGTTCGCCTCCCCGGCGATGCTGCGCGCCAGGAGCGTCTTGCCCGTCCCCGGGGGGCCCATGAGCAGGACGCCCTTGGGGATGCGCCCCCCCAGCTTCTGGAATCTCTGGGGCTCCTTCAAAAACTCGATGATCTCGGTCAGCTCCTCCTTCGCCTCCTCGACCCCCGCGACGTCCTTGAAGGTGATCTTCTTCTGCTGGCTCGACAGGAGCCGCGCCCGGCTCTTGCCGAAGGAGAGGGCCTTGCTGCCGCCGCTCTGCATCTGCCGCATGAGGAAAACCCAGAACCCGATCAGCAGGATGAACGGCAGCCAGGTCGACAAAAGGATGTACATCAGCCCGCCGCCCGATGAGCTCTTGAACTCGATCTCCATCTTGCCTTCGAGCAGGTGGTCTTTGAGCAGATCCCGGGTGACCTCCATCGGGATGACGGCCTTGTGCCGGCCGCCGTCAAGGTTCTCCCACTCGACCTCCTCGTCGGTGGCGGTGATGGACTTGATCCTCTTTTCGCCGAGATCCTGGGAAAAGGACGTGAAGCTCGCCTGCTTCACGTTGACGTCCTTGATGTTGACGAACAGGTGCCACAACAGGATCAGGCACATGATAATGGCCAGCCATACAAGGATGTTTTTCATGTTGGTGTTCAAGATGGAAGCCTCCCCCGGGTCTTCCGTATCCGGGGCCGGTCAAGCATCCCCGGCGGGCTGGGCGGCAGCGGGCCGCGCGCACACAGAAAACCCATTTTTCAGTATAGCAGACATCTTGTGCCGGTTCACAGGATTAACGGCTCCGGCCGGCCGCCTCGGCGGGGTGCCGGGTGCATTCGATCATCACGCAGGGCTGCAGCTCGTCCCGGGCGCGCCAGGACTCGGCCGGCCCGAATCCGGGGATCCAGATCACGCTCCGGCCCGAGACCACCAGGGGAAGGCTGCGGCGCTTCGGGAGCGGGATCTTCCTGTCGATCATCATCTTTTTGACTTTCCGGTGCCCGGGGCCCCCGTAGCGGTCTCCGGGGACCCTGGAGCGGACGATCAGGGGGCTCTCCAGGACGGAAAGGTCGAACCACGCCCGGGCGCCGGGGGCCCCGGCCGCATCGGGCCGGCCCCCGGGGAGGACCTCCGCGCGGAATGCCGTCCCGGCCTCGGCCACGTAGCAGGACCCGGGCACCGGGAGCGCGTAGGAAAACCCCGCGGGCTCCGCCGGGGGCCGGCCGAGCAGCAGCCGGTCGAACTGCCGGGCGGCGGTACCATTCCGCGGAAGCAGGACCCGGCCCCCGCTTCGGCCCGCCCGGCACAGGGCGAGGACTGCTTCGATATGCGCGCAGGAGATCCCCTTCAGATTCCCCCTCGTGTGCCGCAGCGCGCAGCGGAGGACTTCGCGCTGCAGCGCCGGATGCAGCGCCCGGACCGCGGGGACGTCCAGGGAGCACCCGCCCGGTTCGGGGCGGGACAGCTGCGCGAAGGCCTCCCGGGCCCGCCCCCCCAGGAAATCCCAGGCATCCCGCATCTGGGCGCTCCCGCGGGCCAGGGTTTCGGCGAGGCGGGGGTTGAAGTGCCGTTCGAGGTAGGGGACGAGCTCCAGGCGGATCCGGTTCCTTCGGTAGCGCAAATCCCCGTTGGAGGAGTCCTCCCTGTAGCCGGCCCCCCGCAGGCGGAGGTAGTCGAGGATGCGCCCGCGGGTGCATTCCAGCAGCGGCCGGATCACCCGGCCGTCCGCGACCGGGCGCATGGCGGCGAGCCCCTCGATCCCGCTCCCGCGCAGGAAGCGGAACAGGGCCGTCTCGGCCTGGTCGTTCCGGTTGTGGCCGACGGCGATCTTCTGCGCCCCGGCCCGGGTGGCCGCCCGGTAGAGGAACGCGTAGCGCGCCTCCCGCGCGGCGGCCTCGAGGTTGACCCCCCCGGCGGAGGCCGCCGCGCCCACGTCGACGGCCTCGGAGACCAGCGGCAGGCCCAGGTCCCCGCTCAGGCGGCGCACGAACGCCTCGTCGCCGTCGGCCTCTCCCCCCCGCAGGCAGTGGTTCAGGTGCGCGACCGTGAGCTCGCAGCCTAAAACGGGGGCCAGCGCGCAGAGGCAGACCAGGAGGGCCGTCGAATCCGCCCCGCCCGAGGCGGCCACGAGGACGCGCTCCCCGGGCGCGATCATGGCGTAGGCCCGGATCGTGCGGAGGACGCGCTGTTCCAGCATGCAGAGACTCGCAGAAGGTTTCGGGGCCGGCATGGCCCTAGGATACCGCAAAGCGGGGCCGTTTGCCATTGCGGCGGCCCGCGCCGGAGCCTGTGCTATAATGCCCCATTGGCAACGGCGGAGGCCGCACCGCGGCCGCGGGCGGCCGATGCCAACAACTGAAAGCGGGGTTCCATGACTTTTCCGATGACGCGTCCCAGACGGCTTCGCATGAATCCGGCACTCAGGGGGATGGTCCGCGAGACGCGGCTCGCGCCGCAGCAGCTGCTCTACCCCCTGTTCGTCTGCCCGGGCGAGGGCGTGAAGAAAGAGATCGTTTCCATGCCCGGCAACTACCAGTGGTCCGTCGACATGCTGGTCGAGGAGGCCCACGCGGTCTTCGCCCTCGGGATCCCCGGGGTCCTTCTGTTCGGGATCCCCGAGCACAAGGACGACCGGGGGTCGTCGGCCTACGACGAGCGGGGGATCGTCCAGGAGGCGGTGCGCGCCCTGAAGCGGCAGGTCCCCGGCATGCTGGTCGTCACCGACGTCTGCCTGTGCGAGTACACGGCCAGCGGGCACTGCGGGGTCCTCGACGCCGACGAGATCGACAACGACAGGACCCTGGAGCTGCTGGCGCAGACCGCCCTGTCGCACGCCAGGGCCGGCGCCGACATCGTCGCGCCGTCGGACATGATGGACGGGCGGGTCGGCATGATCCGCATGGTGCTCGACCGGAACGGCTTCGCCGGCGTCCCGATCCTGTCCTACGCGGTCAAGTACGCCTCGGCCTTCTACGGGCCGTTCCGCGAGGCCGCCAACTCGGCGCCCGCATTCGGAGACCGGCGCAGCCACCAGATGGACCCGGCCAACGCGCGGGAGGCTATCAGGGAGGCCGACCTGGACGCGGAGGAGGGCGCCGACATCCTCATGGTCAAGCCCGCGGGGCCGTGCCTGGACATCATCCGCCTGCTGCGGGACCGGACGACCCTCCCGTTGGCGGCCTACCAGGTCAGCGGCGAGTACGCGGCGCTGACGGCCGCGGGCCGGATGGGGTGGCTCGATCTCCCCGGCGCGATACTCGAGTCCCTGATCGGCATCCGCCGCGCCGGCGCCGACATCATCGTCACCTATTTTGCCAAGGATGCGGTCCGGCTGCTGGAATCCTGAGGCTGGTTTGCCGCCGCAGGTCCACCCGCCGCCGATCCCTTCGGCCGGAGAGAACCCATGAACCAAAGATCGAACAGACTGTTTGCCCGGGCGCAGAAGCGGATACCCGGCGGCGTCAACAGCCCCGTCCGGGCCTTCCGCAGCGTTGGGGGCGCCCCCCGCTTCATGGAATCCGGCGACGGCTGCCGCCTCAAAGACGTCGACGGCGGCACCTACATCGACTACGTGGGGTCGTGGGGCCCCCTCATCCTGGGGCACTGCCACCCGAAGGTGCGGGCGGCTCTCGGCCGCCAGGTCGACCTGGGCACCAGCTTCGGGACGGCCACCGAAGGCGAGGTGGTGCTGGCGGAGATGATCGCCGGGGCGGTCCCCTCGATCGAGAAGGTGCGCCTGGTCAACTCGGGGACCGAGGCGACCATGAGCGCCGTCCGCCTGGCGCGGGCCTTCACGGGCAGGCACAGGATCCTGAAATTCGACGGGGGCTACCACGGGCACGTCGACAGCCTGCTGGTCGAGGCCGGGTCCGGGGTGGCGACCCTCGGCCTTCCCGACAGCCCCGGCATCGTGCCCCAGGACTCGAGCGCCACCCTGTCGCTCCCCTACAACGACCCCGGGACGGTCGAGCGGGCTCTCGGGCAGCACCGCGCCGAGGTCGCGGCCGTCATCGTGGAGCCGGTCGCGGGGAACATGGGGACGGTGCCGCCGGCAAAAGGCTTCCTGCAGCGGCTGCGCAGGCTGACCCGGGAACACGGGGCCCTGCTGATCTTCGACGAGGTCATGACGGGATTCCGCCTGTCCTACGGCGGGGCCCAGGAATTGCTGAAGGTCAGGCCCGACATCACCTGCCTCGGGAAGATCATCGGGGGGGGCCTTCCGGTCGGGGCCTACGGCGGCCGCCGGGAGATTATGCAGTGGATCGCCCCCGAAGGGCCCGTCTACCAGGCGGGAACGCTTTCGGGCAACCCCCTGGCCGTCGCAGCCGGGATCGCCACGCTGAAGGAGCTCCGCCGGGCAGGCGCCTACTCCAGGCTCGAGCGCATGACGCAGGACCTGGTCCGGGGCCTGGAGGAGGCGGCGGCCGAAGCCGGGGTCCCGGTCGGGATCAACGCGATCGGATCGATGTTCACCGTCTTCTTCACCGGGAGCCCCGTCTCGGATTTCGCAAGCGCCAAGGCGAGCGACACGGCCCGCTACAGCAGGTTCTTCCACGCCATGCTGCGCGAAGGCGTCTACTTCCCGCCGTCGCAGTTCGAAACCGCCTTCGTATCCCTGGCCCACACCGCGGGCGATATCCGGGCCACGGTCAGGGCGGCGCGGCAGGCGTTCAGGGAAGCGGCGCGGGAGCCGTAGGCGCGCCCGGCGGGATGGCCAGGGAGCGGACGCGCACCGAGACGATGCGGAACCCCTCGACCTTCTCGATCTTGAATACGAGGTTCTGGTACTGAACCGTCTCCCCCTCCATGAGCAGCCTCCCGGCCAGGTATTCCAGGTACCCCGCGACGGTGGCGTATTCCGGCGCCTCCGGAATCTTGCTCGCGAAGAACCGGTTGAAGTCCTTGACGGGCAGGTTCCCCTCGACCGAATACAGGTCGGGGCCCAGCTTGAGGACCGAATCGATTTCCGCGTCGTGCTCGTCGCGGATCTCCCCGACGATCTCCTCGAGAAGGTCCTCCAGCGTGATGATGCCCGCCGCGCCCCCGAACTCGTCGACGACGACGGCCATGTGCAGGTGCATCGCCTGGAACTGGCGCAGCACGGCGTCGACACGGGCGCTGTCGGGGATGTAGTGCGCCGGCCGGAGCAGAGCCTGGAGGTTGATGGCGTCCGTATTCTGCACGTGCCGCAGCAGGTCCTTGACGTGGAGGATCCCGACGGGGTTGTCGAAATTCTTCCTGAAGACGGGGATACGGGAATAGTGCGTCTGGTTGACGACCGCCAGGATGTCGGGGATGGGGTCCCGGATATCCACCGCGGTGACCTCCCCCCGTGGAATCATCACCTCGCCCACCCGGGTCTGGCCGATCTTGAAGATGTTGTCGAGCATCTCCCGTTTCTCGACCGGCATGCCGTGGCCCCCCGACCCGGCGATCATGGCGCGCAGTTCATCCTCGCTCAAACCGAGGGCGAACGGGCTCGCGGCGGTCGGGATGCCGATGAGGCGGACGATTCTGTTGGCGGTCCAGGCCCCCAGGCGGGACACGGGGGAAAGAAGCCAGACGGACAGGCGGATGGGCAGGGTCAATTTCCGGGCGGACTGCTCCGGGTGCGTCGTGGTGATGATCTTGGGCGTCAGCTCGCAGAAAATCAGCACGACCAGGGTCAGAACGACGGACCCGACGACGCCGGCGGAGTCGACGTGATCCGGCGGCGCATAGGTCGCGACGATGAACGCGAGCAAACTCGCGGCGGCGATGTTGGCGACCGTGTTCCCGAGCAGGATCACACCGAGGAGCCTGTCGGGCTTCGCCAGGATGCCCCGGATCGTCCCGGCCTGCCGGTCGCCCGCCTCGGCCTGGTACTTCAGGCGCTGGCGGTTCAGGCTCATGAAGGCTATCTCGGAGCCTGAAAAGAACGCGGAGAGCGCCAGGAAGAAGGCAAGAAGGATGATGTATATCAGCAGGGGTGACAAGGTCAGGATGAAGTCTTGACCGAGTGCGAGTACGCCTCGGACAGCATGCGGTCGATCTGGTCCTCGACGGACTTTTCATTGAGACCGCGCACGGTTGCCACTTCACAGATGATGAGTTGTTTGGCCCTATCGAGCATCCGCTTTTCCCTGAAGGAAAGGCTCTTCCTGTAGCTGAGGTAGACCAGGTTCTTGAGGACCTCGGCCACCTGGAAGATGGAGCCGGTCCGCATCTTTTCCGAGTGGTCCTTGTAGCGGCCCTTCCAGTCCGCCTCGGGTTCGTAGAAATCCTCCTGCAGGAGCTTGAACAGCCCGTCGACATCCCCTTTCTTGATGATCCGGCGCAGGCCCACGCTTTTGACGTTGGCCGTGGGGACCATCACCAGGGACGCGTTGGAGTGAATCCTGAGCATGTAGAACTCTTCGTCTGCGCCATTGACGGAACGGTTGGTAACCTCCTCGATGATGCCCACCCCGTGGTTGGGGTAGACCACCTTTTCACCTATACGAAAATCCATAAGACCTCCGGAGGAAGTGTATTGTATCAAAAAAACCGCGCCGAATCAATTCGGGATGCCCCACGCCCCCCGGAGGGCGCCTACTGCGCACGGTTCAAGTATCGATATTGCAGGCACTTCGCCAGCCGGCCGATGCGGGCGTTCCGATGAGGCCGGGCGCCCGGGAGACGCCCGCCCGGTTGGCGGGCCGCCCGGGCCGGAATTGACTACGGGAGGCGGTTGGGATACTATGGGCGGTCGCGCACCGCCTCCTGCGCGAAGGCAATGCCGAAGTGGCGGAACTGGCAGACGCACGGGACTCAAAATCCCGCGCCCCTTGCGGGCATGAGGGTTCGACCCCCTCCTTCGGCACCAGGCTTCGCCCTGCGGGATTCAGTCTTCGCCTTCGGCTACGCCTGACAAGCCGCCTGGCGCGGCCACTTAAATTACTTATCAACCCAACAAATAATTTCACCTTAATAAATGAGTCCCGACCCGGAGGGCGAAGCCTGGTGCCGCCCGGCGAAGCCGCCGTTCCTAAAATAAATATCCTTTATTCCACAAACACCATTGGAAACAATAGACAGAAGGCTGCGGGCGAAGCCGGGCAGGCAACTTTACTTCTATCACCATCCATTCATTAATTCAGCACTTGTACACCAACCAAGACTGGCAAGCCGGAGTCTTGTCGGAATCCAAGTGACTGTCACCGAAACTACCTAGAAGAAATTTTGATATGTAACTACCAGTGTGATTGTTTTGTAAACATTACATCAGAGTTTATCATACAGCAGATGTGCGGGTTCTATCGCCTATTCCAGCCAGCAGGGATTGAACGGAAATATCTTCGTCAAGATCGTCCCAGTGAAGTCCGGTTCCTCCACCACTGATGGTGAATTTTTCCAACTGCTCCGATGTGGCATTCAACAGACGAGGGAAATACGCCAGAGGCACACCCAGTTGACGGCCATCTTCAAGGTCGATCCACATCGTGCTTGAGTCGAACCTGACGGCTTTTGCCTGTGCATCAACAACCAAAGTGTTCATTCCAGTATCTCCTGATCAAGTCGATATTCTCCGTCGCCACTCCAATCAGCTCCCGAAGTTCATGCGATGTAAATCCATAGGCTTCAGAAATACCCGGTTCAGGCTCGAGCCAGAACTTCGCCACCGATTCCGCCTTGAGAACATGAATGTGTAAGGGTTCCCGAGGATCCCCTTCATTCGAGAAGAAGAAAAATTTATAGCCCTTGTACCTGAACACAACCGGCATCAAATGATAATACCTGTGAAAAAATGTAAAGTCTATGTTCTCATACAGGCGGATTGTTATCCCAAACGGGTATCATAGCCCATGCAATAAATTCAAACATCCGGACGGGAACACCGCCAGCAAAAACAGCACCAGTGGGCACAGGATGCTGAAGCTCCATCCGGTCAAAGAAAATCGGGGCTTGAAAACAGTTTGCTTACCTTCAGATGAATTCATAGCCCGAAGTGTGAAGGCGGACTGACAATAAAACTTCTATCACCATCCATTCATTCATTCAGTACTTGTAAACAAATTAAGACTGGTAAACCGAAGTTATAGCGAAGACAGGCTCTCAGATAATCCTCTGCCAACATTCAAACCATGCAAAGGAAAATTCTCTCCATTTAATCCCGAGGTTATGGTGACTGTCACCGAAATTAGTTTTTTGCTCTGCCGTCGTTCTTTTCTTTTCTCAAATTACTGCGTTGAGGCGGCGGTAATAATTAATAGTATCATCTAATGAACAGCCGGATGAATGATGTAGTTCCAGTCTCCGTGAAACTTACTTCGCTGCATATTGATGCTTTTCATCTCTTTCGCGG
Organism: uncultured Acidobacteriota bacterium; assembly: GCA_964651155.1. Classification (GTDB taxonomy): domain Bacteria; phylum Acidobacteriota; class UBA6911; order UBA6911; family UBA6911; genus UBA6911. Next base: position 16,847 of record CAZYXB010000005.1, on the reverse strand, counting down.
TAATTACCCGGCCGATGGGATATTTACGGCGGTCCAATCTGCATGTCACTTTCAGTCCCTTCGCGGTTGTGGTACGAGCAATTAGGTTCACAATTGTCTCGTAGTCGCGTAACGGTTCGCCTCGCCAGTTCGACGAAATGAAAGAAAACAATCGGTGCTCGACCTTGTTCCATTTGCTGGTTCCCGGAGGAAAGTGGCACACTCGAATCGAGAGGTTACTATCGTTTGCTAGTTTCTGAAGCTCCAGTTTCCAAAGCCGCAACCGGCTGCCGTTGCTACCACCTGCGTCGGCGGTGATCAGTAATTCTTCGGCTTTTGGGTACAGCCTCCGCCCTTCAAATCGCCACCAACCCCGAATCGAGGCGACGGCAAAAGCTCCAGTGTCATGATCCATACCGACAACGACAAAGCCACGGTTGTGCCTCAGGTCATAAATGCCATAGGGATAGGCACGAGGAACATCGGGAGTGGGAAAGTCATGGCCGTTGACTTTCAGAGGTGTTTTGGCCCGACGCCACTGCTGCCCTTTGTTTATGTAGTTCCCGAGCAGTTCCTTCTTCTTGGTGTCGACAGAAATGATTGGCGTCCCCGCCGTCATTGCACGTCTAACATGGCTATTGATATAGCGGAATTGTGCATCACGATCCGGATGGTCGCCGCCCTCCTCGATCTTGCGGTTGCTCTGCAAACGAAAGCCTTGTTCCCGAAGAAGTTGACCAACCTTCACATAGCTGATCGGATGATGACGGCGAGTCAATTCAGACGCCAAAACTCTCGTGCTCTTGCAGATCCAGCGCAGAGGTGATTCCGGATCTCCCAGCGTGCTTGGCTCGATCAATCGCTCCAGGGACGACATCAACTCAGGATCCGTCATTGTGATTTGTTTCCGCCCAGCCCCTGATCTTCGGATGCGACCTTCGGGAAGTATCATACCTTCCTGAAGTTCACGCATACCAAATGCTATGGCCTTCCTGGAAAGACCGCAGGCACGGTGCACTTTCGAAACGCCGCCGTATCCTAAAAGTTTGGCCTCGTTTGCGGCGCATATTCGACGCGTCCGTTCATCCAACAAAGGCCACAGTGCAGCAAACTTCGCAACAAGATCGTATGGAGTCGCCATAGTTGAAAATTATACACCACCCATGATCAAGATGATACTTTTATTTATTACCACCGCCTAACCTGCTGGCGAAGCATCTGGCTGCAAAGCGGCTGCTGCGAGTGCGGCGCGGCCTGTATGCCGCAGTGCCGCGCGGCATGGATCCGGCGCATGCAGCGGTAGATCCTTACCTGATAGCATCTCATCTTTCGGAAGATGCGGTGGTTGCGTATCACGCCGCGCTGCAATTCTTCGGCAAGACCTATTCAGTCTGGCAGCGTTTTCATTATTTATCCGGCCGGCGAGCCAAATCCTTCTCATTTGGAGGAATGGAATTTATTCCCGTCCTCCGGCAGGCTGCTCCCCGACCAGGATCCGCAAAAGAAGAAGGAATCGTGGAAACAACGCACGGCGGAGGCCGGGTGAGAGTCACTACGCTCGAGCGTACGATGGTGGATGTGCTGAGCTCTCCGGATAAGGGAGGCGGCTGGGAGGAAATCTGGCGCTCGCTTGAGATGATTGAGTTTTTCGACATCGACGCTGTTCTCCGGCACACGCGCGTGAACGGCTCGGCTTTGACCGCCGCCCGCGTCGGATTCTATCTGGAACAGCACCGCGATTCCCTGATGCTCGAAGACAAGCACCTCAATCCATTTGAAAAAATTTCTCCGGCTCAGCCTGGTTACCTTGACAGCTCACGCCAAACCGGGAAGCTTTTGAAACGCTGGAACCTGATTGTTCCAGACTATGTTCGGAACCGCCTCTGGGAGAAAACAGCCGGGTGGTGTCTCTTGCCGAATTGAAGCGCGTAGCCGAAACGACAGGATTCCAGCTGGAATCCCTGGAGCGGGTGGCCTGCCTTTTTGAAATTCTGGAATCTTTGCGCAGCCATCCTTTTCTCCAGCACCGCATCGCGCTTAAGGGTGGAACCGCATTGAACGGTTTCGTGCTACGGCTTCCCCGTCTGTCGGTTGATATCGACCTGAATTATATCGGTTCCGGCCATCGAGAGGTGATGCTGGCTGAACGGCCGAAAGTGGAACAGGCTATCGCGGCGGTATGCTCGCGCCTGGGAATCCAGGTCAAGCGCATGCCGGCAGAACATGCCGGGGGAAAATGGCAACTATCCTACCGCTCCGGTTCAGGCCGTCCGATATCTCTGGCGCTCGATATGAATTTTCTGATGCGCACGCCGTTGTGGCCCTATGCCCTGTCCAATTCTCAGCCGATAGGTTCTCTCAGCGCTGAACGCGTGCCGGTACTGGATCTGCACGAATTGGCGGCGGGCAAGTTGGCGGCTCTATTCAGCCGCAATGCCGGACGCGACCTGTTTGATGTCTGCAATCTATTGCAGCATGAGGGTCTGGACCGGAATCGATTGAGATTGGATTTTGTCGTCTATGGCGGTGCAAGTCGCAGGGATTGGCGAACTATCTCGCTTAAGGATGTTAATGCCGATCTCAACGATGTATCCAATCAACTGATTCCTATGCTTCAGAGCGATCGGGCACCCACAAAGAGGCAAGTGGGGACCTGGACAAAGAAACTGGTTCAGGATTGCCGGAGACTGACGGCAGAGTTGCTGCCGCTTCAGTCCAAAGAAATGGAGTTCCTTGACCGGCTGAATGGCGCCGGCGAGATCGTGCCTGAACTGTTGACCGATGATGCAACCATGCAGACGATCATTTCGGCGCATCCGGCATTGCAATGGAAAGCTCAGAATGTTCGCGAATTTAGGAAAAGCAAACAATAGGGATCCTTCCTGCGAACGGGAGTGAGGACTGATCATGGCGCTGAATCCGATTGTCTTTGCTGAAAAAGTGGTGGGCAGTTTTTTTCGCTATCCGCTTACGGCGTATCCGTTTGCCGATGCACGCACACATACATGCAGAATGCGTTGCTGAGGAGCGGAAGTGTCGAATCAACCGTAGAGGAAACATCCCCATCTACATTTGCTCCCCCGTGCCACCGGTTTCCGGTATTGCGGCGCCTGGATGGTGCACATTCCATGTGCGGCAGTTTTACTCCATTCCTGTAAGCCTAGATAGAGCAGGGTTTTGATGGATTCGGAAATTCCGTAATTACCCCCTCGAAACTGCGGAATGTAGGCTGTACTCTCCTTTGTTTAAGCAATGCCCTTTGAACGCCCCGTGTCAGCGGGCAGTCGATTGCTCCGCTGGACTCATATGTTGTGTGGGATTTATTGACTTAATTTTGAACTAACGACTCTATTAATGCTGATGCCGGATTCAGCCGCTCGTATAGCAAGATTACGATGAACCTCCGGTGGAATCCTTACCATAAATTTACCGCTATACTGCCTACAGGCAATGGGCTCAGGTATAGCCTCATCATTTACTTCCATATCAGCAACAACTTCTGATACTAATTTCCGTATTCCTTTCAATGCAGCCTCCGGCGTAGTAGACAGCCAGCTAAGGCTTGGAAATTCAGCACATAAGCCAACATGTTCGTTATCGTGTTCTGACCATGTTACGCGGTATGTATATCGATCATTTTTTAATGCCATGATGCACCTCCAATTTATCAAGAGCCAACAGCACCTGCTTCACCTGATATGACTTAGCCTTCCCCTTATCATTTTGAATATTTATTCGTGGGTCTCCCTGCCAGGGTGTTTTGTAAATTCGATGGCTGCCGCTGCCTTGACGTGGTTTCCCGAAGAAATGATCGCAAACCTTGCATAAATCATTGAAACGTATGCCCTCCGGGTCTTGCATCATTCTGGCTATAATTTCATCCATTGGGGCCATATTTTATATAGTATCAATATTGATATCATTGTCAAGAAAGGATAGGGCGTATAGGCTGCCGTTTTGGCTTCCGCCTAGCTATCCACCCGCCGCGAGACCGAGGCAAGATACCCCGACACAATTACTGATAAGATGGACTATGTAATCTTCGATGATTTGGAACCTACATTCCGCAGTTTCGGATGATTATATTTTAGAATTTCGGGATAAATTGCAAAGCCAAATTCAAGCATAGGCATCTGGATCTATCTCCAATACACGACTTGGACGCTATCTGTACTCAACTATATTTTCGGCTGATTCCACAAATCGTTGAATTATCACATAAAACACCGCATTTCGCACAGGTTGTGATTTTGTAACTCTTTTGACCTTCGGCGCTTTCGAGAAATGACCCACCCATACTCGGCAAAAGTGAGCCACTGAACCTTCCCTCCGGTTACCTGCAATAATGTTCTCGGGCGAACTCAAAAACCTGCCGGGAATTGCTGAATATCTTCCAGCTGCTCAGAAGCGATCCGTCGCGAACAGGCGATATGCGCTGTCGCGGAATGCGGTAATTGATTGGATCCGGCATGTCAGGATCCTTTCTCGTCAGTCAATTGGCGGACTTGGATTGCCTGCGGACTGGAATCACGATGGGCGCGCCGGTAAGCAATCCCTTGCGGGCCTGCGAGCGATACCACGCGGCATGGCGGTCCTTCATAGGCCAGCGTCTCCGCTGCTTGCTCGGGCATAACGGGCTTGATGCCCTCAACAAAATATTCCTTCTCACTTAACTCCATCATCTCCCAAGGTGGATTGCCAAGTAGGCGGTCGAAACCCCCTCGGACAAAGACTTCAGGAAATGCCAAATGCCAGTGAAAGAATTGGTGCTGGCGCGAGAAACGTTTTATCTCCTCGATGGTTTTAGCCGGAATGTCCTGGGGGGATTTTCGCAAACGGCGAAGCATATCTTCAGTTACTGCTTGCGGAGCGTCCTTCTTTTTTCCCCAGACGAAGGCAGAACATCAAGCATCTGCAAGTAATTTGGCGTGGCGATATTCTTCTGAAGCGCCAAGCCGCTCCTATGTTTCTTCTTTTTCGTATACATTCTCTGGAGAATCATCGTCCAGAGTGTCGAGATAGGTGACGCGATCCGCAAGATCACCGTAAGGCGCTTCTCCTTCTGCAGCCAATGGGGGGGGACATCTGGTTGCGCTCTGTTTTGTTCAGCTTCTTCAAAGCTGCAGTATGCGATTTGTCATCTCCTTCAATTGCAGTAAAAGCCTCGTCGGGAATTCCCTTGGCTAAAAGCTCCGGCGTTGTCCCAAGCAGGCTGGTTCCGACACGGATATGGTGATCGAGAAAAGAGAGCGGCTTTCCAGGCTCCAGGGCTTCCAGCCAGAGGCTGACGCGGCATAATTCGGCGGCCATGGGATTGATATCCACACCGTACAGGCAATGGCCGATGACATCGCACAGCGCATGCTGATATAAGAGCGGCGAGGGTTCGCTTTCGCCCAGGGCATGGGCGCGCACCCGGGCCAGGTGTCTTGCCAGCCGGTGTGCCGCTCCAACCGGAAAATGGCCGCTGCCCACAGCCGGGTCGCAGACCTTGAGAGAAAGCAGAGCTTTCTCAGCGAGTAGGGAATAGGGAGGTAGGGAGTCAGGGGCTACCTCAGCCTGCGCTGCAAGGAACCAGTCAGGGAATGGATCCTCTTGCCTGCTTCCGCGCATAGTGAAAGAAGCGGATTTACCTGAGCTTCCGGCGCCGGGCCGACTCTTCTGCTGAGGATGAGATGGGTTTCGAGTTCCTTGAGGCTCCCTTGCGCCACTCGGAGCAACTGGATGGATTCCCTCGTTCCTTCTCTCGCCCAACCCTCCGCGATATTGGCCGGTATGGACGCCGCCGCCCGCCTGATTTGTGAAGTCATTCCGAACAGCTCGTCCTTCGGAAAGTTTTTCGTTATCCGATAGCGCTGCTCCGCCAACCCCATCGAATTCTGCCACACCACCAGGTCTTGATACGAACTTATCTTCATCTCCCCCTACCTCCCTACTCCCTACCTCCCTTCTTCCTATTCCCCTATTCGCCATCCGCTTAGCGTCTTCCAATCGTTCTTTCACCACCGGGTCCAGAGCGGAATCGAGCAGGCACTGAACCAATGAGTCGGGCGTGGAATAGGAACCGGAGGTTTTCCGCTCGCTGCCGGCGAATTCGTCAAAAGTAAAGCGGGCGCCGTCGGCGCTGATTTGCGGGGAAAGGGCAAGCAGGCTTTCATAGACTCCGCCCAATTGCTCCGCGCCGAGGTTCTGATAGTCCACTGGACGGGGCACTTTCCCCTGGCGGGTGAGGGCAAGGTTGCGCAGGGATTCGAGAAAATCGTGATTTGTCGACTCGGCATCATTCAATGAAGCGGTATTGACCGGATTCCATAGGAAACTGCCCAACGCCGGCAAAGCCATATGCTTCCTTATGTTTTCGGAGTTTGCATCTCCGGAAAGTGCATCCACCGGAAGCTGGAACTGGCTCCACAGGTCGCCGTGTCGGCTGCCCTTGATCTTTGCCGCCCTCTCACGTAGCCGCGCCGTTCCATAATGGGCCGCATAGCGCTGCCCGGCGAGCGGGGATTCATCACGGGGATGCAGCAGCGGCAGGCCGTCGAGAATCCGGTCCTCGGCGACAAACATAAAGATCAGGCGATAGATGATCCGCAGAAGCTGGCCGTGGAAGTCGGATGGGGCAATTTGCCCCGTGCGCAGGGCATCCCTCAACAAAGTGTTTTTAGGGTGGCCCGTGAAACCTTCCCCAAGTATCTGCAGCGCCTTTTCGACTCCGCCGCGGAGATCTCCCAGCGCTCGTGTGCCCTGCTCCTGAGCGAGTTTTGTCCATCGCTCCAGCCGACAGGCATCCGGTCGTTCGCCTTCGCGCGGTCTACAGCGGGATGCATGGGCCGTCATCCAGAGCAGGACGAAATCGGAATAGACCTCGCCGCTGAACATAGCCTCAAGGTCGAATTCAAGGTAGGACTGCCTGGAGAGGGCCTGGTTGTCGCAAAGAATCCGAAGGCAAAGGCCGATGGAGACGACGGCCCAGAGGGAATCGGGGCTGCGGTTCAGATATTCCTGAACCAGCTCGTGGGGATTCGCGGAAGCGGCCCCGCGCACTCCGGCCGCCCGGCGAAGCCGCCTTTTCTTTCATCATCCTAACCCGTTCCATAATCACAGACTCTTCCGGCAGAGAGACGGCCCGACTACGGGCGAAGCCGGGCGCCATGGGACCTCTTCCATCGTCACTCATTCATAACGGTTCCATTTCCCGGACCATGTCGTAAAAGGCCCATTCGGCCGCGTGCCCGGCCGGATGCGGGAAACCACCGGCAGAGGCATCCCGCCGCATCCGCTCGCGGCGGGATGCCAAGCCCGTTCCTCCATCTTCAGGTACAGCCTTAATTTTGTTCCCCATTGCTGCATACTCGCTGTAGAATCCCCCTAATACGCCCCCGAGTACCGAGTTGCAGATACCCGGATTTCGATATCGAATGAAAACGGTCGCTGGCTGTATGACTTTCACTGACGGAGAGGACGCCCATGGTTTCCATGAAAAGAAAGAGTAGCGGTGCTTCACGGAGAGGATTTGTCAAAATAATCAGCGGGAGCGCGGCGGTAGCGGCGTCGAGTTCACTCCTGAACTGGACGGCGTTGGCCGACACCCAACCGCAAAGCGTATCCGGTGAGACGTCCGACGGGCAAACCAAATTCGGGAAATGCATCGTCAAACTGCCCATCATGAAAATGGGCGAGACGGTCATGTTTTCCACCGACGCCAAATCACTCAACGGTTTCCCCTGCAATATCATTTATGCTTTTGGGACCAATACCGGCATAGTCGGCATGTCAAGAGAGCCGCACGTCCATGATCATGATGAAGCCATATACTTTGTCGGCTGTGATTGCGCAAGCGCGGATCTGGGAGCAGAAGTGAATTTTAAAATCGGTCCCGGGGACGGAGGAGAGGAAGATCACATATTTTCGGTACCTACCGTGGTTGTGATTCCCAAAGGAGTGTGGCATTGTCCCATGGAAGCCCTGAAAGTTGAAAAACCTTTCCTCTGCATGGCCGTGTCGCTTACGACCCACTATGATGTCCGGTACTGGTCGAAGCGTAACGGTTGATTGAGGGTGCTCCGGCCGTATGGATGCTCCCCTTGCGTGGAATGGATATTCCTATACGAAAGCATGGAAGTGGGCCGCGATGGGACAATCCCCCAAAATCCATCCAGACCGATAGCTGCGATGCTGCTGCCGGGATCGTCCCCTTGGCGGCCTGGGGCCCCGGTGGATCCGGCATGCCCTGGGTCGGGAGGGGCGACGGTTCCCCGGGGCTCTCACGAATTCTTTCGAGCATATCGATATGGAAAGGGCCCGCGATACGTAGTCTTCAATGCATCAAGCGTGAATCCCTTTTCTTTCGTTCGATCCGGGCCGAAGGAAGTCCCAAGAAAAAGGAGGCAATGCGATGCAGTCCTCGAGGGACCTGCCACGGGCAACCGGTCCTAATGGAAGGGCCCTTAACGCGAAACAGCCATCGGCAAGAATGCATACAGGGGGAGGTGCCCAGTGCTCCAGGGGAAAGAAAACGGAACCTGCGTGGGAAGGCGCGACTTCATAAAAACAACGACCATGGCAGGCGTGGCAGCCACGTTTCCGGGAGTCCAATCGACTGGCCGGAATACTCCCGTTTCATCCACGCCGCCGCCAGGCCGAAAGCAGAAGAAACTGCTCTGCGTGAGCGACAACCCTGAGTCGTATGGTCGATTGATCGAGACGATCCAGTCGATTCCGGGAACCGATCTCCTGGTCACCTCGATCAAGGTTGATTATCAAAAACCGGATGGAATCATCCGGGCTGTTCATGAGCAGACCGTGGATATCCTTCTGATGTGCCTGCCTTCGTTCACTTTCAACTTCGGGAGCCTTTACGACTCCATGGGCGATTTGGACATTCCCGTAATCGTTCTTACCACGAATCCGGGACTGATTCTCATTGACGCGAATTTGGTGGCGTCATTGCGGGGCAACGGCGCGGATGTGACATTGGCCCTGTCGCAGGATCAGGCGCTCGAACGGGTGAAACTTGTGGCGTCCCCAAGGATCCTCGAAGATAGGCGCGCTGTTCTTTACGGAAAACCGTTCGATTCAACCAGCGTACCGGCCCGCAACCTTACCGAAGACCTGGTCTACCAGCGCACCGGCGTACGGGTGCAGTACAGGCCGATCGAGGAATTGGCAAAGCTTTTCAGAGAGGCTGACGAAGCAGACGCCAGAAGGGAAATGGAGAGGTGGAAAAAGGAGGCGGTGGAGGTCATCAAGGTTTCCGATGTGACTATTCTCGCTGCGTGTCGGCTGTATGTTGTATTGCGATCCATTGTTGAAAAAGAGAATTTTGCCGCCGTTTCCATCGATTGTCTGGACTTTACCATGAACCCGAATTCGGTGCTGCCGCACCCGTGCCTGGCATTCGCAAGGTTGAGGGATGAGGGGATAACGGCCGCCTGTGAAGCGGATGTGTGCAGCATGGTATCGTCGATGTTCTTGGAGGAGATCACCCGCAAGCCCTCCTTTATGTGCAATCTGATGTCGGTGGACACTCAGAATTCCAAGATCGTCGTCAGTCACTGCGTCGCCCCTTTGAAGTTGAACGGTCCGGACGCTGCGTCTATGCGGTATAGGCTTCACGACTATCACGGCTTCGGCAGAGGGGTGGTGCCGGAGGTCGAATTCCCATTGGGGGGCGAGGTAATCACCGGCGGATTCAGCAAGGATCTGAAAAGCTTCCTATTGTGGCCCGGACGAATTCAGACTCAGGTGCTCGACACCGGCCAGGCATCCTCAGGCGGGGGTCCCAGGCTCAATGTCTGCTCGAATACCTTAGATGTGACAATCAGCGATGCCCATCGTTTCGTTCAAAACATCCCGGGCATCCATCAGATCATGATCAGCGGCAGGTACACCCGGGCCATTGACAACGCGTTGTACGGGATGCATGTGCGTCTTGTCGGACCTGCGGATTTCACTCCGCCCGCGGCAGGCTAATTGGTGCCATCAACGGCCAGGGTTTTCTGCTGGTGAGGCCGCGTTTTGCAGTGGAATGCCACAATCCCGGCTTTGCCCGGGACTTTGCCCGCAGCCCCCCGGCCCACCCTATCCTCCCCGTTCTGCGCAGCAGGGAACGATCCTCTCTTCAGAACCGTATCGGGCGGGTATGTACGAAAGGCACGCCGCCGGGGAACATCCCCGCGGGCGAGCCGTCTGGGCTGCCTCAAAGATACAAGGACCGTCCATGGCCGACGGCGATTGTTGTATCGGCGCCGCATCAGGAGGTATCATACGGCGGAGGCGCGGGGTCTATCCCCCATTCCAGCCGGCGGGGAAGGGGCGGGAATGGAGACCGCCCCGGCGGATCCCGCGGTCCGGTATCGCCTGAATTTCTGATGAAAACAAAAGGGGCCCCGAACCGCGCAACCGGAAGCAGGAGTGACGGGGCATGACGGCAGAGGGCAAAGGCCCCCATGCGCCGAGGATGCCGGCGCCTGCGGATTCCTCGTGGCGCGCCGGGCCCCCGGAGGCGACAATCCCCATGAACCTGATCGATGCGCTCTGCTCTCACGACAACCCGGTTGTCGCCCTCAGGGCGCGGCGCCTTCTCGCCGGCGAGTCGGAGCGATCCCCGGCCGTGCGCAGGCTGCGCCGGTCCGTCGCTGCGTCCAGGATGGCACAGCGCCTCCTGATGGGGCTGCGCATGGAACGTCGGCATCCCTACCGGAAGTGGCAGGGACCGCACTGGACGCTGTACTCGCTGGCCGAGATCGGCTTTCCGCCCGGCGACAAGGCGCTGCTTCCCCTGCGCCGCCGGGTGCTGGACTGGATGCTGGCACCGGCATTCCTGAAGCCGCCGATGACGGCCGTCTACCCCGACCAGCCGGAACGGCCGCGGCGTTGCGCCTCGATGGAGGGCAACGCGATCTGGTCGCAGCTCCTTCTGGGCATTGTCGACGACGAGCGCGTACCCCTGCTGGTGGATCGCCTGGTTGCCTTCCAGTGGCCGGACGGCGGGTGGAACTGCGACAAGCGCCCCGCCGCGCGCACCTCCTCGGTTCAGGAGACGCTGCTGCCGCTCCGGGGCCTGGCCCACTGGGCTCGGGCCACGGGGGATGCGCGGGCGCAGAGCGCCGCGAAGTCCGCGGCGGAGTTTCTGCTGGCACGCCGGCTGCTTTGGCGCCGGCGGGACGGCGGCATCATCGTGCCCGACTGGGGCGGTCCCGTCGACAGGGTGCACTATCCCATCCGGTTCTACGACGTCCTGAGCGCGCTCGTGGTCATGGCCGAGATGGGCCTCGTGCGGGACCGGCGGTGCCGGGACGCCCTCGATCTGCTCGAACGCAAGCGCCTCGCGGACGGGATGGTGCCGGTCGAGTGGACCAACGTGAAACGCTCCGACCAGATCGAGACCCGCGGGACCTACGCGGACTGGGGCCCCCTGCACAGCAGGAAGGGCAACCCCCTCGTGACGATCGATGCGCTGTACGTGCTGCGGGAGGCCGGACGGGGATAGGCCTCCCGGGCGCGGGGTCCGGGCAACCCGACGGACGCGTCGCCCGGATGTCGCCTGTCGATGGCCGGGCGGGCCGCGGCTTCATCGATGGCCGCCAATCCCGGGATGAAAGACTCGCCGGCCCGATGCGACGCATGGGCATTTGCCAAGAGAAAAGCAGCGGGATTGATGGAGTGATGCAGGCAGCTGGAGTTTTTCAATTACCTGCGCCGGACCTTCGCACAGCCAAAGATCTAATCGTGCAAAACCACGCCGAGGAGGCTGCTGTGTACCGTCAATCCGTCAGTATCGCCGTAATCGATTAATCCCAAATTCCTGAACTTCGTCATGAAAAGACTGATCTGCGACCGGGTCGTTCCGGCCATTTGCGCCAGGCTGTCCCGACTGACTCCGGGGAGCACAAGTTCGGGTGTACTTTCCTTTTCAAAATGAGCGAGCAGCAGCAGGATCCGCGCCAGACGTTTTTCGCTCGAATCGAAAAGCTGATCCACGAGATTCTCTTCAAATCGCATATTGCGTGAAAGCAGATGAGCGACGAACATTTCCGAAATCTCGTGCTTCTCGTGAAGCATTCGCTGCATCAGCGACTTCTCTATCCGGAAGAGGCTGCAATCTTCGATCGTCGTGGCGGTTGCCATGCGCAGCCGCTGGCCTGCAAGGCATCCCTCGCCGAGGAAGTCACCCGCGCTTCGTGTGGCGACGATCGCTTCTTTGTCCTGTTTGGATACTACCGTGAGCTTCACCTTGCCTTTTCGAATATAGAATAGGGACTCGGCGGGCTGCCCCTGATCGAAGATGCATCGGCCTACTCCATATTCTACAAGGGTTTTTCCGCGGCCGATTCCGGAAAGCAAGGCTTCCCAATCAACGGGCTTGCTTTTCTTGATGGGCATTACATCCCTCCCCTTTCCGCTACAAACGATCTTCTACATCAGATGCCGCAGCATGACTTGCTCCATCCTGCTTCAGAAGGCTAGTTGTTTGATGATTACCTGTCTGTTCATAATTGCCCACCGGCATGGTCAATAGTGCTCATCATCGGGTCGGGTCCCGATGCGGGACAGGGGGCCGGAATGAGATCGTAGCCGCCCGGCGGTCCTGCAACTCCATCTAGCAGTACATCACGGATGAACGGTTCCGTTTGATCCGGCAATCCCGTACAAGGCCTTCATTTGCCGCCGCCTGTCCATACCCGATGTCCTATCAGGGGCGCTTCCCGTCCTCCGGGATGAGCTCTTTTGGCCTACCGCGTGAGCTGGAATGAACTGACACGCGATATTCCCTGAGGCATAAGCTCCTTATCCATAGTCGCCTGAAAGGGACCGGAGGGCATTCTTGCTGCTGATGGAAAAAGACAGGAGAATCGAGAGGCCGGCAGTCGGATGGTTTTCGGTGACATTCACGGGATTCCTATTCTTTTCAGCTTCGATGAAGCTTTCAAATCTCGAAGCTGAAACAATTGTCTGCAGGTTGGCTTGCAGACATGAAGCCATCGCATGGCCTGAAGAATCCCCGAAGAGGCCGTCCCATTCGATGAGGTCGCGGTGCTCGACGCCGGCGGTTCCGTGCCCGCGACCGAGGCGGAGGTGGATTCCTGGAATTTCGCACCCCGGGTGCGCATCCCGGTCCCGATGCTCAACGGCAGGGGCGATTTCATCTTCCCCCTGGAGACGGGCCAGAGGCCGCTGTTTCACATTCTGGGGACTCCCGAGAAGGACAAAGTGCACAAGCTCTACGAAGGCGGTCACGACATCTTCAGCCGGATGGACGTCTTCAAGGACATGCAGGAATGGCTGGACCGCTACCTTGGCCCCGTGCAGAGGAAGCCAAATCCATGACCGGCGCACCCGCCCGCGGCCCGGGCCCTGGAGCACCGGGTGGCCCGAATGGATTGCGGCGCCCTCCCTGTCCCGTCCTTTCCCGGGGTGTTCCCTCCCCGCCCCGTAGGCATACCGGACGCTTTCCCCCCGTGGACTCATCGAGGGATCCAGCCGCCTCGACGCAACAATCTGTTTCCGCCGAGGCACTGTTTGCAGCCGACACGCCCGCCCGGTGGCCGCATCCCGTCCGGCGTCTCGCGCCATGCCATGCTTTCACGAGAAGGGCTGGGATTCCCGGATCATTCCGGGCGCCGGAGCTGCCCGTGGAAAATACGACGGCCTGAAACCCCCGGGTTGACGGCCACCTATGCGCGTTCGGCGGGGAACCTGGCAGAGAGCAACGGATCCGGGCGAAGAGTCCGGCCGTGGGGAGGGGGCGATCGCGAGAGCGGCCCCCGGCAATGCCGCGAGTACCGGTTCGCTGCGCGGCAAACCATGCGGAACCCGCCGATTTGACGGAAGCGGGTCCGCTCTTCGGGGGCACTATCGGGACAACCGGCGCGCGTCCGGTTCCGGCATTTTGTGGCACGTGAGGCAGCGGATGTCCGCAGGGAAAGCCGTCGGCAAGCCATCGTTGCGCGATCGCCCGTTGTGACACCGGGCGCAGCCGCCCTCCGCGTGGGGAAGGTCCATCTCTATCCGGCCGCCCGCGCCCTTAGGGAAAGGGCCCGGATGGCAGTCGCCGCAGGAAAAACCGGAAGGTTCTTCTGTTGTTCCCGGCGCATCGACTCCCATGTGCTTGCCATGAGAAAATAACACCGGATCCATTCGGTTGAGCCTGATTTCGATATCCGCCTCCGGCGCGTGACAGGATGCGCAGTCCTGCATCGGAGATGCCGGAGATTGTTTTCCGGGGCCGGTTGTCAGCCCGTCATGGCAGCCGCTGCAGAAACTCTTTCCCCGTACAGGGCCGGACGCCGCGGCTATTCGATTCTGTTCCCCTTCGTGGCATCGCCCGCACGCGTACCCGGCCCCGCCGGGACCATGAAGCCTGTGGCTGAATACAGTTGGCCCCGGAGAACCCGGAGAAGGAGGATAGACGACCGTTTTGCCCCCCCCTGTTTGCGCGTAGCCGCTGCCTTGAAGGAGAAGGGCCATGATCAATACTGTCGATACTTTCATCGGACAATCCCTCGCGCCGCATAGTCTTGCGGCGAATCAATCCCATCACGACACAAATGCCCGGTGCAAACCGGCCTGAGCTTGTCGATTCCTATCCGCCTGGATGGAAACATCGGGGGATCGCCGTCGGAGGATGCGGCGCACAATTTTCCGTTGATACTTCATCCCTGGAAATCGGGCGGCGGCCGGGACGGAAAGCGCCTATCCGTCCAGCCGTTCCCGCAGACTCAGGAAGAGGGATCAGGCCATGTCCTCCGGCCGGTCCGCCGCCCTATTGGGGGGAAACCAGGAAGTCCTATTCCCCGGTAGGCGTCCCTCCATGAACCCTGTCGATGTCCCTTTTGATCCCGATCAGAGCGTCGCTCCTCGCCTGTCCCACTTCGAGGAATTTCCCGATCATAATAAGGTAGGAATCCGCCGGAAGCTTCGTATACTCCACGTCGGCCATAAAGCTCCCTACCGTGCTTCGAAGGACCCTCTCTTTGTCTCGGTCGCCGGCAAACGAGACGACGGCCACCGGAGTGGAAGCCGGATAGTGCCGGCCCAGATCCCGGAAAAGCTCCGGGAATTTCAACCCCATGGCGTAGAAAACCATGCTCGTTTTCAGGTTCATCAGTTTTTCGTTGAGATCGCTTCTGCCCGGCCAGTCGCCCATGGTTACAATGACGGAGTTCGTGTCATAGCCGAAAACCGGGCTCATTTTCACCGCGGCGCTCGAAGCCTGAAAGGCGCCGATGCCCGGAACAATCTCTGAGGGGAAATCCTCCGGCAGCATTTCCAGGTAAAAGGTCGTGCCGTAGATCATCGGGTCGCCCCCTTCGAGCGCCGCCACTTTTTTCCCCTGCGCCACCGCCTTCTTGATTTTGTCCACCGCCTCCCGCCGCTGCCCGTCATTTCTCTCGACGATCGCCCGAATGTCGGGATCCTCCACGTCTTCGGGATCGATGCCGTATCCGACCCGGGAGCCGTGGGGGCAGAACCATACTTCCTTGTCGCCGATGAAATCGTTCCAGTAGGCCTGCTCGGACGGCTCCTCCAAAAGAATGATGTCGGCTTGCCTGATAACCTCGGCGCCCCGGACCGTTATGAGATCCGGAGCCGTCCCCATCCCGACTATGTAGAATTTACCGCCCTCGGACGCTGCGGCGTTGGTGACGAACAGAAAACCGAGAATCCCGATACAGCGCAAAACGTTTTGCATCCTGACTCCTTTCCTTTTGAATGACCTTTGGATCCCTTGTTTTGAGCCCCGGCTCAGAAGAGGCGGCAAGTTCCGACGCGACCCCGCTCCTGCGGGAGCACTCCTTCGTCGCGCGGCGTTTGCGCCCGATGGATTCCCCTCAGATGCGCTGCCGACGGCGGCGACGCTTCCGAGGCAACGCCGGGGATGGGGGGCACGGTTGTTCTGCGGATGCGGCTCCATCCGGGATTCGATCCCTTCGCGCGCCCGTTCGATGGCGGCCTTGTCCCGCGCACATCGCCGTCGGGCAGGTTTTGAAATCGGTCCATCCAGGCCGGGCGTCCGGTGCTTCGTCCGGCCGGAGACAGTGAACGCGTAGGCACCCGGCGCGATCCGGGCGGCATTCCGCAATGGCACCAGGCGGTGCATGTCTTTTATTGCATTCATATGTCGTCTGTAAATTACATTCGGCTTATACCAGACACACGACCATTGCGTCAACAGGCAACGCAATGGGGGATTGCCTGGCGGGTTTCCGCCCGGCAGCCCCAGCCGCCGAGAAGCCGGGTCATCGGGGACAATCCGCATCGGTTGGCATTCGGGGAAGGGATGGAATCCGGGTCAGGATTGTTCGCCGAGGGCGCGCATCCTTTTCCGAGCCGACGGGGGAACAAGCCGGGAGGGCGCCCAGCGAGAAGGCTCTCCAGGGCGCAAGCGCCTGCCCGCGGCTCGGGGTCCGGCAATGATCGACGCGTTAGACCGAAGCGGGATTCCCGGCCTTCCTCCGGGCGCCCGCATATTTCCGGACCAGGTACCGGCCTTGGTGGCCTCCAGCGCGCTCGCCAGGGCGGTCCCGGAGCAGGATCCTGTCCCTTCCAGATCCGTTGCCGGAACCCAGAACGGACAAGGGCCGGGGCGATTGCAGTCCTAACGGACGGCACAGCGGGAAACAGCTACCGGAGGGGTCCGCCAATAGGGTACCCTGGGAAGCGGCGCGGGCGGCCCCGGCGGTTCAAGCCGGGCGGCCCGGCGGCCGAGGATGGAGGTGTGCACCATGGAGCCCAAACTGCGGATAGGCGCTTTTGCCGCGGCGGTCCTGCTTTCGGCCTGGGTGCAGGCGCCCGCGGCCGGTCCCTCCCATTTCGGATTCGACTTCTCCGGCGCCGGCCCCTCTGCGGGCCGGGTGCCCGTTGCG